>CAWFSB010000054.1:0-137250 GCA_963818355.1 uncultured Acidobacteriota bacterium | reverse complement strand
GCAGAGGAGCCCGCGGTCCTTGAGGGCATAGCAGTACTTGCGCGCGCCACCTGCCTCCGGCACCAGCTCGACCCCGGCCCAGAGACCCAGGCAGCGGGTCTCCTTCACGAGGGGCGAGCGGATCCCCTTCAGCCGAGCGTCGAGGTGGAGGCCCAGCTCGGCCGCGTGCTCGATGAGCTTCTCCTCCACCAGGACGTCGAGCGACGCGATCGCCGACCGCGCAGGCGAGCGGGTTCCCGCCGTACGTCGAGCCGTGGATGCCGGGGGTGAAGACGTCCATGACCTCGGCCTTCGCGAGGAACGCGGAGACCGGGTAGAAGCCGCCGGAGAGCGCCTTGCCGATCGTGACTCCGTCGGGCCGGATGCCCTCGTGCTCGAAGGCGAACATCTTCCCGGTGCGGCCGAGGCCCGACTGGATCTCGTCGAGGATCAGGAGGACCCGGTTCTGGTCGCAGAGCTCCCGAAGGCCCTTCAGGTAGCCCTTCGGCGGGATGATCGACGCCGCCCTCGCCCTGGATCGGCTCGACGAGGACGGCGCACGGTCTTCGGGGTGATCGCGGCGCGGACGGCCTCGAGGTCGCCGTACTTGACGATGCGGAAGCCGGGGCTGAACGGGCCGAACCGGCTCGTGGAGTCGGGGTCGGTCGAGAAGCCGACGATCGTGGTCGTCCGGCCGTGGAAGTTGCCCTCGGCCACGATGATCTCGGCCTCGGGGTAGGGGATGCCCTTCACGTCGTAGCCCCACTTGCGCGAGGCCTTGATCGACGGTCTCGACCGCCTCCGCCCCGCTGTTCATGGGCAGCGCCTTGTCGAAGCCGGTCAGCTTGCACAGCTTCTCGAGGAACCCGGGCAGCCGGTCGTTGCGGAAGGCGCGCGAGGTGAGGGCGAGCTTGCGGGCCTGGGCGATGAGCGCCTCGGCGATCCGCGGGTGGTTGTGGCCCTGGTTCACCGCCGAGTACGAGGCGAGGAAGTCCATGTAGCGCTTCCCGTCGACGTCCCAGAGGTAGACGCCCTCGCCCCGCTCGCAGACGACGTCGAGCGGGTGGTAGTTGTGCGAGCCGTAGCGGGTCTCGACGTCGATCAGGGACTGGGCCCTGCTGGTCGTGGCAACGGTCATGCGAAGCCTCTCGCGGTCTGGTTCTTGGGCCCGCCGGGCGGACCGCGAGGCCGCGGGCGGCGGGCTTCACGAAGCGACGTCCGGCTAGAGGTCGTAGTACAGCTCGATCTCGTACGGGTGCGGCCGGTCGCGCACCGAGCGCTCCTCGGCGCGCTTTCTCTTGACCCAGCGCTGGAGCATCTCGCGGCTGAAGACGTCGCCCTCCAGCAGGAACGCGTGGTCGCGCTCCAGCGCGTCGAGCGCCTCGTCGAGCGAGGTGGGCAGCGCCTTGATGTGCGCGCGCTTCTCCGCCGGCCAGGAGAAGACGTCCTCGTCGAAGGGCCCGAAGCCGAGCGCGGTGGGGTCGATGCGGTTGCGCACGCCGTCGATCCCGGCCATGAGCTGGGCGGCGATCGCCAGGTACGGGTTGCAGGTGGCGTCGGGCGGCCGGAACTCCATCCGGGCCGACTCGGGCCGGTTCGCGTACTTGGGGATGCGGATGGCGGCGCTGCGGTTGCCGAGCGAGTAGATGGCGCTCACCGGGGCCTCGTAGCCGGGCACGAGGCGGCGGTAGGAGTTCGTCGAGGGGTTGGTGAGGGCCATGACCGCCGGGCCGTGGGCGAGGAGGCCGCCGATGTAGAAGCGGGCGGTCTCGCTGAGTGCAGCCGTACCCGGCGGCGTCGTAGAAGAGGTTCGTGTCGCCCCGCCAGACCTGCTGGTGGAAGTGCAGCCCCGAGCCCGCCTCGCCGAAGAGCGGCTTCGGCATGAACGTCGCGGTCAGGCCCATCTCGCGCGCCGTCATGCGCGCCACGTACTTGGCGAGGAGGGTCACGTCGGCCGCCCGCACCATGGGGATCATGCGGGTCTCGATCTCGCACTGGCCGGGCCCCCCCACCTCGTGGTGGTGGTACTTGACGGGCACCCCCATCGCCTCGAGGTGCAGGCAGATCTTCGTGCGCGCGTTGAAGAGGTGGTCCTGCGGCGGGATGGCGTGGTAGCCGCCGTGGCGCGGGATCGTGTAGCCGCCGCCGAGCTCGTTGCTCTTCCAGTCCGCCTCCCGCGACTCGACGCGGTACGCGGCGGTGTTCACGCCGTTCTCGTAGCTCACGCCGTCGAACAGGTAGAACTCGAACTCCGGCCCCCACAGGCTGGAGTCGCCGACGCCCGAGGTCCGCAGGAACTCCTCGGCCCGCGCCGCGAGCGTGCGCGGGTCGTGGGGGAAGGGCTGGTGCGTGTCGGCCTCGAGGGTGGCGCAGAGGAAGCTGATCGTCGGCGCCTCCCAGAACGGGTCGAGGAAGGCGGTCCCGAGCTCGGGCACGAGGACGAGGTCGCCCGACTTCACGGCGGTGAGACCGAGCGAGGAGCCGTCGAAGCCCACGCCCGACTCGATGAGGGAGGGGTTGAAGCGGCCCGCGGGGAGGGTCACGTGCCGCCAGCGGCCCCAGAGGTCGCAGAACTTGAGGTCCACCATCGCCACGCTCTTGTGGCGGATGAAGGAGGCCGCCTCGTCGAGGGTCTGGAACATCGGTGTCACTCCCGCCCGACAGGATAGCCGGGCGCGGGAGGCGGCCAAATGGGCCGAACGGCCCAGTCGGACCGAGACATGAACGCGAAGGAATGCCTCCGGCGGAGGCCTGCGCTAGGGCATCGTCAGCTTGCTGAGAGCCATCGCCGAGTCGCCGGCCGCGATCGGGCGCAGGCGGAAGCGGTAGGACATCGGCGCTGCCTTGATGCGGTACTTCTCGAGCGGCAGCGCGCCCCAGCTGTCGTCGCCGCCGAGGCCCATCTGCTTCCCGTCGAGGTTCAGGAAGGTCTCGGCGCGTGGCGTCATCTGGTGGTGGTGGCCCGCCTGGTCCATGTCCTCGGCCGAGTGGTGCAGCGCGTTCACCGAGAGGAGCGGCAGGCCGGCGGCCAGCAGGCCCGCCCCGGAGGCGTCGGTGACCGTCGCCCAGCGCACCTCGACCTTGTTGCCGGTCTCCTGCGGCTGCGAGTAGGGGAAGTAGTTGGCGGTGACCGTCGTCTCGTACACGCCGACCGGCCGGTCGCGGCGGTCGGCGTAGCGTCTCCTCCGGTCCGGGGCCGTACCAGGCGAGCCGCTCGTAGCCCGGGCGCGAGCTTCGCCTGCATGCCGAAGCGGGGCAGGTCGGGCAGCGTCGACGTCGCCGGGGTCGAACGACGCCTCGACGACCAGGTCGCCGGTGCCGTAGATGGTGTAGACGACGTCGTAGCGCGACTTCGACCGAGCCGAGGTCGGCCTCGAGAACGAGGCGGACGACCCCCTTCGCCGGCGTCTCGTTGCGGAAGCTGCGCACGGTGAGGAAGCGGTGGGCGTCGCGCCAGACGCCGAGCCGCTTCGTCATGTCGCTGCCGCGGTCGTTGTCGTTGGGCGCGCGCCAGAAGTCGGGCCGCAGCGGGCCGGCCAGCAGCTCCACGCCCTTCGACTGGATCGAGGTGAGCAGGCCCGTCGCCGGGTCGAAGCCGTACGCGAAGTCGGCGCCCCTGACCGTCGACCTGCCTGCGCGCCGCCGGTCACGGTGAGCTCCGGCAGCGCCGCGGTGGCGAGGGGCGGGGCGGGCTTCGCGGGAGCGAGCGGGAGCTGCTCGTGTGCGAGGACGAGGCCGGCCTTCGCCCACGGCGTGTCCGCCTTCAGCGCGAAGATCAGGTCGAGCCAGTACTCGACGCCCGGCTCCGGGGTGATCGCCGGCAGGGGGACGGTGAGCGGCTTCGTCGCGTGGGGCGGCACGTCGAGCGCGGGCAGCGCGCCCTCGGCGAGGACGCGGTCGTCGGCCCGGACCTGGAACCGCGGCCGGTCGCGATCTCGGAGAGCGTCGTGAAGTCGTAGCCGGTTGAGGACGTCGACGACGCCCTTCGCGAGGTCGACCGGCGCGACGTCCACGTACTGCTGCTGCTTCTTGATCTCGCCCATCGCCGGGGTGGGGGGTGCGGTCGGCGGAGACGACGCCGTTCTGGCAGAAGTTCTCGTCCGAGGGCGTCGTGGTCGGCCCGAAGTCGCCGCCGTAGGCGAAGTAGAAGCCGCGCCGCCGCGGGCTTCGACCTGCCTGCGCGTCGGCCACGTCGAGCCAGAGGACGAGGCCCTCGTCGCGGCGCGCGTCGGGCGCTGCCACCTCGGCCTCCGAGAGCGCCCGCGACCAGACCCGCGCCTCGCGGAAGCGCGCCGGGCGTGCGCATGTCGATGCGCTCCGGGTTGCGGCCGACGTTCAGCGGGAAGTGGCCCGGGGAGAGACGGCCCGTCTTCTCGACCGCGGCGACGGGCTTGCCGTCGAGGTAGAGACGGGCCACCTTGCCGTCGTAGGTGCCGGTCAGCCGGTGCCAGCGCGCCGTACCAGTCGGCCGGCACCTTCGCTCGCGCGAGGACCGGCTCGGCCTCTCCGGCAAAGCGCAGCCAGAGCTGGACGGCGTCGCCGTCCTGCATGAGCTGGAAGCCGAGGTCGCCCTTCGACACGTACGGGTGGAAGCGGGACACGTGCGGGTACGCCGCCCCCATGAGGGCCGGGCGCGGGTAGAGGACCGCCTCGAGGGTGAGGGCGTCGCGCAGGTCCAGGTGGTCGGCGTCCGGCAGGCTCAGGTAGCCCTCGGCGCCCATCCCGGGCTCGGTCGGCCCGACGAGGAGCGCGTCGAGGGCGTGCTTCGTGCGGTCCTTCACGACGACGCGAGGCGGGCACCTTCTCGCGGTGGCCCTGGTCCACCCAGTCCCAGATGGCGCCGCCGCGGGCGCGCGTGCCCGACTCGAACAGCTTCCAGTACTCGTCGAAGCCGCCGTTGCTGTTGCCCATGGCGTGCGAGTACTCGCACTGGATGAGCGGGCGCGGGTCGGCCGTTCGCCGCCTCGCGGGCCATGTCCGCGGCGGGCTGGTACATGTGGCTGACGATGTCGACGTGCGGCTTCTGGTCCGCGCGCTCGTAGTGCACGGGCCGCGTCTGGTCGTGCTCGTGGATCCACTTCGACGCGGCCACGAAGTTGACGCCGTCGCCCGCCTCGTTGCCGAGGGACCAGATGATCGACCGAGGCGTGGTTCTTGAACGTCTCGACGTTGCGCCGCGTGCGGTCGAGGTGCGCCGTCTCCCACTCGGGCTTGTTGCCGAGCGTCTTGTCCGGCGTCGTAGCCCATCCCGTGCGACTCGATGTTCGACTCGGCGATCGAGGTAGAGGCCGTACTCGTCGCACAGCTCGTACCACTCGGGGACGTTCGGGTAGTGGGACGTGCGCACGAGGTTGAAGTTGTGCTGCTTCAGGAGCTCGATGTCCCTCAGCATCGAGTCGCGGCGCACGTTCTGGCCCGTCTCCATGTCCCACTCGTGGCGGTTCACGCCGCGGATGAGGATGGGCTGGCCGTTCACGAGGATCTTCCCGTCCTTCGTCTCGACCTCGCGGAAGCCGACGCGCCACGGCACGACGCCGACGGTCTTCCCGGCGCCGTCCTTCAGCGTGAGGAGGAGCGTGTAGAGGTTCGGCTTCTCGTCCGACCACTTCAGCGGGTTCGCCACCTGCGCTTCGACGGACACCTTCGCCGCCTGGCCGGGGGCGACCCGGCCGGCCTGGGCCACGGCCCCCAGGACGGGCCTGCCCCGCCGCGTCGAGGAGCGTCGCCTCGACCGAGAACGCCTGCTCCGCGGCGGGCCGCGTTGCCGACCGCCACGTCCGACCTTCAGCGTGGCGTCGCGGTACTGCGCGTCGAGGTCGGTGACGACGCGGAGGTCGGCGACGTGCAGCGGGCTCGTCGACCAGAGGACGACGTCGCGGAAGATGCCCGACATCCGCCAGAAGTCCTGGCACTCGAGGTAGGCGCCGTCCGTGAAGCGGTAGACCTCGGCGGCCAGCAGGTTCTCGCCGGGCGTCACGAAGTCGGTGAGGTCGAACTCGGCCGGGCCGCGGCTGTCCTCGCTGTAGCCGACCTTCTTCCCGTTCACCCAGAGGTAGAAGCCCGCGGAGACGCCGTGGAACGTGATCCGCACGCGGCGGCCGCTGCCAGTCGGCGGGCACCTCGAAGCGGTGGCGGTACGAGCCGACGTAGTTGAGCTCGTGCGGGATGCGCGGCGGCGTGCCCCAGCCCCAGGCGTAGCCGATGTTGACGTAGATCGGGGGCGCGTAGCCGTGCTTCTCGATGTTCGACGGCACCGGGATCGTGTCCCAGGCCGTGTCGTCGAAGGCCGTCTCGAAGAACGTCATCGGTCGCGACGCCGGCGTCGGCGAGAACTTGAACTTCCAGCGGCCGTTGAGGAGGCGGTAGTAGGGCGACTTCGAGCGGTCCACGCTCCGAGCGGTGGCCTCGTCGGCGAAGGGGTAGACGGGCGCGTGCGGGTCGAGCTTGTTGATGCCGACCACCTGCGGGTTCTCCCAGTCCGGCAGCTCCTGGGCGAGGGCGGGCCCGGGCGAGAGGGGGGAGACCCCGAGGAATGCGGCGAGCGGGAGCGAGAGGAGGAGGGAGGACGGCAGGCGTGAAGAGGTCATGACGGTGGCAGTCTGGCCGCCGGCGGCGGCAGGGTCAAGAGTCGAAGGGACCAGGGCCTAGGAACCCGTGTCGCCGTGGGCCTCGTCGATCTTGTGCACGTTGTGGATGGCGTCCACGGCTTCGCGCGCGGTCGCGGCCACGTCGGGATCGGCGTCTTGCAGGAAGGGGAGGACGGCCGGCTCGACCGCGTCGCCGGTGAAGACCGGGGCCACGAGGAGGCCGCTGATGCGCACCGCCGGGTCGGGGCTGGCGAGCAGCGCCTTCGTGAGGGTCCACGCCTCGCCCGCCGGGAACAGGCCCCGTGCGGCCCGCTGGCGCAGGGCGGTGGCCGTCGCGACCTGTACCGCCGGAGACCCGCCCGCCAGTGCCTGGCGGACACAGACCGTGGCAGCGTCGTCAGTCATGACGGCGAGGGCCATGGCCGTGACGCGGCGGGCTTCGTCGCGGTCGTCGCCGAGGCGGGCGCACAGCGACTGGACGGCGTCGCCCTGGAGCCCGGCGAGAGCCGAGGCGGCGTTGCGGCGCAGGCGCAGGGCGGTCAGGGGCTCGGGAGAGACGAGTGGAGCGCCGTCGAGCACGTCCACCACGACGCCCGAGCCGCCCCGGGCGGCGAGGCACGCGACATCGCGGGCGTCGGGGTTGCCGGAGCGCATCTGCTGGAGGTGCCGCTCGTAATCGCCCGGGGAGCAAGTTCGTCGATAGGGCTCGAGGTCGATCAGGTCGAGCTCCTTCGGCACGGCCTGCGCCATGTGGGGCGAAACGCGCAGGCCGGCGGCGGGTCGACGCCAGGCGAGCCAGGTGACCACGATCGCGGCGAGGAGGGCGAGGGCGATCGGCGCGCGACCCCACGGGATCCGCCGCGCGGCCCGCGCCGCCCGGGGCAGCACCGGGATCCCGATCGGCGCCGCGCGGCGCAGGTCCTCGCGCAGGGTCGTGGCGGGGGCGGCGACCGCCCCCGCCGTGACGCGGGTCCTCACGGTGTCGCCGCCGATGCGGGCGGTCGGCGTTGCCGCGGGGGGCGACACCGGGATCTCCGGCTCCCAGTCGAGGTAGAAGACTCGCGCGCAGTGGTCGGCGCCGGCGGTGAGGAGAGCGCTGGCCACGGGGGTGAGGGCGAGCCCCAGCACGAGGGCCGGGTGGGGCAGCGTGCGGACGGTCTCGCCTCGGCGCAGGTCCCACACGCGGACGGTGCGATCCCGGCTGGCCGAGAGAAGGAACCGGCCGTCAGGCGTGAAAGCGAGCCCGGTGATCTCGCCCTCGTGTCCGGACAGCACGCGCTCGGTGCGGCGGGTGCGAGCGTCCCACGAGCGGATGGAGCCGTCCTCGCCGCCCGTCGCCACCTGACGGCCGTCGCCGTGAAGCGCGATGGCCGTGACGTTGCCGGCGTGACCGGCCAGGACCCCCAGCTCGCGTCCCGAGTCCGCGTCCCACAGCCGCGCCGTGCCGTCCCATCCGGCGCTGGCCACGACCTGGCCGTCGGGGGAGAGGCGAACGGCTGCCACGTGGGCCCCGTGGCCCTCGAGAACGCGCAGGACGGCGCGGCGCCGGAGGTCCCAGAGGCGCACGGTGCCGTCCCAGCTCGCGCTCGCCGCGCGCTGGCCGTCGAGAGTGGCGTCCACTCCCGTGACCGTCTCGTCGTGGCCCTCCAGGACGGCGAGGGCCTGGCGGCCGGCGAGATCCCACAGCCGGACGGTCCGGTCACGCCCGCCGGAAACGGCACGTCCCGCGCCCGCGAAGGCCACGTCGTTGACCGCCCCGGAGTGGCCCGACAGGGTGACCTCGTGCCGGCGCGAGGCGAGATCCCACAGCCGCACCGTCGCGTCGAGGCCGGCGGTCAGGGCGCGCGCGCCGGCCCGGTCCACGGTCACCGCGAGCACCTGGTCCTCGTGACCCTCGAGGCGCGCGTCCTCCCAGGCGGACTGCAGCGCCTGGCGCGGGAGGTGCGCGCAGAGGTCGTCCCACACGGCGAGGGTCGCTTCCGAGCGCTCGTGGCCCGGGACGGAGCGCGCGTGGCGGGCGAGGGACACGGCCGTGGGGAGGTCGCCCGCGGCCAGCGAGCGGCGGGCCTCCTCGAGCCGCGCTTCGACCGAGGAAGCGCGCGCCTCCTCCTCGGAGGCGGAGGCCGGCCGGCACAGGGCCGCCGGGGGAACGTGCAACCGGTGGGTCGGCAAGGGCGCTGACCATCGTCCCGTGCGCGGCCCAGCAGGTCCCGTCCGGCGCCATGGCGAGGGCGTGGACGGCGCCGTCCAGCCGCGCGAGCGACCCGAGCCGCTCCCCGGCGGCGTCGAAGGCACGGACCGTCCGGTCGGCAGAGCCCGAGACGATGCGCTGCCCGTCCGGCGAGAGGGCGACGGCCAGGACCGGCTGGCCGTGCGAGCGGTACACGCGGACGGTCTCCAGGGAATGGAGGCCCCAGTCGCGCACCGTGGCGTCGTCGCCCGCGGAGACGAGACGGGCTTGCCCCTCGTCGAGTGCCACCGCCAGGACTCGGCCCTGGTGGCCCCGCAACGTGCCGAGGCAGCGCCCGTCCTCGAGCGCCCAGACGCGAACCGTGCCGTCGCGGCTGGCGGACGCCAGGCGGGTCGGCCCGACCGCGACCGCGGTGACGGCGTCCTCGTGACCCGCCATCTCGTGAACCACGCGTCCGCTCGTGGCGTCCCAGAGGCGGACGATGCGGTCGGAGCCGCCGGACACGACGAGGCGACCGCCGGGCACGACGGCCAGGCTCGTGGCAAAGCCGGCGTGGCGTGTCCAGGACCGGGCCTGGCGCCCGGACGACAGGTCCCAGAGCGCGATCGGGCCGTTCTCGACGCCCACGACCAGGAAGCGTCCGTCCGGGAGCAGGGCGAGCGAGCGCACGGGGCCGTCGGGAACGGACAGCGCGCGGCTGAGCTGGCCCGTGGCGGCGTCCCACAGGCGCACCTCGGCGCCGCTCCCGGCCGCGACCGTCCGTCCGTCCGGCGAGAGCGCGAAGGCGGCCACGGGGCCCTGCAGGCCGCGCATCGTGCGCAGGGGAGGCGGCGCCCCCGCGCGGGCGGCCGCGACGTCGCGGTCGAGCTCCTCGCTGCGTCCGAGCGAGAGCGCGCGCTCGAGCTCGGCCAGGGCCTCGGGTCCCTGGCCGAGGGCCAGGTGGACGCGGCCCAGCAGCTGGTGGGCCCGCGCTCGTCCGGCGTGGGAGGCGCAGGACTCCTCCAGGCGGTGGAGAAGCTCGGGGTCCGTCAGGCGGCCCTCGACCCAGGCGGCGAGGCCCGAGTTGTAGGTGGCCTCGACGTGCTGTGCCTCGGCCTCCAGCGCGCGGCGCCACAGCGTGGCGGCCTCGGCGGCACGGCCGAGGTCCACCAGCGAAACCGCGCGGTTGCTGAGCGCGTCCGCCGAGCCGCGACCGCCTCTCGGCTCCTGCCGCGGGTAGGGGCGCCCTGCCGACTCCTCCCACGCGGAGCGCAGGACCGTCGACCACCTCGACGAGGTCGTGGGGACGATCCTCGGGCCGCTCCTGGAAGCAGCGGGCGAGGAGATCCGGCGACGTGCTCGGGCATCGCGGGCCGGCCGCCGGCGGAGAGGCCGTCTCGCCGATAGGCGTCGAGCACCTCGGGCGCCGCGAGGCCGTACTCCCACGTGCGCCCGCCGAGGAACGCTTCGAGCACCGAGAGGCCGAAGCCCCACAGGTCGGAGCGGCGGTCGAGCGCGCGGCCCGCGGCCTGCTCGGGCGAGAGGTAGGCCGGCGTCCCGCCCCCGCCGCCCTCGACCGTCATCGACTGGCCCGCGCGCCGCGCCGGCGGGCGCCTGGATTCGGACGGAGCGGGCGCGGGCCAGCCCGAAGTCGGTGACCTTGGCGAGCCCGTCGGAGGTGAGCATCACGTTGGCCGGCTTCACGTCCCGGTGCACGAGGCCCTGCTCGTGCGCGTGATGGAGGCCCCACGCGAGCTGGATCGCGACGTCGAGGATGGCCTCCGCGGAGTCGAGGCGCCGGGCGCGTGTGGCGTCGTGCAGGCTGCCGCCGTCCACGTACTCCGCGAAGACGAGCGGGATCGAGGAGACGCGGCGCACGTAGTGGCAGGTGACCACGTTCGGGTGCAGGCCGAGGTTGACCCACGTCTCGGCCTCGCGCTCGAAGAGGTCGGCTCCCCCCGAGGCGTCCAGGGCCGCGGCGAGAGGCGCCTTGACGGCGAGGTCGAGGTCCCAGCCGCGGTGCCGCACGCGGTAGACGCGGCCCATGCCGCCCTGCCCGAGGACGCTCTCGACCTCGTAGAGACCCAGCACCACCTCGCCCGGCTCCCAGGCGATGCCGCTGGCGGTCGCCGGAGCCGCCGCGGGCGGCGCCTCGGCCCGCGTGGGCGCGAGCGCGCCGTCGTCCGCGAGGGTCGGGGCGACGGCTCCGGCCTCGGCCACGGTGGGCTGGGGCACGTCGGTGTCGGGACCGTCGGGGCGGCTCGTGGCGCCGGCGGCCGTTGGAGTGGCGGGCACGGCGAAGCGGGCGGCGCAGCGGGGGCAGCGCACCGTCCGGCCGGCGAGGCTGGCGGGGACGCGGTCGGAGGCGACGCCGCAGGCCGGGCAGCGGACCGTCAGGAAGGCGGTCTCGGCCATCGCGCCTAGAGCACTCCTCGCAGTGCGGCCACGAGCTCGCGGGCGCTCGGGAAACGGCGCGACGGCTCGTCGTCGAGCGCGCGGTCGATGACGGCGGCGAGCTCCTCCGGAACCGACGGGTCGCGCTGCCGCAGGGGCACGACGCCGCCCCTCAGGATGACGGCCAGGGGGTCGGAGTGCGCGGCGAAGTCGCGGGCGTACTGGCCGGTGAGCAGGTAGTAGATCGTCGCCGCCATGCTCCACACGTCGGTGGTGGGCCGCGCCTGGCGGTAGCTGGTGAGCTGCTCGCGCGGCATGAACTGGAAGGTCCCGGCCACGGTGCCGGTCGCGGTCATGCCGGACAGGCCCGCCTGCTGGAAGCTCTTGGCGAGGCCGAAGTCGGCGAGGCGGGCGGCGCCGTCCTCGCCGAGCAGGACGTTGTCGGGCTTGATGTCGCGGTGGACGAAGCCGGCGTCGTGCGCGGCGGCCAGTCCCTCGAGCGCGCCGACCGCGACGTGGAGCGTGGACGGCAGGGGCACCCGCCCGCCGTGGCGCCGCCGGAGCTGCTCCGCGCTCCCGCCCGCGCAGTACTCGAGGGCGAAGTAGAAGCGGCCCTGGTGCTTCCCGAAGTCGAGCAGGCCGACGATGTTGGGGTGGCGCAGCGCCCGCGTGACCTCGATCTCCCGGATGAAGATCTCCTGCGCCCCCTCGTCCACCACCATGCGCGGCAGCATGACCTTGAGGGCGACGGGCGGGGAGGGCTCGCCGCCGAGCCGCCGGGCGAGGTAGACGGCGCCCATCCCGCCCTTGCCCAGGAGCCGCTCGATCGCGTAGGGCCCGACCGTCGATCCCGGCGCGGCGCCTTCGTTCTCGGCCTCGCCCTTCGCCGCCAGGCGGCGGCGCGTCGAGCGGCCCGGACGTCGTCGGCCGCGGCGCCTCGCCCACGCGAGGCCGGCGCAGTCGCCGCCGAGACCTCCACCCGGATGACCGTGGCCCCCACGCGGATCTCGTCGCCGTGGCGCAGGTCGACCTCGGCGCGGTCGCGCGTCGCCGCCTCTTCCGGGCTCTCCCCGGTGCGCCGGCCGCCGTGCCGCACGCCGTTCACGTGGGTCCCGTTGAGGCTGCCCAGGTCCCGCAGGCGCGCCAGCGGGGGATTCACCTCGAGGAGGAAGTGGTGTCGCGACGCCGACGCGTCGCTCGAGGCGAGCCGCGCGTGGCACTCCGGGGCGCGACCGAACACGAAGGTGTCGTGGCCGGGGAAGTCGAAGCGCTGGCCGCGGATCGGCCCGGCGGTGACGACGAGGCTGATCGTGCCGGGCATTGCGCTCGGGTGGGATTATAGCGGTCGGCGGGGCGGGGCCCGCCGGCTGCGCTATGCTCTTGTGCGCGGGATCACGGAGGAGGGCGGCATGAAGGGACGCGTGCTGGTCGTGGGGCTGCTGGCCCTGGCGCTGGGCGGGTGCGAGGACCGGAACAAGAAGGCGATCCAGAAGATCGGAAGCGACGAGGAGATCCTGCGCAAGGCCGGCGCGGCCGTCAACGAGGTGCTGCGCAACGCGTCGGACTGCGAGGTGGCGAAGCCGCTCCTCACCGAGGCCTACCAGCGGATCGAGGACGCGCGACGGGAGGTCGCCGTCGCCGCGAGCCACCCGACGCTCGACGCCCTGAAGTCCCAGGCCGACCGGGTCGCCCAGGCCTGCCAGTAGGGGGTGACGGATGCGACGATCTCCGCTTGCGCCCTGGCGCTCCCGCTGTTGCTGATCGGGCTCGCCCTCCCCGCCGCGGCCGGCACCCGCGTCGACCTCGGCGGCCCCTGGCAGCTTCCGGATCGACGCCGACGGCTCCGGCGCGCGCCAGGGGTGGGCGAAGGACGTCCCGTCTCCGGTGGAGACGGTGGACGTCCCGCACACCTGGGGCGTCGGCCCGCACGCCGAGCACGAGGGCCTCGCCTGGTACTGGAAGCGGGTGGTCGTGCCTCCCGCCCTTCGGGGCCGCCGCCTGGAGCTGCACTTCGGGGCGACGTTCTACCGGGCGCGCGTCTTCGTCAACGGCACCCTCGCCGGTGAGCACGAGGGCGGGCACACCGCCTGGTTCCTCGACGTGACGCAGGCCCTCGGGGCGGAGGGCCTGGTCGCGGTCGAGATCGACAATCGCCCCGGCCTGGCCACGATCCCCGGCTGGGCGATGAAGCTGAAGGACGGCGGGAACGTCTGGTACGACTGGTGGCACTACGGGGGCATCGTCCGCGAGGTGACCCTCGTGGCGCAGGAGCGGGCGACGATCCGCCGGCAGCAGATCCAGCCCCGGCTGGCGGCGGGCCGGGCGACGCGTGACCACCCGGGTGCTTCTCGAGCGCTTCGGGGCCGGCACCCGCCTCACCGTCGACGCGCAGGTCCTCGACCCGTCCGGTCGGGCCGTGGCTCGCGCCGGCGAGGCCGTGCCGGGGAGCGAGGGGCCCGTGCCAGTCTCGCTCTCGCTCGAGATCCCCGAACCGCGCCTGTGGCACTTCGACCAGCCGAACCTGTACCGGATGGTGGTGGAGGTGCGCGACGCCGCCGGTGGCGTTCTGGACCGCCTCGAGGAGAGCTTCGGCATCCGGACCGTCGAGATACGCGACCGCGGCCTCTGGCTGAACGGCGAGCGCGTCCGCCTCACCGGGATGACCCGCCACCAGGAGTCGGCCCAGGAGGGGCTCGCCGAGACCCGCGGGACCATGAAGGCCGACTGGGACGACATGAAGGCGCTGCACGTCGTCTTCACCCGGCCCGTGCACTACCCGCAGCACCCCTACGTCCTGGACTACGCCGACCGCAACGGAGTCCTGCTGGTTCCCGAGATCCCCATGTGGCAGTTCAGCGAGGAGCAGATGAAGGACCCGCAGGTCCTCGTCCTCGCGAAGCGGATGATGCAGGAGATGATCGAGCAGGCCGGCAACCACCCGAGCATCTTCGCGTGGAGCGTCTGCAACGAGAGCGCGACGAGCACCCCGGGGGGCCGCGCGTACGTGAAGGCCATGGTCGAGCACGTCAAGGCGCTCGACCCGGGCCGGTACGTGACCTACGCCGACGACGGGCTGCCCTGGATCACCGACGCGGCGCAGAACGCGAACCAGTACACCGACTTCGTGATGATGAACCAGTACTTCGGGAGCTGGGCCGGCCCCGCGGAGGGGCTCGCCCCCGCCCTCGAGCGGGTGGGGACGATGTTCCCGGACAAGATGGTCGTGATCTCGGAGTTCGGCCTCGCGGGCCCCTTCGCGCCCGACACGGCGCAGGCCGACCGGATGCGCATCGAGATCATGGAGAGCCAGCTCGCCGAGTTCGCGAGGCACGACTTCATCGGGGGGGCCGTGTTCTGGTGCTACCAGGACTACAAGTCGCACCGGAACCTCTGGCCCGGGCTGACGACCGACTGGGTCGAGATGGGCGTCGTGGACGAGAACCGTCAGCGGCTCCCCTCGTACACGGCGTGGAAGGAGCGGACGAGCCCGGCGCGCCTCGGCGTCGCCTGGACGCGCGGCCCCGGCGGGCCTCCCACCGGCTTCCGGGCGACCGTCGAGCGGCGGCCGCTCGAGTGAGTTGCCGTCCTACGAGCTGCGGGGCTACCGCGTCGAGTGGGAAGCCCGCGACCACGACCGGACGCTCCTCGCGTCCGGCCGCGCGGACCTGCCCGTCATCGGGTCGCCCGCCACGGTCGAGGGCACCTGGCCGGCGACGTCGTCGCGGGAGCTCACCCTCACCGTGCGCGTCCTGCGCCCGACCGGCTTCGTGGCCGCGGAGCGCGACGAGCGCTGGTGGGACTCCCGCTCGGGCGGCCTGGGCCCCGACGAGGCGAAGAAGCGGGGCCTGGCCGCGCCCTAGCGCGCGGGGCTACTTCAGCTCCTTGATCGAGATGTTCCGGAACTGGACGAGGGAGGGCGGCCCGGTCCAGACGCCGTCCTTCTTCTGGCCGTGGTGCTGGAGCGCGATCCGGCCCCGGGCGGGGACGCCGGGCAGCTGGGCGTTCTCGATCACCGTGATGCCGTTCAGGACGACGGTGAGCCGGTCGCCCTTCATCGTGATCTCGAACGCGTTCCACTCGCCGATGTCCTTGTCGGCGTTGGCCCTCGGGGTGACGCCCGCGCGCACCGCGGCGGGCATCTTCTCGTCCATCCGGTAGCCGTAGACCTCGCCGGACCCGGTGGGCCAGCACCAGATGTTCACCTGCGACTTCGACGAGCCGCGCAGGAAGATGCCCGGAGTCGGAGTCGGGCACCGCGAGCTTGATCTCCTTCCCGTCCGGACCCTTCTTGTGCGTGCCGTCGAACCGGATGATCGGGACGTTGGGGTTGATGAACGGCGTCTCCTTGAGGCGCCACTCGACCTTGAGCACGAAGTCGCCGTACTCGCCGACGGACCAGAGGTTCTTGTCGTCGCCGGGGGCCTGGCTCTGGGCGTCGTAGTCGATGACGCCGTCCAGCACCTTCCAGTGGCCGCCATCCCCGGCGGGCACCGTCCAGCCGGTGAAGTCCTTCCCGTTGAAGAGCGAGGTGAAGCCGGGGGCGGGCTCCGCCGCAGGGGCGGCGCCGCTCACGGCGAGCACCACGGCGAGGGAGAGAAGGGGAACACGACGAAGGGAAGTGAGCATGGCAAGCGCCTCCTTGTCGACCGAGCGGCCTGAGTCTACACCCTCGGCCCGCCCTCGCCCGCGTCGTTGACAGCGCTCCGGGGGCCAGAGTAACGTCCCGACCGTCGACGCGAGCCTGTGCCGCCCGGCTCGCTTCGGAAGGACGCGAAGGGACGGGACTTGGGCGGCATCTTCGGCCAACTGCCACGATCTCAGCTGCGGGACCCCGGAAGGACGCCACGTCACCGCCGGCCCCGCTCAACGGAGTGCGATGAGTAACCAAGAGACGTCGAGCCCCGCCGCATCGCTTCCCGACTACATCACGAGCGCGACCGCCAACCCGGCCTCGAACCGGGCGCCCTGGTTCAAGAACACCGCGCCCACCTACGCCGGGATCTTCCTGTGGTTCGTGTTCTGGCAGGACGCGGTCACGGCGCCGAGCCTCGGAGGCGCCCTGTCGGCCGGCGTGGGCTGGGCGCTTCTCAGCCTGGTGCTGGCGGCCCTCGTCTGCCACTTCTTCTTCTACCTCGTCCCCGGCCTGCTCGGGCAGAAGACCGGCCTGCCTCTCTACATCGTCGGCACCTCGACCTTCGGGGCCCAGGGCGGCTTCCTGATGCCCGGCTTCCTGATGGGGCTGCTCCAGTTCGGCTGGCTGGGCGTCAACGTGTACTTCTCCTCGATGGCCCTCGCCGCCGTGATCCCCCTGCCGCCGCAGCTCTTGATGGCGGTGTGGGGTGTCCTCGCCGCGTTCGTGGGCCTGAAGGGGATCCAGTACGTCGCCCGGGTGGCGACGTGGCTTCCCCTGATCCCGCTGGGCATCCTCCTCACCCTCTTCCTGAGCACGGCGGGAGCCCTCGGGAGCTTCGACGCGACGAAGCTCGTGGACGCGCACCGGGCGGTGACGCCCGACGCGGCGCCGGCGCTGTCGGCCCTCGGGGTCCTGGCGTTCGTCCTGACGTACGTCGTGGGCTTCTTCGCGACCGCCGGGGCGGCCGGCGTCGACTTCGGGACGAACAGCCGCGACGGCAACGACGTCCGGATGGGCGGCCTCGTCGGCATCGCCGCGGCCATCGTCTTCACCGCCGGCCTGTGCGCGCTGATCGTGGCCGGCGCCTACGGCTCCGCGAGCACCACGGAGCAGGCGGTGGCGGCCGGGAAGGCCGCCGGGGGCTTCATCCTGAACCCGGTCAACCTCATCCCGGTGATCCTGGGTCCCACCGCGTTCAAGTGGATGGCCTTCCTGCTCGCGGTGGCGGCGTTCCCGTCGGCCTGCTTCTCCGCCTTCATCGCCGCCAACAGCTTCAAGACCACGCTGCCGAAGGTGAACCCCTTCGTGTCGGTGGGCATCGGCGCCGCGATCAGCATCATCCTGGCCGTGACCGGGCTCGCCGGTCGTGTCGTCCCCGTCTTCGTGATCATCGGCGCCTCTTTCGGCCCGATCTGCGGCGCCATGTTCGTCGACTACCTGATGAACCAGGGGGCGTGGACGGGCCCACGCAGAGGCTTCAACCCGGCGGGGTGGATCGCCTGGGCGGCGGGCTTCGTCGTCGGGATCCTCCCCAACCTCGGCGTGGCCGTGCCGGCGGCGCCGGTGCTCGCCTTCGTGGCGGGGGCCCTCGTCTACTGGTTGTGCGCCAAGGCCGGGCTCTTGTCGCCGGTCGTGCCCGCTCCCCAAGGCGGGGACCGGCAGGGCCTGAGGTCAGACACGGACGGGGTGGGGGGACATCGAGGCCCTCCCACCCCGGGGCCTCGCGGGGCCGCCCCGCCGGCCGTGGACCCGGAGGAACCGCGTGCCATGAGCTCCCCGAACACCCTGTCCGGATCCGTTCGCGCCCGCCTGTCGGCGATGATGTTCCTCCAGTTCTTCGTCTGGGGCGCCTGGTGGGTCACCATGGGGACCTACCTCCTCCAGGGCCTCAGGTTCACCGGGACCGAGACCGCCCAGGCGTACAGCACCATCGCCTGGGGGGCCATCGTCGCCCCGTTCGTCATCGGCATGGTGGCCGACCGGTTCTTCGCGGCGGAGAAGGTCCTCGGCGTCCTGCACCTCGCGGGAGCCGCGCTCCTCTACGCGGTCTCGACGGTCACCCACCCGACGGCCTTCTTCTGGGTGCTCCTCGTCTACGCCCTGTGCTACGTCCCGACCCTCGCCCTGGTGAACGCCATCTCCTTCAACCAGATGGCGAGCCCGGAGAAGGAGTTCCCGGCGGTCCGGGTCTTCGGCACCCTCGGGTGGATCGCCGCCGGCTGGATCGTGGGGCTCCTGGCCATCGAGGCCCAGGCCGGACCGCTGCGGGTGGCCGCCGCGGCGTCCGCGCTCCTGGGCGTCTATGCCTTCTTCCTGCCCCACACCCCGCCGAAGTCCCTGGGACGCGCGGTGAGGGTCCGTGACGTCCTGGGCCTCGACGCCCTCGAGCTCATGAAGAACCGCTCCTTCGCGGTCTTCGTCCTCGGCTCGCTGCTCATCTGCATCCCCCTCGCCTTCTACTACAACTTCACGAACGCGTTCCTGAACGAGGCGGGGGTCGTCAACGCCGCCGGCAAGATGACCATGGGGCAGATGTCCGAGGTGCTCTTCATGCTCGTCATGCCCCTCTTCTTCGTCCGCCTCGGGGTGAAGCGGATGCTCCTCGTGGCGATGACCGCCTGGGCCGCCCGGTACCTCCTGTTCGCCTTCGGCAACGCCCAGGAGCTCGTCTTCATGTACTACCTCGGGATCGTCCTCCACGGCATCTGCTACGACTTCTTCTTCGTGACGGGGCAGATCTACGTGGACAAGGTGGCCCCCAGGAGCGTCCAGGCCAGCGCCCAGGGCTTCATCACCCTGATCACCTACGGGGTGGGGATGCTCATCGGGACGTGGGTCTCCGGGCCGGTGGTGGACCTGTACGCGACGAGGGCCGGGGAGGTCGTCACCCACGACTGGACGGCCATCTGGCTGTGGCCGGCCGCGATGTCCGCGGTCGTCATCCTTCTCTTCGCCTTCTTCTTCCGGGATCCGGGCCGGACCGCCGCGACGGACTGAGCGACGCGGGCGGGTTGACAGGGTCAGCCGGCGGGGAATAGTGTTCCCGCCCAGCGGCCGGCACCGGCACCGGACCGCCCGGGTGAGCCCGCTCTCCGGGGATCGGAGCCCGACACCCGTCCTCATTCACGCTCGGATCAGGGAGAGCGCATGACGGCACTCCACACCATCGACTGGCTGGTCATCCTCGGGTACTTCATGGGCCTGCTCGCGCTGGCCTGGTGGGTGATCCTCAAGAGCAAGGACACCGCCGACGACTACTTCCTCGCCGGGCGGAACCTGGGGTGGTGGGTCATCGGGGCCTCCATCTTCGCCTCGAACATCGGGTCCGAGCACCTCGTGGGCCTGGCGGGCTCGGGCGCCACGAGCGGTGTCGCGATGGCCCACTACGAGCTGCACGCCTGGTGCCTGCTCGTCCTCGGCTGGGTGATGGTGCCCTTCTACATGCGGTCGCGCGTGTACACGATGCCCGAGTTCCTCGAGCGGCGCTTCTCGCCGACCGCGCGCTGGGTGCTCTCCATCATCTCGCTGGTGGCCTACATCCTGACCAAGATCGCGGTCGGGCATCTTCGCGGGCGGCGTCGTGTTCGGCACGCTCATCCCCGAGTGGCGGATGAACCTGCTCGGCTGGGAGCTCGACAGCTTCTGGATCGGCTCCCTGGCGGTGGTGCTCCTGACCGGGCTCTACACCGTCCTCGGCGGCATGCGCGCGGTCGCCTACACCGAGGCGGTCCAGACGGCGATCCTCGTCCTCGGCTCGGCCACCCTCACCTTCTTCGGCCTCCAGACGATCGGCGGCTGGGGCGAGTTCCGGGCCGCGCTGCCGTCCGACATGTTCAACCTCTGGAAGCCGCTGGTTCCCGCGGGCATGGTGGGCACCTGGGCCCCGGTGATGGAGCCCGGCCGGATCGCCTGGTACTTCAACGGGAACTACCCCTGGCTCGGGATGCTCTTCTGCGCGCCCATCGTCGGGCTCTGGTACTGGACCACCGACCAGTACATCGTCCAGCGCGCGCTGGGCGCCCCGAGCGAGCGAGAGGCGCGCCGCGGCACCATCTTCGCGGCCCTCTTGAAGCTGCTGCCGGTGTTCATCTTCATCATCCCGGGAATGCTCGCGGTGGCCCTGGCGAAGAGCGGCAAGCTGCCGGCCCTCGGCCAGGCGCTTCTCGGCCCCGACGGCCAGGTCATCAACGCCAACGCCCAGGCCGCCTTCCCGCTGATGGTCCAGCACGTTCTCCCGGTCGGCATCCGCGGGATCGTGGTGGCCGGCCTGCTGGCCGCCCTGATGAGCTCGCTCGCCGGCGCCTTCAACGCCTGCTCGACGCTGTTCACCATGGACCTCTACAACAAGCTGCGACCCGGAGCCTCGCAGGCCCGGCTGGTGTGGATCGGCCGCGTGGCGACCACGGTCATGGTGCTGATCGGGCTCCTCTGGATTCCCGTCATCCGGGGCGCGTCCGGCCTCTACAACTACCTCCAGGGGATGCAGGGCTATCTCGCCCCCCCGATCTTCACGGTGTTCTTCCTGGGCGTGCTCTTCAAGCGGATGAACGCCAAGGGAGCGCTCTCCGCCCTCGGGGTGGGTTTCGGCCTCGGGCTCTTCCGGCTCGCCGTCGACACCCCGGTCACCCTCGGCCTCGCCGGCTACGAGAAGGGCTACACGGAGGGCTCGCTGCTCTGGATCGTGAACAACATCTACTTCCAGTACTACAGCGTGCTCATCTTCCTCGTGTGTGCGGCGGTGATGGTGCTGGTGAGCCGCATGACCGAGGTGCCCTCGGAGGAGCAGATCAAGGACCTGACCTTCCAGACCATGAGCGCGGAGCACCGGCGCGAGTCGCGGGCGAGCTGGGGGAACACGGAAGTCGTCTGGTCGGGCGTCGTCCTGGTCCTGATCCTGATCGCGTACCTGTACTTCACGGGCTAGAGGAGCCCGCGGTTCGAGGCGGGAGCGGGCCCGGGGCCCGCTCCCGGCGCCGTGATCAGACCGAGGGGGCGGCGCCTGCGGCGCGGGCGCGCCTCGCGGCGACGAGCGAGGCGACCACCCCGGCCGCGAGGATGAGCAGCACCACGCCGAGCAGGTACAGGTTGAAGTGCTGGCCCGAGCAGCGCCTTCAGCCAGACGTGGGTCATCATCTTCACGCCGACCACCATCAGGACGAACGCGAGGGCGACCTTCAGGTAGCGGAACTCGTCGATCATCCCGGCGAGAGCGAAGTAGAGGCTGCGCAGGCCGAGGATGGCGAAGACGTTGCTCGTGAAGACCAGGAACGGGTCGGCGGTGATCGCGAAGATCGCCGGGATCGAGTCGACCGCGAAGATGAGGTCGGTGAACTCGACCATCACCAGGGCGAGGAAGAGCGGGGTGGCGAGGAGGACGCCGGGCCGGGCCGCGTCGACCACGCGGTCCGTCTCCTGAGCCGCGCCGGGGACGGGCGCCTGGTGCGAGGCGGCCGACCCCGCCCGGACGAAGAAGTGCTGGCCGTGGAACCGCTCCGTGATCGGGAAGAGCCGCCGGGTCAGGCGGACCACGACGTTGCGGTTGGGGTCGGTCTCGTCCGCCTTCAGGAAGAGCATCTTGATCCCGGTGAGGATCAGGAAGGCCGCCGAAGACGTAGATGATCCAGGTGAAGCGCTGGATGAGCTGCGCGCCCACCGCGATCATGGCGCCGCGCATCACCAGGGCGCCGAGGATGCCCCAGAAGAGCACGCGGTGCTGGTAGAGCGGCGGGACCGCGAAGAACCCGAAGAGCATCGCGATCACGAAGATGTTGTCGACGGCCAGTGACTTCTCGACGAGGTAGCCCGTGACGTACTTGACCGCGGCGCTCCCGCCGTCGTTGTAGACGACACCGACTCCCTCGATCGCCTGGGGCGAGAGCGTCATCATGTCCGGGGTCAACCCGAGCCCGAGCCAGTGGTTCTCGTAGCCGGCGTAGATGAAGCCCGCGAAGGCGAGGCCGAGCGCGATCCAGAAGGCGGACCACCCCAGGGCTTCCTTGACCGAGACGACGTGCGCCTTCCGGTGGAAGACGCCGAGGTCCAGGGCGAGCAGGGCGAGCACGAGCGCGACGAAGCCGGCGTACATCCAGATCATGTCTACAGCATAGGTCAGCGGATGCGAGTCGGCAAAGGCGATGCCGGAACCGTCGGTCCGAAGGACTCCGATCAAGACGGCGGACCCCCCTCGCATCCCGCAGGGATACCGGGCTCGGGGCTTCGCCTCTGGACCCGGCCCGGGTGGAGCTCCTCGGGGTGACGAGCGCCACCGGCAGCTGCCGGCGCCCGCCCGGAACGAAAATGGCCCTCGCCGGCCGGAGCCGGCGAGGGCCAAGAGGGCGCTAGGCCCGGTTCAGGCGACTACTTCCAGCTGTTCGGCCGGAAGCGGATGCCGCCCCACATCTGGTAGTTGTTCGACAGGTCGCCGAACTCGGAGAACGGCGCGCGGGCCTGGCCGACCAGCTGCCACTTGCCGTCCTTGTCGAGGTCGAAGCCGCCCTGGACGAGGGGGCCGATCCCGCCCGAGTCCTTGCCGATGTCCCACCAGCTGAGCCCGCCGCCGAGGAAGCCGCGGCCGCCCACGTAGTTGACCGCCGCGTCGGCGAAGAGCGCCGAGTGCGCGTTGTCCTCGAAGTTGAGCTTGATGCCGAGCTGGGCGTCGAACTGCGCGTGGTCGCCGAGCATCGGCTGGTAGCCGACCCCGAAGCCGAGGTGCTCGGCGCAGATCGCGGCGGGGGCCACGAAGCCGTCGTCGTGGCCGTCCACCTCGTCGTGGACGAACCGCTCCTTGCCGAAGTAGGCGCCGACGTAGAAGGGCAGGCCGCCCTTCACGTCCACCTGCGCGGTGCAGGCGTTCGTGGAGAGCTGGCCGGCCTCGTCGGTGACCACCGCGCGCAGGGTGTGGATGCCGCCGCGCTTGATGACGAAGTCGCTGCGGGTCATGCCAGCGGTGCCCATCTCGAAGGTGTCCACGACCGTGCCCTTGGGGTCGAGAACCTCGACCTTGGCGGACTTGACGCCACCCTTGACGCCGGCCGCCACGCGCGAGCCGGACAGGTCGACGGTGAAGGGCTTGCCGGCCTTGGCCGGAAGCGGGGTGGCGGTGATGCCGCAGGTCGGCAGGCAGGGCTTGACCTGGACGCTGGTGGTGCCGGTGACGCCGCCCGAGACCGCCTTGACCTCGTACGCTCCGGGCGTCGGGGCGCCGGTGAACGTGAACTTGAAGGCGCCGTTCGTGAGCTTGTCGCTGACCAGCTCCTTGCCGTTCACGTAGAGCTTCACGTTGTTGTCAGCGGGCGGGTTCCTCACGGTCACCGAGTACTCGACCGGCTGCGTCACGCAGGTCTCGCTCGCGCCGCTCACCGAGACGACCGGCGGAGGCGGAGGCGCGACGTTGCACTTCGGGTCGGTGGTGTCCTTGCCGAGGTCCTCGACCCAGAAGTTGCTGCACGCCTTCGGGGTGACGAGGCGATAACGCTGGCAGTTCGACGAGAACTCGAAAGCGAAGGCGTCGATCGGCTTCTTGCCCGCCCACAGGACGTCCATGAGGGCGTGGGGCTTCTTGTTCGTGCGCGAGGACATGAAGGGGATGCGCGTTCCGGGCGCGATCTGCACCGCGGAGATCTCGGCGCTCGCGGCGGCGCGGTCGAGGTCCTCGTGGTTACCCTTCCAGCCGGCCTCGTTGAGGATCGCGGCCACGTCGGCCTTCATCTTTTCGCTGCGCAGCAGGACCCGCAGATCGTCGGCCTTCTTCAGCGGTTTGGCGAAGCGGGTGGCGGGATTGCCCAGCCGGGTCGCCTTGTGCTGCTGGGCCTCGGCGGAAACCGCGAGGACGCCCAGGGCGAGGGCCGAGGCGAGGATGGCTACGGACTTCGTTCTCATGTGTCTTTCGTCCTCCGGGTACGGGATGGTTCGGGAACACTGGACTGACCGGGCGTGATCCGACGCTCCCGACATCAGAAGGGATGTCCCAAGGGGCGGGCAATCCCCGACCCTGGACGAGAGCCTATCACAGCGACCCGGGGGCGTGAAAGGCTGTCAATAGTGCCAGTTATGAGACACCAGGGGGCCCGGCATGAAGAGCGCTCATGCCGTTGGGCGCCGCTTCAGCGCGGCTCGTAGTCGAACCAGTCGAAGTGGGCGGGTGCCGACGCGGGCTGGCCGTTGCCCGTGGCGTACAGGCCGGCGTAGACGCCGGTGAAGCCGCCGGCCACCTCGGACGAGAGGTAGCGCGCGAGGCCCTTGCCGAGTGGCGCGGTTGCCGCCTGGGGCCGTCCGCTGATCGCGATCCCGAACGAGAAAGCGTAGTCCTCCGGGGTGGCCTCGACCTGCAGGACGACCGGCTCGTTCCCCTCGAGTGGCGCCGAGGCGGTGATCGTCTCCAGGTGTGGTCCGATGCGCTGGCGCACGAACACCTGCCGGCGCCCACCCGCGCGCCGCACGCCGATCTCGTAGCGGTGGTCCGGATTCATGTAGAGACTGATCCCGGCTTCCTCGCCGTCGCGGGCCGGAACGAAGTCGAGGAGGGTCGCCATCCGACAGGACAGATGCTGCTGCCGCCGCCCCACCCAGGTGGGTGACGCCGTGGCCTCGAGCGAGGCCGACTCTCCGCGCAGCGTGAGCCAGCCCGGCCGCGCGTCGAGCGAGTAGGATTCGGGCGTCGCGTGACGCAGGCGGTTCCACTCCGGGCCGAGGGGCGCCTCGAACGCAGTGCGGGCGGGCGGTACCGGGAAAGGGTGCGCCGGGAGGCCTGCGGCCTCCACCTCGAGCCCCACCGGGTGGCCGCCGTTCACGAGGGGCCAGCCGTCGGCGTCCCAGCTCACCGGGGCGAGGTAGGTCTCCCGTCCGAGGTGGTGCCAGTAGCCCGAGACCGGGCGGAAGGCGAGGAAGACCATCCACCAGCTGCCGTCCGCGGCCTCGACGAGATCCGCGTGGCCGGTGCCCTGGACCGGCATGTCGTTCTCCGTTTGCCGGTTCGTGAGGATCGGGTTGCGGGGGCACGCCTCGAAGGGCCCCCACGGCGAGTCACTGCGCGCGATCGTCACCATGTGGCCGTACTCCGTCCCGCCCTCCGCGATCATCAGGTAGTAGCGGCCCCGGATCTTGTAGAGGTGCGGCCCCTCGGGGTACCGCGTGCCGGTGCGGTCCCAGACGAGGCGGAGCGGCCCGAGGAGCTTTCCGGTCTTCACGTCGACCGTCGTCTGGTAGATCCCCCGGGGCTGGCCGGGCTTGCCGCTGCCCTGGCCGGTCAGGTACACCGTGCCGTCGTCGTCGAAGAAGAGCGAGGGGTCGATCCCGCCGAAGTCGGGCAGCCACACGGGTTCGGACCACGGGCCGGCCGGGTCCTTCGCGGTGACCAGGAAGTTCCCCCCGCCGTCCACGTTGGTCGTGATCACGTAGAACGTCCCGTCGTGGTGCCGGAGGGTCGGAGCGTAGATGCCGCCCGACGGGCGGGCCTTGCGCAGGGGCAGCTGGCTCTCGCGCGTCAGCACGTGGCCCAGCTGCCGCCAGTGCACGAGGTCGCGGCTGGTGAAGATCGGCACGCCGGGGAAGAACTCGAAGCTGCTCGTCACCAGGAAGAAGTCGTCTCCGACGCGAACGACGCTGGGGTCGGGGTGAAAGCCCGGGATCACCGGGTTGCGGTAGGCCGCGTGCGCGGCTTCCACCGCGACGCAGGCGGCGAGGGCCGCCACCGCAACCACCGCCATGCGGGTCCAACGCCGTTCGCTCTTCATCGTGTCTCTCCCGGAGCCCCCAGGGGTGCCCGCGAGCCGGCGGCCTACTGGCGGACGGAGTCGATCGTCAGGCTGACATTCTTCGACGGAACCTTGACGCCCTTCGCGATGCCCTCGAGGTCGCCCTTCGCGGGGATCGCGTCTCCCGTCCTCGACACGCGGGCCACCACGTCGACGGGGCCCTCGAAGGCGGCGCCGCCCATCATCGCGTCGCCGCCGGAGATCTCGAAGGCAAACGGGAAGGACGGCTTGTCGATGCGCCGCACCGCGAGGGTGGCGGCGCCGCTCTTGGCCATGACGTACATGACGTCGGAGGGGCCCACCTTCAGCTTCGGCGACAGGGTGATGGTGCCGGTGACGTTGCCCGCGGACTTCGCTCCCGGGGCCGGCTCGCCGAGCGGCGGGTGACCGGAGGGCAGGGGGGCGGCCTGCGCCGCAGCGCCCTCGAGCGGGGGATGGCCGGGGGGCAGCGGCGCCCCGGCATCGACCGGCCCGGCCGGCGCGGCGGATCCGGCCGGTGTCGCGCCCTCACGCGACGACATCGGCCGCATGTCGTCCGCGGCGCGTGCCGGGGTCGCGGTCGCCACCGGGGGGGGCGGCGCGGAGGCACCCCCGCAGGCGGCGAGGGCGAGAAGGAGGGGGAGGGGGCGCAGGGTCGTTCTCAACGGTCATTCTCCTCGGGGACGGTGGCGGGCGCCGTGGCGGCGGCCATGAGGCGGGGAAGCTCCTGGACGAACGCGCCGCGGGCGAGCACGCGGCTCGCGCCGGCGGCGCGCGCCGCATCCGCCCGCTCGGCGTGGACGTGGCTCAGGAAGGCGATCACGGGCACGGCGGAGACGGACGGGTCGGCGCGCAGCGCACCGAGGGCCTCGGCCCACGGGAGGCGCGAACTGTCGGCGTCCACGAGGACGAGCCGGCCGCCCTCGCGGGCCGCCGCCACGAGATCCTCGGGGCCGCGGACGGACCGGACCTCCGCGCCCGTGCCGCGGGCGGCTTCCCGGATGCGGCTGAGGAACATGAGGTCGTCCACCACGGCGATCACGTGCGGCATGGAACGGACAGTATAGCCATAATGGAGGGACCGGAGAGGACGACACCGATGAAGAACGTGAAGGGCACGAGGACCCACGAGAACCTGAAAGCGGCCTTTGCCGCGGAGAGCCAGGCGAACCGGCGCTACCTGTACTACGCGCGCACGGCCGACATCGAAGGGCACCCCGATCTGGGGGGTCTCTTCCGCGACACGTCGGAGGCCGAGACCGGCCACGCGTTCGGCCACCTCGACTTCCTGAAGCCCGCCGGCGACCCGGCGACCGGGCTCCCGTTCCGCGACACGAGGGAGAACCTGCTGGCCGCGATCGAGGGCGAGACGCGCGAGTACACGGAGATGTACCCCGGCATGGCCAAGACGGCGCGCGAGGAGGGCTTTCCCGAGGTCGCGGACTGGTTCGAGACGCTGGCCAAGGCGGAGCGCAGCCACGCGGGCCGGTTCAACAAGGCGCTCGCCGTGCTCGACGAGCCCGCCCCCTGAGGGTTGCGGGGGGGCGCGCGGCTGAACTAAGCTTCCCCCAACGCCCTCCGGTCGCGTCGGGGCGGGAGGCTTGCATGTCCAACGACGATCGAAACGCCGGGACGTCCGGGGTGGTTCTCTCCTTCCTGCTCGGGGCCCTCTCCGGCGCCGCGCTCGCGGTCCTCTTCGCGCCGCGCTCGGGACGGGAGACCCGGGAGCTGCTGAGCGACAAGATGCGGGAGGCCGCCGACCGCAGCCGCCGGCTCGGTGAGCAGGCGCTCCAGAAGGGGCGCGAGGCGACCGAGGACGCCTCGGGCTACCTCGACCGGCAGCGGGAAGCCCTCGAGAAGCGGCGCGATCGCCTTTCGGCGGCGGTCGAGGCCGGACGCCAGGCCTATCGCGACGAAAAAGAGAAGATGTAGCAATCCATGGAGTCCTGGGGCGTCTTCTTCCTCGGCGTCATCGCCCTCGCCTCGGTCGTCCAGGCGGGGTTTCTCCTCGGCCTCGTGTTCTACGGGAGGCGTCTCGCGCAGCGCGTGGACGCGCTGCAGGTGAGGCTCGACCGGGAGATCTCGCCGGCCCTCGAGAACTTCAACCGGGTGAGCCGTGCCGCGGCCGAGATCGCGGACCTGGCGACCCTGCAGGCCCGGCGCCTCGACCTGCTTCTCGCCGACACGATCGACAAGGTCGAGGAGACGACCGCCACGTTCCAGCAGTTCGTGGTGCGGCCGCTCAAGCCGATCGGCGGTATCGTCGCGTTCCTGAAGGGGCTCCAGCGGGGGATGGACGTCTACTTCAAGTTCGACCGCGCCGCGCCCCCCCGCCGGCGCGTTCCCGGCGAGGACGACGAGCACCTGTTCATTTGAGGGGGTGCCTCAGGACGCCTTGCCCCGGCCGAAGATGCGCTTGAGCAGGCCGCCTCCGCCGGGGCCGTCGCCCGGGCCCGACTCGGCCGTGGCTTCGCGATGGTCCGGCTGAAGCTCGACCACGCGACGGAACATCGCCTGCGCACGAGCCGCGAGGCCGCCGGCCTTGTAGATCAGGCCGAGCTCGTAGTGCGCGTCGACGTTGACCGGGTCCTCGCGCACCACGTTCTGGAGCGTCTCCTCGGCGCGACGGACCCAGTTGGGGTTCTTGGCGTACGCTTTCGCGAGCAGGATGCGGCCGCGGTGCTGGTGTCGCAGCGGCTGCATCCGGGGCACGGCGGCCTCGAGCACCTGGATGGCGTCCCAGTAGCGCGCCTGGGCGAGCAGGAACTGCGCCTGGTGGAGCGTCTCCTCCGCCGTGACGTAAGGCTCGGACGGTCCCGGCTCGGGCCGCGCGGCCGGGCCAGCCGCCGTCGGGGCGTGCTCCGGGGGGCGGCGCCCGACCCCGAAGCGGGTCTCGTAGGAGGCGCGGCTCCTCGCGTTGCCCAGCACCTCCCAGGCTTCACCGATCTGGATGAAGATCGCTGCGAGGATGTCGCGCAGGTCCTCGAGGCGCGCGTCGCGGTTGACGTCCGGGTGGTAGCGCTTGGCGAGCGACGTGTAAGCGCGCTTCACTTCGGCGTCGCTGCAGCCGGGTTTCACGCCGAGGACCTCGAAGTGGTTCTTCAGCGGCAGGGACTGGAAGAGCTCGAGGATCTCCCTCCGGCGCTCGACGGTCTCGCGGTCGAGCTCCACGGCCGCGGATCGCGCCGTCACCGGCGGCGGTTCGGCGTCGACGGAGTGGCCCGGCGGGAACGGCGCGGGCGGCGTGACGCGGTCGGCTTCCGTCGCCGCCGGCGAAGGGGCGGCGATCGGCTCCACCGGCTCGGCGATCGGCTCCGCGGCCTCGGCGATCGGCTCCGCCGGCTCGGCGATCGGTGTCGGGGCTTCGGCCTCTGGCCGCGGCACCAGGCGCCGGACGGCGGCCGCACGGTACTCGACCCGGCCGGTGAGGACGAGGCCCAGGAGGGTTCGCTCGGTTTCGTCGGGGTCGAGGGGGACGAGTTGGAGGACCTGGCGCGCTGACGTCCCCCCGTCGATGCGGGAGAGCAGGTAGCCCTCGGTCAGCGTGAGCGTGCGCTCCTCGGCCAGGGCCGCCGTGACCACGAGGCGCCGGTCGAGGTCCCCGAGCGCGGCGCGCACGGCCCCGGCTTCGCGCATCTGGCGCACCGCCTCGAGGATGAGAGGCTCCGTCGCACCGGCCGTCTCGGCCACGTCCGCGGGCGCCTCGGCGCCTTCCTCGAACGTGGCCGTCAGCGAACGGTCGGCGAGGGTCTCCAGCACGCGGTCGCGGAGGTTGCGCGAGGGCGGGGCGGCCGGCGGCGCCGGCCTGGCCTTCTGCGACCGGATGCCGATCTCCGCCAGCACGCGGTCCAGGCGCATGCGGGCCGAGTCGTCGGGTCGCGGGAGTGGAGGACGCGGCGCGGGCGAGGACGGGGAGGTGGGACCCAGGCCGACGATCTGCCCGTCGCGCAGGAGGACGCGCAGCGGCGTCTCCGCCGGGCCGATCGAGAGGACACCGCTCCGCCGCTCCCGGAAGAGACGGGCCAGGAGGGAAAGCGGCTCCGACGGCTCGGGTGCGTGGCTCATGGTCGCGGACCGGTCGGGAATCCCGCGTAGTATACCGCGCCGCCTTGACGGGTGCGCCGGGCGGGGGCCAAACTCCCGGCGCGTGGCCCAGGTCCTCCTCATCGACGACGACCCCCTCATCGGGAAGACCCTCGTCGACCTGCTGAGCCTGCACGGCTACGCCGCCACTCGGTCCGAGTCGGCGGAAAAGGGGCTCGAGACGCTGGCCGTCGGGGGCTTCGACCTCGTGCTCCTCGACATCCGGCTGCCCGGGATGAGCGGGTTCGAGGCCTGCGCGCGCATCCGGGAGGTCCACGGGCCCTACCTCCCGGTGATCATGATGACCGCGTTCGGGGACCCGGTGGCCGTGCGGCGCGGCTACGAGTCCGGGGCGGACGACTTCCTGCACAAGCCGATCGACACGCCCGCCCTCATCCTGAAGGTCCGGGCCTTCCTGCGCCTCAAGTCCACCCACGACGAGCTCGCGCGCAGCCGCGAGGAGGCGCAGGCGCGCGCGCGCGACCTCTCACGGCTGCACGAGATCGGCCGCGACTGGTCGCTCATCGCCGAGCCCGCGGAGTTCAACCGCATGCTCACCCAGAGGCTGGCCGGCCTCATCGGGGCGCCCGTGGTCGGCATCGCGCTACAGGACCCCGACTCGCGCACGATGGAGGCCGCGCTCCCGGTGCACGGGCTCTCCGACCAGGGCGCGCGGGCGTTCCGCTACGTGCCCCGTCCGGAGTACCGGAGCCTCTGGAGCCCGCGCAGCGGCCGACCGTACGTGAGCAACCAGCCCGGGATCGACCCTCGGCTCGCCCAGGAGATCGGGCTGATGGCGGAGGCGCAGTCGGTGGTGCTCGTCCCCCTGCTCGCCGAGGGCGAGCTCATCGGGCTGCTGGGGGCGGCGGACAAGCCGGGAGGGTTCACCGACGGCGACGTGCAGATCCTCTCCACGTTCGCCGGCCCCGTCGCCACCTTCCTCCGCAGCCGGCAGAGCTTCGAGCGCCAGCGACGGCAGGCCGCGCGCTTCGAGCGCCTGGCCGCTCTCGTGGGCGACATGGCGGCGGTGTCGGACCGGGCCAAGCTCCTCGACCTGACGGTCAGGCGCGTGCAGAGGGACCTCGGCTACGAGCGGGTCGCGTTTCACGCCCCCGGTGTCGACGGCACGCTCACGGCGGAGAGCGAGGCCGGGTCCGCCCAGGCGCCGCCGGACCCGGAGGCGCTGCGCTGGGCGCTGCGCCTCGCCTCGCCTCTCGAGGCCTCGCGCAGCGAGACATCCACCGAGCTCGCGGTCCCGGTGCGCGCCGGAGAGCACGCGCTCGGCGTCCTCACCATCTCGAGGGGTCGCCCCGGGGCCTTCGACGAGGAGGAGACGAGCCTCCTCTCGACCCTGGGCGGCCAGCTCGCCCTGGCGCTGCGCCGCGCGGAGAGCGAGGCGGCGACCGAGCACCTCGCCCGCCAGATGGCGACGCTGTACGACCTGGGGCTCGAGACCGCGGCCTTGCAGGACCTGCGGGCGCTCTTCGCCCGAGCCACCGAGGAGGCGGGTCGCCTGATCAAGGCCGACCACAGCTCGGTGTTCCGCTTCGACGATCGTGAGGAGGTGCTGCGCCTTTTCGCGGCCTGGGCGCGCGAGCCGGCCGCGCCCCCCGAGCCGGGGCCCACCTTCCGCCTCGGCGAGGGCATCGCCGGCCGCGTGGCCCGCGACCTGCTGCCGGTGCTCGTGAACGAGGCGGAGCGGCACGAGGACTTCGTGCCGCGCGATAACCCGGTGGCGAGGATCCTGTGCGTGCCCCTCACCCACTTCGATCGCGAACGGGCGGCCACCGTTCTCTACGGCGTCCTCAACGCGACGCGCCATCCCGGGTCCCAGCCCTTCACGAACGACGACCTCGAGTACCTGACGCGGTTCGCCGGCCAGCTCTCGATCGCGGTGGCGAACTCGGTGGCCTTCGCCGCGGAGCGCGAGCGCCGCGAGCAGCTCGCGCTCGTCAACGCGGTGCTGCGCGAGTCGGCGGCCATGCTGTCCCGGGACCGCATTCTCGAAGCCGCGGTGCGGAGGATACAGGAGGCCTTTCGCCCCTGCCTCGTCGCGACGCTGGTGCCGGCGGAGGCCTTCTTCCGCGTGGTGGCGGCGGCGGGCCGGGCCCCGCGCGACGAGAGTTGGGCCGGCGGCGCGCTGGGGGAGGGGCCGGCGGGGCTCGCGCGGCGTGAGCGCCGAACGGTCGTCGCGGGGGAGGGCGAGGCGGGCTTCTCCCCGCAGGCGGCGGGGGCGCGCAGCGCCCTCGCGGTGCCCATTCTCTCCGGGGAGGACGTGGCGGCGGTCTTGTACGTCGAGGGCGACCGTCCGGGGGCCTTCGACCGCGGCCAGGTGATCACCCTGGAGACGCTCGCCGACGGGATCGGCATCCTCCTGCGAACGGCCGAGCTGTACGAAACCCTGGAGGACACGAACGCCCGGCTCGTGGAGCTCGACCGGACCAAGAGCGAGCTCGTCAACGTCGTGGCTCACGACTTCCGGGCGCCCCTCGCCGCGATCCTGGGCTGGGCGGAGCTGCTCGAGGCCGGGGACGATGTGTCGCTCGAGGAGCGCAGGGCCCGCGCGCGTTCCATCGTGGGGGCCGCCACGCGGATGGCCGGGCTGATGGACCGCACGCTCGACACGACGCGGCTGGAGACCGGTCAGTTCGCCTTCGACTTCCGCCTGGTGGACCTCTCCGCGCGCCTGCGCGAGGCCGCTGAGCACTTCCCGTCCGACCCGGCTCACCCCGTCGTGCTCGACGTCTCCGACGAGCCCCTGCCCTGCTGGGCGGACGGCGAGCGGGTCGCGGAGGTGGTGGAGAACCTCCTTTCGAACGCCGTCAAGTACTCCCCGGACGGGGGAGAGGTCCGCCTCGCCGTTCGGCGCGAGCGGGACACGGCCGTGGTGAGCGTCAGCGACCACGGCATCGGCATCGCCCCCGAGGACCTGGGGCGCCTCTTCCGGCCCTTCTCGCGGCTGCACGACCGCAGCCTGAAGGGGATCGAGGGATTCGGCCTCGGGCTGTCCATTTGCGAGCGTTTCGTCCGGGCGCACGGGGGGCGCTTCGACGTGCGCAGCGCGCCCGGCGAAGGCGCGACCTTCAGCTTCACCCTGCCGATATTCGGGGCCGCCGCGCAGGCCCGCCCGCCGCTGGTGGTCGTGGCGGCGCCCGACGCCGGCACCCGGCGCGAGGTCCGGCGCGTGGCGGAGGACCTCGGCTTCGCGGTTCACGAGGCCTCGGACGGGGTGGAGGCCGTCGAGTCGGCGGCGCGGCTGCGGCCCGCCGTGGTGGTGCTCGACCGGATCCTGCCCCGCCTGCGCGCGGAGGAAGTGGCCGAGCGCCTGCGCGCCCTGCCCGCCACGCGCGGCGTGCCTCTGGTCCTTCTCGCGTCGGGGGAGGACCTCGGGCCGCGGGCCTCGCTGTTCCGCGAGTGCTTGTCGCGGCCCGTCGATCGTAGGATGCTGTCGTCGGCGCTCGAGCGTCTCGGCGCGCCGGTTCACTGAGGTCTCTCTCTTGCGCGAGGTTCTCGAAGCGGCCCTGCGGGCCGAAGCCGGAGGCGAGCGCGCGGCGCTCGTGACCGTGGTGGCGACCGAGGGCTCCACCCCTCAGAAGGCGGGCGCGCGCATGCTCGTGTACGCCGACGGGCGGATCGAGGGCACGATCGGCGGCGGGTGCCTCGAGGCGGAGATGACCTGGCGGGCCCGCGAGGCCATTGAGGGAGGGCGGCCCAGGCTCGTGTCCTACGACCTCACGCCGGATCAGGCGGGGGAGGACGGGCTGGTGTGTGGGGGGAGGATGCAGGTGTTCATCGAACCCATCGAGGGCACGCCCGTGCTGTGCCTCTTCGGCGCCGGCCACGTGGCGCAGCCGCTCGCGCGCATGGCGAAGGCGTGCGGATTCCGGGTCGAGCTGGCCGACGATCGCGTCAAGTTCGCGAACGCGGAGCGCTTCCCGGAGGCGGACCTCATCGTGGTGGACGAGTTTCCCGCGGCAGCGTCGAGGATGACGCTCGGTGCCAGCTCCTACGCGATCGTGGTGACGCGGGGGCACAAGGGCGACGCGGACGCCCTGCAGGCGGTCCTGGGCCGGGCCGTGCGTTTCGTGGGCCTCCTCGGGAGCCGGCCGAAGGTCGTCCACATCTTCGCCGCGCTGCAGGCGCGCGGGGTGAGTGCTCTCGACCTCGCCAGGGTGAACGCCCCTCTCGGACTGGAGATCGGCGCCCAGACCCCCGACGAGATCGCGGTCAGCATCCTCGCCGAGATGATCGCGGTGCGGCGGGGAGTGGACCCGGCGCAGTCTCGATCGATGAAGATGGATCTCCCGGGCCGGCTGGGTTCTGGCCGGAGCTCGGACACCACTTGAAGTAGAACTTTAACTACAGTAACGTAACCGCCCGAGGATCCGAATGAAGGACCTGACGGTGGCCGCTTTCGCCTGCCTGCTGCTCCTGCCGGCATCCGTCGGCGCGGGCAAGAAGAAGGAGTCGCCGGCGCCGGCTTCCCTGCCGTCGGAGCACTGGAACGCGTCCCGAACGGTCAGCCTTCACACGCCGGCCGAGTGGACCGTTCGACTGGAGCTGGGCCCCCCGGAGGTGCTCGAGACCCGCGGCGACGGCCTGATCGTGCGCGTGCTCCGCCGGGAGGGCGAGATCGGGCTGGACAGCCTGCACGTCGAGTGCATGCTGGTGCGGCTGGCGGCGCCCATGGACACATTCCCGCAGGTGGACTACGAGTACGACTTCCTGGGCGGGCAGATGGACGAGCGGCGAGCGCTCGACTCGGCCTTCGTGGTCCACTACGACGAGCCGGTCGAGGGGCATCGCGACTGGCGGCAGAGGAACTTGACCGTGGTGGGCGAGGGGGAGTCGGTCTGCGTGATCGCCTACGCCCCGGTGCCCGTCTGGAAGAAGTCGAAACCGGCACGCAATTTGCTCACCTCCGTGGTGGAGAGCATAAGGTTCTGATATGGCCCTGAGCGTGTCCGAAGTCCTGCCAGTTGCCGCACCCCGAACGCGGCGGCAGATCTGGTCCGTCGGTGGAGGCAAGGGGGGGATCGGCAAGTCGCTCCTGGCCGCCTCGGTGGGCTGGCAACTCGCCCGCATGGGCCGGCGCGTCGTCCTCGTGGACGCGGACCTCGGGGGCGCCAACCTGCACACGTGCCTGGGGCTGCCCACGCCGGAGCGGACGCTCGCCGACTTCATCCAGCGCCGCGTCTCGTCGATCGAGGAGTGCCTGACCGACACGCCGGCGCCGGGACTGCGCCTCATCAGCGGGGCCGGGGACCTGCTCTCCGCCGCCAACATCAAGCACCTTCAGAAGGTGCGGGTGATGAACCACGTGCGGGCCATCGACGTGGACGTGGTGCTCATCGACCTCGGGGCCGGCACCTCGTACAACATCCTCGACTTCTTCCTGCTGTCGGACGTGTCGATCCTGGCGGTCGTCCCCGAGCCGACGTCGATCGAGAACGGCTACCGCTTCATCAAGAGCGCGCTTTACCGGCGCCTGCGGGCGGCGGCGCCCTCCGACGAGGTGCGGCAGCTCGTGGACTCGGCGCTCGACCCGAAGAACCCGCTCGGCATACGGACGCCGGTGGACCTCCTCGAGCGGGTCGAGGCGGATGACGCCGAGGCGGCCCGGGCGCTGCGGCGCGAGGTCGCGGCGTTCCAGCCCCGCTTCGTCGTCAACGAGGTGCGGGACGTGGCCGACGTCGGGATCGGCCACCAGCTGGTGGCCGCCTGCGGGCGGCACCTCGGCCTGCGGGCGAGCTACGCCGGCTTCGTGCACCACGACGACTCGGTCTGGCAGGCGGTCCGGCGGCGGCGGCTGTTCATGGCCGACGCGCCCACCTCGCGGGCTGCGGAGGAGATCCGACAGCTCACGCGGGGACTGGTCAAGGGGGAGAGCCTTGGACACGGCTACTGAGCTGTACTGCGTCCTCGGGCTCGAGCCCCGGGCGAGCCGGGAGCAGGTCGAGCGCGCCTACCGCTTCTGTCTCGAGCTCTACGGCGAGGGCTCCGTGGCCACGTACTCGCTGCTCGAGCCGACCGAGGCCGAGCAGCAGCGGCTGCGGGTCCGCGAGGCCTACGAGGTGCTCGTCGACGCCGAGAGGCGGCGGGCCTACGACGACGGGCAGGGCTTCCTGCCGCCCGACTCCGCGATCCTGGCATTCCCGGCGCCGGTTTCGGTGGGAGCGGCGGCCGAGCTGCCGGCCGTCCTCACCGGCGCCGACCTGCGGAAGATCCGCGAGGCGCGCGGCATGTCCCTGCGGCACATCGCCGCCGTGACCAAGATCGGCATGCGCTTCCTGGAGTACGTCGAGGAGGACCGCTTCGCGTTCCTGCCGGCGGCGGTCTACCTGCGGGGCTTCCTGCAGGAGTACGCGCGCCTCGTCGGGATCGACCCGCGACGCACGGCCGACGCCTACATGAGCCGCCTTCCCGCCAAGGGCTAGGGCTAGGCCGCGGGCCTCGGCTCCCGCCGCCGCAGGCCGAGGCCGGGCCGGTCGGGCAGGACGAGGCGCCCGTCGCGCACCGCGACGCCCTCCCAGGGGTCGTTCGCGACGAGCAGGTGGCCGTCGAGGTCGGCGAAGTCCACGAGCGGCGACAGGTGGGCGGCGGCGGTGGTGCTGGCCGAGCTCGAGATCATGCAGCCCAGCATGACCTTGAGCCCGCACGCTCGCGCGGTGTGGATCATGCGCAGGCCCTCCCGGAGGCCCCCCGCCTTGTCGAGCTTCACGTTGACGCCGTGATACGCCCCGGACAGGGCAGGTATGGAGGACGCGCGCAGGCACGCCTCGTCGGCGAAGACCGGGATCGGCGAGCGCCCGCGCACCCAGGCGGCCTCGTCGAGCATCGCCGCCGGCATCGGCTGCTCCACGAGCTCGACGCCCCTCGACGCCAGCCACTCGATCTTGCGGATCGCCGTTTCCTTGTCCTTCCACCCCTCGTTGGCGTCCACGCGGAGGGGCTTCCCGGTGACGCTGCGCACGGCGTCGATCGTGGCCTCGTCGGTCTCCAGGCCCACCTTGACCTTCAGCACGGGGAACTCGGCCGCCTCGCGCACCTTCTGCCGCGTGACCTCGGGGGTGTCGATGCCGATCGAGAAGGTGGTGATCGGCGCGCTCGCGGGGTCGAGGCCGAGCAGGCGGTAGACGGGGACGCCGAGCCTCTTCGCGGCCCAGTCGTGCAGGGCGATGTCGATCGCCGCGCGCGCGGCATACTGCCCCTCGAGCTGGCGGAAGGCCTCGTCGAGCAGCGTCTCCAGCCGCCAGGGGTCGGCGGCGAGGATCACGGCGCGGGCGGCCTCGAGGGCCTTCTGGGCGTCCGGCGCGTTCTCGTGGTACCGCACGATCGGTGCGCCTTCGCCGACACCGGTCACGCCGTCGCGGGTGTAGAAGGCCTGCAGCGTGTCGCGGTGCTCGCTCGAGGACATCGTGGTCGTCCACGTGTGGCGCAGCTGCAATCGGACGACCCGCGTCTCCAGCCCGTCCGGGACTCCCGCCGACTTCTTGCGGGGTGGAGGGGCCTGGGCCCGGGCCCGGCGGGGTAGCGCCGCCGCCGCCGCCACCGTGCCCGCTCCCGTCATCCAGTCTCTGCGCTTCATGTGGTGTCTCCGCCAGTCTGGAAGGGTAGCACGCCTCCCGCGGTCGGCCTGGTCTATGATGGCGCGGCCGTCCGTGGCACGGTGCATTCCCCGGAGAGAGTGTGAGCGCAGTCCCCGAAGGAGACGTCCTCGCGTCCGCCGGAGCCTGGCTGGCGCAGGCCGTGTTCCGGTCGAGCGACCTCGCCTTCGGGCCCTGGACCGTCGCGCTCCTCTTCGGGGTCGGGCTCTTCCTCAGCGTGCGCTTCCGTCTCGTGCAGGTCGTCCACTTCCGCGAAGCGCTTCGCTCGTTCGTGCCGGCCGCGTCCGAGGGCGGGGGGGCGCTCAGCCCCTTCCAGGCCTTCATGACGGCGCTCGCCGCCTCGATCGGGACCGGCAACATCGCGGGGGTCGCGACCGCGATCGTGTCCGGGGGGCCGGGCGCGCTCTTCTGGATCTGGTGCTACGGCTTCTTCGCCACCGCCATCAAGTTCGCCGAGGCAGTGCTGGGGGTGGAGTACCGCCAGCTCGGCGGCGGGCGGCTCTCCGCCGGGCCGATGCACTACCTGCGGGACGGCCTGGGCCTGCGGAGGCTGGGCTGGGCGTACGCGCTCATCGCGGGGATCGCGGCCCTCACCACGACGCCCTTCACGCAGCCCAACTCGATCGCGGTGGTCCTGGAGAGCCAGTTCGGCGTGTCCACGCTGGCGACCGGGGTCCTGGTCGCCGTCCTGACCTGGCTCGTGATCATCGGGGGCGTGAAGTCGATCGGGCGAGCGGCGGAGAAGCTCGCCCCGGCCAAGGTGATCCTCTACCTCGCGGGCGGCCTGCTGGTCATCGCCCTTCACGCGGACCGCCTGCCGGAGACGTTCGGCCTGGTGTTCCGGGAGGCGTTCTCGCTCCGCGCGGGGATGGGGAGTGTCGCCGGACTCGCGATGATGACGGCCATGCGCTACGGGCTCGCGCGCGGGCTCTACGCGAACGAAGCGGGCTACGGGACCGCGGCCTTCGTCTACGGGACCGCCCGCACCAGCCGGCCGGCGCAGCAGGGCTACGCCGCGGTCATGGAGGTGTTCGTCATCTCCTTCGTGACCTCCTCGATCAGCGCCCTCACGATCCTGGTGACGGGAGTCTGGCGCTCCGGCCTGACCTCCACCGCGGCCGTGGCGGAGGCCTTCAACCACGCCGTGCCGGTGGCGGGAGGCTGGGTGGTGGCGTTCTGCGCCTTCCTGTTCGGCTACACCACCCTCATCGGCTGGTCTTACTACGGCGAGGTGTGCCTCGAGTACATCCTCGGGCCCCGCGTCGTCGTGCCTTACCGCTGGATCTACTGCGGGCTCATCCTGCTCGGCGCCACGAGCAAGGTGGACCTCGTGTGGGCCTGGGGCGACCTGATGAACGGGCTGCAGATCTTCCCGAACCTCGTCGGTGTGGTGGGCCTCTCGGGGGTGGTCGCCGCCATCCTGAGACGGGACGAGGCGGCGCGACGCGGCGGCGGGGAGGAGCGGCCTTGAGCGGATTCGAGAGGGTCGGAGAAGAGCTTCGGTGCGACGGGGTCTCGCTCGCGGACGCCGCCCGCGAGCACGGGACGCCGCTCTACGTGTACAGCCGGGCGGGGATCGAGGCGGCCCTGCGGGCCTACGAGACGGCCTTCGCCCCGGCCCGGCCTCGGATCTGCTACGCGGTGAAGGCCAACGGCAACGGGGCGATCCTGCGCCTGCTCGCCGGGCTCGGGGCGGGGGCCGACATCGTGTCGGGGGGCGAGCTGCTCGCCGCCCGGCGCGCCGGGTTCCCACCGGAGCGCATCGTCTTCGCCGGAGTGGGCAAGAGCGAGGCCGAGATCGCCCTCGGCCTCGAGCACGGGATCGGCGAGTGGAACGCGGAGAGCGAGGACGAGATCGGGCGGATCGGCGCCGCGGCCGCCGCGCGCGGTCGGGTCGCGCGGGTCTCCCTGCGGGTCAACCCCGACATCGACCCGCGGTCGCACCCGTACATCTCGACCGGCCTGCGTGAGGCGAAGTTCGGCGTCGACATCCGCCTCGCCCCCGGCATCCTGCGTCGCTCACGCGAGCAGGCCGGCGTCGAGATCGTGGGCCTGCAGTGCCACATCGGCTCCCAGATCACCGACCTCGAGCCGCTCGCGGCGGCGGCGCGGGCCCTGGCGGGCCTGAGCCGGCAGCTGCTGGACGAGGGCTTCCCGCTGCAGACGATCGACCTCGGTGGCGGCCTCGGGGTCAGCTACGACGGCCGGGGCGTGCCCGATCCGCGGGCCTTCGCGGCGGCGGTCCTGCCCGCGGTCGAGAAGCTGCCGCTGACCCTCGTGCTCGAGCCGGGCCGCTCGCTCGTGGCCGGCGCCGGTGCGCTCCTGACCCGCGTCCTCTACGTGAAGGGCGGCCACGAGAAGACGTTCGTGGTGGTGGACGCGGGCATGAACGACCTGCTGCGCCCGGCCCTGTACGACGCCTTCCACCGAGTGGAGCCCGTGCGGCCCCGGGGACGGGCGCCGGAGCTCGTGGACGTGGTGGGACCGGTGTGCGAGACGAGCGACTTCCTGGCCCGGCGACGCGAGCTCGAGCGGCCCGACCCGGGCGACCTTCTTGCGGTCCGGGACACCGGGGCCTACGGCTTCGCCATGTCCTCGACCTACAACATGCGCCCGCGGGCGGCCGAGGTCCTGGTCGAGAACGGCGGCGTCCGCCTCATCCGCCGGCGCGAGACCTTCGACGACCTGGTGCGCACCGAGGTCTGACGCCGCGGGGACGAGGGGCGGCAGGCCCCCCGGTTGGAGGGACAGTCCGACGGCGGGCTCCGTTTCGCGTGGCCCCCGCGGACCCGGAGTCCGGGACCGGGCTTCGCGTTCGGTTCGCCGTTCGTACGAGCGAGTCTCGGCCGCGGGTCCTCGCCGCGTCCCTGGCAGGCCGCATTCCGGATCGGCAGCTCTGGCCAAAGTCGTGAGCGGAGCGCGCGACCCCCGGCTCCGGCCGCGGGCCTACTTCGCCGTCACGCGGTCGCTGATGATGCGACCGTAGTCGCTGGAGCGGGCCAGGCGGTCGAAGGTGTCGTAGATGGCGGCCGAGAGCTCGGTGATCGCGGCCTCGCCGTCGCCCTCGCGGCGCAGGTAGGCGGTCATGATCGCGGCCGAGTAGGGGCGGCCGGGGACGTCGACCCAGGCGGCTTCGCAGCGCACGCCCTCGAGGGCGCCTGGCTTCGTGACGGCCCTCACGCCCTCGGGCAGGCCGCGGCGGAAGTGGGAGCCCTCGTCGGCGACCGAGGCGACGCCGAGCATGTCGGCGGCGCGCGCCGGGGACAGCGAGTCTCCCGCCGCGACGAGCCTCGGCGAGGCGCGCGAGGTCGCGGGGCGTCGAGACGTTCTCGTCGCCGCGGCGAGCGGCCTCGAGGTCCATCATGAGGCGGCGCAGGCGCGTGCGCGGCAGGCCGAGGGTGTCCAGGCGCCGATTCACGGCCTCCATGCCCACGCGTCGGACGAGGACGTTGGTCGCCTCGTTGTCGGACCAGCCCACCATGAGGACGGCGAGGTCGCGCCAAGTCAGGCTCACGCGGTCGCCGAGCTCCTGCAGGATGCCGCCCCCGCGAACGCGGGGAAGGGGGGGCCGCGTCGACTCCGCGAGGTCGATCCGTCCCTCCTCCGCCTGGCGATAGAGCTCGTAGAGCACGGCCAGCTTGATCGAGGACGCGGTCGGGAAGACCTCGTCCGGCCGCAGCTCGACCGTGGCCCCGGTCGTGAGGTCCCGGACGTACACCCCGAGGACGCCGTCGAGGCGGGCGTCCACGGCCTGGACGCGCGCGCGCAGCTTCGCGAGCAGGTCGGCCTGCTTCGGCGGGAGCTCCGAGGCGGGCGCAACGGCCGCGCCGGCGAGGGCCAGGACGGCGGCGGCGGCGAGCCGGGAGAGGGGGCGGTTCACGGCTGCTTCCATGCCTTGTCGTACCTCAGGATGCCGGTCGGCCCGATCACGAGGCCGCGGACCCCACGACGGTGCGCGGTGAAGACGGAGGAGTGGTGGAGGGGAACGAACGGCATGTCCTGCTGGAAGAGCTCCTGCGCCAGGCGGTAGTGGGCAAGGCGCGCGCCGGGTGCGCTGTCCATGCGGGCCCGCTTCAGCAGGCCGTCCATGGCCGGGCTGAGATAGCGGCTGCGATTCGTGGTGCCGATGGAGCCGGAGTCGACGAGCGCGGTCAGGAAGTCGTTCGGATCCAGGGTGTCGGCCTGCCACCCGAGGAGGGCCATGTCGAAGTCCCCTCGCGACGTCAGGTCCACGTGCTCGGTCCAGGTCGCCACATCGCGGAGGCGAACGGTCAGGCCGACGGCGGCGAGGTCGTCGCGCAGCCGGGCCGCGACGCGGAGCGGGTCGAGGAGGTAGGGGCGCGGGGCTCGCGAGACGGTGAGGGTCGTCACGAAGCCCTCGGGGACGTGAGCGGCGGCGAGCAGGCGCCGCGCCGCCTCACGGTCGAGGACGAGCTCGCGCGCGTGCGTGTCGTGGCCGAAGAGCGTGGGCGGCAGCGCAGTGTGGGCCGGCTCGGCGTGGTCTCCGAGCACCTCGCGCACGAGAGAGGAGCGGTCGACCGCCCGGGAGAGGGCACGCCGCACCCGCGCGTCCTGGAATGGCGCCCGCTCGTTGTTGAGGGCCAGGTAGATGAGGTTGAGCCCGGTCTGGGAGTCCAGCATGACGTTGGCGTCGGCGCGCAGCACGTCGGCGCTTTCGGGGCCGATGGCGGAGGAGACGTCGGCCTCGCCCGCGACGAGCGCCCGGGCGAGGGTGCCTTCGTCCGGGAAGCGGCGGAAGAGCAGGCGGCGGAGGCGCGGTGCGCCGGCCCAGTGCTCGTCGAAGGCCACGAGCTCGGCGAGGCCGGGCCGTGAGCTCGCGAGGCGGAAAGGACCCGTGCCGACCGGCAGCTCGCTCCCCGGCCCCTGCAGGCTCCTCGGGCTCTGAATGGCGAAGAAGGGCTGGGAGAGCGTGGAGAGCAGAGCCGCGTTCGCCCGGTCCAGGGTGATCTGCACAACGTGGGGCCCGATGCGCTCGGCGCGCCCGGGGAAGGCCCGCTCGCGTCGGAGGTGCTCGAGGTTGCCGACCACGGCGTCGGCGTCGAGCGAGGCGCCGTCGTGGAACCGCACCCCCTTGCGCAGGGTGAAGGTCCAGACGCGCTGGTCGGGGCTGGCCCAGGTCGTGGCCAGGACGCCTTCGGGCCGGAGCGAGCCCGGGCGGACGCGGACGAGCGTCTCGCACGCGTTGGCGACGATCTGGGCGGCCACGATGTCGGTCGCCCGGTGCGGCTCGAGGCTGGCGGGGTCGGCCAGGGTGCCGACCACGAGGGTGTCGGCGGGCACGGCCGCGAGCCACGTGGCCAGCAGGAGCGCGGTCACGGCCGCATTCTAACTGCTACTCGTAGCGCAGGGCCTCGATCGGGTCGAGGCTGGCCGCCTTGCGGGCGGGATACCAGCCGAAGAAGATGCCCACCGCGGCGGAGAACGCGAAGGCGATGAGGATCGACGAGCTCGTGATCAGCACCGGCCAGCCGAGGCTCGTGGTGATGGCCTCGGAGACACCGATCCCCAGCACGATGCCGGCGAGGCCGCCCACCAGCGACAGCGCCACCGCTTCGGCCAGGAACTGCTTCAGCACGTCCCCGGTGCGCGCGCCCACCGCCATGCGCACGCCGATCTCGCGCGTCCGCTCGGTGACCGACACGAGCATGATGTTCATGATCCCGATGCCGCCGACGAGCAGCGACACGGAAGCGACGCTCATCAGGAGGCCGTTCATGGTGGAGGCCATCTGCACGCGGGTGGCGGCCATCTCCTCGACCGTGCGCACGGAGAAGTCGTCCTGCTCCGGGCCCGGGCTGCGGTGGCGCGAGCGCATGAGCCGGGTGATGGCGATCGCGGTGGGCTCGACGAGCTCGCTGGTCTTCGCGGTGAACGACACCTGGTGGATGTAGTTGATCCCGAGGAGCTTCTTCTGGACGGTGGTCCAGGGCGCCACGACGAAGTCGTCCTGGTCCTGGCCCCACTGGCCCTGCCCCTTGGCGGCGAGGACGCCCAGGACACGGAAAGGCATGTTCCGGACCCGGATCACCTGGCCGACCGGGTCCGCGTCGGGAAACAGCGTCGTCGCCACGGTGGCGCCGAGGAGGCAGACCTTCTCCGCGACGAGCACGTCACGGGCGGTGAAGTTGGCCCCCGCGGCGATGGCGAAGTTCCGGACGACGAGGAAGTCCTCGTTGCCGCCCTCGATCGAGCTGTTCCAGTTGTTGTTGCCGGCGATCAGCTGCGCGCGCCCCCGGACCCCTGGCGTCCACAGGCCGATGGTCGGGACCTCGCGGACGATCGCCTCCGCGTCCTCCATGGTCAGGGTGGTGATGGACCCCGAGCCCCCGTGGGCCCGTCCCGGCCCCCCGAAGCTGCCCGCGGAGAGGTAGATGAGCGTCGTGCCCTGGCTCTGGATCTGCTCGTCGATCGACGCGCGCGCGCCGGAGCCGAGAGCGATCATCGCGATCACCGACGCGACGCCGATGATGACCCCCAGCATCGTGAGCGCGGAGCGGACCTTGTTGCGGCGGATCGCCCGGAGGGCGAGGCGGAAGGTCTCGCGAATGCCCATGGTTTCCTCCTAGGCCTCCGTCTCGACGGGCGGAAGAGCCGCCAGCTCGGCCGCTGCGTCGCGCCGGCGCTCTACGGCCACGTCGGTCAGGATGCGGCCGTCCCGCACCGTGACCACGCGGGTCGCGTACTCGGCGATGTCGTGCTCGTGGGTGATCAGCAGCACCGTGATGCCGCTCTCGCGGTTGAGGCGCTGCAGGATCTCCATGATCTCGATGCTGGTGCGGCTGTCGAGGTTCCCGGTCGGCTCGTCGGCCAGGATCAGCTCGGGGTCGTTGACGAGCGAGCGGGCGATCGCGACCCGCTGCTGCTGGCCCCCGGACAGCTGGTTCGGGGTGTGATCGGCCCGCTCGGCGATGCCGACGGCCTGGAGGAGGGACAGCGCCTTCGCGTGGCGCTCGGCCGGCCGCTGGCCCCGGCCGTTGTAGAGCAGCGGCAGCTCCACGTTCTCGAGCGCGGTCGTTCGGGGGAGCAGGCTGAAGTTCTGGAAGACGAACCCGATCTTCTTGTTGCGCAGCTCCGCGCGGCGGTCGCGGTCGAAGCCCGAGACGTCCTGGCCGTCGAGGTAGTAGCTGCCGGCGGTGGGGCGGTCGAGGAGGCCGAGGATGTTCATGAGGGTCGACTTGCCGGAGCCCGACGCGCCCACGACCGCGAAGAAGGAACCCGCGGCGATGTCGAGGCTCACGCCGCGCAGGGCGTGGACGGTGACGTCCCCGAGAGCGTAGGAACGCTTGAGGTCGACCACCCGGATGAGGGACTCGGCCACGAGCCTATCGCTGCCGCGGCTGCGGCCGCTGGGGACTGAAGGGGTTCGAGGACGGGGAGCTGCCGGGACGCGGCCCGGCACCGGCGGCGCGGGCGCCGGGGATCTCGGTACCGGTGATGACGAGGGCACCCTCGACGAGGCCCTCGCGCACCTCCACGAACTGCCCGTCGGAGACTCCGGTCCGCACCTCCACCGGCTTGGGCTGTCCCTTCTCGTCCGGCACGAAGACGGTGGTCGGGCGACCCGGTCCTCGGCCGGCGCCCGGTCCGCCCGGTCCGCCCGAAGGACGGACCCACGTGCCGCCGCCCGGGGGCCGCTGTCCGCCGGGTCGCCCCATCCCCATGCCGCCCTGTCCGCCCGCGGCGCCCATGGAACCCGCGCCCGCCTGGCCAGGTGCGGCGGAGCTCGGCGCGCCGGCTGCCGTCGGCCGCTGGAACCCCTCGGGCCGGAACCGCAGCGCCGCGGCGGGGAGCCGCAGGGCGTTCTCGGCCTTGCGCACCACGATCGACACGGTGGCCGTCATGCCCGGGCGCAGCAGCAGGTCGCGGTTGTCCACGGCCACGATCGTGTTGTAGCTGACCACGTTCGAGACCGTGGTGGGGTTGAGCCTCACCTGCTCGATCACGCCCTTGAACTCGCGTTCGGGGAAGGCGTCGACGTGGAAGACGACCTCCTGCCCCTCACGCACGCGACCCACGTCGGCCTCGTCCACCGCGGCGTTGACCCGCATCTGCGCGAGGTCGTTCGCGATCACGAAGAGGACCGGCGCCTGGAAGGACGCGGCCACCGTCTGGCCGACGTCCACGTTGCGCGAGATCACGACGCCGTCGATCGGGGTGTCGATGATGGTGTGGCTGAGGTCGAGCTTCGCCTGGTTGACGCTCGCCTGGGACTGGCTCTCCGCCGCCTCGGCGGCCTTGACCTGCGCCACCGCGCCGTCGAAGTTGGCCTTCGCCGTCTCCAGCTCGGTCGTCGGCAGCAGCTTCTGTGCGGCCAGCTCTTTCGCGCGCGCGTACTTCTGGCGCATGTCCTCGACGGTCGAGCGGGCCCTCTCGACGTTGGCCTTCGCCGCGAGCAGGTTCGCCTGTGCTTGGCCGAGGCGCGCGTCGAAGATCGACGGGTCGAGCCGGGCGACGACCTGGCCCTTCTTCACCGTCGAGTTGAAGTCGGCGTGCAGGCTCTTGATGGTGCCGGAGACCTGCGAGCCGAGTTGCACGGTGGTGACCGCCTCGAGGATGCCGGTGGCGCCCACGACCTGCACGACGTCGCCGCGGTCGATGGCGCCGGTGGTGAACTGCGTGGCCTCCCCCCGGCCCCGGAGCAGGAAGAACCCGCCGCCGACGAGGACCGGGATGAGGAGGAGCCAGAGGAGACGGCGTCGTGCGGTGGCCATGTCAGCAGTTTAGACCGTTGCCGGCGGGGAGAGATGTCCAGGGGCATCAGAAGCTGTAAAGAGTGTGTAAATGGCGGAGAAAGCGAGAGGGGGCCCGGGGGCCCCCTCTCGTACGGCCAGCCGACGTGGCCGGCGTTTGTTCCGCCCGATTACCGGCCCGACGCGGCGTTGGCCGAGAGCAGCGCCTGGCTGGCCTGCGCGCCGCCCGAGCCGCCGGCGAGGATGGCCACCGCGCCGGTGCCGGACACGCCGGCCTCCTGCACGCGCTGGAAGTTGATGACGCTCTTGCGGTAGTCGGAGATCGCCCTCAGGTCGTTGACCTCGGCCGTCGCGAGGTCGCGCTGGGCCTGGGTCACGAGGAAGTTCGTCGACATGCCCGCGTCGAACTTCTTGCTCTCGGCGTCGAGCCGCTGGGCGGCCAGGCGCCGCGCGGCCTGCGTCGAGGCCACCCGCTTGAAGCCCGACTCCACGCCCCGGGCGGCGGTGCGCACCTCGGCCGCGACCTGGAGCTCCAGTCGGCGGAACGAGGCGAGCGCCTGGTCCCTGGGACAGCTTCGCGTAGGCCGCTGCCGCCTTCGCGCTGCGGTTGGGAATCGAGTAGGAGAGATTCACGCCGACCGACCACGTCGGATAGTCGGCGCCGAACACCTCGCTGAGAGCATCACCGTAGCCTCCGGGGACGGTACCCACGATCTCGCCCCCGAGGGGAGGCTCGCGCAGGATCTCTGTCCCGCCGGCGCCGGATCCCCCGTAGTTGGCCACGAGGTCCATCTGGGGGAGCAGCTGGCTCCGGGTGTACTGGACGTTGTATTCGGAGCGCTCGAGGCTCTTGCGCGCGGCAACGACGTCGGTGCGCGAGTCGAGCGCGTTGCGCACCGCGGCGTCGACGTTCACGGGCACCGGGTCGGCGCTGGGTCGGTCCGTGGGGACGATGCGGGTGGACCACATGGCCGGGTCGTTGAGCGGGAACAGCGTCCGCTTCAGGTTGTCCTCGGCCTCGAAGAGGGCGTTGTCGGCGACGATGACGCCTTCCTCGCGGCTGGCCACCTCGGACTGCGCGCTGACCACGTCGAGCGGGGCCATGGTCCCGACCTTGACCCGGATCTCGTTCTCGTCGAGCAGCTTCTTGGCCAGCTCGAGGCTCTTCTGCGCCGCGGCGAGGTTGTCGATGGAGTAGATCAGCTCGTAGTAGAGCCCCTTCACTCCGGCCACGGTGTTGACGATCGTCTGGCGAAACTGCACGTCGGTGATCTCGCGGCCCTTCTTGGCGAGTCTCAGCTGGTTCCGGGGGCTGTCGATCTTGAAGTTCTTCAGAAGCGGCTGGGTGACGCCGATGTTGAGGCTGGAGTTGTAGACCGGGTTGAACGTGCTGAACGTGTTGTTGGTGTCCCGCCTGTTGTTGTTGAAGCCGAGGGTGAAGTTGGCTCCGGTCTTGATCGGGATGCCGAGGCCGAAGTTCCACACGTCGGTCTTCGTGTTGACGGCCGTCGCCGCCGGCGAAGGCGTTCGTGCCCTTGGTGTCCGTCGACGTCTTGCTGAGGTTGCCGAACAGGTAGGGGTCGTAGTAGCCCTCGCTGGAGAAGACGGTCTGCACGCTCAACTCGGGGTTGTAGCGCTCGACCGCGATGTCGGCGTTGTTCTCCAGCGCCCGCTGGACGGCCTCGTCCAGGGACAGGTTGAGCGTCCCGCCTGGCGGCACGGCGGTCCGCGCCTGCGGGGTCGACACCGTCGCGGTCGGCGGGTCTTGCGCGAACGTCGGCACCGGCGCAACGAGCCCGATGACCGCCAGCACGGCCGAAAGCGCCCGAATCCTAGCTCTCATATCCTTCGTGTCCTCCAGGCTTGCCATTGGCGCACTGCACCGCGGGCGAGGGGCGATTCTACTCCACCGGCGCCGGGTGGACCGCCGTCCGCCACCCGGACCCGTGGGCATCAATGGGTTTAACGAGCCGGAAGAGGCAAAAGATCCGGGATTTTGCATTGGTTACGTCGGTCGGCCCGCGCCCCGCGCGGGCCGACCAGGCCGATCCGTCGGCGGTCCGTTTCGCAGGGCCGGCAGGCTGGCTCGCAGGCCTTCGGAAGGCTCGTCGGGCGAGGGGAACAGCAACGAGCCAACCGCCCGCTTCAGAAAATGGCCGAGCGGGGGGAGCGCCCGCCGCTCGGCCACTTCGCGTTAGTTGAAGCTGTACCGCAGGCTGAACTGGATCCGGTAGACGTCCGACTCGTTCGCGGTCGTCTCGAGCGACTTCGTCAGCAGCTGGTTGTTGACCACCCGCATCTGGTAGCTCGCCCGGCCCAGCGTGTCGGCCCCGCGGGAGACGAGCACCTGGTTCGTTCACCAGGCGCTGCCCGACGCCCCAGTCGTTGTTGAGCAGGTTCGAGAAGTTCAGGAAGTCGGCGCGGAACTGGAGCGAGTGGCGGTTCGTCCCCAGGTCCTTGAAGAGGTCCTGGGCGACGGCGAAGTCGAGCCGCCAGACCATGGGGAGGCGCACGCCGCCGCGCTCCGCGTACTGGCCGCGGCGCGAGCTCAGGTACGCGTCCTGGCTGATGTAGGTGTTCCAGGCGGCGGCCTGCTCGCGCCGCCGTGAACGGGACGCTCCCCGTGATCGGCACGAAGTTCATCTCCGACTCGTCGCGCGGGACGTAGACGAGGTCGTTGGTCGTGCCGCCGTCGCCGTTCAGGTCACCCGAGAAGACGTAGCTCGCGGCGCCCTGCGAGTAGCCCTCGAAGAACGCCGAGAAGGTCGTCGCCCCGAACTTCAGGTACTCGACCCGGTAGGAGCCGGCCAGGAAGAACCGGTGGCCCTGGCGCCGACCAGGCGAGGCCGGGGTTGTTCGGGTCGCCCGGGTGCTGGTTGTTGTTCCAGGAGCCGAAGGCGATCGAGCCGGGGTCCACGGTGTTCTTCGGCGTCGTAGTAGGTGTAGGCCGTCTTGAGCATGCCCTGGCGGAACGTCTTCTGGAGCGAGGCGGACGCGTGTCCAGGACCGGCCCACGTCCTGGTTCTTGAGGACGACGGCGTTCGAGACGTTGGAGTGGATCCGGTTGCTGGTGTAGCGGGGGCGGTTGTCGGCGCCCACGAACGTCGTCTGCGCCGCCGGCAGGTTCGCGTTGATGTAGTAGATCCCGTTGACGTCCCGGTTGTAGATGAACTCGCCGGTGCCGATGAGGCCCCCGGGCAGCTTCTGGTCGACCGCGATGTTGCGTCCGCCAGATCTGCGGGAACTTGAAGTCCGGGTCGGTCAGCGCGAGCTCGTAGCTCGAGGCCGGGGCCGCCGGTGACGTCGGTGGGCTTGTAGGCGTCGGGGTTCGGGTTCCACGGGCGGGTCTTCGTGTTGTCGAACTGCTCGAAGCCCGGTGAGGACGCCGGTGTTGCCGATCTGGTTGGAGATCCACACGTAGGCCGGCGGGCCCGTGAAGACGCCCGTGCCGCCGCGCACCTGCGTCGTGCGGTTGCCGGTCACGTCCCAGTTGAAGCCCACCCGGGGCGACCACAGGATGTTGGCGTCGGGGAGCTTGGCCGTCTGGTACTGGACCGGGTTGCCGCCTTCGTCGCGGAACGTGAGGGCGTCGGCGTTCGCGTTCTGGTAGCCCGTCTCGTCGAAGAAGGGCACGTCCATCGCGGAGGCCGTAGGTCACCTTCACCCGGTCCGGTCGCCTGCCACTCGTCCTGGGCGTAGAGCCCCGTGTACCAGACCGTCGAGCGGCTGGATCGGCTTCTCCTGCCCGGGGATGTTGTTCCAGCGCACCTGGAAGCGGCGCAGGGTGACCGGCGAGGTCGTGCGGTTCGGGTTGGCCAGGTAGTCGTTCGCGTCGGTGTAGAAGTCGGCGAGCGAGTTGTAGATGTAGACGCTCTGCGAGCCGGGGAAGAAGACGTTCTCCGACTTGTAGCGCTGCGCGGTGGCGCCGAACGTGAAGGCGTGGTTGCCGCGGTTCCAGGTGAAGCTGTCCTGGATCTGGAAGGTCTTGTACCGCAGCTCGTTGTTCGGGGTGAACGGCTCGAACCCGAACGTGGTGTAGATGGTGCCCGCGTTGAGGATGTCCACCATCGGGAAGAACTCGCCGACCGACTCGCGGCTCTCGTCCTGGTAGGTGTAGCCCACGATCAGCGAGTTGGCCTTGTTGCTGCCGAGGATCGAGTTCCACTCGGCGACGCCCGACTTGATGTTCTCGAGGATCTTGTAGTTGGAGTTCGCGAAGTTGAGGCCGGTCGTGCGCGTGCGGCGGCTGCCGAAGCCGAGCGAGGAGGAGTCCGAGAGCAGACTGGTCGGTCTTCGAGTCGAGCTGCGTGTAGCGGACGCTGATCTTGTTGCGGTCGTTCAGGTTGTAGTCGAGCTTGGCGAGGTAGCGGCTGGGCGGGGATCTCGAAGTCGTAGTCCTGGTAGGGGCCGGTGTCGTACTTGAAGTTGGAGTTGAGGTACGAGCTCAGCTGGTCGAGGTCGGAGGCGAGGACGCGCGTCACGTTGCCGGCCACCGTCTCGCTGTCCGGTGTTGGCGCGGAACGTCGTGCCCGGCGGGGTCAGCTTGTCGTCCTCGATAGCTGCCGAAGAAGAAGAGCTTGTCCTTGATGATCGGGCCCGAGGCCCAGCCGCCGAAGCGGCGGGAGTCGAACGTGCCGGGGTTGTAGGTGAGGCCCTTCGCCTCGGTGCCGACGAGGCTGTTGTCGCGGAACCAGTAGTAGGCCGACCCGCGGAACTGGTTGCCGCCGCTGCGGGTGATCATGTTGACGCCGGCGCCCACGAAGTTGCCCTGGCGGACGTCGTAGGGGGCCACGTTGACCTGGATCTCCTCGATGGCGGCGGTCGAGATGGGCGTGACGCCGGTGCGGTCGCCGGGCTGGCCGCCGAGGCCGAACGAGTTGTTGAAGTACGAGCCGTCGATCGTGATGTTGTTGAGCCGGTTGTCCTGGCCCACGAAGGACCCGCCGAACGCCCCGCCCGTGTACTGCGGGGAGAGTCGCGCGAAGTCGTTGATGCGGTCGCGTGACGGTGGGGAGGGTCATGAGGGCCTCCCGGTTGACCGTGGTGGCGGCGCCGGTGCGCGCGGCGCTGAACACCTCGGAGCTCTGCGCGGTGACCGTCACCTCCTCGGTGAGGGCGGCCTGGCCGAGCGTGAGCACGAGATCGGCCTCGACGCCGAGGTTGACGACCACTTCCTTGACGGTCTGCGGCTGGAAGCCGCTGAGCGTCGCGGTCACGGTGTAGGGCCCGCCGACGCGCATGCCGGGGAGCGAGAAGCGCCCGTCCGCGCGGGTCGTCGCCTCGTAGCGCGTCCCCGAGGGCTCGTGCACCGCGAGGACGCTGGCGCCCGGGACGGGCGCCTTCTGGGGATCGAGCACGGTGCCGGTGATCGAGCCGGTGGTCACGCCCTGCGCGTCGGCGCGGCCGATGGGCCACAGCAGCAAGCAGAGCGCGATGAAGGCGAGTCGCGTGCGGCCGGTGAGGTTCATTCGATTTCTCCTGGACAAGTGCTGGTCGCTTCGGCCGCGAAGTTGGCGGGTGGACACATCATCTGGGTATCGGTTCTCCGGGAGGCCACTACCTGAGGCGGCGGGACGGCGACGCGGCATGAATCCTATTTCGCGGCACGCTCCCTCGTCAATGGCCAAAGAGGGGGCCGTGACGAGCGAGGCCCGACCGGGCTATGATCGCCCCCCGCACGAGGAGGCGGCGTGATGAAGGTGTTACTTTCCTTCGACCAGATCCAGGGCCGCATCGTGGAGATGGGCAAGCAGATAGCCGCCGAGTACGCGGGGCGCGAGCCCCACCTCGTGGGCGTCCTGAAGGGGGCCTGCCCCTTCATGACCGACCTGGCCCAGGCGATCGACCTCCCGCTCACCCTCGACTACATCGCCGTCTCGTCCTACGGGAAGGCCACGAAGTCCTCGGGCGAGGTCAAGCTGGTCAAGGACCTCGACCAGGGGCTCGAGGGGCGCGACCTCCTCGTGGTCGAGGACATCGTGGACACCGGGCTCACCCTCAACTACCTCGTCAACCTGCTGAAGGCGCGCGGCCCGCGCTCGCTCAAGGTGGCGACCCTCCTCTCGAAGCCGGCCCGGCGGCTGGTGAGCGTCCACGTGGACTACGTGGGCTTCACCATCGAGGACGAGTTCGTGGTCGGCTACGGCCTCGACTACAACGAGAAGTACCGCAACCTGAGAGACATCGTCATCTACGGCGGGTAGCTAGCCGGGCGCCCGCGCGGCGGCCACGGGCCGCGGTCGCGTCGCGCTGGCGGGGAGCCCCGGACGACGGACCCCGGCTCGTCGGACGTGTCACGGGATCCGGGCGCGGCCTCGGCTGACCGAGGCCAGATCGCCGAGGCGCTGCCGGTCTCCCCGGGGCACGGGCACGGGTAGCGGCGGCTGGCGCAGCCCCGCCGCCGGGACGCATCGGCCGGACGGCGGATGCTGGCGCGCGACCCGCCGCGGAGCCGACCTGCGCGCCTGAACGCGCGAGATCTGCAGCGCGTGGCTACAGGTGCCCGCCGTCGAAGGGCATGGGCAGCAGCTCGGCGAGGCGCAGCGTCCGCGAGCGGCCCTTGAGGTCGGTCATGTGGACGAGCACGTCGCCGCAGTACTCCCAGAGGATCTGCCGGCAGGGGCCGCAGGGCGGGGTGATCCGCTTCGAGTCCGCCACCACCGCGATCACGTCGAAGTCGTCGAGCCCCTCGGAGACCGCCTTGAAGACGGCCACGCGCTCGGCGCACATCGAGAGGCCGTAGGACGCGTTCTCGATGTTGCAGCCGGTCACGATCTCGCCCGTGCGCGTCTTGAGCGCGGCGCCCACCTTGAAGCGGGAGTAGGGGGCGTGGGCGCGCTCCCGGGCCTCGCGCGCCAGCGCGGACATGGCCGCCAGCATCGAGCGCGTCGGAAGGGCGCGCTTCGCCGTGCGTCTCCTCGCCGCGGGCCGCTTCTTCCTCGTCATCGCTCCCTCGCCGCTTCCGTGACGATGCGGGCCAGCACCTCGAGGAGGGCCGACTTCACGCGCTCGCCGGTCTCCAGCACCTCCCGGTGGTCGAGCTTGCGGTCCGTGACCCCGGCCGCCATGTTGGTCAGGCAGGAGAGACCCGCCACCCGCATCCCCATGTGGCGCGCCGCGATCGCCTCCGGCACGGTGGACATGCCCACCGCGTCGGCGCCCATCGTGCGGAACATGCGGATCTCGGCCGGCGTCTCGTAGGAGGGCCCGGTGAGCGAGACGTAGACGCCGCGGTGGCAGCGCGCCGAGGCCGCCCGGCAGGCGGCTTCGGCCGCGTCGCGCAGGCCGCGGTCGTAGACCTCGCTCATGTCGGGGAAGCGCGGCCCGAGGGCCTCCTCGTTCGGGCCGAGGAGCGGGTTGCCGAGCAGGTTGACGTGGTCCTCGATCACCATCAGGTCGCCCGGGGCGAACGCGGCGTTGATCGCGCCGGCCGCGTTCGTGAGCGACGAGCGTCGTCACGCCGAGCCGGCCGAGGACGCGGACCGGGAAGACGACCTCGTCGAGGCGGTAGCCCTCGTAGAAGTGGACGCGTCCCTTCATCACCGCCACCGGCACGCCGCCGCGATCGACCCACGACGAGGGCTCCGCCGTGTGCCCGACGACGGTGGAGGCGGGGAAGTGGGGGATCTCGGCGAAGGGCACGGCGACCGCGTCCTCCAGGGCGTCGGCGAAGGCGCCGAGGCCGGAGCCGAGCACGACGCCGATCGCCGGCCGCAGCGCGCGTGCGCGCGCGGACGAAGCCGGCCGCCTCGTCGAGCCGTTCGACGAGGCTCACAGCAGCGCCCCCGCGATGCAGGCGGTCATGAAGTTCGCGAAGGTGCCGGCGAGCAGCGCGCGCAGGCCGAGGCGGGCGAGGTCGCCGCGGCGCTCGGGGGCCAGGGCGCCGATGCCGCCGATCTGGATGCCGATCGAGCTGAAGTTGGCGAAGCCGCACAGCGCGTAGGTGGCGATCGTGAAGGTGCGCGGGATCGAGGGTGTCCTTGATCGCGCCGAGCCGCGAGTAGGCGATGAGCTCGTTGAGCACCATGCGCGTCCCGAGCAGGTCGCCGACCGCGAAGGCGTCCTTCCAGGGCACGCCCATCACCAGGGCGAGGGGCATGAACGCGTAGCCGAGGATCGTCTCCAGGCTCAGCTTGACGTCCACCAGCTGCCCACCTTGCCGAGGAGCAGGTTGGCGAGGGCGACGAGCGAGAGGAACGAGATGAGCATGGCCGCCACGTTGAGCGCGAGGTGCAGGCCATCGGTCGTCCCGCGCGCCGCGGCGCCGATGACGTTGGCGTCCACGCGTCGTCGGACTCGAGCTTGACCGTGCCGGCCGTCTCCGGCTGCTCGGTCTCGGGCACGAGCATCTTGGCGAGCAGGATCGTGCCCGGGGCGGTCATGATCACGGCGGCCAGGAGGTGCTTGGCCTCGACCCCGAAGGCGATGTAGGCGGCCATGATGCTGCCGCTCACGTGGGCCATGCCCGCGGTCATCACGCACATCAGCTCCGACTGCGTCATCCGGTTGAGGAAGGGCCGGATGGTGAGCGGGGCCTCGGTCTGGCCCATGAAGATCGAGGCGGCCACGTTGAGGCTCTCCGCCCCGCTCGCGCCCATGAGGCGCGTCATCACCTTCGCCACCGCCTTCACGATCACCTGCATGACGCCGAGGTGGTAGAGGATCGCGAACAGCGCGGCCACGAAGATGATCGTGGGCAGGATCTGGAAGGCGAAGACGAAGCCGAGCGCGGCCGTCCCGTTGGCGTCGCCCGCCTTCACCGGGAGCTGGCCCGCCGCCCTGGATGCCGAGCGCGCCGAACACGAACTCGGAGCCCACGAACGAGAGGTTGAGGAGCCGGGTGATCCTGCGCGCCGACCCAGGTGAAGATCTCCTGCCCGACCGGGATCTTCAGCACGAAGAGCGCGAGCGCGAACTGCAGGCCGAGGCCCCACAGGACGGTGCGGAGCCGGATCGCCTTGCGGTTGGTGGACAGGGCCCAGGCGATCCCCAGGAACACGAGCAGGCCGAGGAGGTGAGAGGAGTCGTTCCATGTGTTCGTCGAGCCTCCGTCGAGGGCGGCGTCGACGTCAGGAGGATGTCGAGGACGAGGGGGCCCGCGGGGAGGGGCCTCCGGGGCGACGACGATCGCCTCGCGCAGTCGCGCCAGGGCCTCCTCGCGGCGGGAGGCTTTCCCGACGTGCACGGTCACGATGGGCTCGCCGACCGCGACCGGGTCGCCCACCTTCTTGTGGAACACGAAGCCGACCGAGGGGTCGATGGCGCCGTCGACCGTCTCGCGGCCCGCGCCGAGGAGCATCCCGGCGTGCCCGATCGCCCGCGCCGCGAGGCGCGCCACCCGCCCGTCGCGCTCGGCGCGCACCAGGACCGTCTCCCTGGCCTGGGGCAGGAGCGCGGGGTCGTCGCAGACGCGGGGGTCGCCCCCCTGCAGCTCGATCGACGCGACGGAAGCGCTCGAGGCCGGCCCCGCTGGCGAGCGCCTCGCGCACCCGCGCCCGCGCGGCGTCGAGGGAGGCGGCGGCGCCCCCGAGGTGCACCATCCAGGCCGCGAGCTCGACGGAGAGCGACTCGAGGTCCGTGGGCCCGCGGCCCTTGAGGGTCTCGACGCACTCGGCCACCTCGAGGGCGTTGCCGACCGTGCGCCCGAGGGGCTGGTCCATGTCGGTGATGAGCGCGGCCACCCGCTTGCCCATGCCCTTGCCGATCGCCGAGCATGGTCTCGGCCAGGGCCCGCGCCTCGTCGCGCCCCCGGAGGAAGGCCCCGTCCCCGCACTTGACGTCGAGCACGAGGGCGTCGATCCCCTCCGCCATCTTCTTGCTCATGATCGAGGCGGAGATGAGGGGCAGGCTCTCGACGGTGGCGGTGACGTCGCGCAGCGCGTAGAGCTTGCGGTCGGCGGGGGCGATCTCCGGGGTCTGGCCGATGAGGCCGAGGCCGCAGTCGCGCAGGACGCGCGCGCAGCTCGTCGAGGCTCAGGCGCACGTTGAAGCCGGGGATCGACTCGAGCTTGTCGAGGGTGCCGCCGGTGTGGCCGAGGCCGCGGCCGGAGATCATCGGGACGTAGACGCCGCAGGCGGCGGCGAGCGGGGCGAGCACGAGGCTCGTCTTGTCGCCCACGCCGCCCGTCGAGTGCTTGTCGACCTTCGGGCCGGGCAGGTCGGAGAGGTCCAGCACCTCGCCCGTCCGCATCATGGACTCGGTGAGGGCCACGATCTCGGCGGGAGCCATCCCCTTGAAGAAGACGGCCATGGTGAAGGCCGAGGCCTGGTAGTCGGGGATGTCGCCGCGGGCGTAGCCGCCGATGAAGAAGTCGATCTCCTCGCGCGTCAGCTCGCCGCCGTCGCGCTTCTTCTGGATGACGTCGACCGCCCTCACTGCCGGCCCCTTCCGCTGCGCCTTGATCCGCTCGATCTCGGCCCAGAGGTCGCGCTTCTGCGGGACGCGCCTCGGGCGGCGGGCGCGGGCGGCGGCTCCGGGGGCCTGGGCATGGACGCGAGCACCTGCTCCATGAGCGACTTCTTGTCCTCCTTCTTCGCGGACTTGCGCTTGGGCGGCACCTGCGCGTGGCGGTAGTCGTGCGTGTTGTGGCAGGTCCGGCACGTCACCTTCGCCGCCTCGTCGTCGAAGAGGCTGGTCACGTCGTGGTTGAGCAGCAGTCGGCAGCGCGGGCAGTAGTCGTCGATCACGTCGCCGAGCCTGGGGGCGCGATCCGCCATCGGATCCTCCGGCTGGCAGGGCTACCGGCCCCTGCCTGGGTGGGGCAGCGGGAGTATAGCCGGTTGTCCGGCGACCGCCACTCCGGGGGTATGGCGGGGCGGAGCCCAGTCCCCGCGATGCTGGACTCGGAGCCTATAGAATGCTCGCGGAGAGCGATGCCATGAGGAACGCCGAGGTCATCCGGCAGTGGAAGATCCTGAAGACGATCGAGGCGGGGCGCTTCGCGAGCTCGGCGAAGCTCGGGGCGGCGTACGGGGTCACCGAGCGCACGATCCGCCGCGACATCGAGGCGCTGCAGGAGGCCGGCTTCCCGATCTACGACGACCGCGCCGACGGCAAGAAGGTGTGGCGCCTCGTCGAGGGCTACCGGCAGAAGCTCGCCCAGGGCTTCACGCTGTCCGAGCTCGCCGCCCTCTACTTCAGCCGGAACATGCTGTCCTTCCTCGGCGGGGCGCCCTTCGGGCCGGACCTGGAGTCGGCGTTCGGCCGAGATCCGCGAGTCGCTTCCCGCGAAGAGCCTGCCGTTCCTCTCGCGGATCCAGGACCTCTTCTCGGCCCGGCCGGACCCGTGGAAGGACTACTCGAAGAAGCAGGACGTGATCGCCGGGCTCATCGACGCCATCCTCCACCAGCGCCAGGCGCGGGTCGCCTACTTCTCGTTCAACAGCAAGCGGACGAAGTCCTACGATCTCGACCCCTACCGCCTCGTCTACTACCGCGGCGGCCTCTACCTCTACGCCCGCGCGCAGGAGTACGGCGAGGTGCGGACCTTCGCGGTCGAGCGGGTGCAGAAGGTCGAGGTGCTCGACCAGGGCTTCGAGGTGCCGGCCGACTTCAGCCCGTCCGAGTACGCCCGCTCGGCCTTCGGCATCTTCGGGGGAAAGGCGGAGACGGTCGAGCTGCGCTTCGACGCGGGGATCGCCGGCTACGTGCGCGAGCGCAACTGGCACGAGAGCCAGGCGCTCACCGACGAGGCCGACGGGAGCGTGCGCCTGCGCATGGAGGTCGCGCCCAGCTTCGACCTCAAGGCCTGGATCAAGGGCTTCCTGCCGCACGTGCAGGTGGTGCGTCCCGCCTCGCTGCGCGACGAGATCGCGCGCGAGATCGCGGCCGCCCGGGCCGCGTTCCCGGCGCCCTAGCGTCCTGCGAGGGGTGCTCCGGGCGGCGCCGGCGGCCGGGGCCACCCGCGCGGGACTACAATGGAGAACGGAATGGCTCGACTCGAGACTTTCACCAACCGCCACCCGGGACGCGACTACCTCGTCCAGCACACCTGCCCCGAGTTCACCTCGGTCTGCCCGAAGACGGGCCAGCCCGACTTCGGGACGATCCGGGTCACCTACGTCCCGGACCGCCGGTGCGTGGAGCTCAAGAGCCTCAAGCTCTACCTGCAGGCCTACCGCACCCAGGGGATCTTCTACGAGGCCGTGGTCAACGTCATCCTCGACGACCTGGTGAGCGCGCTGTCGCCCCGCCGCCTGACCGTGGAGGGCGATTTCCGCGTGCGCGGCGGCATCTCCTCGGTCGTCACCGCCACCTACGAGGCCCCGGCCAAGGGGCGCGGGAGGACGCGATGAACCCCCTCACGATCTTCGCGCAGCGCTTCGTCGCCGGGGAGCGGCCCCAGGACGCGGTCCGGGCCGGCGAGCGGCTCCACGCGAAGGGGATCAAGGCCACCTTCGACAAGCTCGGCGAGGACGTGCTCGACCAGGAGGCGGCCCGGCGCGCGACGGAGGCGGCCAAGGACCTCCTGCGCCTCATCCCCGCCGGGATCGAGAGGAACATCTCGATCAAGATGTCCTCGATGGGGCAGGAGATCTCGCGAGACCTCTGCCTCGAGAACGTGGGCGGGATCCTCGACGTGGCGAAGGAGGTCGGGGGCTTCGTGCGCCTCGACATGGAGGGCTCGAAGCTCACCCAGGACACGATCGAGATCTTCCACGCCCTGCGCAAGCGCCACGACAACGTCGGCATCGTCCTGCAGGCGTACCTGCGCCGCACGCCGGACGACGTGAAAGAGGCGGTGCGCCGGGGCGACCGCGTGCGCCTGTGCAAGGGCGCCTACCGCGAGCCGGCGGCGGTGGCGCTGCAGGACATGGGCGAGATCCGCGAGGCGTTCAAGGCCTGCGCCCACGCTCCTCCTCGACGGCGGGAACTACCCGGCGATCGCGACCCACGACGAGGAGCTCGTCGCCGACACGATCGCGTACGCGGGCGCCCGGAAGATCGCCGCCTCCCGCTTCGAGTTCCAGATGCTCTACGGCCTGCGCAAGAGCCGCTGGGAAGAGCTCGTCCGCGACGGCTGGAACGTGCGCATCTACGTTCCCTTCGGCACGCACTGGATCCCCTACTTCTACCGCCGGCTGCGCGAGCGGAAGGAGAACGTGCTCTTCGTGCTCAGGAACCTGTTCCGTTGAGGGCGGTCGTCTACCGGGGCCGGGGCCGTATCGCGGTCGAAGAGGTCCCGCTCCCGGAGCCCGCGGCCGGCCAGATGCTCGTGCGGGTCGACGCCTGCGGTATCTGCCCGACCGACCTGAAGAAGATCGAGAAGGGCCTGCTGCCCGGGCCGCGCATCTTCGGTCACGAGATCGCGGGCACCGTGGCCGCGCTCGGCGCGGGGACGAGGTGGCTTCCGCGAGGGCCAGCGCGTCGTCGTGCACCACCACGTGCCCTGCGGGACCTGCTTCTACTGCGCGCGCAAGGCCTACGCCCAGTGCGCGTTCTACAAGAAGAACGGCACCACGGCCGGGTTCGAGCCCTCGGGCGGCGGCTACGCCGAGTACGTCCTGGCCTTCGACTGGATCGTCGAGCGGGGCACCCTCGCCGTTCCCGACGGCGTCCTGCCGGAGGAGGCGGCCTTCGTCGAGCCCGTCAACACCTGCCTGAAGGCGGTGCGCAAGGCCGGGGTGTCGAAAGGGGAGTCGGTTCTCGTCGTCGGCCAGGGGCCGATCGGCCTCCTGCTCATGCAGCTCGCGCGATGGGCGGGGGGCGAGGTGGTGGTGTCCGATCCCCTCGCCGAGCGCCGCGCCCTCGCCCTGTCGCTCGGGGCGCGCGAGGCGCTCGACGCCACGCAGGACGTGCCGGCGCAGGTACGCGCCCTGACGCAGGGGCGCGGCGCCGACTGCACCCTCGTGGCGGCCACGGGTCGGACGGCCTTCGGCCAGGCCCTCGACGCGACCCGGTCGGGAGGGCGTATCCTGTCCTTCGCCGCGACGTCGCGGGGGGAGACGGCCGAGGTGGACCTGGGCCTCCTGACCACCGCCGAGAAGGACATCCTGACCGCCTACAGCTCGTCGATCGAGGTGCAGCAGCTGGCCGCCGATCTCGTCTTCGACCGCACGGTGCGGGTGCGGGAACTGGTGAGCCACTGTCTGCCGATGGAGCGGGCGGTGGAAGCCTTCGCCCTCGCCCAGGAGCCCGGCCCCGGCACCCTCAAAGTGATCCTGGCCGCCGGGGCGGGGAGCTGAAGCGGTGACCGCACGGATGAAGGCCGCCGTCCTGCACGGCCGCGAGGACGTGCGGATCGAGCAGGTGGACGTCCCCCGCCTCGATCCGGGAGACGTGCTGCTGCGCACGCGGGTGGCCCTCACCTGCGGCACCGACGTCAAGGTCTACCGCCGCGGCTACCACGCGCGGATGATCACGCCGCCCTCGGTCTTCGGCCACGAGGTGGCCGGCGTCGTCGAGGAGGTGGGGCCGGAGGCGGAGGGTGTGGTGCCGGGCACGCCCGTGGTGGTGGCGAACTCGGCGCCGTGCGGCGAGTGCCACTACTGCCGGCACGACAGCCCGAGCCTCTGTGACGACCTCCTCTTCTGGAACGGCGCCTACGCGGAGTTCGCTCGCATTCCCGCCCGGGTGGTGCGGCACAACCTCGTGCCGCTCGAGGAGGGCGTGGGCTTCCGCGAGGCGGCGATGGTCGAGCCCCTGGCCTGCGTCGTGCGGGGCGTCGAGGAGAGCTGGATCGGTCGGGGACAGTCGGTGGCGGTGATCGGCGCCGGGCCGATCGGCCTGATGTTCGTCGCCCTCGCGCGCCTGCGGGGCGCCCACGTCACGGTGGTGGGTCGAAACGCGAGCCGGCTGCAGAAGGCGCGCGATCTCGGGGCGGAGGAGACCATCGTGGCGACGGCGGAGAACGACGTCGCCGAGCTCCTGCGGCGCAGCCGCGGCGGCCACGGGATGGACGTGGTCATCGAGGCGGTCGGGCTGCCCGAGACCTGCGAGGCCGCGATCCGGGCCGTCCGCAAGGGCGGAGTGGTCAACCTCTTCGCCGGGTGCCCGGCCGATACCCGGATCGGCATCGACTCGCAGCGGCTCCACTACCAGGAGCTCACCATCAAGTCGACGTTCCACCACACCCCGGAGAGCGTGCGCAAGGCCTTCCGGCTCATCGCCGACGGCCACGTCGACCCGAACGTCTTCATCAGTGGCGAGGCTACCCTCGAACGCCTTCCCGAGGTTCTGCATCGGATGTCGCGCGGCGGGGACGGTCTGAAGACCGCCATCCTCACCTGGGGCCGGGAGTAGCGCCGGGCAAAAGGAAAGGGGGCGCCGGGCGGCGCCCCCTTGGTCGTGTTGCCCGGAGAACGAGGGCTAGCGCTTCTTCGCCGCCCTCTTCGTTTTGCGAGCGACCTTCTTCTTGGCGACCTTGGTCTTGACTGCCTTCTTGGCCACCTTCTTCTTGGGCGCCCTCTTGGCCTTGGCGACCTTCTTCTTGGCCTTCTTGGCGACCTTCTTCTTGGCGGCCTTCTTCGGCGCCGGCGTGGCCTTCTTGACGGCCTTCTTGACGGCGCGCTTCACCTTCCGGACCGCCTTCTTCACGTTGGCGTCGATGACGTTGCCGGCGGCGGCGAAAGCCTCCTTGGCCTCCTGGAACGCGTTGGCTACGGTCGGCTCGGGCGTGGGGGCGTCGGCCCCCGGCGAAGTGGGTTCGTCCTGCATGCGCTCTCCCTCCAGCTGACTCGACGCGGTGCCGGCTCGCCTTGGAGCCGAGCCCCGGAAGTGATGACCACGGCGCGACGTTCGACGGAGTTTGCTCCGGTCAGGCTTCGGTCGTCAAGGCGAAAACGCCTTCCGATGGTCTTCGACCGGTGCCGGATCAGTTGAGCGTGAGGTTGGAGGGGAGATTCGCGAGAACGCCGCAGTCGTCGCAGAGGGTGTAGCTCCGTCCGAGCTCCGGGCCGGGGGAGATGGCGCGGAGGTCCTCCGCGAAAGCACGACGGCTGCGAACGAAGGACTGGACGGGCGACCCGCAGAGGGGGCAGAGCGCCTGGACGGCCGTGATCGTCGTTCCCATGACCGTCTCCTTTCCAGGACCGGGCTACCGGTCTCAAGCTCTTCGACGTCTTCCATGGGCAAAAGGTTCGCCAGACCGGGGCGTATGCACGTTCTTTTGCGTTCCTTGGGTAACCGTCCCATATCCAGCGACTTGCAGGAAGTCCGGCAGCGGGCGGTCGACTCCCCAGTGGCGGCCGACGGGCCCGGAGTGTCCGGGAGGAGGACACTCCGGGCCGACGGGAGGACACTCTCAGCGCACGGGCAGGACGTGGAGGACGACGCTGAGCGGCGGCAACTCGACCGTGTCCCCGCCCTGGGCGAGCGACGTCTCGGTCACGCTCACCCCGCGGGGCCGCCCGGGGGCGTTGTGGGAGAAGCGGTCGGGCCCGGTCAGGACGAACCGCCGCGCCCTTCCCGAGACCGCGGCGCCGGCGAGGTCGAGCTTCACCCGACGCGCCTCCGCGGTGGGATTGACGACCGCCACGGTCAGGGCGGAGCGGTCGGCCGTCCACGCCGCCGCCACGTCGAGCGGCGCGGGCGCGCCCTTCCACCTTCACCGGCAGCGTCCCGAAGTGGCGCCGGTAGAGGGCCAGCGCGAGCCCGGTCGACTCCATCTCCGCCGCGGTCGGCGTCGTCTTGATCGCGCCGATCACGTTCACGGTCTGGGCGTAGTTCGCCATGAAGAAGATGTCGCTGTTGCGGAACAGCTCGTGGAGCCCCGCCGCGATCCCGAGGCCGTCCTGGAGGAAGTACCGGGTGCCGAGCTCGCCGTACTCGTTCGGCCCGTACCAGTAGTTCCACTCGTCGAGCGCGACCCGGACGTCCTTGCCCGCGCAGCGCGGGGATCTCCCGGCGGTAGGCCCGGTGCGCCTCGGCCACCTTCCGGATCGCCGTCGACCGCCTGGGCCACGTGGGCCGGGACGTCCGGCTTGTCTCTGCCAGTAGAGGTGCTCGCTCAGGTAGGACATGTGCGTGGAGGCGTTCGCGAGCATCGTCTGGCTCCACTCGCCGACGGCGCCCACCGCCACCGGCTGGATCTTCGGGTCGACCGCCCGCATCGCGTCCACGACCGTCTTGTGCTTCTCGACGTACTTCTCGAGCGGCATGTGGCCGATCTGCCAGTCGCCGTACATCTCGTTGCCGACCGCCCAGAGCTTCACGCCGAACGGGCCGCGTGCTGCCGTTCTCCGCGCGCTTGCGGCCGAGCGGCGTCGTCGCCGCGCCGTTCGCGTACTCGACGAGCTCCGGCCGCCGACTCCGGGCCCGCCCTTGCCGGTGTTGACCGCGACGTACGGCTCGGTGCCGATCAGGCGCATCAGGTCCATGAACTCGTGGAGGCCCACGTCGTTGTGCTCGACGCCCTTCCAGGCCGGGTTCTTGCGCGGCGGCCGGCGGTCGGGGTCGCCGATGCCGTCCTTCCAGTCGTACCCGCTCACGAAGTTGCCGCCCGGCCAGCGGTAGACGGGGGAGTCGAGCTCGCGCAGGAGGGCGAGGGTGTCCGCGCGCCAGCCGAGCACGTTGTCGGCCGGCATCAGGGACACGGCCCCGACCGTGAACGTGCCCGGTGCCGCGCGACGACGATCTCGAGCCGGCCGTTGTCGGTCGTGCCGCGCGAGCGGAAGCGCAGGGCGTGAGTGGCGAAGCCCGTGCCGGCGTCCGTGATCGTCACGGTCTGCCGGTCGGTCGCGCCGCCGCCCCAGGCCAGGCTCACCTCGACGGGCGCGGCCGAGGCGTCCGCCGCGAGGACGATGCGGCCCACGTACTCCCGACCGTCCTGCAGGCCCAGCCGCTCCTGCACGAGCCCGGCCGCGGCGCCGCCGCCCGGCAGGGTGACGCGCGGGCTGTGCTCGCCCGCGTACGCCCCCTCGCGCACCATGGTGACGGCCTTCTTGTCGCCCAGGATCATCCAGGGCGAGCGCACGAGCAGCTCGTACGGGTGGCCCTCCCCTTCCCAGGAGGGCTTGCCCGGCGTGAACATCTCCCACGCCGGCGCCTCGCCGGTCACCGGGTAGAAGAACTTCCGGTCCTCGAGCATCTCGGCCCAGAGGCCCCCGTAGATGCACCGGCCGAGGTGCTCGATGAACTGCCCGTAGACGTAGGGCGAGATGGGCGCCCCGACCGCCGCCGCGTCGACCCGGACGCGGGCCTCGGGCCCTTCGGCCGGGGTGGCGGGGGCGGTCGAGGCGAGGACGGCGGCGAGAGCAGGGCGGCGGCGTCGGGCGTTCATGAAGACCTCCGGAACCGCGCGATTCTATGCCCGTTCGGGGACCGCCAGCCCGAGTCAGAAGCGCCGCAGTCGGCCTGCGCGCGCGGCGCCGGCGTCGGCGGGCCGCCCGGGCCGCGCCGGCGGAGCGCAGGTCGAGGACCTCGAGGCCCAGGCGCAGCCAGAGGCCCGACTCGCCGGACTCGTCGTTGGGCTCGGGCTGACCGTCGCGGTCCTCGTTGCGGAAGCGGTCGTACCGGGCGGTGAGCCGCAGCCGCTCGTCGAGTCCGGCCCAGCTCAGCAGGACGTAGCCGGTCCAGAACCTCACGTCGACGCGCGAGCCGCCGGGGGCACCCATCCCGGTGTCTCCGAACGCGCCCTCGGTGACGAGGCGGAAGGCTCCGGCCTGCGCCTCGGCGCCGACCGACGCGAATCGCGTGTCCCAGGCGTACTGCCCGCGGTGCAGGGCGCGGTCGCCGCGGTTGTCGGTCCACGCGGCCTGGACGAGGCCGACGCCGTCGCGCGACCACCGGGCCCGGGCGTGCCAGCCGACCCTCCCGTCGAGCTCGTCCACCGGCCGCGTGCCGTCGTCGCGCTGGTCGGCGAACGCGCCGCCGGGGGCGAGGGTGGGGAGAGGCGGCAGGGGCAGCGTCTCCCCGCGACCGAGAGCCTCGTGCCGTGGGCCCAGCCCCGCCAGGCGAGGAGCGCTCCGGCGGTGTCGCTGCCCCCGAAGGCCATGGCGGCGAGCTCGAGGCGCCCTCCGCCCGGCGCCCCGAGCTGGGCCGCGACGTCGAGCCCGGCGAGGCGCACCTCCTCGCCGATCCAGGTGTTCACGGAGGAGAGCGTGAGCGTGTAGGGCGACTGCCAGAAGGGGTCCACGTTCTCGCGCGAGGTCGGGGGAAAGAGGAGGCCCGCTCGCAGGCGCAGCGCCAAGGACGGGCGGAGCTCGGGCCGGTACTGGAGAAAGGCCTCGGCGAGGCCCGCGCGCCACCCTCCCGCCGCCCCCGGCTCGGTGCGCGCGGTCGCGTGCAGCCGGACGAGGACGACGGGGGAGGGCGACCAGTCGAGGCCGAGATGAGCTTCTCCCCGCGCCATGGCCGCGAAGCCCGGCGTGCCGCCGCCCTCGGTGAGGCGGCCGAAGGCCCCGTCGATCCAGGGCGCGCGGCTCTCGACCGCCAGCCCGCGCGCGGCCGCGACGGCGTGCGCCGAGAGCTCGCCGCCGGGCGCGAGCCGCGCCGGCGGCGAGCAGGGCCAGCGTCAGGACCGGTCGGGACCCACTCCGCATCGAGAGCCTCCGGGGTCCGCCGGCGCCGTCAGCGGGAGACGGACAGCCCGACGCGCACGGTCGGCCCCTTGGCTATGTTACGCACGTGGGTCGCGCCGTCCACGTCGAGCTGGAGGGCGACGCCCCGCGCCACCTCCACGATGAGGCCGGGGCCCCAGGCCAGGTAGGTGACGCCGTCGCCGAAGCCCGCGGGCGAGATCGTGGACGCGTCCCCCGGCTTGGTGTCCCAGGGCTGGACGCCGCGCACGTTGAAGAGCAGGAGCACCGGGCCGAAGAGGCGCCCGCCGACCTGCGCGTCGTAGACGAAGCCGTCGCGCAGGCCGCCGCCCCGGAACTGCGGGCCGAGGCCGGCCTGGGCCCAGCCGCGACCACGCCACAGCGAGACGCCCGCCGAGGCGACGACGTCTCCCTCCCACACGCCGCTGCCCGTCGGCAGGAGGCCGTCGCCCTTCGTCTCGTCGCCCGTGGGCGCCTGGACGGTCCCGCGCAGCGCGAACACCGACGAGCCCCGCTGGCCGATCTGCCACTGGAGCGCGAGGCGCAGGTCGCCGATGCCTCCCGCGGACTCGAAGCCCTCGATCTCCGACCACCGGTAGCCGATGAGATCGACGACCGCGGCGAACCGGTCCGACAGGCCGTACTCGGCGTAGAGCGTGGCCTCGTCCTTGACGTAGGCCGGGATGTCGACCACCTCGCCGGCCGGCGTCGCGAGCTCGGTGGCCCGGAGGTGGTTGTAGCCGAGCTTCGCGTAGAAGCCGCCCGGACGACGGTTCCAGGGGCCCGCGTCGGCCAGCGACGGGAAGAGGGCGAGGGCGCCGGCGGCGAGCGCCAGCGAGAGGGTCCGAGCGACGACCGCTTCATCGGAGCTCGCCGAAGCCGAAGGGCAGGTTCACGGCCCGGCACCAGATGACGGCGTAGCGGTAGGCCCCGCGCGTCGTCCGGGAGCGCGTACTGCTGCGCGCCGGCGAATGCCTTGATCTCGCCGAGGTTCAGGTCGTCGCCCGTGCAGCGGGTCTCCCGGCACAGGCGCACGTCGAGGGCGGCCGACTGGCTGGTGCGGAAGTCCTCGCGCAGCTCGAGCCGGTGGCCCGCCCCCTCGCGCACGATGGCGGCCTGGCCCATCGTCGTGTAGCCGTTCGCCCCGGCGAACACCGTCGATCGCAGGACGGTCGCGGAGGCGGCCGGGGTGGGCGTGGGGCGGGCGCGGCGGCGGGTGTCGGGGCCGCGGTCGGTGACGACCCGCCTCCGCCGCACGCCGCCGTGAATGCCGCCACGAACGCCACTGCAAGCCTGCCGCGCCATCGCAACCCTCCCGCGGGACGCGGTCCCGCCTTTCCTGGACCGATGAACGCGCGGAGGGGCCGGTCCATTCCCGGGCGGCCGCCCGTGTCAGAATCGGCCCACGATCGGAATAACCAGGAGCCGGGAGGCGTTCCCCCGCACGGAGGAAGGCCCGCCGGGAACGGCACGATTTGAACCGTGAAGAGCGATTCGAGGCGGAGATCCTTCCCCACCTGCGGTCCCTCTTCGGGGCCGCGTACCGCATGACGGGGAACGCTCACGACGCCGAGGACCTGGTGCAGGAGACCTTCCTGCGCGCGCACCGGGCCTTCGACCGCTACCTGCCGGGGTCGAACGCCCGGGCCTGGCTGCACACCATCCTGCAGCGCGTGCGCACCGACGCCTTCCGGCGGACGAAGCGCCGTCCGCGAGACCGTCGAGCTCGCTGGGCGAGGGGCCGGCGTCGCCGCCGCCCCAGGACGCCCTCGCCTCGGGGCGCGAGGACCTCGAGCGCGCCCTCCGGGCCCTGCCCGACGCCTTCCGGGAGGCGGTCGTCCTGCGCGACGTGCAGGACCTGACCTACGCGGAGATCGCCGCCGCCCTCGCGATCCCGGTCGGCACCGTGATGTCGCGCATCCACCGGGGCCGGGCCCTCCTCCGCGAGGCGCTCGGGGGGAGGACGAGTTGAGCTGCGACCCCGAACGCGTCACCGGCTTCGTGGACGGCGAGCTCGACGCCGAGTCCACGGCGGCAGTGGCCGCGCACCTCGAGGCCTGCGCGGCCTGCCGGGCGCAGGCCGAGGCGGAGCGCGGCCTGCGGGCCCGCCTGCGGGGCCTCCCGGCGCCGGCGCTGCCGCAAGGCCTGGAGGCCCGCGTGCGGGCGCGGGACGCGGCGGCGGCCCCTCACACCGGGTGCTGTGGCGCGCTTCGCGCTCCCGCTCGCGGCCGTCCTCGTCGCGGGCCTCTGGGTCCGCGGTCACGTTCCGTTCGTGGCGTGGGACCTCGCCCGGGACCACGACAAGTGCTTCTCGCGTCGCCCGCTCCCCGGCGAAGATCTGGAGCGGCGAGCCGCGGGTCGTGGCCGAGTGGTTCGAGGCGCAGGGCACCCGGGTGCCGGGCCTCCCGGACCGGGTCGGCGAGCTCACCCTCGTCGGCGCCCGGTACTGCCCGCTCGTGGGCCTCTCGCTGGCGCCGCACGTCTACTACGCGTCGCCGGGCAGCCACGTGTCGGTGTTCGTCGTGCCGCAGGGCGTGCGCCTCGCCGATCGCTTCGCCGGGGCGGCCCGCGGAGACGCCGTGCGCCTGCTGCGGGTCGAGGGCGAGGTGGTCGGCATCGTCGGCGAGCGCGAGGCGGAGGTGCAGGCCGTCGAGTCGGCCCTGCGCCCCGTCCTGGCGGCGTGGTGGGGGAGTAGCCCATCCGGGTCTACGCGGTCGACCTGTAGCCATACGAGGGCGGTTCGCGTCCCGGGCCAGGCCGGCTCGTCAGTCCTTCGCCTGGTGGAGGGCGAAGGCCGCGCCCTGTGGGTCGAGGCACTGGGCGATCCGATCTCCGCCCGGGATCTCCATTGGCCCCATGAGGACCGTGCCGCCCCCAGCCTTGACCGCCGCGAGCGAGGCCTGGATGTCGGTGACCTTCGCGTACACCAGCCAGAACGGCGGGAAGGGCATGTCGGCGGGCTTCGTGTAGATGCCGCCGAGCGGCAGGCCCGGCCGGCCGAACTCCTGGTAGACGCCGACGGGCTCGCCCATGTCGTTCGCGTTCTGCTTCTCCCAGCCGAAGAGGGCGACGTAGAAGGCCGTCGCCGCTTCTCGGTCGGTGGTGGCGAGCTCGCGCCAGGAGAACTCGAGCGGGGCGGGTACGGTCTCCGGCCCCGAGTAGGTGGAGGGGTCGGCCGGCTGCAGGATCGCGAACACGGCGCCCTGCGGGTCGGAGAGGACGGCGAAGCCGCCGACACCCGGGATCTCGCGGGGTTCCAACTCCACCTTCGCGCCCAGCGACCGCGCCTGGGCGACCGTCGCGTCGGCGTCCGCGACCGCCACGTAGAGCAACCAGTTCGGCGGCGCCCCCCCGGCCTTCGCTTCCGCCGGCAGCTCCATCAGCCCGCCCACCGGCAGCTCGCCGCTCATCCACATGGAGTAGGGCGTCTCCATGCCGGGGAACGGCTGAGCCGTCCAGCCCACGACCTTCGCGTAGAAGGTCTCCGCCGCCTTCGGGTCCGTGGTCATCAGCTCGTGCCAGGCGAGACGACCGTGCCAGGGATGGGTCATGCGCTCCTCCTCGTTCGGCTGTGGGTGAGATCGGGATTCAAGCAGAGACGACCCACGGGAGCAAGAGGTTTCGCGCGTTCAATCCGCTGGACACGCGGGAGGATGGAAGACCGGCCAGCCCACCCGGGTCCACGCCGTCGACCTCTGATAGCATCCCGCCCGGCGCGTCGATCGGGCGCGCGCGCATCGGCGGGAGACCATGATCCACGAAGAGCCGGCCGGCCGTCGTCGCTTCATGGCCACTGCGTCCGCCGCCGTGGCGGCGACGATCGTTCCCCGCCACGTCCTGGGCGGCCCCGGGTTCGTGGCGCCGAGCGACAAGGTGAACGTCGCCCTCGTGGGCGCCGGGGGACAGGGGCTGCACAACGCGCGCGCTCTCTTCCAGGAGAGCGACTGCCAGGTCATCGCGGTCGCGGACCCGGCCGAGGAGTGGGACCTGCGCGAGTTCTACTACGGCGGCCGGTCGGGCCGGGGACCGGTCCGGGCGGAGATCGAGGAGCACTACCGCGCGACGACCCCGAACCACGCGTGCGCCGTGTACGAGGACTTCCGCGTGATGCTGGAGAAGGAGAAGGCGATCGACGCCGTGCTCGTCGCCACCCCGGACCACCTGCACGCGTACGTCTCGATCCTCGCGATGAAGGCCGGCAAGCACGTCTACTGCGAGAAGCCCCTCACCCACAACGTGTGGGAGGCCCGGGCGGTGGCCCGGGTGGCCGCGGAGACGGGCGTCGCGACCCAGTTGGGCAACCAGGGCCGCTCGGGCGAGGGACACCGCCAGACCGTCGAGTGGATCCGGGATGGCGCGATCGGCGCCGTCCGCGAGGTGCACGCGTGGAGCGGCTCGATGGGCAACCTGAGCTGGACCACGCGGCCGGAGGGAACGCCGGAGGTGCCCCGCGGGCTGAACTGGGACCTGTGGCTCGGCCCCCGAGCCGTCCGGCCGTACCACCCCGCCTACGCGCCGTGCACGTGGCGCAGCTTCTGGCCCTTCGGCGGCGGCGTCCTGCCCGACATGGCCGTCCACAACCTCGACCCCGCCTTCAACGCGCTGGACCTCGAGGCGCCGGAGACGGTGGAGGCCACGGCGCCCGGGATCGACGCCGACCTGTGCTCGAACGGGGTGCTCGTGAACTGGCGCTTCGGCGCCCGCGGCGGCCGAGGGCCGCTGTCCGTCCACTGGTACGACGGCGGCCTGCGGCCGCCGACGCCGCCCGGGATCGACCCCGACGACCCGAGGCAGCGGCTGGGCGACGAGGACAACGGCATCCTGTTCGTCGGGGAGCGGGGGCTCATCACCTGCGCGGGCTGGTCCGGCATGCCCCGCCTCCTGCCCCTCGAGCGGCAGCGCAGCTACGTCCGCCCCGCGAAGACGCTCCCGAGGGTCGAGGGGCACCACGCGGACTGGCTGCAGGCCTGCAAGGGCGGCCAGCCCGCCTGCAGCTCGTTCGCCTACGGGGCGCGGCTCACCGAGCTCATCCTGCTCGGCAACGTGGCCCTGCGCACGGGCCGGCTGCTCCGGTGGGACGCCGCGGGCATGAAGGCGACGAACGCGCCGGAGGCGGACGCGTACCTCAAGGAAGAGTACCGGGCGGGCTGGGAGATCCCGGCCTGACGCTCCGAAGGACCTTCCGCGAGGTGCCGCCGGTCCTGCGGAGGCGTACGATGGCGACAGGAGGTTCGGATGCGACTCCTGGCTTTCGTCTGTCTCGCCGCCCTCCTCGGTCCCGGCTGCAGCGACGTCGCGACTCCGGTCGTGCCGATGCCCGGCACCAGCCCGACGCTGCCGGCCCCAACCGACGTCGTGGTCGGCCCCCACGCCGGACCCACCGAGATCACCTTCCTGTCCGCCGAGCCGGCTCCCGGCTCCACGATCACGGGCTGCGGGGCGAACGCGAGCGGCTGCAGCGGTCGCGTGCGGATGCGTTTCCGGCTGCTCTCGGCGAGCGGTGGGCCAGTCCTCGACGCGATCGGCTTCCTCCACGCCACGAACAAGCTCGCGTGCTACCGCGGCTCGACGGGCCCCCTCGACCTGCGGCCGGGTGTACCCAGCGAGGTCGTGATCGTCTTCGACCAGCCGGACGCCGCCGCCTGCGCCATCCCGGCCAGCATCGCCAACATGAAGGTGGTCCTCAGCGCGCCCATCCAGACGGACGGCCTGCAGGAGTGGGCGATCCGGTACGAGCTGCGGCCCTGAGGCCGCGGCGTCAGTGGAAGGGGCGCCACTCCACGGTGGCCTTCCCGGCCAGGGCGAGGCGCAGGCCGGGCAGCAGGCGCGTCGCGCGAGTCCGCTCGCCGCCGCACCAGGAGCCGTTCTTGCTGGCGGTGTCGATGGCGTACAGGCTCCCGTCCAGCTCGAGGACGAGAAGGTGGACCCGCGATAGGGCAGGATCGGTCAGCACCGGGAGGCCGGCGGTGTCGCAGCGGTCGTAGCGGCCCAGGAGGACGCCGCGGTGCGCGGCGCGGGCTCCGAGGCGCACCGCGGCACGCCCCGACGCCGAGCCGACCAGAAGCTCCCCGCGCGCAGGGTCGGACTCGTCCCGGTCGAGCGAAGGGAACACCGGCCCCGCGAACGTGTTCACGAGCGTGGTCGCCTCTGGCGCTGATGGGGGCGGGTCCAGCGGGCGCACTCTCACCCCTGCCGCCGGGCCGTCTCCTTCTGAGGCGGGGGTCTTCTCGACCAAGAGGCGCGCGGGGATCTGTGAGCAGGCGTCGTCGGCGTTCTCCGCCCACGTCGACGTCTCTCCGCCGGTCGGGAACAGGAAGAGGCCCAGCGAGCCGCACCAAAGGAGGACGGGTCCGCGCGCCTCGACGGCCTCGAGGCGCGCCCCCTCCTCGCCGGCAAACGCCAGCGGCGTCCGGAGGTCGAGCACCCGGAAGGCGACGGCACACCCGTCGTTCTTCCGATGCAGCACGACGGCAAGATGGCGCAGGGAGAGCCGAGGGTCCGAGGGCAGAAAGACGTCGGCGCTGCTGTGGCGGCCGACGATCAGCGGGTTGACGACGGCGTCCTTCGCGGCGAACCACCCGGACGCCTCGGTCCCGCCCGGGCCGAAGACCATGAGGGCGAGGCCGGGCTCGACGCGGCCGTCGAGCAGGCGACGGATGTCCGGGTAGTGGCGGCGAAAGAGCTGCTCGAACGAGGCGAAAGGTGGCGTGCTCGAGGCGAGGGCGTGCAGCGCGGCAACGCAGACCGTCCCGTCGTTGGAGGCCTCGTCGCGCTCGAGCTCTCGCCGGGACCACATGATCCGTGTCACGTTCGCGCTCCTCTCTTCGCCGTCCCTCGCGCCGCGCGAGACAGGTGAAGCGGCTGAGGACAGGGTAATCCCGCCGCACGGGCCGGGGCAGTGACCCGAGTCACGCCCCCGCACGGACCCGCTCGACCTAGAGCACGATGAGCGTGGCGAGGCCGAGGAAGAGGCCCATGCTCGCGACGTCGGTCGCGGTGGTCAGGAAGATGCTGGAGGCGGTCGCGGGGTCGGCGCCGATGCGCTTCAGCGTGAGCGGGATGAGAGCGCCGGCGAGGCCGCTCACCAGGCAGCTGCCGATCATGGCGAGGAAGACCACGAGGCTCAGCAGGAGCGCCGACGGGTTCCCCTGGGAGCGCGCGACCACGTACATGCCGAGGGCGGCGGACACGCCGACGAGGGCGCCGTTCAGGAGGCCGAGGAGGCCCTCCTTGAAGACGAGCCGCCGGCGCTCCGCCGTGGCGCAGCTCGCCGAGAGTCAGACCGCGCAGCGTGACCGCGAGGGCCTGGCAGCCGGTGTTGCCGGACTGGCCGGCCAGCACCGGCAGGAACACCGCCAGGACGACGAGCTTGTCGATCGTGCCCTGAAAGGCCCCGACGACGGCGGCGGCGACGAAGGCGGTGAGCAGGTTGAGCTGCAGCCACGGGTGACGGAAGCGGAGGCTGCGCGACCAGGGGGTCGAGAGCCGCTCCTCCTTCTCGACGCCGACCATGGTGCCGGCCTGGGCGCTGATCTCGAGCGCCTGCTCCTCGAAGAGGGTCCGGCCGCGGACGATCCCGACGAGGCGGCCCTCGGCGTCGCACACCGGGTAGACCGGGAAATGGCGGGCCACGACGAGCCGCGCGGCCTCGAGGAGCGGCATCTCCGGCCGCAGCGAGAAGGGCTCCCGCAGCATGACGGCGTCGAGGCGGTCGTCGCGTCCGGCGAGCAGGAGGTCCCGCATGGCCACGACGCCCTGGAGGACGCCCGCCTCGTCGGTGACGAAGGCGTAGGTGACGAGGGTCGTCTTCACCAGCTCGCGGATGCGCTCGACCGTGTCCGCCACGGTGAGGCCGGGCCGGAAGACCGCGTGCGGGGGCTCCATGATCCGGCCCACGGAGTCGTCGGGGTAGGTCCGGTTGCGGGCCCACTGCCGCCCCTCGTCGGCCGGAACCGCGGCGAGCACGGCCCGACGCCGGTCCTCGCCGAGCGCGACGAGGACGTCTTCGGCGACCGACGGGCTCAGGGCGCGGAGGACCGTGGCGAGATCGGCGTCGGGAAGCAGCGAGAGGAGGGCGGCCGCTTCGGGGGGGGCCAGCGTCGCGGCGTCGGAGGCGATCGTGTCGAGACGCGTCTCGGTGGCCGGCGAAGCGGCAGGGGTGTTTCGATCCATGGGACCTCGGGACATGAAGGAGTGGGCGCGAGGATAGCACGCGCTCCTCGCGCCCCCGGCCCGTCAGCGGCGCGCGCCGCGCTCGTGGAGCACGAGGAGGGCGAGGGTCACGGCCAGGAGGAAGGGGCCCAGGGACTCGAGCCCCGCGTGGCGCGCGAGGAGGCCGGCGAGCGCGGGCAGCGCGCCGGCGCCGAGCGTCGCCGCCGAGATCTGGAAGCCGATGGCGTGGGCGGCGTGGCGCTCGCCGACGCGCGCCGGCGTCTCCGCGATCAGCAGCGGGAAGATCGGGGCGAGCAGGAGGCCGAGGGCGAAGAGGCCCGCGAAGGCGCCCGCCCCGCCGCGCGTCAGCGCACACGACGAGGGCGGCCAGGGGCGCGCCGGCCATGCCGAGGCGGAGGAGCGTCGGCGGCGCCACGTGGTGGGCGACCGCGCCGAAGGCCAGGCGCCCCACGAAGATGCTGCCCCAGTAGGTGGACGCGGCGAGGCCCGCGGCGGCGGCCGGCATCCCGCGCGACTCCGTGAGCAGGCTGAAGGCCCACTGGCCGGCGCTCGCCTCGGCGCCGGTGTAGAGGAAGAAGAGGAGCGCGTTGGCGCGCACGCGCGGCTGGCGCAGCGCGTCGCCCAGGCGGCCGGCGACGGTGCCGGTGGTCGCGACGCCGGCCTTCACCGGCGGGCACCTCCCAGAGGCCGAGGGTGAGCTGGAAGCACGCGGCCATACCCAGCAGGCTCGCGGCGAGGAGCAGATAACCGCGGCGCCAGCCGTGGCCGGAGGCGATCACCGCCGTCATGACCAGCGGCCCGATCATCGCGCCGAGCCCCCAGCAGGCGTGAAGCCAGGTGATGACGCGGGGCGTGAAGCGGGCGGCGGCGAAGGCGTTGACGGCCGCGTCGATGGCCCCGGCGCCGAGGCCGGAGACGAAGCCCCCCGCCAGGATCAGGGGCCACCACGGCGTCGCGGCCCAGGTGGCGGCGCTCGCCGCCACGAGGAGGCCGCTCGTCACGAGCAGCCGGCCGACGCCGAGCCGCTCGAGGATGGCACCGGCGCTGAAGCTGGAGGCGAGGTAGCCCGCGGTCATCGAGAGGAGGATCAGGCCCGAGCTGGTCGATCGGCCGGTCGAAGCTGCGCCGCAGCGACGGCCAGGCGACACCCAGGACGCCGTCGGGCAGGCCGAGGCTCACGAAGGCGAGGAAGGCGAGGGGGACGAGCAAGGCGCCGACGGTCGCGAGACACGGGCGATTATCGCCGCTAAGATGGATCTTTGACCGAGGAGGACATCGCTTGAACCGTTGGCTTTCCGCTCTCATTCTCCTGACCCTGGCCGCCTGCGGCGGCGGGGGCGACAGCTCCACGACGCCGACCGGCGGGGGCACGCTGGTGGTCGAGGACCTGGTCGTCGGCACCGGTGCGACGGCCGCCGTCGGCGACACCGTCACCGTCAACTACGTCGGCACGCTGACGAACGGCACGAAGTTCGACAGCTCGTACGATCGTGGACAGACGTTCTCCTTCCGGATCGGGACCGGCCAGGTCATCGCCGGCTGGGACCAGGGAATCCCGGGGATGAAGGTCGGCGGGAAGCGCCGGCTCACGATCCCGCCGTCGCTCGGCTACGGCAACCAGGCGGCGGCCCGATTCCCGCGAACTCGACGCTCCTCTTCGACGTCGACCTGGTCTCGATCGCCGGCAAGTAGTCCCCGCGGGCGTCACGGGGCCAACGAGAACCGCCGCCAGGGCGACCGGCCGCCGCGCCGGGTCGAGCGCCGCCGCGATCCGGCGGATCGCCGCCGGCCAGCCGGGCTCGCGCAGGAGCCCGGGGGGACCCGCCGCGTCCGCAGCGGCCGGCGCCGCAGGGCGGCGGCCCAGTCGGGGCGGGGGCGAAGCGCGGCGTCCAGGGCGACGGCTTCGAACACCGGCCCGTCCTTGTAGAGGGCCAGCAGGCCCAGCCCCTTCTCGGCGCCGATCGCCAGGCGCAGCACGCTGACGCGGCCCAGGGGCGACTCCTCGAGGTGGGCGAGCAGGCCTTCCACGAGGGGGTGGCCGGCGGCGAAGAAGTCGATCCTCTCGTCGGCGAGGGCCTCCTCGCGGTCGAAGGTGCCGAGGAAGCTCGTCCCGGCCGGGACCCCGGGAAGGCTGTCCACCAGCGCGTGGTGGCCGAGCTCGATCGAGAAGACGTGGCCGGCGTGCGGCTCGACGTGGAGGGAGAGGCGCTCGCAGGCGGCGGTGACGACTTCCTCGTTGAGCGCGTCGAGGTCGGGCGGAACGCGCGCGAGGATCGCCTGCGCCGAGCTCGGGCCGGTAGGGGTCGCGGTGCATCTCCCGCCAGGCCGCCTCGCGAATCCGCGACTGCGCGGCGTGCGCGCCGGCGACGATCGCGTCGAAGCGCGCGCCGGAGAGGGCGCCCGCGGGGGAGAGCGCCGCCATCTCGAGCGCCGCCTCCACGCGGGCGAGCTCGGGCTCGAGGCCCGCCAGCGGCTCGCGGAAGAGACCGAGCGCCTCGAAGAGCCGCGCCACGTCGCGGCCGATGCCCTCGGGCGGGACGAAGTGGACGATCTCGACCGGGAGGCGGCGGCCGATGCGGTCGAGCCTCCCGATGCGCTGCTCGGCGACGAGCGGGCTCCAGGGCAGGTCGAACAGGACGATGCGGCGGCAGAACTCGAAGTTCCGGCCCTCTCCACCGCACTCGGTCGAGACGAGGAGGCTCGGCCCGCCGGACAGCCGGAACTGGGCCACCTCGATGTCGCGCCGCGCCGAGGACAGCTCCTCGTGGAACACCCCGGTCGCGACCTGGGCGCGGCGGCTGAGCTCGGTGCGGATCCACTCCAGCGTCTCGCGGTGGGCGACGAAGACGAGCGTCTTCTCCCCGGCCTCGCGCCACCGCGGGGCGTGCCCGGCCAGCCACGCCATGCGGGGGTCGGCCGCGTCCGCCCGCTCCGCGAGGCGCGCGAGGTCCGCGTCGTCGCGGCCGAGGAGAGCCTGGAGCGCGGCGCCGGAGGCGAGCGCGCGGCGCACGCGATCCGCCTTCTGCCGCCGACCGAGGGCGTGGGGCGCCGGGGCTCCGCGCACGGCGCCGACCAGCTCCAGCCTCGCCGCCCAGCTGCCCTCGCCCTCGGTGGGCAGGCCGACGCGGGGCGGCAGCCCGCCGATGTCCACGCGTCGCGTCGAGCTGGTGCAGGGCGGGAGGGGCTCGGGCCGCGCGAGGCGGGTCTCGAGGGTCTCGGTCTCCGGGAAATCGGCAGGGACGCAGCAGCTGGAGCAGGCGGAAGAAGCCGTGCACGTCGTCGTCGAGGGGGATCGCGGTGAGGAGCAGGAGGTGGCGGCCCAGGGCGGCGATGGGCGCCACCGCGCGCCAGGCCGGGCCGCCCGGGTGGCCGGGCGGGCGGCGCAGGCGGTGGGCCTCGTCCACCACGAGGAGGTCGATGCCGGCCTGGGCCGCGCGGGCGGTCAGCTCCGGCCGCGCCACCAGCGTCTCCAGGGCGATCACCGCGCGCCGGTGGACGTCGAACGGGTTGAAGTCGGGGCCGTGGTCCCGCGCCACGTCGGCGAGCCGCGCCTCGTCGAGCAGCACGAAGACCTGGTGGTACTTCCTCCACAGCTCGCCCAGCCACTGCACGGTCAGCGTCTCGGGCGCGACCACCAGGCACCGCTCCGCGCGTCCCGTCCGGAGGAGGCGGCTCAGGACGAGGCAGGCCTCGATCGTCTTGCCGAGGCCGACCTCGTCGGCCAGGAGCCAGCGCACGGGGTCGGCGGCGGAGGCCCGCTCGGCCGCGTGGAGCTGGTGGGGGAAGAGGCGGATGCGGCCGCCGAGGAAGGAGCCGAGGCCCTCGGCCTCCCGCAGCGAGGCGAGGTGCAGGCCGTCGAGGCGCAGGGCGAGGTCCTCGACCGGGTCCACGTCCGCGCTGGCCAGGCGCTCCACGAGGTCGGACCTCGCGTCGGTGGGTCCGGGGTCGTCGGGGGCGAGGGGCACGAGGGCCGCCCCGTCGCTCGCCAGGCGCAGGGTCACGCCGCCGGCGGGGAACTCCACCAGGACCGACCGGCCTTCGACCGACACCACGCGCCCGGGCCCGAGCTCCGGGTTGTGGCGGTGCGTGAGGCGGTCACCGACCTTCCACATTCGTGCATTGTAGGGCCGCCGCCCCGGACGCTCGCGGGGCTCAGTCGGTGCGGGTCGCGGGCTTGTCGATCAGGCCACGAAATGCCGACCGGGCGGCGAGCGGGGCGAAGAGCGGGTCCTTCTCGACGAAGACGAGGAAGGGTGAGCGTGCCCGCGCTCCCTCCCGCAACGCGTCGAGCGCGCGGTCCTCGTCCCCGGCCAGGACGCAGGTGCGCAGCCGCTCGGCGCTCGGCGCGGCCTCCGAGCGGCACAGTCGCCGCCACTCGTCGGCGACGCTGCTCGCCCCGGGCCCGCCGAGAGTCCTCGCCGCCTCGGCCCCACGCCCGGACGCGGCCAGGCACTCCGCGAGCCCCTGGCGCGCGGCGCCGAGACGCGCGTTCGAGGCGATGGCCCGCTCGAAGACGGGGATCGCCTCGGGGCAGTGCGCCGAGGCGGCGAGCCCGCGGGCTTGAAGGAAGAGGACGCCCGCGTCCGGGTCGACGAGCGCGGCCGAGCGGAGGAGCATCAGGCTCTCGTCGAAGCGGCCGAGCGCCTGCAACGCCAGGGCCAGCCCCATGCGGGGCGGAAGCTCGCCGGGGGCGGCCTCGAGGGCGCGACGCAGCTCGACGCGGGCGGCCGCCGCGTCGCCGTCGAAGAGCAGGCGGACGAAGCCGCCGGCGAGGACGGTCGCGGCGTCACGGGGTGCGATCTCGCGCGCGCGGGCCGCCTCCCGCCGGGCCGCGGCCTCGGCCCCCTCTTCGCGTCCGGCCAGGGCCAGCCCGCAGTGCGCGAGGGCGAGGCCGGCGTGCGCGGAGGCGTTGTCGGGCTCGAGGGCGACCGCCTGTGCGTAGGAGTCGCGGGACGCGGCGAAGGCCTCCGGGTCCCAGGCCATCCAGTAGAACTCGCCGCGAAGGCAGAGGCGGCGGACCCGCGCCGAGGGCGCGGCGTGCGTCGGCAGCGAGGCGCCGGGGCCCAGGCGGCGCGCGGCGGCGTTCGCGGCGTTTGCGAGCAGCGCGTCCGCGCCCGAGAGGACCTCGTAGGCCTTCCCGCTCGCGCTCTCGGCCCAGACGGTGCCGCCGGTGGCGGTGTCGACGAGTCGCAACTGGAGCTCGAGCCTGTCGCCGGCGGTGGTCACGCTGCCGTCGAAGACGAGCGCCGGGGGAGGGGCATTGGCGCTCCACGTGCGCACCCGCGCCCCGTCGATCCCCGCGAGCCTCGTCTGCAGGGCGTCCGTGAGGTCGGTGGCCACGGATCGCATCTCCGCGGGCAGCGTGTCGCCGGAGAGAGGCTTCACGGCGATGGTGACCTCCGAGGCCGCGCGAGACGCTCCGCGGGGATCGGCGGCCATGACGAGGAGCAGGCCCAGCCCCGCGGCGCCCAGGCCGAGGCGCGCGAGCCGCGAGGGCTTCCTCGCCGCGGGGGACGGCGGAGCGTCGAGCGGCTCCACGGGACCCAGCAGGCGGTAGCCCCAGCCGCGCTCGCCCGCGACGTACCTCGGCGCCTCGGCGCGGTCCCCGAGCGCCTGGCGCAGGAGGAGGACGCGGTGCGTGAGCGTCTGCTCCGTCACGTGCTCGCTCGGCCAGACGGCGTCCAGGATCTCCTGGCGGCGGACGAGGTGCGGGTGGCGGCGCACCAGGAGGAGCAGCAGCTCGAAGGTGCGAGGGGGGAGCGCGATCCGCGCGCCGGCGCGCGACACGGTCGCGTCGTCCACGTCGACGACGAGGTCGAGGACCCGGTACCGCTCGCCCTGAGTCGCGATGGCCACTGTGAACCGCGGGGATTCCACTGAGGAGTGTACGACCCGGCGCGGCCCGCCGATCTTGGACTTCGATTGGAGCGGCCTTGGCGGCGCCGGCGGGTCTCCGCCCGGCGGTGGGGCGCACATTGGGCCGCGCTTCGGGACCCATTGGAGAGCGCTTGGGGCCCTCGCCCGTCACCGAAACTCGATGCGGGCGCGGCGCAGACGTCACCTCTTCGCGAGCCCTTCATCAGGCGCCGGACGACGGCGCGCCCCACCTTCCGGGCAACGACGCAGGAACAAGGAGGAGAACCCATGAAGCGAACGGTCGTTCTCGTCACCGGCGCCGCGCTGCTCTGCGCGGCCGCCTCCCGGGGAGGCGGACACCCAGACCCTGAGGGCCATCGGCCAGGGCAAGGCCGTCTATCTCACGCACTGCGCGCCCTGTCACGGCGCGGACTCCGCCGGCGCCAGCCTGGGCACCAACGGGGTGAGCAGCGCCATCCCCGACCTCACGCGGATCGAGGAGCGCGACGGGAGGTTCGACCCCATTCACGTCGCCGTCCACATCGAGGGACGCCCCAGCGGCAAGTGCACCGCGTCGATGCCCTGCTGGCAGCAGCGCTTCACCCGCGTGAACGGGCAGGACCGGGCCTGCACGTTCATGGAGATCTACAAGCTCACGAAGTACCTCGAGTTCGTGCAGGGCGGGATGCCGACCGTGGCGTCGATCGAGTCCGGGCACCGCCGCTAGAGGGCGGTGAGCGGCGGTCCGTGCATCCGGAGCATGGTGTCGCGGGGCGCGGCGAGGAGCCGCGCCCCGTCCGCGCTGTCGGGCCGCGCGTGCCCCACGAGCGGCGAGCAGGAACCTTCGCCGTTGACACCGCGGGGACCGATTGGTACACTTACCCGGTCGTTGATTTGACGCGGGGTAGAGCAGCCAGGTAGCTCGTTGGGCTCATAACCCAAAGGTCGGAGGTTCAAATCCTCCCCCCGCTACCAGCACTCATACAGGGACGAGCACCCGAGGCCGCGAGAGCGGCCTCGATCCTTTTGGGGGGGAAGACCGCGTGGCGAACCGTCTGGCGCGTGAGTCGAGCCCCTACCTCCTCCTCCACAAAGACAACCCGGTCGATTGGCATCCGTGGGGCGAGGAGGCCTTCGCGCGCGCCCGCGCCGAGGACAAGCCGATCTTCCTCTCGATCGGCTACTCGACCTGCTACTGGTGTCACGTGATGGAGAGGGAGAGCTTCTCCGTCCCCGAGATCGCCCGCGAGATGAACGAGGGATTCGTCTGCATCAAGGTCGACCGCGAGGAGCGGCCCGACGTGGACGAGATCTACATGGCCGCGACGCAGCTCATCACGCGCTCGGGCGGCTGGCCCAACTCGGTCTTCCTCACCCCCGACCTCCAGCCGTTCTTCGCGGGGACGTACTTCCCGCCCACCGATGCCCGGGGCCGCCCCGGCCTGCCGAGGGTCCTGCAGGGCCTGCGCGAAGCGTGGCTCTTCCGGCGTCCCGAGCTCGTCCAGCAGGCCGAGATGGTGGCCCAGGCGATGCAGGAGCACCTCGGCTCGGGAGGCGCGCGAGGCGGCGCCTTGCCCGGCGCCGAGATCGTGGACGCGGTGCGGGAGGGGCTCGCGGCCCGCTTCGACACCGAGTGGGGCGGCTTCGGGCCGGCCCCGAAGTTCCCTTCGCCCGCGAACCTCTTCTTCCTGCTCGAGCGCGCCGCCGACGACGAGGCGCGCGAGATGCTGGTCACGACGCTCGACCGCATGGCCCGCGGCGGCCTGATGGACCAGCTGGCCGGCGGCTTCCACCGGTACTCGACGGACGAAGCGTGGCTCGTGCCGCACTTCGAGAAGATGCTCTACGACAACGCGTCCCTGGCCTGGCTCTACGCCGAGGCCTCGGCCCTCGCGCCGGGGGCGGGCTTCGACCGGGTGGCGCGCTTCACCCTCGACTTCGTGCTGCGCGAGATGACGGGTCCCGAGGGGGGCTTCCTCTCGGCCATCGACGCCGAGACGGACGGGCACGAGGGCGCCTACTACACGTGGACGGCCGAGGAGCTGGAGGCCGCCCTGCCCGGTCCCGAGGGGCGGCTCTTCCGCGCGGTGTACGGCCTCGAGGGCCCGCCGCCCTTCGAGGGCGAGCGCTACGTGCTCTTCCTGCACACCCCGCTCGCCGAGCAGGCGCGCGCGGGAGGGCTCTCGGAGGCCGACCTGACGCGGCGGCTCGAGCCGGGCCGGCGCGCGCTCGCCGAGGCCCGCTCGCGCCGCGAGCGCCCGGCCACCGACGACAAGGTGCTCGCCGACTGGAACGGCCTGATGATCGGCGCGATGGCGCGCGCGGGGGCGCGCCTCGCGGAGCCCCGGTACATCGCGGCGGCCGAGCGTGCCGCGGGCTTCGTGCTCTCGCGGATGGTGGACGGGGCGGGGGGCACGCTGCTCCACGCCTTCCGCGAAGGCAGGGCGCACGTCCCGGCCTTCCTCGACGACTACGCGTTCCTCGTGGAAGGGCTCCTGCAGCTGCACGGGGCGACGGGGGACGGGCGGTGGCTGAGCGCGGCGGTGCGCCTGGGTGAGGAGCAGGAGCGTCGCCTCGGCGACGCCGAAGGCGGAGGCGCCTTCGCGGCCGGCCAGGACCCGCGGCTGCTGTTCCGCTCGAAGCCCGCTTTCGACGGCGCGGTGGCCTCGGGAAACGGCATCGCGGCGCTGAACGCGGTCGAGCTGTCGAGGCTGACGGGAGACCCGGCGTGGGCCGAGCGCGCCGAGGGCGCCCTGCGGGCCTTCGGCGAAGCGATGTCCCAGGCGCCGCTCGCGCACGTGACCCTCGCCCGTGCGCTGGAGCGCTTTCTCGCGGCGCCGAGGGCCACGCTCGCCCCGCCGCGAGCGGCCGCCGCGATCGCGAGCGAGTCGACGGCGACGGCGCCGGCGGGCGCGAGCCAGGCGACTGCAGCGGCGACGGCCACCGGCACGCTCGAGGACGAGGCCTACGACGCAGTCGAAATCGAGGCCCGCCTTGGCACGAGCGAGGACGAGGACTGGAAGCCGTTCCGAGTCGAGATGACGGTCCGCAAGGGCTGGCACGTGAACGCCAACCCGACCGGTGCGGGTCTCGTCCCGACCGCGGTGGCGGGCGTCGTGGGACGCCTGCGCAACGTCCGGTACCCCGCCGGGGAAGTCTGGGACGGCGGCGGCGGACCGGTGGCGGTCTACCGGGGGCGGGTCACGATCGAGGGCGAGGTCGAGCGCCAGGGCAGCGGCGCCGGCGGCATCGAGGTCGGCTACCAGGCCTGCGACGACGCCCGTTGCCTGCCGCCCGTGACGCGGATCGTGCGCCTGCGCTGACACGCCATGACCCGACCGCGCCTCGATACAGACGGCCTCGAGCGGTACGAGTCGCTCTTTCTCGCGCCGCACGGCGACGACGTGGCGCTCGGTTGCCCGGCGCGCGTCCTGGGGGAGGTGGAGCGAGGCCGGCGGGTCCTCGTGATGGCCCTGTTCGAGCCCGTCGGCAGCGACAGCACGGCGGCGAGGGCGGTGCGCGAGCTCGGGGCGGAGTACGTGGCGGCCGGGCTGCCCGCGGCCGGCGAACGCCGCGCCGGGGCGGGGCGCTCGTCCCTGGTGGCCGGGGATGGGCCCAACGAGGAGGACGTCGTTCTCGAGGCCGCCCGGCTCCTGACGGAAACGGGGCCGCGCACGCAGGCCGTGCACGTGTTCGCGCCGCTCGGGCTGGGGGCCTCGATCGACCACCGCCTGACCTACGAGGCGGCCGTGCGGGCCTTCGCCACCGAGGCGGGGCGCAATCTCTTCCTGTACGAGGAGCGGCCCGAGGCGTTCGTCCCGGGGGCGGTGCGGACCCGGCTGGCGCTGCTCGGGGCGCGTCTCCCTCCGGGCGCCGTGAAGGCGGCCGAGCGCGCCGGCCTGCTGCGGCACCTCTGGCGCACGAACGAGCCCGATCGGCTGCGTGGGCAGTCGAGCGGTGTCGTGTCGCGGTTCTCAGCCCTCGCGGCGGCGCGGGGGCGGTTCCGCCTGGCCCGACCCTGGAACCCGGCGCGGGCCTATGGCCCTCGGCTCCAGCCGATCGTTCACGTGGCCGACGCCGACGCGAAGGCCCGGGCCGAGGCGATCGTGGACCTCTTGCTTCCCCGGGACGGCAAGGGGAGAGCACGGGCCGCCAGGCGTTTCAACGCGCGTGCGGCCGCAGCGGCGAAGAAGCTGGGCGGCGTGTACCACGCCGAGCGGTTCTGGCTCTTCCTCCCCTCGGGAGACGGGCTCCCCGAGGTCCAGCACCCCCTGGAAAGGGGCGAGGTCTAGCTCGCCCCCGGCCCAGTGGGCTTGGGGAGCCAGTCGTCCGCGTCCTCGAGCGCGCCCCAGCGTTCCGGGTCCTGCAGCCACAGGGTGTTCAGGTAGGTTCGCACCTCGCCGGCGGGGAAGGACGCCAGCAGGCCGGCCGCCGCCTTCGCCTTCTCCACCGTGACCGGCGGTGCCGCGTCCGCTTCCTCCTTCAATACCCCGTCTTCGTGCGGCAGGGACAGCGCATCGAGGAAGGCGCCGAGGAGAGCCCGGCGGTGGCCGAGGTGCAGCGAGACGAGCAGCCCCTGGCAGAGCGGCTCGCCGGGGTCGAGGACGGTCGCCAGGATGCGAGCCTGCGCGTCCGGCGCAAGGGAGCGGGCGGCCTGCGGGCGCAGGTGGCGCGCCTTGACGAGGACGCCCAGCGCGGTGCCGGCGAGCTCCGGTGGAGGCTCGGCGAAGAAGGCGGTGGCGGCGGCCAGTCGCTCCTCGGGGGGCAGGTTCTTCCAGAGGCGGGTCGCGGTCGGTTGGAGCGCCATGTCGCCCATCTGACCACAACCCTGCCCGCCGGCCAAACGGCGAGGCTCGCGCGATGCGACCGGCGTTCCCCGACTGGAGACTCGAGAGCGCCGAGGCCACTCGCCCGCGGAGCACGCTCCGCGCCGGCCGGGTCAGCCGAGCCGCTGACCCTGTCACCCCGAGGAGCTCCATCCGGGCCGGGCGACGAGGGGTCCGCCGGCGCCGGCGCGGAGACCGCGGATTCCTCGTCGCCCGGCGAGACGAAGGCCAAGCTCAGACGCGGGCCCGAACGCACGAACGCGGGGCCGGACTGGTGTCCTGGCGGCCGGCGGATCGCGGGGTACCCGTTCCCTTGGAGTGGCTGGCTGGCCAGGGGTCGGGGTCCGATTCGGAAGGGCGGGGCCTTGCGCGAAGCAATCGGCGCTCCCCGGTAGCCGCCCGGAATGAGCGACGGGTGGATCCCGACGCTGCGACGCGACGGTGGAAGGTTCGAGTCGACGGTAGGACCCGACGGTATGCAAACCGACGATGTGCGACCCGACGGTATGCGACCCGACGGTATGCAGGCTGCGGCCCGCCGCTACGACCCGCTTCCATTCCCGGCGATCGGTCGATCGGTCCTCACGGCGACGGATGCGGCGCCGGCTCCAGACGACGGGTCGCCGAACGGCGATGGGGAGCGATGGCTTCCCGGCCGTAGTCGATCTCGGCCAGGTAGGCGTTGTGGCACTTGCACGCAAGGGCGACGTTATCGACCGAGTGGTCGCCGCCGTGGGCGAACGGGCGCCGGTGGTGGTATTCGAGCCCCTGGCGCGCCGTGCACCGTCGTCCCATCGCGTCCTCGTAGCGGCACCGGCCTCCGTCCCGCTCGTAAACGGCCCTCTTCACCGCGGCCGGGATCTGGCGTGTCGTAGGGGAGATCTTGCTCTGGGAGAGCGTCTTCCTCGGCTTCTGGGTCCGAGCGAAGCGCCGGGCTTCGAGCCTCTGGAGCTTCTCGGTGACGGCCTGCTCGACGATCGCGCCGAGGTCGCCGTCGGGCACCGAGGAGCGCATGAGGGCCCGCAGCCGCTCGAGCTTGTCGTGAAGCTCGGCGGAGGCAGTGAACTGGACCTTGTAGCGAGCCTGGGGCAAGGGGCTCGACCACCGCCGACCGGGCCCGGGGAGAGGCGGGCAGCAGCGCCCGCTCGGGCGGACGAGCCTCGATCCCGACCCCCGCGACTCCGTCCGGACGCAGTTCGAGGCTCGCGCGCGTCAACTCCGTCCGGACGCAGTTGGCGATCGATCGAAGCACCTCCCTGCGGACGCAGTCCGACAGGCGCCTCGGCGGCCGGGCCGAGCTGGAGGGTCGGCGACGTCGTCCCCGCTCGTCGGTCGGGCAGCTTCCGCATCACCGCCGGAGCATCTGGACGGGGCGAGATCTCCGCCACGAGCTCCTCGATCTCGCGCTTCGACCGGTGGGCGGCCCGCTTCAGGATGTCCTCCCGGTTCTCCGGGGTCAGGTGCGGCGCCAGCTTCGCGATGGCCGTCAGGTGCAGCCTTCCGTCGGCGAGGAGGGTGAGGAGGAGGGGATGCTCTCGCGCGGCGCGGGCAGCGGCGATGCGGAGGTAGGCCTCGGCCTCGGAGAGGTGGAGGATCTCGGTGCAGTACCCGAACATCGACGGCGAGGCTTCCCGGGCGTAGAGCCGACGCCGGTCGACCTCGCCGATGTGAGCGACGAGGTCGGCCTCGTTGCGACGGGATTGCCCGAGTAGATGCGACAACCGCCGGAGGAGCTCCTCGTCGGAGACCGAGGTCAGCGAGTGACTGCGTTCCATGACTTCAATATAGGCAGGCATTTCGCGACCTCCTGGGATCGCGTAGGGCGCGCGCCGTGCGGCGAACCCTCGCTCGAAGAGGGCCGGCGCGGCGGCGGGGATCGTGGCGTCGCTGCGTGCCGTACACGCGACCTTTCGGGCCGGCCAGCGACGGATCGCGAAGAGGCTCCGAGAACTTGTCAAGAGGAAAGTGAAGAAAAAGCGAAGCCCAGATGGCGAGTGCCCTAGGACGGGTCCAAAGGGCAAGGAAAAGTGATCCAGTCATGCGGCCACGACCGAGGGCTTTGGGTGCCTGCCGTTGACTGGCGGCAAGGGACTTAGGCGGAAGCCCGTGCGCGCCCCGCCGGCCGAGGGCCACCGCCTGGGCGGCGACAGACTCGAGCGCTGCGAAGCTCCGCGCACGCCGATGATGGCGGCGAGACTCTGGGCGGGTCCCGTGCGCGCCCGCCCGCCGACGACTCCCGCACGCCGACGACTCCGCGCGCCGAGCCACGCCCGCCGGAGACTTCATGCCGATCGGCTGAGCAGAGCCGCCGATCGGCTGCTACCATTCGCGGCATGAGCGCAGGTGCCACGACCCCGGTGGGATGCCTCACCGACGCACAGCTCGCCCAGCTGCAGTCGGCGGTTCCCGGCCGGGCCCCGGAAGCCCTGGCCCGCCATCTGGCCTCGTGCGAGCGCTGTCAGGCGAGGGCTCTCTTCGGTGAGAGGCGCATCGTGGGCGGCCCGAGGAAGGCGCCGCCCGAGCCGCCGTCGCTGGGCCGAGCGCTCGTGCTCGCCGGCGTCGTTCTCGCCGCGATAGGGGCCTTCTTCTGGACGCTGCTGAAGCTGGCCGGCCGGATCGAGTAGGGGCCGTCTTCAGGCCGGGGCGTCCACCGGCACGAGCGCGCCGGTGGTGGGCGCGGACTCGGACGAGAGCAGGAAGGCCATCACCCCGGCGATCGCCTCCGGCGAGGTCCACTTCGACCGGTCGGCGTCCGGCATGGCGCGCCGGTTGGCCGGGGTGTCGATGGTTCCGGGCAGCACGGCGTTGAAGCGGACGCCGTGCTTCGCGTTCTCGAGCGCGAGAACGCCGGACGAGGGAGTGGACCGCCACCTTCGAGACGGCGTAGGCGGCCATCCCCGCGCCGCCCGCCTCGGCCGCGCGCGACCCCACGGCGACGACACTGCCGCCCTGCGCGCGCAGGTGCGGCAGCGCGGCGCGGCAGACGTGAGCCACGGTGTCGAGGTTCGTGCGCAGCATCCGGTCCCACTCGTCGGCGGGGGCCTCCTCGAAGCTCGCGCCGCCGGCCCAGGCGCCGGCCACGAGGGCCACGGCGTCGAGCACGCCCAGCTGGCCCGCCGCCTCGGCGACGAACGCTCGCGGCTCCCGCCGCGTCGGCCAGGCTCGCCTCGATCCCCAGCAGTGGCGCCCCGCCCGCCTCCCGCTGAAGGGATCGCCACTGCTCCGCGTCGCGCCACGGCACCGCGACGCGCGTGCCCTGCGCGAGCAGGCGTCGCACGAGAGCGCGACCCAGCGCTCCGGTGCCCCCCGTCACGATCGCCCCGCGCGGCCCGCTCACGGCTCGTCCGCCTCGAGGTCCGCGAGCACCCGCGCGACCCCCTCGGCGAAATCGCGAGGCTCCGGCAGGAGGCTCAGAACGAGGTAGGCCTCGGCGGGGAAGTCGAAGAAGTAGCCGGGGTGCACGAGCACGTCGCGCTCCTCGAGGAGGCGCGTGACGCGCTCCTCCTCCGTCAGGGTCGCGGGCACGCGCAGGACGGCGGACCATCCCCCCTCGGGGAGCAGGATCGAGGCGGGGCAGCCGGGCCCGACCGCGGCGCGCAGGGTCTGCAGGTTGGAGCGGATGCGTTCCCGGATCGGGGCCTGCAGCTCGTCGCGGCGGGCGAGCAGCTCCGGGGCGGCCAGCTGCACGGGCGTCGAGACCGACAGGTAGGTGTCGGCCACGATCTCGAGGCGCGCGAGCGCGTCCCGGACGAGGCTCTCGGGCCCCGTGACCGCCGTCCAGGCCAGCTTCAGCTGGGGCAGGCCGCAGCTCTTCGAGAGGCCTCCGAGGGCGAAGGCGAGGGCGGGGCCGTCGCTCGCGACGCTCGCCACGCGGCGCGAATCGTCCGTCAGGGCGAAGTCGGCGAAGACCTCGTCCGAGACGAGCGCCATCCCGCGCTCGGCGCAGAGGGCGAGGAGCGCGTCGAGCTCCTCGCGCTTCAGGTAGGCGCCCGTGGGGTTGTTCGGGTTCACCACGACCAGCGCCCGCGTGCGCGGGCCGAGGGCGGAACGCAGGGCCGCGAGGTCGAGGTGCCACTCGCCGTCGTGGGCGACGGGGTAAGCCCGTCACCCTCACCGACTCGAGCGTCGCGAGGAACTCGAAGAGGGGGTAGCCGGGGCGGGGGACGAGCACCTCGTCGCCGGGGTCGCACAGCAGCTTGAAGAGGAAGGCGTAGGCCTCGCTGGTGCTGGCGGAGAGGAGCACGCGCTCGGGCGCGAGCGGGAAGCCGCGGCGGGCGAAGTCCGCGGCCACGGCCGCCCGGGCGGCCGGGAGGCCGAAGGCCGAAGGCTCGTAGCGCCGGGCCTCGGGGCGCGCGAGGGGAAGGAGCAGGTCGGGCGGGCCGCAGAGGCCGACGCGGGTCGGGTTGGACTCGGTGAGGTCCAGGAGCCGCGCTCCCGCCGCGCGCTTCGCGGCGAGGCGCTCGGCGAGGCGGTTGGGGCGAAGATCCCAGCGGGTGCGCTCGGAGAACATGGGGCCCGTGCATCGTAATGCAGCCGGGGCGGTTTGACTCGGCCGGGAGCCGACCTTAGCCTTGCCGGAGTCATGACCTCGACCCGCGCCGCCGTCGCCATTCTCGGCCTGCTGCTCGCGGCCTGCTCGGGCGGGCCGGCCCCGGCGCCCTCGCCCGCCAGCACGGACCCGGGCCGGCCGCTGCCGAGCCCGGTGCCCGAGATCGTCGCGCGGGTGAACGGGCAGCCGATCCGGATCGCCCAGATCCTGCCGATCGCCAAGGCGGAGCTCGACAGGGTCTCGCTGACGGAGCGGGACCGGAAGAAGCCGGAGGTCCTGCGGCGCGCGCTCGATCAGTACGTGGACCGCGAGCTCCTCCTGCAGGAAGCGCTGGCGCGCGGCATACAGGCCGACTCGATCCAGGTGGACTGGGCCTACGACCAGATGCGGCGCGAGCACGCCGACGAGAAGGCCTGGGCGGACTTCCTGGCCGAGCAGGGGATGGAGCCCGCAGTCGTTCAAGGCCGAGCTGCGCGCCCAGCACACCGTGGCCGCCCTCGTCGAGCAGGAGGTGCGGGCATTCCCGGTGCCGGAGGCGGTCGCGCGCGCTGCCTTCGAAGCCGACCCCGAGGCCTTCGGGCCGGAGGGGGCCAAGGCGCCCCCGGAGTTCGACGCGGTGCGGGCCGAGGTGGAGGACGCCGTGCGCGAGGGGCAGCGGACGTCCATTCACGACGCGCTCCTCGCCCGGCTGCGCGGAAAGGCGCGGATCGAGCTCCTGCTTTGAGGCCGGCGAGCGGCGCGTCCGCCGTCACCGTCCGCGACCTGCGCAAGAGCTACGGCGCCGTCGAGGCGGTGCGGGGCATCTCCCTCGACATTGCCGCGGGCGAGTGCTTCGGCCTGCTGGGGCCGAACGGAGCGGGCAAGACCACCACCGTCGAGGTCCTCGAGGGCCTGCTGCGCCCGACCGCGGGCGAGGTCCAGGTGCTCGGCCGCCGCTGGGGGCGCGACGACCGCGAGATCCGCGAGCGCCTGGGCGTGTGCCTGCAGCAGACCGTGCTCTCCGAGAAGCTCGAGGTGGGGGAGACGGTGGCTCTCTTCCGGGCCTTCTACCGCGAGGGGCGCGACCCGCGCGAGGTGGTGCGCGAGGTGGGGCTGCAGGAGAAGGAGCGCTCCCGCGTGGGAACGCTCTCGGGCGGCCAGAAGCAGCGCCTCGCCGTCGCCTGCGCCCTCGTGGGCGACCCGGAGCTGCTCTTCCTGGACGAGCCCACGACCGGCCTCGACCCGCAGTCCCGCCGCCAGGTGTGGGAGATCGTGAACGGCTTCAAGAAGCGGGGGCGCACCGTGGTGCTGACCACGCACTACATGGACGAGGCCGAGAAGCTGTGCGACCGCATCTTCGTCGTGGACCAGGGGCGGGTGATCGCGGAGGGCAGCCCGCGCGAGCTCATCCGCTCGCTGGGCGGCGACCACGTGGTGGAGATCGCGGTCGAGGACGGCGGGGCGGGGATCCTGCGTCCCGAGGACCTGGCCGGCCTGCCCTCGGTGCGCGCGGTCCACGCGGAGGCGGGGCACCTCGTCCTGACCGTGGCCGAGCCGCACGTGGCGATCGGCCCGCTCCTCGAGCGCGTGGCGTCGGGCGGCCACCGGCTCTCCAGCCTCACCACCCGCCACGCGAGCCTCGAGGACGTCTTCGTCTCGCTCACCGGGAGGCACCTGCGCGATGAGTGACCGGACGCGGCTGCGCGCCTTCCTCGCCCTGTGCCTCGCGCGCCTGCGCGAGTCCTACCGCGAGCCCGAGGTCCTCTTCTGGGCCTTCGTGTTCCCGGTCCTGCTCTCGGCCGCCCTGGCGGTGGCCTTCCGGGACCGCCCGCCGGAGCCCTCCCGGGCGGTGGTGCTGCGCGGGCCGGGGGCCGAACGTCTGCTGTCCGCGCTGCAGGCAGCGCCGCTCGTCGTGGTCGAGGAGGCGGGGGCGGAGGAGGCCGCGCGCGCGCTGCGCATGGGGAGGGCGGACGTCGTGGTGTCGGCGCCCCTGCACCCCGGGGCCCCGGTCGAGTACCGGCTGGACCCGTCGCGCCCCGAGGCCGGGATCGCCCGCGCGCGCGTGGACGACGCCCTGCAGCGCGCGGCCGGCCGCGCGGACCTCGTCCCCTTCCGCGAGGTCGCCTCGAGCGAGCCCGGCGGCCGCTACGTGGACTTCCTCGTGCCCGGGCTCATCGGCATGAACCTGATGAGCGCGGGGATGTGGGGCGTCGGCTACGCCCTGGTGGACATGCGGATCAAGAAGCTGCTGAAGCGGCTCCTGGCGACTCCCATGCGCGCCGCCGACTTCATGGCCGCCCTGATGGCGACGCGCGTGCTGTCCACGTTCGTCGAGGTGGGTGCCCTCCTCGGCTTCGCCTCGCTCGCGCTCGGCGTGCCCGTCCGCGGCTCGCTCGCGGCGGTGATGGCGGTCGCCCTTCTCGGCGCGGTCTCCTTCGCCGGGCTGGGCATCGCCGTGGCCTGCCGGGCGCAGAAGATCGAGACGGTGAGCGGCCTCATGAACCTCGTGATGATGCCGATGTTCGTGGGGTCGGGCGTCTTCTTCTCGGTGGAGCGGTTTCCGCCGGCCGTGCAGCCGGTGCTGCGGGCGATGCCCCTCACCGCCCTCAACGACGCCCTGCGGGCGGTGACGCTGGAGGGCGCGGACCTCGTCTCGCAGTGGCCCCGGCTCGCCGTCGTCGCCGCGTGGGGCGGGATCGGCTTCGTGCTCGGGCTGCGGCTGTTCCGCTGGAGCTGAGGGGCTCGCCGCGCCCGGCGCGGGGCCTCTAGCGTGCCTCGGGCTTCGGCGGGGTGGCCGCGCCCGCCATCTCGTCGGCTGGTCGTCACCCGGTTGCGCCCGCCCTCCTTGGCCGCGTAGAGGGCGCGGTCAGCCAGGTCCACGAGATCCTCCGGCCGGACCGCGGGCCGGGGCACCACCGTGGCGACCCCCAGGCTCACCGTCAGGTGGGGCGCCACGTCGGAGGCGCGGTGCTCGATCCGCAGCGACTCGACCCGCTCGCGCATCCGCTCGGCCAGCATCCGCGCGCCTTCGACCCCGGTGTCGACGAGGAGGGCGATGAACTCCTCGCCTCCGTAGCGCGCCACGAGGTCGGCCGGCCGGTTGAGCGTCTCGTCCATGGCCTGGGCCACGCGCACGAGGCACTCGTCGCCGGCCTGGTGGCCGTAGGTGTCGTTGAAGCGCTTGAAGTAGTCGATGTCGCAGAAGACGAGCGAGAGGGGCGACTCGTCGCGGGCGCACCGGCGCCACTCCTGGCGCAGCGCGGCGTCGAAACGCCCGCGGTTGGCGATCTGGGTGAGCGTGTCGAGAGCGGAGATGCGCTCGAGGTCGCGGTTGCGGTGCTCCAGCTGGCGCCGGGTCTCGGTCAGCTCTCGGTTCTTCCGGTCCATCTCCTCGGCCTGGGCCAGCAGCTTGAGGTTGACGGAGACGAGGCCGTCGAGGTCGTGGCGGGAGCGCTCCGAGAAGACGCGCAGGAGCGCCATCAGCGCGCCGGGGTTGGCGGACAGGCGCTCCCGGAAGACGGCCTCCGGGATCTCCAGCACGAGCGTGTCGTCGAGGGCGCGCAGGGTCGCCGCGCGCTCGCGCCGCTCGATGAGGGCCATCTCGCCGAAGCAGTCCCCGGGGCGGCCCACCGCCACCTGCTTGCCGGCCTTGGAGACCACGACGTTGCCGGCGAGGACCACGTACATCGCGTGGCCCTCTTCGCCCTCGTGGCACAGCGCCTGGCCGGGAGCGAGCACGCGCTCGGGACACGCGGCAACGACGGCCTCGAGCTCGGGCTCCGAGAGCGGGGCGAGCAGCCCCGTGCGGCGCAGGAGGGCGAGCTTGTCGGAGCGCTCCACGGTTCGGCTCAGGCCTCCGCTCGCCGCTCGAGCGCGGCCGTGTCCTTGACGAGGAAGCCGTCGCTCTCCGTCGTGACGATCCCCTCCTTGCCCCAGCGGCTCATGATGCGGATGCACGTCTCGATCGTGGTGCCGGTGAGGTCGGCCAGCTCCTGACGGCTCAGGGGCATGGGGACGAATCGCCCGCCGGGCTGGGGCCGACCCATGCGTGCGGCGAGCTTGAGGAAGAGGTGCGCGAAGCGGGTCTCCACTCTCCCGCCGGCCACTTCCGGGATGCGCCGGGTCAGCTCCACGATGCGCTGGGCCATCCCGGTCAGGAAGCCGCGGGCCAGGGACGGGTGGCGCTCGAAGAGGTCGAAGAACTCGTTGCGCCGGACCAGGATGCACTCGGAGTGCTCGATCGCCACCGCGGAGGCGGGGTAGGGCCTTCCCTCGTAGGCCACCACCGCCCCGACGGGGTCGCCGGGCCCGAAGATCTCGAGGATGATCTCCTTGCCGGACTGGATCATCTTCACGACCTTGACCCGGCCGCTGGCGATCGTCACCAGGAAATCGGGGGCGTCGCCCTCGGCGAAGATCGTCCCGCCCTTCTCGTACGACCTCGCCAGGGACACCGCGGCCAGCCTCTTCTGGTCCTCGCCGGAAAGGCTGCGGTACAAGCGTGCTGCTGCGGAGCAGCTCTTCGACGGAGGCCATCGCCCCCGAATGATAAGCCTTTTCCCCGTTCCGCTGCGCCCGCTCAGGCGGTCTTCGTGACCTCGACCCGGAAGACCTCCGGCCCGTCCTCGAGCGCGGTCCAGCCGAAAGCACCCGGGCGCTGCTCCTCGAAGTGCCGCCGAAGCCCGTTCGGCATGTGGTCGTTGACGACCACCAGGCTCTCGCCCTTTGCGAGCCCGTCGAAGGTGGCGAGCACGTGGGCCTTGCGGTCGGTGCAGTTGCCGAGGCAGCGGATGTCCACGGTGTGGGTCGGAGCGGCGGTCGAGCTCATCGGGCCTCCTCGACGCGGCGCCTCCGCCGCGATCTCGACTCCAGCCTAGCCCGAACGCGGGCCGGGCGGGATGACGTCCGTCATGCTCAGGGCTCGGGGGCCGTGCCCACCGGGAGGCCCGCCGCGAGCCGGCGGCCCCAGGCGTCGAGCTCGCGCAGGCTGTGCACGGCGTCGATGCCCGGGCGCGCGGCGGGAGCGCCGTCGCCCCCGGCGACCAGGGCGACCCGGCGGGGGAGCGCCTCCCGCAGCTTGCGCAGCGCGGCCGCCGACACGGCGCCCTTCGTGGCGGAGGAGATGCTGATCGCCACCGCGCGCGCGGCGAGGTCCCGGGCCAGGGAGGCCACCTGAGCGACCGGCACCTCCGTCCCGAGGTACAGGATCCGGCAGCCGGCCGCCGCCAGGACGAGAGCGGACATCTGGAGGCCGAGGCCGTGCGCCTCGCCCGGCAGCGTGGCGAAGACGACGAGGAACCCGGTGGCCCGCTCCTCGAGCGGCATCCGCAGGGAGCGGAGCAGGTCCCCGACGCGCTCCGAGAGGAAGTGCTCGTGGCGGATCTCCAGCTCGTGGTGCTCCCAGCCCTCGCCGACCGCGCGCATGAGCGGTCCGATCCGCGCCTCGAGGAACTCGACCGGGCCCATGCGCGCCCAGTCCGACAGGAACTGGCGCGTGAGGCGGTCCCCGTCGAACGCCTTCACGTGGCGCAGGAGGCCGGGCACGTCCTCGGCCGGGCGCGGCACGTTCGACGGGAGGGACGGCTCGGCGGCGGAGGCGCTGCTCTCGAGAAGCCTCGCGACCGACTCCTCGGAAGCGCCCACCACCTGGCCGGCGCGGTGGCCGAGGGTCAGCGCCTGGGCGATGCGGCGGAGACGCGCCACCGCGGCGACCGGATAGACACGGTGGCCGGAGGCCTTGCGCTCCGGCACCGGGAAGCCGTAGCGGCTCTCCCAGGTGCGCAGAGTCTCGACCGCGATGCCGGTGGCCCGCGACAGGGCGCCGATCGAAAGCCAGGCGCCCTTCTTCGATCTCCGCGGCTTGGCCGGCATCACCCTGCGCGCTCCACGAGCCCATTCTACCGCAAGCTCGTCAAAACCTCGCCACAACGTGCCGGCGACTGAGCGTGACGTCCGCCGAACGACAAACGTCCCCGGCGAGGCTCGCCCCCGGGGACGATTCGAGCCGGTCGGTCGTCGGGCCTACTGCGGCATGAGCACGGTGTCGATCACGTGGATCACACCGTTGGAGGCTCCGACGTCGGCCTTGACGACCTTCGCGTTGTTCACCTTCACGCCGTTCGACGTGTCGATCTTCACCATCTGGCCCTCGACCGTCTTCGCCTCCTTGAGCTTGACGACGTCGGCGGCCATGACCTTGCCGGCCACCACGTGGTAGGTGAGGACCTTGGTGAGCTTCGCCTTGTCGGCGATCAGGGCGTCGAGGGCGGCCTTCGGGATCTTCGCGAACGCCTCGTCCGTGGGAGCGAACACGGTGAAGGGCCCCTTGCCCTTGAGAGTGTCCACCAGGCCCGCGGCCTGGAGGGCGGCGGCGAGGGTCTTGAAGCTCCCCGCGGCGACGGCCGTGTCCACGATGTCCTTCTGGCTCTGGGCCTGAACGGCCGACGGAGCGACGAGCACCGCGAGGGCGACGGCGACGACCAACAGTCTCTTCAGCATCTTTCTTTCTCCTTGATTCCAGCAGCGGGGTCGATCTCGACCGTGCTGAAGGGACGTACGGTCTCGCAGTGCATTAGTTGCGAGTAGAATGTGAATAGATGTCGAACTAGCGCTACGGCCGAGAGCACGCGGTTGCTCCATCTCTCGCTCTGTGTTGTGCTTGGCGGTGGAAGCGATTCGGGTCTGGTGACCTGCGCGGCCTTCAAAGCCGTCCGGCTCCGGGCTGACCCCCGGAGCGGTGGGTTCGATTCCCACCCGCTTCCGCCAATTCCGCCCTCCTGAAGGAACGGCGGCCCTATGCCTCCCTCCGTCAAGCCGTCGCTTCGGTTCTTCCATTCCGCAGCTCTGCGCGCCCGCTCCAACAAGGTGCTCGACGCTATCGAGCGGGACAAGGACCCGACGCAGCATGCGGCGGCGCTGTCGAGCGTCGTGCTGGACCTCACCGAAGCCGGGATGAGCTACTACTTTCTCAGGCCCCTTCAGCAGGCGAAGGTCGGCTTCGTGGCACGACAGACGGCCAGCCTCGGCGTGGCGGGCTCGTTGCGGATGATGTCACCCGTCGTTCGGAGCATCCTGGCGGGCACGAACGCCACTCAGCTGCACGTCATCGCCCGGCACATCCGTCAACTCATGTGCGACGAAGGCACCAGGAGGCCGCCCCGGCGAGCCTCTCCCAATGCATTGGACACCAATGACTTGGATGGGAACTTCGCGCCGCGGAGTCGCGTCTTCACTCGTGGGACCCGGCAGTTGAACCCAAGGGATCCACGAGGAGGACACATGAGGGGATTGGGCAGAGTGACCTTGGCCGCACTCGCCGTGCTGGCCGTCGGCGCGCTCGCGTTCGCGGGCACGACGGGCGTGGTTCAGGGGAAGGTGACGGCCGTCTCAGACAAGGCCGTGAGCCTGGTCGACGAGGACGGGGTGGTGTGGGACTTCGAGGTTTCCCAGGGCGCCCAGGTGTACGCGACCGGAGCCTCCCACAAGTCGAAGATGCTCGTCTCGAGCGGTGCCAAGACGACCATGGACGATTTCGTCCGGGAGGGCCACAACGTCAACGTGCACTACCGGGAGCAGGACGGCGTGCGCACGATCACGAAGCTGCGAGTTCGCTGACGGGCAGTGACCGATCGCCGGCGCGAACGAGCCAGCCGCGCTCGAGACGAGCCTGGCTGCCGGCCCGGGAAGGAGTTGGAGGGAACTCCCGACCGGGCCGGAGTTGTTTCCGGCCCCGTTTGGGTCAGGGCCGCCGAGCGGCGTCCCGCGCCGCCACGCCGATCGCCGGGTGGTCGGTGAAGCAGCCGTCGACCCCGGCCTCGAGGAAGAGCCTCGCTTCGCCGGCCATGTCGCCGCGGGCAGAAGGCTCGAGTCCCCGCGCGCAGTTCGGCCGGCAGGAAGGAGTTCTCGGCCCGGAGCGTCCAGACGTGGACGAGAAGGCCGGCGGCGTGGGCGTCGCGGACGAGGGTCGTCGGGGGCAGGGATCGCCCGCCGCCGTCCCGCGGAATCACCAGGCCCTTGTGGACGCCGATGCCGCGGGCGTAGGCCGCGATGTCCCGCAGCCCCTCGGGGCGGACCATGTCGGCGTAGGTGCGCGCGAAGCGGCCGTGGGTGAAGTCCCACGGCCGGCCCGCGGCGTCGATCAGCTGGACGAGGGGCACCCGCGTGAGGCGGGCCAGGCGGCGCAGGTTTCCGACCTCGAAGGACTGGATGAAGACCGGCGCGTCGGCGCGGTCGAGGCCGTGGCGGCGGAGGGCCTCGAGGAGGGGCTTCTCGAGGGGGAGGCCGAGCCCCTCGAAGTACGTCGGGTGCTTCGTCTCGGGGTAGACGCCGACGGTCGGCCCTTCCGCTCGGGGCTGGCGTTCGCCGAAGCCACCAGGGCGAGGACCTCCTCGAGCGTCGGGATCGCGAACCGGCCGTCGAAGGCCGTCCCGCGCAGGCGCGGCAGGCGCTCCCGCGCCCGCAGCGTCTCGAGCTCCGCGAGGGTGAAGTCCTCGGTGAACCAGCCGGTGACGGAGGCGCCGTCGATCGTCTTCGTGGCCCGCCGCGACGCGAACCCGGGCCGGCGGGCCACGTCGGTCGTGCCGGAGATCTCGTTCTCGTGCCGGCAGACGAGGACGCCGTCCTTCGTCGAGACGAGGTCGGGCTCGACGAAGTCGGCGCCCTGCTCGATGGCCAGGCGGTAGGCCTCGAGCGTGTGCTCGGGCCGCTCGCCGCTCGCCCCGCGGTGGGCGATGACGATCGGCCGCTCGCCGCGGCTCCCGGCTCGTCACGACCGTCATGCCTGTCATCAGCGACTCCGAGAGCTGCCAGCACGGGTAGCGATCTCGTCACCCGGGAAGGTTAGACTGAAGCCCTTCCAGGGAGAAACCGTGCGACCCAGAAGCTCGCCCTCGCCACCCTCTGCCTGACCGTGGGCGCGTCCACCGCGTCACCGCAGGCCCCCGCGACGGCAGCCGCCCCCGAGCAGAGGCCCCGCCCCCGCGTGGTGCTCGCCCTCTCCGGCGGCGGAGCGCGCGGCATCGCCCACATCGGCGCGCTGCGCGCCCTCGAGGAGGCCGGCATCCCGGTCGACGCGATCGCCGCGAACAGCATGGGGGCGGTCGTGGGCGGCGTCTACGCCACCGGCCGCACCTCCGCCGAGCTCGAGCAGATCGTGCGGTCGCTGGACTGGGCGTCTCTCTTCAGCGGGAGGCCGGACCGTCGGACGCTGCCCGTCTCCCGCCGGCAGGACCGCTACGGCTCGGTCGCGGGCGTGAGCTTCGACTGGAAGGGGCTGCGGTTGCCCGGCGGCATCCTGGCCGAGCACCGGATCAACCGCTTCCTGATCGAGAACCTCTCCCCGGCCGGCTACGCCGTCGCGGGCGACTTCGACCGCCTGCCCGTCCGGTTCCGGGCGATCGCCGGGGACCTGGCGACCGGCGACCCGGTCGTCCTCGCGAAGGGCGACCTCGCCCGCGCGGTGCGGGCCAGCATGTCGATCCCGCTCGTCTTCCCCCCGGTGCCCTGGGAGGGCCGGAAGCCTCGTCGACGGCCTGATCGTGAACAACCTCCCGATCGACGTCGCGAAGGAGTTCGGCGGGGCGGTCCTCGTGGCGGTCGACATCGGCAGCCCCCGCCTCGAGCCCGACGACTACGTGTCCGCGCTGGGAGTCGCGTCCCAGGTCAGCGACCTCCTCATGCGGCGCCGGTACCTGGACTTCTCCGCCGAGGCCGACGTGCTCGTGCGCCCGGATCTCGGCGACCACTCGTCGACCGACTACTCCGGCTTCGACGAGCTGATCCAGAAGGGCTACGAGGCCACGAAGGCCAGCCTGCCCGCGATCCGCGCGAAGCTGGCCGCGGCCGGTGTCGAGGACCGCGGCCCCGGCGGCGCGGGCCGCCGCGGGGCCGGCGCTCGAGGGGGCCCGGATCGCGGCGGTGCGGGTCGAGGGCAGCGAGCGCGTGAGCGAGCGGCTGGCGCGGCGGACGTTCAACATCCCGGTCGGGCCTCCCTTCGAGATGGCGAAGGGAGTGCGCGCCTTCGACAAGATCGACGCCACGGGGCTCTTCGAGCGGACGTGGATGGAGTTCGCGCCCGCGAGCGACGGGGTGGACGTGGTCCTGCGCGTGAAGGACGCTCCCCCGAACCGGGCCGAGGTCGGGCTGGGGTTCACGGAGTGGGAGAGGGCGCAAGGGCTCCATCCGCCTGCGCAACCAGAACACGCTGGGCTTCGGCGAGCAGGTCGAGCTGCTGCTCGCGGCGAGCGACGCGGAGAGGGTCATCGAGGCGTCCCTGCGGGGAGAGCGCCTGTTCGTGACCGGCTTCGGGTACCGGGTCAGCGGCTACACCAACCGGGACAAGCCCCGCTTCTTCACGGAGGAGGGCGAGGAGATCAACCGCGGGCGCTTCGAGCGGGACGGGGTCGACGTGGCCCTGCGCTCGTCGATCGAGCGATGGGGCCTCGTGGAGGGGGGCGTGCGCTTCGGTCGCGTGAAGACCCGTCGCCCGGGGGGGCCTCGACCTCCCGGAGGGCAGCGACCAGGTGGGGGCCCTCTTCGGCCACGTCGTGGTCGACACCCTCGACGACCTGGCCTGGCCCGAGCACGGGCGGCGGGTCGCGGTCTCCGGCGAGTGGAGCCTCGACGGCCTCGGCGCCGATCTCGAGTACTGGCGGGCGCGGTTCGAGTACCGGGGGGCGCGGCAGCCTGGGGAAGAGGCTGGTGGCGCAGCTCGACGGCCTGGCCGGGATCTCGGGCGACGACCTCCCCGTCTACGACTGGTACCGGGTGGGCGGGGTCACGCTCGTTCCCGGCTACCACCACGAGGAGCTCAAGGGCGCCCAGGCCCTGGCCGCGGCGCTGAGCTTCCGGTACAAGCTGGTGGGGCAGCTGCAGGCTCGTGGCGCGCGGCGGGGCGGGCAACGTGTTCGCCCGCACCGACGACATCACGCTCGACGGCCTCCGCTGGGGCGTGGGCGTCGGGGTGTACCACCCCAGCCCGATCGGCCCGGTCTCGTTCGAGATGGGCGTCCGGGACGACGGCTCGACCCTGGCGTCTCTCTCCGTCGGCTGGAACTGACCCGACCCGGCCCGCGGACCTCAGGCGCGCGCGCGCCGGCTACAATGAAGAGGTGGCGCGTCCGGGGAAGGGCACGGGCGGCGAGGTCAAGGAGAAGCCGAAGGCCGTCACGAAGCGGCCCCAGCTCTTCCACGTCGTCCTGATCAACGACGACTACACGACGATGGAGTTCGTCGTGCACGTGCTCGAGTCCGTCTTCGACAAGGGGCCGGCCGAGGCCTACCGCATCATGATGGAGGTGCACACCCAGGGCCGGGGGGTCTGCGGGGCGTACACGTACGAGGTGGCGGAGACGAAGGTCGAGACGGTTCACGAGATGGCCCGCACCGAGGGTTTTCCCCTCCGCGCGGGGATCGAGGAGGCCTGAAGGTGTTCAACGCGTCCCTGGAGCGCGTGCTCAACGTGGCGGCCCGCGAGGCCATGGTGAGGCGGCACGCCGACCTGACCGTGGAGCACCTCCTCTTCGCCGCCGCCCACGACCCGGAGGGCGAGGAGATCCTCGAGGCCGCCGGGGCCGACGTGCCGCGCCTGCGCCACGAGCTCGCCGAGTTCCTCGAGCAGACCATGCAGAAGCTGCCCCCGGCCTCGCGCCGCCCGCCGCAGCAGACGCTCGCCTTCCGCCGGGTGCTGCAGACCGCCGTCGTCCACGTGCAGAGCGCGGGCAAGGACGAGGCGGGGGTCGGGGACATGCTGGCGGCGCTCATGCGCGAGGCGCGCTCGCACGCGGTCGAGCTCCTGGTGGCGCAGGGCGTGACCCGGCTCGACATCCTCAACTTCATCTCGCACGGCGTGCGCAAGGGTCCGCCCCGGGAGAGGCCGGGAGAAGGCGAGGCCGGGGGCGCGCCGGCCGGCGAGGGCGAGGAGGAGGCGCGGTCCTTCGCGCGACCCGCTCGCCGCCTTCACCTCCAACCTGACCGAGCGGGCGCGGGAGGGCAAGCTCGACCCGGTGATCGGGCGCGTGCGGGAGATGGGCCGCGCGCTCGAGGTGCTGTGCCGGCGGCGCAAGAACAACCCCGTCTTCGTCGGCGAGCCCGGCGTGGGCAAGACCGCGATCGTCGAGGGCCTCGCGCAGAAGCTGCTCGAGGAAGACGGGCCCCGAGGCCCTGAAGGGGGCCGAGATCTTCGCCCTCGACACCGGCGCCCTCCTCGCGGGCACGCGCTACCGCGGCGACTTCGAGGAGCGCTTCAAGGCGGTCATCGGGGCCCTCAAGAAGAGGCCCCTGCCGGTCCTCTTCATCGACGAGATGCACACGATGGTGGGGGCGGGGGCGACCACCGGCGGGACGATGGACCTCGCCAACCTCATCAAGCCGATCCTCACCGAGGGCGAGATCCGGCTCATGGGCTCGACGACGTTCGAGGAGTTCAAGCACATCGAGAAGGACCGGGCGCTCGCCCGCCGGGTCCAGCGGATCGACGTGGACGAGCCGAACGAGGGCGACACCGTCCGCATCCTGCAGGGCCTGCGCCCGCGCTACGAGCAGCACCACAAGGTCACGTACACGGACGGGGCGCTCGAGGTGTCGGCGCGCCTCGCCCGGCGGCACCTTCGCGACGCGCGGCTGCCCGACAGCGCGATCGACGTCATCGACGAGGCGGGGGCGGCGCTGCGGCTCAACCCGCCCGAGGACGGCCGGCGGGTGGTCGACACGCCCGAGGTGGAGAGGGTCGTCTCCCGCATGGCGCGCATCCCCGAGACCCAGGCCACGACCTCCGACCGCGAGCGCCTGCGCACGCTCGGCGAGGCGCTCAAGCGCGTGGTGTTCGGGCAGGACGAGGCGGTGGACCAGGTGGCCTCGGCCATCAAGCGCGCGCGCGCGGGGCTCGGGCCGCCGGAGCGGCCGGCGGGGACCTTCCTCTTCACCGGCCCCACCGGGGTGGGGAAGACGGAGCTCGCCAAGCAGCTCGCGAAGCACCTCGGCAACGAGTTCCAGCGCTACGACATGAGCGAGTACGGCGAGAAGCACTCGGTGTCGCGGCTGATCGGGGCGCCGCCGGGCTACGTGGGCTTCGAGCAGGGCGGGCTGCTGGTGGACGCGGTGCGGCAGCACCCGTACTCGGTCGTGCTCCTCGACGAGGTCGAGAAGGCGCACCCGGACCTGATGAGCATCCTGCTGCAGGTCATGGACCACGCGACGCTCACCGACAACACCGGCCGAAAGGCGGACTTCCGGCAGGTCACGCTGATCATGACCTCGAACGCGGGCTCGCGGGAGATGAGCCAGGCCACCATCGGCTTCGCCGGCGACCACGAGCAGGACACGAAGGCGCGCGGGAAGCAGGCCCTCGAGCGGTTCTTCACCCCGGAGTTCCGGAACCGGCTCGACGGGATCGTGACCTTCAGGCCGCTGACCCCCGAGGTGATGGAGACGATCGTCGACAAGTTCGTCCTGGAGCTCGAGGTGCAGCTGCGCGAGCGCAAGGTCGCGATCGACCTCAGGCCCGAGGCCCGGGCGCATCTCGCGAAGAAGGGGTTCGACCCCGTCTACGGAGCGCGGCCGCTCAACCGGCTCGTCCAGACCGACGTGCGCAACCCGCTCACCGACGAGATCCTCTTCGGGCGGCTCGAGCACGGCGGGACCGTCCACGTCGGCTTCGACGGGACGACCCTCACCTTCGACTACGACTCGGCCGCGCCGCCGGGCGAGCCGGAAGCGACGCCGTCCGCGCCAGGAACGCCGACCGTCCCGGCTTGATCCGTCATTCCGAGGAGCCTGGCGGTCTCGCCGCGCCCTTGTCATTCCGAGGAGCTTCGTCTCGCCGGGCGACGAGGAATCCGCCGTCCCGCCGGCGCTGAGACTGCGGATTCCTAGGGACACCGTCCAGCCGCGGTCCCTCGGAATGACAAGGCCGCCGGCGTATCGGAGCGACTAGCAGCCGCGGTCCCTCGGAATGACGAGCGCCGTAGCTGCTAAACTGAGCGGCTATGAGTGCCGATCTCGGCCCGCGGTATGAAGCGCTGTTGCGTGAGCTGGAGCGCCGGATCCTCGTCATCGACGGGGCGATGGGGACGCTGCTGCAGGCCCGCGGGCTGTCGGAGGAGGACTACCGCGGCGAGCGGCTGAAGGGCTGGGCCCGCGAGGTCAAGGGCAACCACGAGCTGCTGAACCTCAGCCGGCCCGGACGTCGTCACCGCCGCCCACCGCGAGTACCTGGCGGCCGGGGCCGACATCGTCGAGACGAACACCTTCAACGGCACGCGGATCTCGCAGGCCGACTACGGCACCGAGGCGCTCGCCTACGACATCAACGTCGCGGCGGCGCGCGCGGCGCGCGAGGCCGTGGACGGCGTGATGGCGGAGGAGCCGGGCCGCGTCGCGTGGGTGGCCGGTGCGCTCGGGCCGACGAACAAGACGGCGTCCCTGTCGCGCGACGTGAACGACCCCGGGGCGCGCGGGGTGACCTTCGACGAGCTCGAGGAGGCCTACCACGAGCAGGCCCTGGGCCTCCTCGACGGCGGGGCCGACCTCCTGCTCGTGGAGACCGCCTTCGACACCCTCAACGCGAAGGCCGCCCTCGTTCGCGGTCGAGCGGGCCTTCGAGGTGCGCGGCTTCCGCCGTCCGGTGATGGCCTCGGTCACGATCACCGACCTCTCGGGGCGGAACCTCTCGGGCCAGACGGTCGAGGCCTTCTGGATCTCGGTCTCGCACGCGCCGCTTCTCTCGGTGGGCATCAACTGCGCGCTCGGCCCGAAGGAGATGCGGCCGCACATCGAGGAGCTCTCGGGCCTCGCGCCGTGCTTCGTCAGCGCCTACCCGAACGCCGGCCTGCCCAACGCCTTCGGCGGCTTCGACGAGACGCCCGACTCCATGGCCACGAGCCTCGGCGAGTGGGCGCGCGCCGGCTTCCTGAACGTGGTGGGCGGCTGCTGCGGGACGACGCCCGCGCACATCCGGCGGATCGCCGAGGCCGTGCGCGGGGTGACCCCGCGCGTGCGCCCGCAGGTCGAGCCGCTGACTCGGCTCTCCGGCCTCGAGCCCTTCGTCATCCGGCCCGACTCGAACTTCGTCAACGTGGGCGAGCGCACGAACGTGACCGGCTCGCCGAGGTTCGCCAAGCTCGTGCTCGCCGGGCAGTACGCCGAGGCCCTCCAGGTCGCGCGGCAGCAGGTCGAGGGGGGAGCCCAGGTCCTCGACGTGAACATGGACGAGGGGCTCCTCGACTCGGTGCAGGCGATGCACACCTTCCTGAACCTGCTGGCGGCCGAGCCCGACATCGCGCGCATCCCGATCATGCTCGACTCCTCGGACTGGAAGGTGCTCGAGGCCGGCCTCAAGTGCCTCCAGGGCAAGGGAGTCGTCAACTCGATCTCGCTCAAGGAGGGCGAGGCGGCGTTTCGGGACCGGGCCCGCCTCGTCCGCCGCTACGGCGCCGGCGTCGTGGTCATGGCCTTCGACGAGGAGGGCCAGGCGGCGACGGTCGAGCGACGGGTCGAGATCCTGGGCCGCGCCTACCGGATCCTGACCGAGGAGGTGGGCTTCCCGGCCGAGGACATCATCTTCGACCCGAACGTCCTCACCGTGGGGACCGGGATCGAGGAGCACGCGGACTACGCGGTCGGTTTCATCGAGGCCACCCGCCGGCTCAAGGAGGCCTTCCCCCGCGCGAAGGTGAGCGGGGGGATCTCGAACGTCTCGTTCTCCTTCCGCGGCAACAACCCCGTGCGCGAGGCCATGCACGCGGCCTTCCTCTACCACGCGATCCAGGCCGGCCTCGACATGGGCATCGTCAACGCCGGCCAGCTCGCGGTCTACGAGGAGATCCCGAAGGACCTCCTCGAGCGGGTCGAGGACGTGCTGCTGAACCGGCGGCCCGACGCGACCGAGCGGCTGGTCGCCTTCGCCGAGTCGGTCAAGGCCCAGGAGAAGGGGCCGGCGGTCGAGGACGCCTGGCGAAAGGGCACGATCGAGGAGCGCATGGCGCACGCGCTCGTGCGCGGGATCGACGCCTTCGTGGAGGCAGACACCGAGGAGGCGCGGCAGAAGTACGGCCGGCCGCTGGCCGTGATCGAGGGCCCGCTCATGGCGGGCATGAACGTGGTCGGCGACCTCTTCGGCTCCGGGAAGATGTTCCTGCCGCAGGTGGTCAAGAGCGCCCGCGTCATGAAGAAGTCGGTCGCCTGGCTGACGCCCTTTCTCGAGGCGGAGAAGCACGCGAGCGGGGCGAAGGCCGAGGCGAAGATCGTCATGGCCACGGTCAAGGGCGACGTGCACGACATCGGCAAGAACATCGTGGGGGTCGTCCTCGGCTGCAACAACTACGAGGTGATCGACCTCGGGGTGATGGTCCCCGCGGACAAGATCCTGGCCGCCGCCCGCGAGCACGGCGCCGACATCGTCGGCCTCTCCGGGCTCATCACCCCCTCGCTCGAGGAGATGGTGCACGTGGCCCGCGAGATGGAGCGCCAGGGCTTCACGGGGCCGCTGCTGATCGGCGGCGCCACCACCAGCCGCGCCCACACCGCCGTGCGCATCGCCCCGGCCTACAAGGGGCCGGTCGTGCACGTGCTCGACGCCTCGCGCGCGGTGGGGGTGGTGAGCCAGCTGAAGAGCGCCGCGCAGCGGCCGGCCTTCGACGCGGAGAACCGTCGCGAGCAGGAGCGCCTGCGCCACGAGCACGCGACCCGCCGCTCCGAGAAGCCGCTCCTGCCGATCGAGGAGGCCCGGCGGAGGCGAGTGCTCATCGACTGGGCCGCCTACGAGCCCCCGCAGCCGTCGTTCCACGGCCCGCGCGAGCTCGCGGTGCCGCTCGCGGAGCTCGTTCCCTTCATCGACTGGACGCCCTTCTTCTCGGCCTGGGAGCTGCGGGGAACCTACCCGCGCATCTTCGAGAACCCGGACTGGGGCGCGAAGGCCCGCGAGCTCTTCGACGACGCGCAGGCGATGCTGAAGACGCCTCGTCGAGGGCGAGCGGCTGAAGGCGCGCGCGGTCTACGGCTTCTTCCCGGCGAACGCGGCGGGGGACGACATAGAAGTGTACGCCGACGACTCGCGCGCCGGCCGGCTCGGGACCCTGCACACGCTGCGCCAGCAGGCCGACAAGGGAGAGGGCGAGCCGGCCCAGGCGCTGGCCGACTTCGTGGCGCCGCGCGAGACCCGTCTCGCCGACTGGATCGGGGCTTTCGCCGTGACCGCCGGGCTCGGCGCGGAGGAGCTGGTCGCGGGCCACGAGAAGGAGCACGACGACTACGCCGCGATCCTGGTGAAGGCGCTCGCCGACCGGCTGGCGGAGGCCCTCGCCGAGTGGCTGCACAAGAAGGCGCGCGCCGACTGGGGCTACGGCGCCGGCGAGGCGCTCTCGATCGAGGAGCTCGTCCAGGAGAAGTACCGCGGCATCCGCCCGGCGCCCGGCTACCCGGCCTGCCCGGACCACACGGAGAAGCGCCTCCTCTTCGACCTCCTCGGGGGCGAGGACCGGGTGGGCATCCAGCTCACGGAGACGTTCGCCATGCGGCCCGCGGCCTCCGTCTGCGGCTTCTACTTCGCCCACCCGCAGTCGCGGTACTTCGCCCTCGGCAAGATCGGCCGCGACCAGGTGCTCGACTACCACCGCCGCAAGGGCATGGACCTGCGGGCGGTCGAGCGCTGGCTCGCGCCGAACCTCGACTACGACCCCGCGGACGCCTGAACCGGCTGGACTTCGCCGGGCCGTCTTCGTAGACTCCAGCGTCCGCCCCAAGAACATGGTCAGCAACTGGGTCCGCCGCCTCCTGTCGCCGGTCGTGCAGCTCCGGGAGAGCGAGTTCGCCACCGGGCTCATGATGTTCGCCTACTCGTTCCTGGCGATGACGGCGTACAACGTCGTCAAGCCGATCACCCGGTCGAAGTTCATCTCCAGCCTCGGCGCCGACAACCTCCCCTACGTCCAGCTGGCGGCGGGCCTGCTGATCGGCGTCCTCATGCAGGGCTACAGCGTGCTCGTCGCGCGCCTGCCCCGCCGCTACGTGGCCCCGCTGACCCTGACCGGGATGTCCGGCCGTCCTCGTCGCCTTCTGGTTCCTCTTCCGGACGGGGGGCGACTGGGTGTCGGTGGGGTTCTACCTGATGGGCCTCATCCTCGGCATCCTGCTCATCAGCCAGTTCTGGACCCTCGCGAACGACATCTACGACGCGCGGCAGGCCAAGCGGGTCTTCGGGTTCATCGGCGGAGGCTCGAGCCTGGGCGGCATGACCGGGGCCGGCCTGACCGCCCTCGTGGTGAGCCGGCTGGGGACGGAGAACCTGCTGCTGTGCAGCGCGGCCATCCTGCTCGTCTGCGCCGGGCTCGTCGCGCTGATCGTCCGGCGGGAGGCGGCGGCGGGTCGGGGCGGCGCCGTCGCCGCGGAGGAGGAGGGCGTCGGGGGCAAGGAGGCCTTCCGGCTCCTGCGGGAGTCCCGCCACCTGCAGATCATCGCCCTCGTGATCGCCTTCGCCGCGGTCGGCGCCGGCCTCATCGAGCAGCAGCTGAACATGGCGGCGGAGGCGTTCAAGGGGCGCTCCGCCACGGACAACCTGACCGAGTTCCTGGCCCAGGTCACGCTCTACCTCTCGGCCATCGGCTTCTTCATCCAGGTGGCCCTGACGAGCCGGATCCACCGGTACCTGGGCGTGGGCTTCGCCCTCCTCGTCCTCCCGATGAGCCTGGGGGCGACCGGCCTCGTCATGCTGCTGAACGCGGCCCTCTGGGCCCCGGCCGCGGCGCGGATTCTCGACACGTCGCTGCGCTACACGCTCGACAAGACCACCCGGGAGGTCCTGTTCCTCCCGCTGCCGACCGCCCTCAAGTACCGGGCCAAGCCCTTCGTGGACGTGACGGTGGACCGCTTCGCCAAGGGGCTGGCGGCGCTGCTCGCCCTCGTCCTCATCAAGCCCTGGGGCCTGGGGCTCAACTGGCAGCAGATCAGCTACGCGAGCCTGGCGGTGACGGCGCTGTGGGTCCTGACCGCGATCCGGGCGCGGCGCGAGTACCTGGTCACGTTCCGTCGCAGCATCGAGCGGCGGGAGGTCGAGGCCTCCGCGGTGCGGCCCGACCTGGCCGACCCCGCGACGATCGAGGCCCTGGTCGAGGACCTCGCGCACCCCGACGAGCAGAGGGTGCTCTACGCCATCGACCTCCTCGAGGCCCTGAAACGTCGCCGCCTGGTGACGCCGCTCCTGCTGCACCACCAGTCGGAGAGGGTGCGGGTGCGGGCCCTCCAGGCGCTCGAGGCGGCCCGGCCCGAGCTGCGGGAGCGCTGGGCGGGCGTCGTCGAGGGCCTCCTGAAGGACGCGAGCGCCGAGGTGCGGGCCGCCGCGGTGCACGCGCTGGCCGCGATCCGCGGGGAGCGCAGCGGCCGAGCTGATGCGGCAGTACCTGGACGACCGCGACCCGCGCGTGGCGACGACGGCCGCGGCGATCCTGGCCGACGAGCGCGCGCGAGGACGACGTCGAGGCGGCCGAGGCGGCGCTCGACCGCCTCGCCGCGGACAACCGCGAGACGGCGGCCGAGGGCCGGCGGCAGGTGGCGGCCGCGCTCGGCGGGATCGGCGGCGCGCGCTTCCGCGCACGCCTCGTCCCCCTCATGTTCGACCCGGACGCGACCGTGGCGCGCGAGGCGGTCCGCAGCGCCGGGCAGGGCGGCGGGGCCGGAGGACCTCCTCGTCCCGCCGCTCGTGTCGCTTCTCCGCCACCGCTCGCTCCACGATGCGGCGCGGGACGTGCTCGTGGGCCGCGGTGAGGGCGTCGTGGAGGCTCTCGGGCACTTCCTCGGGGAGGAGGCGGAGGACGTGGAGGTCCGGCGCCGGATCCCCGCGACCCTGGCCCGCATCCCTTCACAGAAGTCGGTGGACCTCCTCCTGGCGAGCCTCGGGCAGGAGGACGAGATCCTGCGCGACCAGGCCCTCTCCGCCCTCGGGAGGCTGCGGCGCGAGCGGCCCGGCCTGGCCTTCGCGCGGGCGCCGATCGAAGAGCGGGCCCTCGTCGAGGCGCGGCAAGCCCTGCGCTGCCTGAGCCTGCGCTTCAACCTGCTCCGCGACGAGGGGGAGGGCTCACTCCTCGATCGGGCCATCGAGGAGCGGCGGGAGCGGTCGGTGGACCGCGTCTACCGCCTGCTCGGGCTCATTTTCCCCTGGCGGGACGTGGCCGTCGCACGGAAGGGGATGGAGGGCGACGCCCGGGCCCACGCCCGTGCCGCCGAGTACCTCGACAACCTGCTCGGAGGGCCGCTCCGGCGCTGGGTCATGCCGCTCCTCGAGGAGGCGCCGCTCGAGGAGAAGGCCCGGAAAGCGAACGCGCTCCTCCGGACCCGGGTGCGTGACCCCGAGGACACGCTCGCCCAGCTCATCCACGACGACGACGAGGCGCTGGCCGCTGCCGCCATCCACCGCGTCGAGGAGAAGGGGCTGTGGCGGCTGGGCGACGACCTCGAGCACGTGCTGGAGCATCGCCCCGCCCGCGACCAGCTCGTCTTCGAGACGGCATCGTGGGCCCTCGCCGCTAGACGGATGCCCGCCGAGCTGCGCCGCTCGCGATGGCGAGAGGCGCTGCCGGCCGTGGTGGCGGCGGACCGGCTCCGCCGGGTCCCGCTCCTGAGGTTCGCGTCGGTGGGCCAGCTTCTCCGCCTGGCGGCCCTGGGCAAGACGGTGCGGCCGGAGTCCGGGCACTGCCTCCATTGGGAGGGTGCCTTCGCCACTCGGGTCCAGCTGCTCCTCGAGGGCCCCGTCGCCGTGCAGGCGGGCGAGGGGTCGGCGACCGAGCGCTCGGCCCCACTGGCGCTGGGCCTGGAGGCCGTCCTCGGCGGGGAGCGTCAGCGGGAGACCGTGTGGGCGGGAGAGAGTGCCGTCTGCGTGACGGTCGGGGCCACGGACCTCCTCGGCCGGCTCTCGGAGGAGACCGCGCTCGTGCAGCGGATCTTCCGCGCCACGCTCGCGGACTCGAGCGTCGAGAGCCGCGTGCTGCCGCCGCGACGGCCGGTCGAGGTGGCGGGGGGCGGGGGCGCTCAAACCCTCGAAGCGGTTCGCGTGCTCGAAGCGAGCCCGCTCTTCGCGCGGGCCACTCCCGAGCAGGTCCTTCGCCTCGCGCGGATCACGCGCGAGGTGGCGCTCGCCCCGGGCTCGGTGCTCTTCGACGAGGCGGACCCCGCAGCGCTCTACGTCGTGGCCAGCGGGGAGGCGACGCTCGAGACCGAGGGCGCCCCGGCGCTGCGGGCCGGGCCCGGGACGACGATGGGCGTGCACGAGGCGCTCGGCGGCGTTGGCGGGGGCCGCGCGCGCGGCGAAGCCGCGGGCTTCGCGCTTCGCCTCGAAGGCGAGGCGTTCCTCGAGCTCCTCGCCGGCGACACGGCCCTGCTGCAGGGCGTCTTCGGGGCCCTGCTCGAGGCGCTGTCGCCCGTCGACACTCGCCGCGGCTGAAGGCGGGTCAGCGCGCCGCGGCCTCCTCGAGGGCGAGCGTCTCGACCGCGCGCGGCGGCAGGAGGCGCCAGTTCCCGTCCGGCTTCGCCGGCAGGGCCCGCTGCGCGCCGAAGTACTCGATCATGAGATCCCGGATCTCGCGCCCGCTGCGCCAGACGACCTTCGCGTCGCGGAACATCGAGTAGCCGGCGGAGCCCGCCGCGCGGTAGTTGTTGAGGGCGATGCGAAGGGGCTGCTCGTCCCGCAGGGGCGCGCCGCGGTAGCGCAGGTTCTGCACGCGCTGGCCCACGGGCCGGGTCAGGTCGATGTCGTACTCGACGCCCTGCGCCATGTCGAAGTTGTAGCCCGCGACCGCGCGGTCCACGAGCGGCCCGTGAGCGCAGGCGGGCTCCGGGCAGGTCAGGAAGTACCGCGCGGCGTTCTCGAGGGCCTCGCGGACCATGCGGCCGTTGCCCTCCACCGCGTACAGCTCGTTGTCGTAGACGTACAGCGCGGCGAGCTCGCGCCCTGTCACCTGCCCGCGCGGCACGCGGACCCGGGGGTTGAAGAGGGAGGAGAAGCTCACGTCGGCCCGCGCGTAGTGCATCTGAACCTCGTGGATCGCGTCCACGAGCGCGGTGTCCTCGAAGCGGCCGCTCGCTCCGGAGAGCTCGGCCGGGGACTCGGCCACCGGCTGGTCGAGGTAGCGCTCGGCGGCCTCGTGGTAGGGCCGCGCCAGGGCGAGGACATCCGGGTCGGCGGGTGTCTCGGGCTGCACGGCGAGGAGCCGGCTCGACGAGCCGGTGAGCGTCCAGGGGTCGCCGGGCGGCCGCGTGAGGGTCAGGTCGATGCGGGCCACGTCCATGGCCCAGTTGCGCGGCTGAACGAGCAGGACCTTGCCCACCCGGCGGCCCTCCTCGCGGCGGTGGGTGTGACCGTAGACGACGGCGGCGAGCTGCGGGAACCGCTCCGCGATCTGCAGGGCGGGGTTCTCGCCCGGCAGCTCGCCGGTTCGCGGCTCGCCGGTCGCCGGGTCGCGGTCGAGGCCCCCGTGGACCGCGGCGAGCACCACGTCGGGCTTCTCGCCCTCGAGCTCGTGGAGCGCCCGCCGCACGGCCTCCTCGGGTGCGAGCCACGAGAGGCCGCGGACGTTCTCCGGCTTTTCCCACTGCGGGATCGCGGCGGTGGTGATTCCGATGATCGCGATCTTGACCCCGCCGACCGTCTTGACGACGTACGGCGCGAATGGCGGCTCGGCGCCGATCGTGTTGGCCGAGAGCCAGGGGAAGCGCGCGGCCTGGCGGGCGGCGGCGAGGTTGGCGAGGCCGAAGTTGAACTCGTGGTTGCCCACCACCATGGCGTCGTAGCCCATCCGGTTCATGGCCAGCATCATCGGGTCGGGGGCTGCGGTCTTTCCCGCGCGCACCGCGGCCTGGTGGACGCTCTCCAGCGACGACCCCTGGATCGTGTCGCCGCAGTCGACGAGCAGGGTGTGCGGCGACTCGCGCCGGGCCTGCGCGACGAGGGTCGCGGCCGCGGCGAGGCCGCGCGGAGCGGCCTGGCGCGTGAAGTAGTCCCAGGGATAGAGAAAGCCGTGGGTGTCGGTCGTGGCCAGGACGGTGACGGTGACGGTCTCGGAGGCAGGGGGCGGAGACGCCTGGAGCAGGGCGGCGAAGAGGAGGAGCAGCATGGGTCAGGCCGCGGGGAGCCCGATCGTTCGGACCAGCTCGACGAACCGGGGGTGCGTGCGCAGGCGGCTGAAGGCGGGGCGCACGCCGATCCAGCACAGCTCGGAAGACCGCTCGCGTTCCGCTTCGGCGAGCCAGGAGAGGGCCTCGTCCGTCTCGCCGAGACCGGCGTGGATCTCGGCGATCAGCGCGGCCGAGACGTACCTTTCGCTCCGACGCTGCTTGAGGTCCTCGAGGATGCGGCGGGCGCGGTCCGCCTGGCCGGCGAGCGCGCAGGCGTTGCCGAGGCCCGCGCGGAACTCCGCCGAGGCGGGAGACAGGCGGCTCGCGTTGCCGATCGCGGCCAGCGCGTCGTCGGCCCGTTCCATCCGCAGGTACGTCTGGCCCAGGAAGAAGTGGGCCATCGCGAAGCCGCCGTCCGTCTCCAGGGTCTTCTTGAGCGCGGCCGCCGCCTCCACGAGGCGCCCCGCGAAGTAGTGGACGAGTCCGAGGCTCGCCTGGATGGCGGGGGAGAGCGGGTCGGACTCCTGCGCCAGCTGGATCTCCCGGGTCGCCTCCTCGAAGCGGCGCATCGGGACGAGGCAGTTCATCGCGTACCAGTGGTGCGCGGTCGGGTACTTGGGGTCGCGCTCGATGGCCAGGCGGAAGTGCCGCTCGGACTCCGCCCAGGACCAGTCGTACACCGCCTTGACGCAGCCGAGAGTGGTGTGGACGGCGGCGAGGCCGGTGTCGGACTGTCCGGGGAGCGAGACGTCGGCCGCTTCCTCGAGGGCCCGGGCCGCCGTGGCCTTCGCCTTCGGCATGACCTCGGACGGGGGGCGGATCCCGTACACGCCGAGGAGCACGTAGGAGTCGGCGAGGCCGGCGTGGGCACGCGCGTACGCGGGCTCCCGCTCGATCGCCTCCTGGAAGTACTCGAGGCTGCGCAGAAGCCCGTCCTCGGTCCGCTTGTTCCACTCGTGGCGGCCCTTGAGGTAGAGCTTGTAGACCTCGGGGGCCTCGGTGTGGGGCGGCACGAGGGGCGTGTCGTCCGCCTTGATGAGGGTCACGCGCAGCGCGGCCAGGATGCTGCCCGCGATCTCGTCCTGGACCGCGAAGACGTCCTTCATCTCCCGGTCGTACTGCGAGGACCAGAGCTGGTAGCCGTCGGCCGCGTTCGTCAGGCGCGCCCCGATCCGCATCCGCTCCCCGGCGGTGCGGACGCTCCCCTCGAGGAGGGTGCGCACGCCCAGGCGCTGGCCGATCGTGCGCGCGTCGTCCGTCTTGCCCTTGAACTGGAACGAGGAGGTCCGCGACACGACCCGCAGGGCGGGGATCTGGGTGAGGGCGTTGATCAGCTCCTCCGCCATGCCGTCGCAGAAGTACTCCTGGTCCTTCTGGGGGCTCATGTCCACGAAGGGCAGGACCGCCACCGAGGCCTGCTGCGCGGCGGGGGCGGCCTCGATCCGGACCTGCGTCTCGGCCCGGCTCTCGAAGGCGAGCGGCGGCCCTCCCCGCAGCGCCGCCAGCGCCCGCGCGAGCTCGCTCGTGGTCGCGAAGCGCTTCTTCGGCTCCTTCTGGAGGCAGGTCGCGATGACGCGCTGCAGGCCGTCGGGCACGGCCGGGTTGAGATCGTTCGCCGGCACGGGCTCGTCGAACATGATGGCGGCGAGCGTCCCGCTCACGGAGTCGCGATCAAAGGCCCGCCGGCCGGTGGCCATCTCGTACAGGATCATCCCCAGCGTGAACTGGTCGGAGCGGTGATCCACCGAAGGCGTCCGCGCCTGCTCCGGGGACATGTACTGCACCGTGCCCAGCAGGACACCGGCGGCGGTCAGGGCGATCCCGGGGTCCGAGGTGACGCTCGAGACCGCCGGGGTCAGCTTCGCGAGGCCGAAGTCGAGGATCTTCACGAGGCCGTCGCTCGTGACCATGAGGTTCTCGGGCTTGAGGTCCCGGTGCACGATGCCCCCGGCGTGGGCCTTGGCCAGGGCCTCCGCGATCTGGGTGGCGTAGTGCAGGACCTGCGGCACGGGGAAGGGGCCGAGCTCGAGCAGCTCGCGGAAGGTCTTCCCTTCCACGAACTCCATGGCGATGTAGGCGGTCTCGTCCACCCGGCCGATGTCGTAGATCGTGATGACGTTCGGGTGGTTGAGGGCGGAGGCGGTCCGGGCTTCCTGCTCGAAGCGGGCGAGCCGCTCCGGGCTGGACGCGGACTCCGGCCGGAGGACCTTGATGGCCACCGGGCGCCCGAGCCTCACGTCCTTCGCGCGGTAGACCTCGCCCATGCCGCCCGCTCCCAGGAGGGGGCCCAGCTCGTAGGAGGCGAACCGGGTGCCGGGGAGGAGGGACATCGCGCCCGAATGATACTCGCCTCAGCCCCGCTTGATGCCGCGGATGGACGCCTCGACCGTGCTGTCCGCCCGGCGCGCGTGGAACTCGGCGAGCACCTCCTTCACGCGGGGATGGGTCTTGATGATGGAGTCGAGGCTCTCGCGGCTGAGCTCGAGCAGCTCGCAGGGGGTCGCGGTGGTGATCGTGGCGGTGCGGGGCTGGCCGGTGAGGATCGAGATCTCGCCGAAGAAGTCCCCCTCCGAGAGCTGCCGGACCTCCAGGTTCCTGCCGGTGGCGTTTCGAACGAACGCTCGGCACAGGCCGGTGGTGACGACGAAGAGGCTGTCCCCCGGCTCCCCTTCGCTGACGACGATCGACCCCGGGCCAAAGCTGAGGAGGCGAATGCCCCGGATGACCGCCGCGATCTCCTCGGGCGACATCCCGCGGAAGAGGGGGGTGCCGATCGCCCCCGCGCCCTTCGCCTGCGCGGCGGGCCTCGACAGGACCTGGCCCGGCTTCTCCGGGGGCGGGACGATGTCGCCCCGGTCCGTGAGCCCGACCGGCGAGGGCTCCCCGAGGTCGAGAGCGATCTCGGGCGGGGCCTCCTGGTCCACCCAGGGCACGGCGGCGGGCGCGGGCTGGCTGCCGATCAGCGCGGCCAGCCGATCGTCGATGCCGGAGCGGCTCGCGTCGAGCTTCTGCATCTTCTTGAGGACGGCGACGGCCTTGGTGGCGAAGCCGTCGCGGGCCAGGTCGTCGGCCAGGCGGTCGAGAACGTCCGCCGCCTCCGCCTGCTTCCCGGCCAGGGCGAGGACGTGCGCGAGCTGGACCCGCAGCCGCTCGTTGCGGCTGTTCTCCTTGAGCGCGGCCGAGATCATCTCGATCGCCTTCGGGTAGTCCTTCCGGACGATCAGCTCGCCGACGTTCGACGCCTTCGAGCCCTTGAACCAGTCCATCACCATTGGCAGTGCCTCCTTCGGCGCGTCACCGGGGCAACGCGTGCGTCTCCTCGACTGGTCTGGCTGTGTGACGATTGGCCCTCGATGATAGTCGCGACCGAGCCCAGGCTCAAGGCACACGCGCTGACGGCGACGGTGCTCGCTGGCGTACCATGCAGCCCATGAAGCGTGCCGCTCTGCTCGCCGCGGCCGGTGTCGTGCTGCTGCCCTGGGCCGGGCACGGCGAACCCGACGTCGTCCCCCCTCGACCGCGCGTTCGAGCTTCGGGCCGGGACGTCGACGCAGGTGGAGGGCACGGACCTCGAGGTCCGCTTCGAGGGCGTGCGGAACGACTCCCGCTGCCCTCCGGACGCGAAGTGCATCTCCGCGGGGGACGCGACGGTGGCGCTTCGCCTGACCGGCGGGGGCCAGGACGCGACGACCTACGAGCTGCACACGCCGAGGGGCCGGAAGGACGCGGAGCACGGCTCGTACGTGGTGAGCCTCGTCGGGCTCGGGCCCCCGCCGGCGTCCGATCGCGAGAACCCGGCGGAGGACTACGTGGCGACGTTCCGCGTGCGCCGCCGCTGAGTCGCCGCGGGTTGGCGAGTCCTACCGCGGGTTCGCTTCGCCGTCGGCGACGCGCTCGATCGCGTCGAAGTCGCTGTCTTCGTGCTCGAGCCGTACGCCGTGGTGAAAGGCGCACGCCGCGATCAGCAGGTCGGTCGCCGGCACGCTCACTCCCGCGGCGCGGCAGCGACGGGCCAGGTCACAGGCATCACCCCAGACCTCCGGGGTGATGTCCAACTCGGGAACGGACCGCTCCAGCTCCCGCAGCACCTTCCGTTCGCGCTCGCCCCCCGCCCCGTTCCACAGCTCGAGGCGAACCAGCGGGCAGAGGCGGGCGGTGCCCGCGCGGAGCACGTCCTCGACACGGGTCCGAACCGCCGCGTCGCCATCCGGTCGCAGGAAGTGAATCCAGGCGGAAGTGTCGACCAGGACCATCGCTATCCTCGACGGCGCTGGCGCCGCAGCTCCTCCGCCGTCATCATCTCCGCGCACGAGCCGGCACGCTTCGCGAGCTCGGCCATCCGGCGACGCTCGTTGAAGTCGACGATGGCCGTCACGATGGCCTCCCGCTTGGTGCGGGCGCGGGTGAACCTCATGGCATCCTCGAGCTCACCTTCCGGAATATCAACCGTCGTCTTCATGGTTCCATTCTATGTGAATCTGGATGCCGCCGAAAGGGTGCTCCGGCACCCGCCCCACACTGGGGGCCGCGGGGCCGGAGAGGGTCGCACCCTCTCGTACGTCCTACAGGAGGGCGCGCAACGACAGGAGCCGGCGCCAGGGATAGGCGCCGGCCAGGCTGCCGTGAAAGCGCTCCGCGAACGCCGGCCGGCGCTTCATGAGCCACAGGGCCGAGTTCTTGGCGCGGGTGCCGACGAGAAGCGCCCGAACCACGAGGGCGGCGCGCAGGTCGGGGGCGAACTCCTTTTCGTAGAGGCCCTGCCAGGTCCGCTCGGCCTCCGCCGCGCTCGCCGCCGCGTGGATCGCCTCGGCGGCCAGGGCGCCGCTGCGCAGGGCATTGGCGATCCCCTCGCCGGTCAGCGGGTCGGTCAGGTTGGCGGCGTCCCCGATCCGGAGCACTCCGTCCCCCGACACCCGGTTCCGCCACTCCGCCACCGCCACGTGGTGGCCCTGGGGGCGCGCCTTCTCCACGGCGTGCGGCTCGAGGGCGCGCACCATCGGGTTCCCGCCCAGGAACTTCTCCCAGAAGGCGGCGACGTTTCGTCCCGGGCCGCGGCTGTCCGCCTTCCACAGGCCCACGCCGAGGTTGAAGCGGACTCGCGCGCCCTCCCGCGCCACCGGGAACACCCAGCCGTACCCGCGCCGGAACACGTCGTCGGCGAAGAGGTGCACGGCCGAGGCCCACGACGGGTCGAGTCCATCCATGTCGATCGTCCAGTACGCGCGGAGGGCCACGCAGTTGGCCTGCCCCGCGTAGACGCCGCGGGCGTCGATCACGTGATCGAAGCCGTCCAGCCGACCGCGGTGCCCGACTCGCAGCTCGCGGACGTCCTCCCTCTCGAACGTGCAGCCGGCACGGAGCGCCCTCCGGAACAGGATGTCGTCGAAGACCAGGCGCGGAATGCAGTAGGCGCGACGCGAGTGGCGCACCTCGCTCGTCTCTCCCCGCGGCGACGCGACCCGGCTCCCGCTGATGACCGCGTGCTCCGGGGCCGCGCGCTCGAGCTCGTCGGGGTGGAGGCCCGAGGCAGCCAGGGCCTCGACCGACCCCTCGGCAACCCAGTCGCCGCACACCTTGGGACGCGGGAAAGCCGACCGGTCGAGGAGCGTCACCCGGTGGCCGCGCGACGCCAGGTGGTAGCCCGCCGATGTGCCCGCCGGCCCCGCACCCACGATCGCCACCGTCGCCATGAGCGAGTGTGTCGCGGCTCCCGCGGACACGCAAGCGAGAGCCGTTTGACTGGTCCGGAGGCGGTACGTAACATAACGCCTCACTTCGACACGAGAAGCGTGAAGCCAAGCACAGATTCCCCCGAGGTCGTCGCCTCCGGTGCCGCCGGGGTGACGCTCCCGCGCGCGTTTCTCCGGGACCAGGCGGAAGCCATTCGCTACAAGCGGCTGAGCCTCGTCCACCTGCTCGCGATGTACGGGCTCCTGGGCCTGGCGATGGCGGGTGTCGCCCCCGTGTGGCTGCTCTTCGTGCTGGTCCCACCCCTTTACGTCCGGGCCGCGCTGAGCATCCACGAGCTCATGCACATCTGCCCGGTGGGCCAGGTCTCGCTTCTGCACCGCCTGATGATGGTCATGGAGACACCGGTCGGCCTCGGCTACCGGGAGCACCGGGACATCCACGTGCGTCATCATCAGAGCCCGGCCACCGAGCGCGACCCCGAGTTCTTCCAGATCCGCGGGGGCCACCTGCGGGCGCTCGCGAGCTCGATGGTCTCCCCGGAGTGCGCGGTCCTGCGCTACTGGCGGGAGAAGCGGCTGACGCGCGCCTGGAGGGCCGAGGCCGCGCTGCGGGCGGCGGTCTTCGTGGCGCTCGCCTGGCTCGATCCCTTCGTGTTCCTCGCGTACTGGATCACCCTCCGGGCGAGCGTCGGCGTCTCCAACTTCCTCTTTCATCACGCGCTTCACTATCGGGCCGGGCGCTACGGGACGTTCCGACTCGAGCTGCCCGCCCCCGTGGACCACGTGGCGCGGGTGCTGCTCGGGGCGGAGCTGGTGCTCATCCTGTGCGAGCACCCGGCCCACCACGCCTGGCTGCAGGTCAAGGCGCGGTGCCTGCCCGACATCCAAGGAGCGATCGCCACATGAAGTGCGAAGCCTGCGGCAAGGAGAGCCCGGCCGGCGCCAAGTTCTGCGGCGAGTGCGGCGCACCGCTCCGGATGCGCTGTCCCTCGTGCGCCACCGAGAACCTGCCGAAGGCCAAGTTCTGCACCGAGTGCGGCGACTCGCTCTCGGCGGTCACCGGGGCCTGGCCCGTGACGAAGATCGAGCCGCCCGTGGCCCCGCCGCCGCCGGTCGCCGAGGCTCCGGTGCCCGCGGAAGCGGAGAGGCGTCAGCTCACCGTCATGTTCTGCGACCTGGCCAACTCCACCCAGCTGTCGCAGTTCCTCGACCCCGAGGACCTCCGGGAGCTCATCTGCGCCTACCAGGAGTCCTGCGCCCAGGTGGTCGAGCGCTTCGGGGGGACGATCGCGCAGTACCTGGGGGACGGGATCCTCGTCTACTTCGGCTACCCGTCGGCCCACGAGGACGACGCGCTGCGCGCGGTGCGGGCCGGGATCGGGATCCTGGAGGCGATGGGGAGCCTGCGGACGGACGCCCGCGCGAAGGCCCCCGAAGAGCTGGCCGTGCGCATCGGCATCCATACCGGCCGGGTGGTGGTGGGCGACGTCGGGGGCGGGACGAAGCGCGAGAACCTCGCGCTCGGCGACACTCCCAACATCGCGGCGCGCCTCCAGGGCCTCGCCGAGCGGAACACGATCACGATCAGCCCGGCGACCCACCAGCTGACCCGGGGCTTCTTCGAGACGCGCTCGCTCGGCACCCACGTCCTCAAGGGAGTGGCGGAGCCGATGGAGGTGCGGACCGTCCTCAAGGAGAGCGGCATCCGCCACCGTCTCGAGTCCACGGAGAGCGGGCGGACGCCGTGGGTGGGGAGAGAGACCGAGCTCGGGGCCATGCTGGAGGCGTGGGCCTCGGCGCGCGAGGGCCACGGCCAGGCGCTGCTCGTCACGGGAGAGGGCGGCATCGGGAAGTCGCGCCTCGTGCGCGTGATCGAGGACGAGACGGTCCGCACCGCGAGCACCTTGCGCCAGGCGTTCTGCTCGCCGTACTTCGGCAACACCGCGCTTTACCCCATCCTCGAGCTGGTGCGCTCGAGCGCGGGGTTCGCGCGAGAGGACGCGAGCCGGGAGAGGCTGCAGAAGCTGCGGGGATACCTCGGCGGCATGCGCCTGGACCGGGGCGACACGGTGCCCCTCCTGGCCGCGCTCCTCTCGATCCCCCCCGATGCCGGCTACCTGCCCCCGAACCTGTCCCCGCAGGCGCAGCGGCACAAGACGCTCGAGGCCCTCGCGCAGATCCTGCTCCACTCGTCCGCGTCGAAGCCGGCGCTGGTCGTGATCGAGGACCTGCACTGGATGGACCCCTCGACGCTCGACCTCCTCGGTCTCGTCATCCAGCAGCTGCCGGGCCACCCGGTGCTCCTCCTGCTGACGGCCCGGCCGAGCTTCGAGTCGCCGTGGGCGGCCGTCGACCACGTCCGGGCGATCCCTCTCTCCAACCTCCCGACGCGGCAAACGGAAGACCTCATCCGGGGGGTGACCGGCGGGCGCGACCTGCCGCCGGCCGTGGTGTCGCTCCTCGTGGAGAAGACGGACGGCATCCCTCTCTACATCGAGGAGATGACCCGGATGGTGCTCGAGGCGGGGATGCTCAAGGCCGTGGGCGACCACTACGAGCTGGCGGACGCGCTCCCGAAGCTGACCATTCCCGCGACGCTCCACGACTCGCTGATGGCGCGCCTGGATCGCATGGAGCCGGCCGCGAAGAAGATCGCCCAGATCGGCGCCTGCATCGGCCGCGAGTTCAGCCTCGGCCTGTCGAGCGCCGTGCTTCCCGGGCAGGAGGTGGCCCTGCGCGGCGGCCTCGATCGCCTGGTCGAAGCGCAGCTCGTCTTCGCCCCGGGCAACCTGGGCAGCGCCCACTACTCGTTCAAGCACGCCCTCATCCAGGACGCCGCCTACGAGTCGCTGCTGCGCCGCACGCGGCAGGAGTACCACGAGCGCATCGCGCAGGCCCTCGAGCGCGAGCTGCCCGACCTCATCGAGCGCCAGCCGGAGCGGCTCGCCCAGCACTACACCAAGGCGGCGCGGCCCGAGAAGGCGATCCCGTACTGGCTGGTGGCGGGCCGGCGCGCGGTGGCGACCTCCGCGAACGCCGAGGCCGCGGGCCACCTGAAGGAAGGGCTTCGGCTGGTGGCGTCGCTGCCCGAAGGCGTCGAGCGGGCCGGCCAGGAGCTGGAGCTGCTCTCGACCCTCGGCACCGCCCTCAGCGCGCTGCAGGGGTACGCGTCGCCCGAGGTCCGGAAGACCTACGCCCGGGCCCAGGAGCTGTGCGAGACGATCGGCCGGACGCCGCAGCAGTTCTGGGTCCTGTGGGGCCTGTGGGCCTTCCACCTCGTGCGGGGGGAGCACCACGAGGCGGTGGCGTTCGGCGAGAGGATGATGGAGCTGGCCCGCGCCGAGGGCGACCTCTCCTGGGAGCTCGAGGCCCACTTCTCCCTCGGCCTGAGCTTCTTCTTCATGGGCCGGCTGCGCCCGGCGCGCGAGCACCTCGAGCGGGCGGTCGCGATCTACGACCCCGAGAAGCACCACGCCAACGCCTACCAGACCATCCAGGACGTGGGCGTCACCTCCCGCTCGGTGGCCGCCTTGTGCCTGTGGCACCTCGGCGAGACCGAGCTCGCCCTGGAGCGCAGCCGCCAGGCCCTCGAGCTCGCCGACACCCTCGCCCACCCCTTCAGCAAGGCCTACGCCCTCGGCTGCGCCGCCTGGTTCAACCTGTACCTGCGGGACACGAAGACGGCGCTCGCGCGCGCCCGGGAGGCGGTCGACCTCTCCGTCGAGCAGGGCTTCCTCTGGTGGCAGGTGTGGGGCACGATCCTCGGCGGCCGCGCGCTCGCGGACACGGGGACGCCCGCGGTGAGCGTGACGCAGATCAAGGGCGGCATCGACGGCTGGAGGATGACGGGGTCGGGCTTCACGATCCCGTACTTCCTGGCGCTGCAGGCCGAGGCCTGTCGGGCCGACGGCCGGACGGACGAGGCGCTCGCCCTCGTGGCCGAGGCCCGCGAGCTGATCGAGAAGATGGACGAGGGCTTCTTCGCGGGCGAGCTGCACCGCCTCGAGGGCGAGCTGCGGCGCGAGAAGAGCGGGAAAGCGGACGAGGCCGGGGTCGAGGCCTGCTTCGAGCGGGCCCTCGAGGCGGCCCGGGCCGAGGGCGCGCGCGCCTTCGAGCTGCGCGCGGCGACCAGCCTGGCGCGCCTGTGGAGCGACCAGGGGAAGGGTGACGAAGCCCGCCGTCTGCTCGCCGAGGCCATAGCGCCCTTTGACGGGGCGCCCGTGACCCCGGACCTGGCCGAGGCGAGGGCCCTTCTCGAGACTCTCCCCAGCGCCTGGGGCGGCGGGCGCGCCGGATCCTAGGCGACGACCCGGAGCGCTCGCGTCACGCGGTGGCGCCCGTCGCCGGCCTCGTGTCGGGCCGCTTCGAGAACACCCGCGGCATCTGCCACCGCATCCACAGCCAGGACAGGACGGCCGACCCCGCCGCCGCCCAGGCCCAGCCCCTTCGCCAGCGACCACTTCGCGGCGAGAACCGACTCGGGCAGGACCGCGACGACCGCCACCGCCAGGAGCAAGCCCACCGACACGAACAGGAGGAACACGGCGAAGGCGAGGTTGTTGAAGAGGCGGCTCCGCCAGCGCATGAGCGCGTGCTCGGTCTGGGGGGTCGCGCCGCGGCGGTGCGCCCAGGCGAACCCGCCCGACACCTCGAAGGGCCGTCGTCGGAACTGGGCCCGAAGGCTCTCGATGATCTCCTCGGAGGAGCGGTGGAGAGCCGAGAGCAGGGAGTCCCCGAACACGGGGACGGCGCCCGCGACCCGGCTCCGGATCCGGTAGTACACGCGCAGGCCGAGGGTGATCGCCCCGTACGCGACGCGGTGCAGCGGCTTCTGCGACGCCGCGTAGTCCTCGGGCGCCAGGATCATCTCGGGGTAGCGAGGGTCCATCTGGCGGAGCTGGTCGATGATCGGGTGGGCGGGCAGGCGCTGGCGCAGTCCCGCCGGCAGGTGGGGGAGGAAGTCGCGTACGACGTCCATGAGCGTCGTCGTCATGAGCTTCGCGGCGTCGGAGGGATAGGCCTGGCGGGCGAGGACGGTGTCGAGCAGCACCTTCGCCTCGTCCCAGTCGTCCGTCATGAGGTCCTCGCGGATGCCCATGACGTGCCCGACCACCTTCCAGAGGTGGAGGAAGGCGTCCTTGTCCGGCCGCGAGAGCGGGCAGCCCCAGCGCTCGAGGCCGAGCGGGATCATGTAGCCGAAGGTCAGGAGCACCATCGCCAGCTGCTCCTGGTTGATCGGGGGGTTGTCCCGGCACCGCTCGTCCCGCACGGGCCGGCGGTTCCAGTGCTGCTGCAGGTAGTCGCGCTGATCGGCCGGCCCGTGCGCCTTCGTGCCGCTCTCGTCGTGCGCCTCGGCCGGCCGGTGGGGCAGCTTGTCGGGGTTCTGGAGCATGAAGCGGATCGACGCGTGCAGGAAGCGCACCTTCCGGGCGGCCAGGAAGCCGCGCCCCCACAGGAACCTCTTGCGGCGCTTCTTCGCCTCCTCCTCCACGCGGGCCGCGAGGCCCGGGGCGGCCTCGCCTCCCGTGCGCGCGAGCTTGCCCCCGTGCGCGCTCGTCCAGGCGCCCTCGGGGTCGATGTCCTTGAGCACGTCGAGGTAGAGCTCGGGGGTGTAGTCCCCGAGCACGTGGAGTCCGTCCTCGTCCAGGACGTCGTCCGCGAAGAGCATCGTCTCGTAGACGCGCTGGTAGATGTACTGTCGGCTCTGGAGCTTCGCCGTCGCGTAAAGAGCCGGGACTCCCTCCTCGCAGAGGTAGCACGCGGGCAGGCTCAGGGAGTACAGCGCCGCCACGCAGGCGAGCGAGTTGTCGTGCCACAGCCGGCTGGCCGCGCGGAGCTTCGCCTCGTCGAGCCACTCCGGGGCGGGCGCGGGCTCGAAGTACCGGAGGGTCTCGGGCGGGTACTCGCCGAGCTTCTGCCGCAGGACGGACTTCTCCGTCAGGGCGAGGGCGGTCGAGTCCATGAGGAGATCGACGAGCTGGAGGAGCTCGTTCTGTCTTCGAATCCCCTCCGCGCTCGACATGGCCGCCGCGGCGAGGTCGTCCGCGTTGGGGCGGACCGTCGGGTCGTCGCCCTGGCGGCCGGCCTCGTCGAGAAGTGCGTCCGTCCACCGTGAGCTGGCCATGAGCAGGCTCCCTTCGGTCGAAACCGCCACGCCCTCGACGGGCGCCGGTCCTGGATCCACTGTCAACGGCTGATGCGCCTTCGGATGGGCGGGATCATATTCCCCGGGCTGCGTCGGCTCAAGCGGCCCTGCGGTACAATCCCCGATCAACCCGCCTCACCCCACCCAACGCCGTCCGCTCACGTCCGGAGGAGACCGACCCATGATCGGCCGCTCGCTCGCGTACCGCCGTCTCACCGTTGCCCTCGCCGCGTCCATCCTCGTCGCCTCGCTCGTGGCGACGCCCGCCGCCGCGCTCGAGCCCTCGCCGCTCGCCGCGCGGATCGACGCCGCGCTGGCGGCGAACCGCCAGGCGCTCGTCGAGTGGCGCCGCCACCTCCACCAGAACCCGGAGCTCGGCAACCGCGAGGTCGAGACCGCGAAGTTCGTCGCCGAGCGGCTCCGCTCGTTCGGGCTCGAGCCGAGGACCGGCGTCGCGAGGACCGGCGTCGTCGCCGTGATCGAGGGCGGCCGGCCGGGCCCGGTCGTCGCGCTGCGCGCCGACATGGACGCGCTGCCGGTGAGCGAGGAGGTCGACCTGCCGTTCGCCAGCAAGGCGACCGCGACCTGGGAAGGGAAGACGGTCGGGGTCATGCACGCCTGCGGCCACGACACCCACGTCGCGATGCTGCTCGACGCCGCCCAGGCGCTCGTCTCGGTGAGGAAGGAGCTGCCCGGCAAGGTCGTCCTGGTCTTCCAGCCCGCCGAGGAGAGCGTGCCGCTCGCCGAGCAGCCGGCCGGGGCCGAGCTGATGCTGAAGGAGGGCGTCTTCGACGACCCGAAGGTCGGACGTCGTCTTCGGCCTGCACGTCTTCGCCCAGCTGCAGAGCGGCGTCCTCGGCTACCGCCCCGGGCCGCTCCTCGCCGCCGCCGACAGCTTCGAGATCCTGGTCCAGGGCCGCCAGACCCACGGGTCGAAGCCCTGGTCCGGGATCGACCCGATCGTGGTGGGCAGCGAGATCGTGACGCGCGCTCCAGACGGTCGTCTCGCGCACGCTCGACATCACCCGCGAGCCCGCGGTCGTGACCGTCGGCCAGTTCGACGCGGGCGTCCGCAACAACATCATCCCGGACCGCGCGCGCCTCGTCGGCACGATCCGCACCTTCGACGACGGCGATGCGGGCCGACATCCTCGCGCGGGTGCGGCGGATCGCCGAGGGCGTGGCCGCGGCGCACGGGGCCACCGTGCGGGTCGAGATCGAGAAGGGCTACCCGGTGACCGTCAACGACCCGGCGCTCACGCGGAAGATGCTCCCGACCCTCGAGCGGGTGGCGCCCGGCCAGGTCCGCGAGCTGCCGAAGGTCACCGGCGCCGAGGACTTCTCCTTCTTCGCCAACCGGGTCCCGGGCCTGTTCGTGATGGTCGGCGTCACGCCGCCCGACCAGATGGCGACCGCGGCCAGCAACCACTCGCCCCGCTTCTACGTCGACGAGACGGCGCTCCCCACCGGCGCCCGCGCGTTGGCCCAACTGACCGCCGACTACCTCTTCGCGAACGCGCTGCCGTCGCGCTGAGAGCCGTCGACCGCGGCTCGACTACAATCCTGCGGTTTCGCCATGGCCCTGCGGCAATGGAAGCTCGTCCGGCTCGTGCTCGTCGCGCTTGCGGCGGGCGGCGCTCCCGGTCCCCTCGCCGCGGGCGAGCGGCAGCCGCCTCGCCCGCCGCGACGATGCGAGCGAGCGATCCCACGACGCTCCTCTGGTACACGCACCCGGCGGAGAAGTGGGACGACGCCCTTCCCGTCGGCAACGGCCGCCTCGGCGCGATGGTGTTCGGGAAGACCGACGAGGAGGAGATCCCGATCAACGAAAACACCTACTGGTCGGGCGGCCCCTACTCGACGACGGTCGAGGGGGGGTACCGCGCGCTCCCGGAGATCCGGAGACTGATCTTCGACGGCGAGCTCGTGCGCGCCCACAAGGCGTTCGGCCGCGGCCTCATGGGCTACCCGGTGGAGCAGCAGAAGTACCAGGCGCTCGGCTCGGTCTGGCTTCGCTTTGCCGGGTCGGGCGAGCTGACGGGTTACCGGCACCAGCTCGACCTCGACACCGCGATCGCGACCACGCGCTACGCGCAGGGGGGAGTGACCTTCACGCGCGAGGTGTTCGCGTCGCCGGTCGACCAGGTGATCGTGGTGCGCCTCGTCGCCGACCAGCCCGGCAAGATCGCCTTCCGGGCCCAGCTGCGCGGCGCCCGCAACCAGGCCCACTCGAACTACGCGACCGACTACTTCCGCATGGACGGCGTGGGCACGCACGGCCTCGTCCTGCGCGGCAAGTCCGCTGACTACCTGGGCGTGCGCGGGGCCCTGCGGTACGAGGCCCGCCTCGAGGCCGCGGCGGAGGGCGGCAGCGTGCGCGTCGAGGACGACACGCTGGTCGTGGAGGGCGCGAACGCGGTGACCCTCTTCGTGGCCGCGGCCACGAGCTTCGTGACCTACAAGGACGTGAGCGGCGACCCCGAGGCCCGGGTGAAGGCCGCGATGGGACGATCGTCGGAACGCCCGCTCGACGCGATCCGCCGGGACCACGTCGCCGAGCACCGGCGTCTCTTCCGGCGCGTGTCGATCGACCTCGGCACGACTCCCGACTCCGCCCTGCCCACGGACGAGCGGCTCCAGAAGTTCACGGGCGGCAACGACCCCGCGCTCCCCGGCCTCCTCTTCCAGTTCGGCCGGTACCTGCTCGTCTCCTCCTCGCGGCCGGGAGGTGAGCCGGCGAACCTCCAGGGGTTGTGGAACGCCGGCATGAACCCCATGTGGGACTCCAAGTACACGACGAACATCAACACGGAGATGAACTACTGGCCGGCCGAGGTCGGCAACCTGTCGGAGTGCGCGGAGCCATTGTTCCGATTGATCCGCGAGCTGAGCGAGCAGGGCGCCTCGGTGGCCCGCGAGCACTACGGGGCGCGCGGGTGGGTGGCCCACCAGAACACCGACCTGTGGCGGGTCGCGGCGCCGATGGACGGCCCGAGCTGGGGCGCCTTCACCACCGGCGGGGCGTGGCTCGTGACTCACCTGCTCGAGCACTACCGCTTCACGGGCGACCGGGAGTTCCTGCGCGAGCAGTACCCGGTGATGAAGGGCGCGGCTCTCTTCTTCCTGGACTTCCTCGTGCCCGCATCCTCGACACGGGTGGCTCGTGACGAACCCCTCCACCTCGCCCGAGAACTTCCCGCTCGCGCCGGGCAACGACCGGTTCTTCGACGAGGTCACGGGCTCGATGAGCCCGGGAACCAGCCTCGTGGCCGGCTCCACCATCGACATGCAGATCCTGAGGGACCTGTTCGCCGGCGTGGCCGAGGCCTCGGCGGCGCTGGGCGTCGATCCCGACCTGCGGGCCCGGCTGCTCGAGGCCCGCGCGAAGCTCGCCCCCATGCAGGTCGGCCGCCGCGGCGAGCTGCAGGAGTGGCTCGACGACTGGGACCAGCGGGAGGCGAGCCACCGGCACATCTCGCACCTCTACGGTGTCTTTCCCGGCGCCCAGATCAGTCCGCAGCGCCACTCCCGAGCTGGCCGAGGCGAGCCGCCGGGTCCTCGAGCAGCGGGGGCTCGTCGGGAACGGGTGGTCGTCGGCGTGGAAGGCGGCGGCGTGGGCGCGGCTCGGGAACGGCGACCGGGCGATGGAGAACGTGACGTACGCGGTGCGCCACTACACGACCCGCAGCCTCTTCTCGATCTGCTCGAAGGCGCCCCAGGTGGACGGCGCGTTCGGCCTGACCGCCGCTCTCGCCGAGATGCTCCTGCAGTCGCAGGACGGCACGCTCGACCTGCTCCCGGCGAGGCCGCCCGGCTGGGCGAGCGGCGAGATCCGCGGCCTCCGGGCCCGCGGGGGGTTCGAGGTGGGGATGCGCTGGAAGGACGGGCGGCTCGTCGAGGCGACCGTCCACTCGACCCTCGGCGGCGCGTGCCGTCTCCGGGGGGGCGGTGACCTGCGGGTCACGAGGGACGGCCGGCCGGTGCGCGTTGTCCGCCGCGAGGCGGGAATCGTCGAGATCGCGACCGCCCCCGGCGCGACCTACGTCCTGACGCACTGAGCCGCCGGACCTCGCGCGGCCCCGCCCTGATGTAGACTTCCCTTCGACATCCGGAGTGGGCCAACCCGAGAGGGAAGGCCCCGGCAACCTGGGCGGACAACCCAAGGTGCCTTTCCGGACCCGGTCACGCGGAAGCGCCCGGGTTTGGGAGATGTGGCCCCGGCGGCCGTGAGGCCGACCGAGGCAACGAAGTGTCCGGCGCGGAAGCCCCGCGCTTCCGGGTGTCTTCTCGAGGAGAGAAGACGCCCATGACCCGCACCCCTGCCGCCCCCGCTTCCCGATCGGGCCGCCCGGTGTCTTCGGAGCGGCCGGGCCTCCTGCGCGCGCTCGGCATCGCCGGGTGGGGCGCGCTCGAGCCGGCCATTCTCGCCGCGCTGGCCACCGAATCCCCGATCCTCCTGATCGGCCCCCACGGCACGGCGAAGACGCTGCTTCTCCAGCGCCTCGCCGAGGCGCTCGGCCTCGCCTTCCGCCACTACAACGCCTCCATACTCAGCTTCGACGACCTGCTCGGCTACCCGGTCCCGCAGGACGGGCGCCTCGTCTACCTGCAGACGCCCGCCACCATCTGGGAGGCCGAGGCCGTCCTCTTCGACGAGGTCTCGCGCTGCCGGCCCGAGCTGCAGAACAAGCTCTTCCCCCTGGTCCACGAGCGCGTGGCCCAGGGCCTGCCCCTCACGCGCCTGCGGCACCGCTGGGCCGCGATGAACCCGCCGCCCGGCGATCACTCGGCCGCGGCGGAGCGGCGTCTCCTACGACGGGGCCGAGCCGCTCGACGTGGCCCTCGCCGACCGCTTCTCGTTCGTGCTCGAGGTCCCCGTCCTCGGCCAGCTCGGCGACGACGACCGGCGGGCGGTGCTTCTGGGCGGCGGCCGGCCCGCAGCCCGACGCCTCGGACAAGCTGCGCGGCGCGGTGGAGCGCTGCCGGGCGCTTCTGGCCGAGGCGCAGGACCGGCTGCGCGGGCGAGCCGCCGAGTACGTGGACGTTCTCGCCGCGAAGCTCGCGGCCGCCGGCCACCCGCTCTCGACCCGCCGCGCGGTGACCCTCGTCCGAAACGTCGAGTCGCTCTGGGCCGCGGAGCGGGCGTTGGGGCGGACGAGCGACCTCGAGGACGCGTTCTACGGCGCCGCGCGATTCTCGTTGCCCGACGCGGCGTGGGGACGGCCGGTGGAGGGGCACGTCATCCTCGCCGCCCACCGAGCGGCGTGGGAGGCCGCGCGCCTCGCCGCCGACTCGCCTCACCGCGCGCTCCTCGTCGAGACGAACCCCCTCCGGCGCATCGCCCTCGCCCTGCAGCTCGACCTGCCGCCGGGCGAGGCCGGCGCGGTGATCGCCGACGGCTTCTCGGCTCTCCCGCGTCCTGCACGCCTCGTCACGTCGGCCGTTCTCTTCCCGCGGCTCGCCTCGCGGCCCGATCTCCCGGCCAGCACACTCGAGGCCGTGGCCGACGCGTACGCCGCCGTCGTCCGCAGCGGTCGCGAGACCGTGATCGTCCGCCAGGGCGGCCGCGACTGGAAGCGCGAGCTCCTGGGCACGCACCTCGCGAAGCTCGACCCGACCAGCCCGCGCGACCGCGCCCTGCAGAACGCCGCCGCCGTCCTGATGGCCGACGACGAGCGCTTCGACCTCGACGCCCTGGCCGCCGCCTGGGACGAAGCCAGCGCGGTCCTGTCGCCCCGGTCATCCCGAGGAGCTACGGCTCCGGCGCTGTCATCCCGAGGAGCTGCGGCTCAGGCCCTGTCATCCCGAGGAGCTGCGGCTCCGGCCTTGTCATCCCGAGGAGCTGCGGTCGTGTCGGGCGACGAGGGATCCGCCGATCGGCAGATTCCTCGGGACCCGTCCAGCCGGAGTCCCTCGGAATGACAAGCGGCAAGGTCCCTCGGAATGACCAGGTGCTTCTCCACAACATGTCGGTGCCTTCGACCTCGCGCGTCGCGGTGGCGCGGGCGTTCCACCCGGGCCTGCGGCTGCGCGTCGGCCTGTCGTGGCAGGTGGGCCGATCGCGGGTGTCGCTGCGCGATCGGCTGGGGCGCCGTGGCTGGCGCGCGGCGTGGGACGTCCTCGCCGCCGCCGGCGACGCCCCTGCGCGGGCGGCCGGCGCGCGGCGGCGGCCGGAGGCCCTGGAGCAGCACCTCGAGAGGGCGCTGCGGGAGGCCGGCGTGCCCGACCGCGTCGGCGTCTTCCTCGACGAGGACATCGCCGCCGAGACCGGCCCGCTCCTTCCGCCCGCCGCCGCGCTGGCCGTGCTCGCACGCCGTTCCGGGCCGCTCTACCTGCCGTCTCGCCGCATCGAGTGCTCGCTCATCGACCCGCACGCCCTCGTCCTGTTCTTCCCGGAGGAAGCCCCATGACCACCACTGCCGACGCCGACGCTCTCGTGCGCCGCGTGCTCGATGCCGTTCCCGCCCGCAGCCACGCCCTCGGCGCGCTCCTGCAGCTCTTCAGGGTCGAGGTCACCGAGGACGTGCCGACCGCCTGCGTGAGCTGCGAGCGGCGTCCCGTCCTGCGGGTGAACCCGCGCTTCGTGGAGGAGCACTGCCAGACCGACGCGCACCTCTTCGTCCTCGTGATGCACGAGCTGCACCACGTGCTCCTCGGCCACACCCGGCTCTTCCCGCGTGTGACGCCCGCGCACAACGTGGCCTTCGACGCCGTCATCAACGCGCTTCTCTGCGTCCGGTTCCCCGAGGAGGCCTACACGTCCTTCTTCACGCAGCAGTACGGGGAGGCGAAGGGACCGCTGCGCCTGCTGGCGCCGCCGGAAGGGAAGCCCGTCGAGCCCCCGCGCCTGGCCGCCCTTCACGCGGCGCTCTACGAGGGCCGGGCCACGGCGCAGGAGGTCTTCCACGCCATCGTCACGGAGGTGGAGATCACGCCCGACGTGCTCGCGGCTCTTCTCGGATCGCACGGTGGGCGCGAAGGGGAGTGGGGGACCGAGGGCCCGGCCGACCCGTCGGTGGTGGACGCCATCCGCCGCATCGTCGAGAAGTGGCCTCCGCCGGAGAAACCGGTTCGCGGGCGCAGCCTCGCGGACGTTTTGAAAGGGGAGAGCGTGACGCCCGCCCCGGCCGTCGACGCTGCCGTGCTGGCCGCGGCGCGCAAGGCACTCCTGGGCGCGGCCGACCGTGGCCGCAAGGACGCGCGGCGCGCGGAGGGGCCGCGGCCGGCGATCGTGCCGCTTCCCGACCCACACGACCGGCGAGCGGGGGTCGCGCGCTCGCTCGGCACGACGCCGCTCCTCTACCGGTCGACGCTCGTCGACCCCCGCGGGCGCGGCGACGGCGCCACCCACGTCTACCTCGACGTGAGCGGCTCCATGGACCCGTGGCTCGAGGATCTCTACGCCGCTCTCGGGGCCCTCCGCCGCCACATCGCCCCCGACGTGCATCTTTTCTCGACCCGCGTCGTGACGGTGCCGCTCCGGGCGATCCTCGGAGGCGGTCGCCCGACCACCGGCGGCACCGACCTCGCGTGCGCCCTCGAGCACGCGCTGGCCGGTCGAGCCCGTCGCGTGCTGCTCGTGACGGACGGCTACGTCGGAGCCGGCATCGAACGAGCTGGCCCGGTCCGTGGCCCGGCGCGGGCTCGAGATCCGCGCGCTGCTGACGCCGGGAGGGTGGCGCCGGGACCTCGAGCCCCTGGCCGTCCGCATCGAAGAGCTGCCCTCGCGCGACGCGAGCGGGCAGCGAGGGAGGAACGCGTGACCGAGAAGCTCCGTTTCGCCGAGGCCGTGTGCGCCGGGCATCCCGACCGGCTGGCCGACACCATCGCCGAGCGCATCGTGGCGCACGCCGTCGCTCGCGACCCCGACGCCCTCGTCGGAGTCGAGGTGGCGCTCCACCGAAACGTCGTCTTCGTCGACGGGCGCGTGGCGGCGGGGAGGGAGAGCGCCGCCGTCGCGGAAGGCGACATCGTGGCGATCGCGCGCCAGGCCTTCGCCGACGCCGGCTACGGCACGACGCCGTCCGGCGTCTTTCGGCCCGAACCGGGCGAACTCGACGTGCGGACCGACCTCTGCCTCGGCCCGCTGCCCGAGGACGAGCGCGCGATCCGCGACGTGAGCGACGACCAGTCGATCTGCGTCGGCCACGCCGTCTGGGGGCCCCGCGCGGGCCACCGCCCGCTGGAGCAGGCCCTCGCGTCCCAGTTCGCGTCCGCGCTGGAGCGGCTCCGCGTCGAGCGTCCCGACCTCGGCCTCGGCCCGGACGGCAAGACGCTCGTGGTGGTGAGGGGGCGCGCGCTCGTCGGCGTCTCGCTGTCCGTCCATCACGCCCCGGGCATCGACTGGGTGGCTCTCACGCGCGAGGCGCGGGCCGCGTGCGAGGCGGTGGCCGGCGGATACAGCCGGTGGGAGCTCGAGCCCTCGGGCCGGAAGTGGAGTGGCTCGTCAACGGCGCGGGGGCCTTCGAGGTGGGCGGCCCCGAGAGGCGACAACGGCCTCTCGGGCAAGAAGCTGGTGGCCCAGGCCTACGGCTCCGCGGTGCCGATCGGCGGGGGAGCGACCCACGGCAAGGACCCGCGCAAGGTCGACCCGCGGGGCCAGGCCCTGGCGCGTCAACTCGCGCTCGACCGGGTCTGCCGGGGATCGGCGCGGGAGGCGACCGTGTGGCTCGCCTACCGCCCCGGCGACCTCACCCCGCGCTGGGTCGAGGTGGCGACCCTCCCCGACGACGAGCACACGGAAGAGGCCAAGTTCAACTACTGGCAGAGCGCCTCGGACGCCTACCGGGAGAACCTGAAGCGCGGCAGCAAGCGCCGCAACTGAGACGCCGTCGGACGCTTGTCATTCCGAAGGACCCCGGCTCGACGGGTCCTGAGGAATCCGCAATCTCAGCGCCGGCGGGCCTGCGGACCCCTCGTCGCCCGGCGCGTACGGAGCTCCTCGGGGTGACAAGGTCATTGCCGCCGGCGGCCGGCGGATTCCTCGATCGCCCCGCCAGACGAAGCTCCTCGGAATGACAGGGCCGACGAGGTCAGCGCGGCGGCGACCACGCGGGCGCTTCGCGGTCGATGCGCGCGCGCCAGTTGCCGACCCACGGCCACAGCGCGGCGTCCGCCAGGTCGACCGTGGCCAGGACGACCTCTGGGTCACCCTTTGCGTCGGCGATGCGCTCGCCCTTGCGGTCGAAGATGCCGGTGCGGAAGTCGTAGCCGCTCGCCACGACGTGCACCTGGTTCTCGATCGCGCGGGCCTGCACGAGGGCCTCGACGCCGCCGGCGATGGGCATGAGGATCACCTCCGCCCCCCGCGCCGCGAGCGCCTGCGCCACCTCGGGGTAGCTCGAGTCCCAGCAGATCATCAGGCCCACCCGGCCGAAGTCGGTGTCGAACACCGGCGTCTCCGAGCCGGGAGTGATCCCGCCCTCGATCTCCTCGTCGGGCAGGCTCATCTTGCGGTAGCGCCCGGCGAGCGATCCGTCGCGCCCGATCAGGACCGCGGTGTTGTAGATCCGGGCCCCGTCGCGCTCGTAGATCCCGGCCACGATCCAGACCTTGAGCCGCTTCGCGAGGTCCCCGAGAAACGCGGTGCTGGCGCCCGGGACCGCTTCGGCCGCCTGCGCGTACGCGAGGCCGTTGCCGATCGTGGTGATCCCCTCGGGAAGGCAAACGATGTCGGCGCCCTTTGCCGCGGCCTCCTCGACAAGCCGGACGAAGCGCTGCCGGCTGTCCTGGGGCGACGTCGTACCGCGCGGCCGGTGGTTGACCGCGGCCAGGGTCACGCGGCGCGGTGCCGGCAGCGTGGCTTCGCGGAACGCCGCGTCGCGCCACACCACCTCACCCGCTGCGGTCCAGCGCAGGTGCAGCTCGAGGCGCGCCCGCGCGGCCGTCTCCGGCGCCCGGTACACGCCCGCGACCGGCGTCCAGCCATCCGCCCCCGAAAGGCCGACGAGCGGGTACTCCATCGGCCGCATCGTCTCGCCGGCGGCGTCGACCCAGACGAGGCGCGCAAGCACGCTGCGCGACGGGGAAGCGACGTCCTGCGCGCGGTAGGCGGCGCCGAAGCCGTACGCCTTGCCCCGGAACCACCGGCACCTCGCGGGCCCAGCGCCCGTCCACCGCGTCGTCTCCGCGGCCGGCGAGGCCGAGGCGGAGCGCGCCCTGCGCGTCGCGCTCCGCCCACGAGCGGGGAGCGATCTCCTCGCGCGCGGCGTAGGGAGCCCAGCCGTCCGTGGCGGCGACTTCGCCGAACACCGACCCGGCGCAGAGAAGCGCCAAGAAGGATGCGACGGGGAGCGTGTGCTTCATCGTCCGAGCCTCCGCGGGATCCGTCTCAGGGGACTTCGACGGTGAACGCGAGGGGGGAGGGTTCGGGCACGGGCATCTGCTGCTCGTTCAGACCCTGGAGATACTGCTTCACTGCCCCTCCAACCCTGCCCGTCCAAGGATACTCCTCAACGTGCCCGGGGCGAGGTCGTCGTTGGGATGGCCAGCGCGAGCCGAAACTCTCTCGACCGGCGGAGGTCACGGCGAGGGAGGCGGCGTCGGCTCCAGGCGACGGGTCCCCGAGCGGCGATGCCGAGCGATGGTTTCGCGGCCGTAGTCGACCTCGGCCAGGTGCCGGTTGTGGCACTTGCACGCGAGAGCGATGTTGGCAACCGAGTGGTCGCCGCCGTGGCCGAAGGGGCGCCGGTGATGGAACTCGAGCCCCTGGCGCGCCGTGCACCGTCTCCCCTGTTCGTCCTGCGTAGCGGCATCGGCCTCCGTCCCGCTCGTAGACAGCTCGCTTCACCGCGGCCGGGATCTGGCGCGTGGTGGGGGAGGTCTGGCTTTGCGAGAGCGTCTTCCTCGGCGCCGGGGTCCGGGCGAAACGGCGCGCTTCGAGCCTCTGGAGCTTCTCGGTGACGGCATGCTCGACGATCGCAGCCAGGTCGCCGTCGGGCACAGAGGACCAGCATGAGGGCCTGCAGGCGCTCGAGCTTGTCGTGAAGCTCGGCGGAGGCGGTGAACTGGACCTTGTAGCGGGCCGGGGCGGCGGTCGACCACCGCGGGCCGGGCCCGGGGCGAGGCGGGCGGGACTGCCGCTCCGGGTCGAACGCGGTCCAACGCCAGCCGCCTGAGCGCCGTCCAGGACGCCGTCGGGCTCGCGATCGCCAACTCCGTCCGGACGGAGTTGGCGATCGACCGAAGCGCCCCCCTCCGGACGCAGTCCGAGAGACGGTACCTCGGCGTTAGTGCCGAGGCGGAGGGCCGGCGACGGCGTCGCCGCTCGTCGGTCGGGCAGCTTCCGCATCACGGCCGGAGCATCCGGACGGGGCGCAAGCTCCGCCACGAGCTCCTCGATCTCGCGCTTCGACCGGTGGGCGGCGCGCTCGAGCGAGCCTCCGGTTCTCCGGAGTCAGGTGGGGCGCCAGCTTCGCGATGGCCGTGAGGTGCAGCCGCCCGTCGGCGAGCAGGGTCAGAAGGATGGGATGCTGTCGCGCGGCGCGGGCGGCGGAGATGCGGAGATAGGCCTCGGCCTCGGAGAGGTGGAGGACGTCGGTGCACCACGCGAACATCGAGGGCGCGGCTTCGCGGGCGTACAGCCGTCGTCTGTCGACCTCGCCGATGTCAGCGACGAGGTCGGCCTCGTCGCGACGGGACTGACCGAGCAGATCCGACAGGCGACGGAGGAGATCGTCGTCGGAGAACGTCGTCAGCGAGTGAGTGCGTTGCATGACGACAATATAGGCAGGCGTTTCGTGACCCCGCAGGGTCGCCCGTGACGTGCGCCTTGCGGCGGACCCTCGCTCGAAGAGGATCGGCGCAGCGGCGACGCTCGTGGGCGCACTGCGCGGCGTACACACGTCTTTTCGAGCCGGTCAGCTTCGGCTCGCGGAGGGGCTTCCGAAACTTGTCAAGGGGAAAGTGAAGAAAGGGAGCGGTTCTTCGGCGGAATCTTCGGGTTTGAATCGAGGCGGAGATCCGGCCACAGATTCTGCTGAGGAGCCGAATTCCGAATGAACGGAGTCCGGATACTCCGAGGGGCGTTGATGAGGGACGTGACGCGCGCGGAAGTGATGTGGACCTGCAGCGACACGCTCGGGCCGTAAGCTGCACGCATGTCGAACGTCTCTGAGCCAGGAGGGAATGTGAAATTCACCGTGCGAGCCGATCGCCAGCTGATCCGCGCCGGGGCCAGGAGCCGCCGCTTTCTGTGCGCGGAGATCCAGGCGCCCGAGGCGCCGAAGCGGCCGGGCCGCCTTCCCGTCAACCTCGCGTTCGTCCTCGACCGGTCGGGCTCGATGGGCGGCGACAGATTGCGCACGCTCGGGAGGCCGTCCTGCAGGGCATCCTCTGCCTGCGGGAGGAGGATCGCTTCTCCGTGGTCGCGTACGACGAGCGCATCGAGGTCGTCGTCCCGACGACGCACGCCACCGCCGAGGCGCGAGAGGCCGCGTCTCGCGCGGTGGCCCGCATTGCCCCCCGGGGCCAGACCGATCTCGAGGGCGGCTGGCGGGGGGGTTGCGAGCAGGTCGTCGAGCACCTCTCGGCCGAGGCGGTGGGCCGCTGCCTCCTCCTGACGGACGGCCTGGCCAACGCCGGAGTCACGGACCACGGCGAGATCGAGCGGCGGTGCACCGAGTGGCGCGGCAAGCGCGTGGCCACGAGCACGTTCGGGGTGGGCGCCCACTTCGACGAGACGCTCCTGCGCCGCATGGCCGACGCCGGAGGCGGGAACTTCGAGTTCATCGAGTCCGGGGTGCAGATCGCGGACTTCATGAGCAGCGAGGTGGGCGAGGCGCTCTCCATCACCGCCCGCGAGGCGGTGCTGGTGGTCGAGGCGGGAGAGGGCGCCCTCGTCGAATCCCTCAACGACTTCCCTTGCCGCCAGGACGGCAGCGCGTGGCGGGTCGAGATGGGCTCGCTCTTCGGCGGGCAGTCGCGGAACCCCGTCCTGCGGGTCACGCTGCCGGAGGGCGAGGCCGGGGTCGCGCGCGACGTGACCGTCCGCCTCGAGGACGCCGACGGAGCGCTGGGAGACCAAGGCCGCGGTCAGGTTCACCGGGGCCAGCCACAGGACAACGACCGCCAGCCCCGGGACCGAACGGTGGACCGCCGCGTGGCGGCACTGTACGGGGCTCGCGCCGAGCGCGACGCGCTCGAGAGGAACCGCGCGCACGACTTCGCGGCCGCCCGCAAGATCCTCGAGCGGTGCATCGAGCGCATCCGGCGCTACGCCGGCGACGACCCGGAGATCCTGGCCGTGGCCGAGAGCCTGGGGGGAAGGTCGCTCGCTACGGTGAGGACATGGATGGCTTCACTCGCAAGACGCTTCACTCCTTCAGCACCCGCAACCTGAAGGAGCGCTACCGGGAGAGGGAGCGTCTGCGCAGTCGTCCGCCCACCCGGGTGAGCCTGCTGGCATCGCCCGGCCTGGCCGGCCTCCTGGGCCCCGTGATCGCGCATCTCGCCGGGACCGACGCCGAGCTTTTCGGGCACCTGGCGATCGACACGGCTTCGATCCGACGGCCGCCCGCCGGCCCTCTCGACCCCGCCGACGAAGCGCGGCTTCTCGATCACGTCCTCGG
>CAWFSB010000053.1:0-43080 GCA_963818355.1 uncultured Acidobacteriota bacterium | reverse complement strand
CTGTCTTTCTTCCGGGGGAAGGGCTGTCCGACCTGCAACACGATCGGCTATCGTGGCCGGCGCGCGGTCTTCGAGGCGCTCCCCGCGAGCCCCGCGGTGCGCTCCGCCCTCGAAAGGGGCCAGACCGCGCACGAGATCGAGGCGGCGGCGATCGAGAGCGGCATGATCACGATGCGCGAGCGTGCGCTCGGGCTCGTCCGCACCGGGGTCACGACCTTCGACGAGTTCGCGCGGCTTCGTCTCTGAGGCGGGCGAGGCCATGGAACACCGGGCGCTGCCCCTGGAGCTCGTCGCCGGAAGCTACGCCGTGTGCCGGCTGGCGGCTTCGGACCCGCTCCCGGCCTGGGTCGGCGAGGGCCCGTTCGTCTCGGTCACCCGGACCGACGCCGAGCTCTCCGTCGTCTGTCCGCAGGAGGCGGTGCCCGCCGCCGTCGTCGCCGAGCCCGGCTGGCGATGCCTGCGCGTCGTGGGGCCGCTCGGCTTCGGGACGACGGGCGTCCTGGCCAGCCTGTCGGGCCCGCTGGCCTCCTCGGGCGTCAGCATCTTCGTCGTCTCGACCTACGAGACCGACTACCTGATGGTGCAGGAACGCGACCTCGAGCGCGCGCTGGACGCCCTCACGCGCGCCGGCCACCGCGTCGCGCGCTGAGCCGGACTACCGGGGCGTTTCGCCGACGGAGCCCTCGGGCGGAGCGAAGAAGGCGAGCAGCATCAGGTCGTCCGTGATCGAGTGAAAGCCGTGCTCCACCCGCGCGGGCACGGTGAAGAGCTGGCCCGGCTCCACCGCGAACTCCTCGTCGCCCATGCGGAAGCGTCCCCGGCCCTCCAGCACCAGGTAGACCTCTTCCTCGCCGTGCGGGCGCGGGTCGCCCTCGGCGCCCCGCGGCACACGGTAGAGGCCGGCGCTGAGGCCCCCCGTGCGCAGCGCCTCCACGTAGCGGCGCGGCGATCCGCGGTGCACCTCGGCGAGGTGGCCGAGGTCGACCGGCTTGCCCTCCCGGGCCCGCACCGCCGCCAGCATGCGCTCCACCACCTCCTCGGACCCCAGCCTCGTGGTGTCGAGCGCGATCGCGTCCCAGGCCCTCACGAGCGGCGACTCCGTGCGGTGGGTGTCGGTGTAGTCCCGCTCGCGCACCTCCTGCTCCACGGTGTCGAAGGAGACGTCGTTGCCGGCCGCGCGGAGCTCCCCGAGGCGCCGCTGCGTCCGCTCGCCGGGGTTCGCGTCGAGGAAGAACTTGACCTCGGCGTCCGGGAAGACCGCGGTGCCGATGTCCCGGCCGTCGAGCACGACGCCGCCGTCCTTCCCCATCTCGCGCTGGCGCGCCACCATCTCGACCCGCACCCCGGGGTGCACGGAGACGAGCGAGGAGGCGCGGCTCGTCTCGCGCGAGCGGATGTCCGCGGTCACGTCGTAGGTGTCGAGGAGCACGCGGCGCCCGCCCTCGGTCAGCTGGATGCTCGACGCGCGGACGAGCGCGGCGAGCGCCTCCTCGGAGTCGAGCGAGACCCCGACCCGGCTCGCCTTCAGGGCGAGCGCACGGTACATGGCGCCGGTGTCGATGTAGGTGTAGCCGAGCTGCACGGCCAGCGCGCGGCCGGCGGTGGACTTGCCGGCCCCGGAGGGGCCGTCGATGGCGACGACGAGTCCGTTCGTTCTCATGATCTCTTCCCGGGGAGGACGGCGTCGAGAGCGGCCAGGAAGGCCGCGTTCTCCGGCGGCGTGCCGACGGACACACGCAGCCAGCGCTTCATGTCGTAAGGGTCGAGGGGCCGGACGATGACCCCGCGGGCGAGCAGGCGCTTCCACACGTCGCGGCCCTCGGCACCGGTGTCGAAGGTGACGAAGTTCGTGAGGCTCGGCAGGACGCGGAACCCCCGCTCGCCGAGCGCCCCCGCGACGCGCGCCTTCTCCGTCCGGTTCATCTCGACCGAGCGGCGGACGTGCTCCACGTCGCCGAGCGCGGCCGTCGCCGCCGCCTGCGCCACGGAGTTGGTGCCGAAGGCCTCCCGGATCACGAGCAGGGCCTCGAGAACCGGGGGCGCGGCCACGGCGTAACCGGCGCGCAGCCCCCCGAGCCCGTAGACCTTGGAGAAAGTGCGGGTCACGATCACGGGGGCCCCGCCGCGCACGAGGTCGATCCCGTTCGGGTAGTCCGGGTCCTCGGCGTACTCGAAGTAGGCCTCGTCCAGGACGAGCAGGCAGCCGGGGGGCAGCGCGGCCACCAGGGCTTCCACCTCGGCCCTTCGGTTCCAGGTGCCGGTGGGGTTGTTGGGGTTCGCGACGAAGACGAGGCGGGTCCGCGCGTCGATCGCCCCCGCCATGGCCCCGAGGTCGTGCGTCCAGTCGCGCATCGGCACGAGCCGCGCACCGCGATTGTGCGCCGTGACGATCTGCCGGAAGCGGACGAACGCGTGCTCGGAGATCACGGCGTTGTCGCCGGGGCCGAGGAAGGCGCGGGCGATCAGGTCGATGATCTCGACCGACCCGTTCCCGGCCAGGACGTGGTCCACGCCGACGCCGAGCCGCGCGCCGAGGGCCGCGCGCAGCTCGCTCGCCTGCGGGTCGGGGTAACGGTTGACGCCGCCCACCACGGCGTGCGCGGCCTCGATCGCCTTCGGCGACGGGCCGATGGGGTTCTCGTTCGACGCGAGCTTGACCACGTCGGTGAGGCCCAGCTCGCGCTGCACCTCGCCGATCGGCTTGCCGGGCTCGAAGCGGTCGAGCCCCTCGAGGTGCGACGGGAAGGAAAACCACGGTGGGCGCGCCGTGCTCACCGCCGTCCTCCCCGGGCCGGCCCGCTCCGGCGCGGACGCTCACCACGCGTCGCCCGCGGGCTCGGCGCCGGGCCCTCGCGCCGGCCGCGGGCGGCTCCGCGGGGCGGAGGCGGCGTCTCGGTGCGCTTCGACCCCTGCGCCCCCCGGGTGGGATCGGCGGGTCGCGGCGGGGCCGCGGGGCGGGCGGGGACCGCGGATCGCACGGGAGCCGCGGGGTGCTTTCGCCGGCGGGGGACGCGCCGCATCGCCGGCGCCCGGCCACCCTCGCCCTTCCGGAGCCCCGCGATCTCCGCGGGCGTGAGCGAGCGGAACTCGCCAGGCTCCAGGCCCTTCGTGGTCACCGGCCCGAACGCCACGCGGCGCAGCTTCGAGACCGGGTGCCCGACCGCCTCGAGCAGCCGCTTCACCTCGTGCTGCTTGCCCTCGTGCAGGGTCAACTCCACCCAGGCGTTGTTCTCCGCCTGGATGACCCGCGCGCGGTCGACGGCCATGAAGTCGCTCTCCACCCGGACGCCGCGCTTGAGCCGGTCGAGGGTCTCGGGGTCCGGCACCCGGTGCACCTTGGCGTGGTAGACGCGCGGCACCTCGTAGCGCGGATGCGAGACGCGCTCGGCGAAGGCCCCGTCGTTGGTCAGGAGGATGAGGCCCTCGGTGGTCACGTCGAGCCGTCCCACCGGGAAGAGCCCGGCCACCTGCGGCACGAGGGCCATGACCGTGGGCCGGCCCTCGGGGTCCTTGCGCGTGGTGACGACGCCGCGGGGCTTGTTGAGGACCAGGTAGACGAGCGCCTGGGGGGCCTTGACCCGGACCCCGTCCACCCGGACGTCGTCGTTCTCGAGGTCGGCCTTGGTGCCCAGCTCGCGCACGACCTCGCCGTTCACCACCACCCGGCCCTCGAGCATCAGCTGCTCGGCCCCGCGCCGCGAGGCGAAGCCCGCCCGCGCGAGGATCTTCTGTAGACGCTCTTCCACGGAGGGATCTTACTTTCTTCTGGGGGGTGTTGCGCCACACCCCCCAGACCCGACGAGCCGAGTGTGCGACATGGATGTGACCGTGGCTGTCGAGTCGCGGTGGGCACGGGCATGCTGAGAGTCGCGGGGCCCCCACTCACTTCGGGGGAGTGAATCCCCCTTCGTTCGCAGCCCGCTGCCCTTCCACCGGGCGTCGCGCCAGCACCCGATCCTCCTCACCATGCTCGCCGACGGACGGCTCCACCTCACCGCCATTGCCAAGCTCGCCCCGCACCTCACCCCCGACAACCGGGAGGCCGTCTTGGAGCGGGCCACCCACTGCTCGAAGCGCCAGATCGAGGAGCTCGCGGCCGAGTTGGCGCCCCGTCCCGATGCTCCGGCTCTCATCCGGAAGCTGCCCGAGCCCCCGCCCGTCGCTCCTGCCCCGACGAGCGGGGGACCTCGCGCCGACCCGATCGCCGGCTCCTCTCTCGGACTCCGTCCAGACGCAGTTGCCGCGCCCGAGCCTGTCCTGGGTCGAGACGAAGCGACGGGGTCGAGCGCCGAGCTGCGTCCGGACGGAGTCGGCCGGTTCGGGGTTGCCCCCGCCGCGGCTCCCCTGGCAAGCGTCCAGCCCCTCGCCCCCGGGCGCTACCGCGTCCAGTTCACCGCCAGCGCCGGGCTGCGCGACAAGCTCGAGAGGCTCCAGGCCCTCCTGCGCTCCTCCGTCCCCGGCGCCGACCTCGCCGCTGTCATCGAAGACGCCGTCACCGAGAAGCTCGAAAGGCTCGAGGCCCGCCGCTTCGGTCTCACCAAGGCCCCCCGCAAGCATCTCTGCGCAGACCGAGACGAAGCCCGGCTCGCGCCACATCCCCGCCGCCGTCCGCCGGGCCGTGCACGAGCGGGACGGAGGCCGTTGTCGCTTCGTCGACGAACAGGGCCGACGGTGCACAGCCCGCCACGGGCTCGAATTCCACCACCGCCACCCTATTGCCATGGGTGGTGACCACTCCCCGCAGGGGATAGCACTCGCCTGCAAGGCCCACAACCTGTACCTGGCGGAGGTCGACTACGGTCGGGCGGCCATGGCTCGGCATCGGCGGGCGAGCACCGGGCCGCCGGGCCCCAGGCGGCAAGCTGGAAACGCGGTGGGAGAGCCCTGAATCCACCCACAACCGTGTCGCACACCCCGCGGACCGCGGGCTCGCTGCGGGGGAGTGAATCCCCCTTCGTTCGCAGCCCGTTGCCCGTTCAACGGGTGTTGCGCCACACCCCAAGGCGGACGTCCATTGACTACAGACACGGGCGGGACGCCCGACGGCGGGCGCGCCGTTGAAGGCCAGCTGCGACCGGCCATCGGCAATGCGTCCGCTTCGAGGAGGCGTCTTGGGCGCTCCGAAGCGAGCGCATGCGCTGCCGCGTCGATGAGCGAGCGAGGAGACGACCCGAGACGCCCACCCGACGGGCGCGCGCCGGCCGAGGGTTCAGGCCTCGGGCGGTTCGTCGCCGGACGGTTCGTCGCCGGACGGTTCGTCGCCGGACGGTTCGTCGCCGGTCGGGCTCGTCGCCGGTCGGCTCGTCGCCGGTCGGCTCGTCGCCCACGCTCGTCGCCACCGGCTCGTCGGTGCCGCCTGCAGATCCCCCGCCCTCCGGCGGCGGCTCCTCGAAGAGCGGGATCTGCTCACCGTCGGGGTCGGACAGGCCGACCTGGACCGGCAGGGGCGACTCGATCGCCCGCTTCAGGCCGGCGACGTCCACCTCCTCGCCGAGCACCTCGGCGAACTCCTCGATCTTCGGCAGCTCCTCGAGGTCCCGCAGCCCGAAGTGCAGGAGGAACTGCTTCGTGGTGCCGTAGAGGATCGGCCGGCCCACCACCTCCTTGCGCCCCATGATGCGGATGAGGCGCTTCTCGAGCAGCGTCTTGACGACTCCCCCCGACTTCACGCCGCGCAGCTCGATGATCTCGGGCAGGGTGACCGGCTGCTTGTAGGCGATGACGGCGAGCGTCTCGAGGGCCTGGATCGACAGCCGGGTCGGCGTGCGCGGGTCGAGCAGCTCGCGGACCCAGTCGTTGTACTCGGGCCGGGTGGTGACCTGGAAGCCCCCCGCGATCTCGACGATCTGGAGCCCGCGCTCGTCGCGCGCGTAGTCCGCCTGCAGCTCCGCGAGCTGCTTCTGCCAGTCCTCGCGGGGCACGCCCTGCAGGACGCGGCCGATCTCCTTCGGGGTGATGGGCTGGGGCGAGGCGAACACGAGCGCCTCGAGCACGGCCCGCACCTGCGGGAGCGGCAGGACGCTGCCCTCCTCGGCCTCGGGCGGGGCGAGAGGCTCCTCGCGGGCGTCCTCGACCGCGGGGACCTCGCCCACGTCGTCCGGCTCGGAGACGGGCGGCCCCGGGACGTAGGCCTCGAGCGCAGAGCCCTTCTCCGGCGCCGGCTCCCCGGCGCCCGGCTCCCCTTCCGCGTTCTTCTGTTCGTCCTTCTCGTCCAACGCTTCCCTCTCTTGGCTACGCGGGCGCCGGCGAGCCCTCGGCCGGCGGCCCCACGGGGCGGAAGACCCGGATCGGCCCGAACATCCCGCGCTGGTACACCCGCACCCGCTTGAGGCGGATGAGCTCCAGCAGGGCCAGGAACGTCACGATCATCTCAGCCTTCGTGTCGAGCGAGGCGAACAGCGCGAGGAACTCGAGCGACTCGCCTTCCTTGATCATGGCGAGCAGCTCCTCCATCCGCTGCTCGACGGGCGGCCCCTCGGCGTCCACGTCGTGGGCGATGAGGGCCTTGCGCCGGTCGAGCAGCTCCTTGAAGGCGGAGATGAGGTCGTAGAGGCCGGCCTCGAGCATCTCCTCGCCCGCGTCGTCGAAGCTCGGTATCACGGTGTCCGGCCGCGTCCACTGGGCGGCGCGGATCTGCGCCTGCTGGTGCAGCACCCCCGCCGCGTCCTTGTAGCGCTGGAACTCGAGCAGGCGCCGCACCAGCTCCTCGCGCGGGTCCACGTACTCCTCGTCGCCCTCGGCCTCGGTGGGCTCGATCGGCACCAGCATCTTCGACTTGATGTGGATGAGGGTCGCCGCCATCACCATGAACTCGCCGGCCACGTCCAGGCTGAGCTCCTGCATCACGTCCAGGTACTCCATGTACTGGCGCGTGATGGGCGCGATCGGGAGGTCGTGGATGTCGATCTTCTCGCGCTTGATGAGGTAGAGCAGGAGGTCGAGCGGGCCCTCGAAGAGAGGCAGGAGGATCCTCGGCGCGTCGTCGGGCAGGACGGACTCGATGCCCTCGGGCACCGTGACCCGCTCCGGCTCGGCGGGCCGGGCGCAGGCTCCGGCTTCTCGTTCTCTTCGCTCACGGCCGGGAGTAGCGGATCTTCATGGCGCCGCGCACGTCGTCCATCGTGGCCTCGGCCACCTCGCGGGCCTTCCTCGAGCCCTCGACCAGGACGTCCCACACCGTGTCGGGGCGCTTCGCGAACTCCGGGCGCCGGGCGTGGACGCCGGCCAGGCGCTCGAGCATGTGCTCGCCGAGCTTCGCCTTGCAGTCGAGGCAGCCGAACGCGGCGGCGCGGCAGCCCGCGGCCGCCCACTCGCGCGTCTCGACGGGCGAGAAGGCCCGGTGCAGGTCGAACACGGGGCAGTTGTCCGGGTCCCCGGGGTCGGTGCGCCGCTTGCGCGCCGGGTCGGTGACCATGGGCCGCAGCTTCTGCTTGACCGTCTCCGGGTCGTCCTTCAGGTAGATCGCGTTGCCGTACGACTTCGACATCTTGCGGCCGTCGGTGCCGGGGATGCGCTTCGACTCGGTCAGCAGCGTCTGCGGCTCCGGGAACACGTCCCCGTAGAGGTTGTTGAAGCGGCGCACGATCTCGCGCGCGACCTCGATGTGGGGCGCCTGGTCCTCCCCCACCGGCACCGCGTCCGCCTTGTAGATGATGATGTCGGCGGTCTGCAGCAGCGGGTAGCCGAGGAACCCGTAGGTCGAGAGGTCCTTCCCGGAGAGGTTCTGCTGCTGCTCCTTGTAGGTCGGCACCCGCTCCAGCCACGGCACCGGCACGATCATCGAGAGGAGCAGGTGAAGCTCCGCGTGCTGCGGCACCAGGCTCTGGATGAAGACGGTCGAGCGCTCGGGGTCGATGCCCGCGGCCAGCCAGTCGGTGGCCACCTCGATCACGTTCTCGCGGATCGCGAGGGGTCGGCGTAGTCGGTGGTGAGCGAGTGCCAGTCGACGATCGAGAAGAAGCACTCGTACGCGTCCTGGAGGCGGGTCCAGTTGTCCAGGGCCCCCATGTAGTTGCCGAGGTGCAGCGGGCCGGTCGGGCGCATGCCGGAGAGGATGCGGGGTCGGGTCATGGCTTTCAGCGCACCAGCGAGTAGAGAAGGCCCAGGACGAAGTCGAGGACCGGGGAGAGGACCGTGAAGAGGGCGCCGCTCATCACCAGGGCGAGAAGGACGAATCCGCCGTACGGCGCGATCATCGCCACGTAGCGGTGGCCCATCCCGTTCGGCAGCGCCCACTCCACGACGTGCGAGCCGTCGAGCGGGGGCAGCGGGACGAGGTTGAAGATCGCCAGCAGGACGTTGAGCTGGACGCCGAGGCTCAGGAGCTGGCCGAGCGGGTTCTCCACGCAGCGGCCCCGGCAGGACCCGCACCGCCACGAACAGGCCGGCGGTGCAGACGAGCGCCAGCAGCAGGTTCGAGAGGGGCCCCGCCCCGGAGACGACGATCTGGCCCCGGCGCAGGTTCTTGAAGTACCGGGGGTCCACCGGCGTCGGCTTGGCCCACCCCAGGAGCGGCACCCCGGTGAAGATCATCAGCAGCGGCATGACCACGGTCCCGATCACGTCGATGTGGACGAGCGGGTTGAGCGAGATCCGCCCCAGGCGCTGCGCCGTCGAGTCGCCCTGCCGCAGGGCGGTCCAGGCGTGGGCCGACTCGTGCACGGAGAGGCTGAAGAGCAGCACGACGTACGACATCAGGCCGAGGGCGATGGTCTGTGCGCTCAGGACGGACTCCTCCGGGTCGGCGAAACTGTGATGCTAGCACACGGCGGCGCCGGGAGAGCCGCACAGCCGTCCGAGGAAGCCGCCGGCCGAGTGCAGGATGTAGACGAACGTGTCGGCGTCGGGATAGTCGGCGCCCCACCGCCCCACCGCGAGGTCCACCGTCCCCCGGGTGATCGCATCCTCGTACTCCGCCATCGTCTTGTTGACCACGCGCAGCGCGAACGCCCCTCTCCGCGAAAGCGCTCGCGCAGCTCGCGGGCGAGGCCGGCGTAGCTTGCCCATGAAGACCGGGTGGACGACCGCGGTCAGCTCGATCGGCGTGACGCGCTCGCCGCCGGCCCCGGGGGCGGCCGCGCGCGGCCGGGGGCCGACTCGTAGCCGAGCAGCCCCGGCGGGATGAGACCGGCCGCCGGTATCGGCCAGCCGGCCGAGGTGCTGGCGCACCGACCCGGGGCACGTCCACGGCGCCCACGAGCCGCTCGCCGCAGCTCGCGGTCCGCGAGGGGCCCCGTGCCGGGAGTTGAAGACGACGAAGTACGTCAGGAGCCGGGGCGCTCTCGCGGTAGCCCGACGTGAAGCGCGGGCTCGTGCCGCAGCGCCTCGACGTCGGCCGGGAAGAGGTCCGAGGCGAGCGAGTAGCCGGCCGGCTGCGGAATCCGGTCGAGGATCTCCTCGGGCGACACGCCGAAGCTGAAGACCAGCCCCTCGCTGCGCGGGTAGCCCTTGCGCCAGTAGCTCCGGTTGCGCTCGAGCTCGAGCCGCCGGCCCGGCTCGAAGGCGGCCGACCCGGAACGGGCCCGTGCCCACGCCAGCCCTGCGCCCCGGCCGACGGGTCCGCTGCCCTCGGGCACGATCGCCGCGGCCGGGTAGCGCAGAGCAGCGCCGGGAAGAAGGCGACCGGCTCCTCGAGCTCGATGCGTGAACTCGTTCGGCCGAGTGGATGCGGAAGCCCTCGAGGTCGCCGGCCTCGCCGTCGAGCAGCGCCCGGGCGCCCCGGATCGAGGAGCAACAGCCGACGCGGCTGTCGCCGCCCGCGCTGCAGCAGCCGCTCGAACGAGTAGCGGACGTCGCGCGCGGTGAGCCGGCGGCCGTCGTGGAAGCGCACGCCGTCGCGGAGGCGGAACCGGTACCGCCGCCCGCCCTCCTCGGCCTGGAACTCCGCGGCGAGCCACGGCACGACCGCGGGCGCCGCCGGCGTCGCGCGGTCAGCGTCTCGAAGACGCGCGGGACGATCTCGAACTGCTCGCTCAGCGTCTCGCGCGGAGGCCGGGTCGAGACTGGCTGACGACGCCCGCGCATCGGGCACGTGGAGCGATGCCGCCGTCGCGGCCGGGCGCTCGGGCGCCGCGCTCGGCGCGCCTGCGCGCGCTTCCCGATCGCGGACGTAGTTGACGTAGGGCGCGGTGCCCCGCAGGCGCAGCCCGTGCACGCGGGGGCTCGCCAGCCGGTAGTCGATGTCGTGGAAGAGCGGCAGCGAGCGCCGGCCGACTCCTGGAGCAGGCCCTCGAACTTGCGGTAGAGCGCCTCGCGGGCCGCGGGCCGCGTCTCGGCGCGCGCCTCCTCGAGGAGCGCGGTCGGCCTCCGGCGAGGAGAAGCAGCTCCGCCAGCAGGCCGGTGCGCGAGTGGAACAGCGTGTGGCGTGAAGTTGTCGGGATCGTCGTAGTCGGCGTTCCAGCGCCCGATCATGAGGTCGAAGCCGTCGCTCGTCTCCGGAAGGCGTCGAGGTACTCGGCCATGTCTCGCGTTCCTCGATCGTCGACCTCGACGCCGAGCTCCGCCCAGATCGCACGAAGCGTGGCGAGGAGCGACCGCGTAGCGGTCCTGGAGGAGCGGGTGCACCGATGGCGCCGCAGCCGGGCGCCGGCGCCTCGACCCCGGCCGCTTCAGCAGGGCGAGCGCCTGCCTCGTCGGGCCGAGCGGCGCCGCTTCCGCCGCCCGGGGTCGTGCCCGAGCATGCCCGGCGGGATCAGGCCCGTCGCCGGGCTGCGCGAAGCGGCCGAGCGTCCTCCAGACGAGGTCCTGGGTGCGCACGGTCCCGGCGAGCGCCCGGCGCAGCGTCGGCGCGTGCGTCGGCGCCGGGCCGCTGCGGCGAGTTGAAGAGCACGAAGTAGGTGTTCTTCTTCGGCGCCTCGACCAGCCCGCGCCGCAGGCGCGGGTCGCGGAGGATCTCCTCGAGGTCCTCGGGCAGCAGGTCCCGGGCGACGTCGAACGTCGCCCGAGCGGAGCCCGCGGCGATGGCGGCGCGCTGGCGAACGAGCCGGAACTCGAGCGCGTCGAGCAGCGGCCGGGGCTCACGCCAGTACCGGGGGCTCCGCTCGAGGACGACCCGATCCGGCCTCGCGCGAGGCGATCCGGAACGGCCCCGTCCCGACCGCGCCCGCTCGTCGGCGGGGCTTCATGACCCCGGTGCTGACCTCGGTGCAGGAGCGCCGGGAAGATCGGGAGCGGCTCGACGAGCTGGATCTCCAGCTCGTGGTCGCCGCGCACCACGAGGCCCGCGATCCCCTCGAGACGTCCCGGCCGCGGTGCTCGGCCGCCCCGCGCACGGCGCTCAGGGCCGCCGGCAGCTCCTCCTGGCGCCAGGCGGACCGAGGCGCTCGAACGAGGCCTTGACGTCCGCCGCCGTCAGCGGCTGCCCGTCGGCGAAGAGGACGTCGCGCCGCAGGGTGAGACGGAAGGCGCGTCCCTCCTCGAGCGACTCCCACTTCTCGCACAGGCCGGGGACCAGGTTCCCGTCGGGGCTGGTGGCGAGCAGCGTCTCGTAGACGTTGGCCACGACCTCCGCTTCCTCGTTCGTCTGGATGGTGCCCGGCTCGATCGACTTCACCGGGTTGGCGAGCGCCACCACCAGTCGCCCCCCCGCGGGCACCGCCGCCTCCGCCGCCACCCCCCGCGGGCGCGCCCCCATCGCCTCGCCTTCTTCCATGAGGGCCTTGGCCCGGTCGTAGTCGCCGCGCAGGTTGGCGAGCGTCGCCGCGAGCGACAGGAGCGAGCGCAGCACGGCGGGCTCGCCGGCCTGCCGCGCGGCCACCAGCCCCCTCTCCGCCCAGCGGCCGGCCTCGTCGCTGCGACGCGCCTGCCAGCGCCGTCTCCGCGGCGAAGAGCAGGGTCGATGCGGCGGCGGCGGTGCGGCCCTCCCGCTCGTGGACGCCGACCGCGGCCGCCGCCTCCCGCAGCGCGCCGTCGATGTCGCCGGCCATGCGGTGGGCCCGGGCCAGGAGGAGCCGCGCCTCGCCCTCGAGGCCCCGGTCGCCCTCCCACTCGTCGTCGAGGAAGGCGAGAGCCATCCGCGCGGAGCGGGCCGCCTCCTCGGCGCTGAACGCGTCGAGCGACGACCCGGCGAGCCGCAGGCCGTGCTCCACCGTCTTCTCCGGCACGTCGCCGTTGGAGAAGTGGTGCACGAGCTGGGGCAGCACCCGCTCGAGCCGGCCCGCGTGCCGCGATCTCGAGCAGCTCCGCGTAGCGGCGGTGGAGCGAGCGGCGCTTGCGCGGCGAGAGCGCGGCGTAGAGCACGTCGCGGACGACCCCGCTCGAGAACGTCAGGCGGTCGCCGCGCGACTCGCGCTCCTCCTCGAGGTAGCCCTCGACGAGCAGCCGGTCGAGGGCGTCGTCGACCTCGCCCTCCGCGAGCGCCTCGAGGTCGCGCACGTCGAAGCTCCGGCCGAGCACCGACGCGACCGCGAGAAGCTCCCGCAGCTCCTCGGGCAGCCGCTCGATGCGCTTCTCCACCGCCTGCTGGATCGTCGCCGGCAGCGCGTCCGCGGAGAGCGCGGCCTCGCCGGAGAGCGTCCACTGGCCGGTCAGGTCCGCGGCGATGCCCCCCGAGTCGACCAGCGAGCGGACGAGCTCCTTGGTGAAGAAGGGGTTCCCCTCCGTGCCTTCGTAGAGCCGCTGGGCGAGGCTGTCGGAGAGCCCCGCGCCGCCGACGAGCGTCTCGACGAACGCGCGGTGCTCGGCGGGGAGGAGCGGGCCGAGCGTGATGGCGGCGAAGCGGCGGTCGCCGCGGAAGCCCTCGAGCATCTGGGTGAGCGGGTGGCGCCGGTCCACCTCGGTCGTGCGGTAGCTGCCGACCACGAGCGTCGGCGTCGGCCCGAGGCGGCGCACGATGTACTGCAGCGCCTCGATCGAGACCTCGGCCGCGTGCAGGTCCTCCAGGGCGAGGACGAGCGGCTTGCCCCCGCGATCCGCGTCAGCGTTCGGGCGAGCAGCTCGAAGACCTGCGTCTGGTTCTCGGCCCCGCTCGCGCCGCTGCGCGCGGTCTGCGCGCCGCCGCTCGCCGCGTCGCGGATCTCCACGATCTCGGTGAGCATCGGGAAGAGCGCCAGCAGGTCCGGCGCGAGGTCCGAGAAGTCCGCGGCGGCCGAGCTTCCGGAGTCCCGGTAGCGAAAGTACTCCTGGATGGCGTCGCAGAAGCCCTGGTACGAGAAGGAGCGGTCCTGCTCGACGGAGCGGCCGTGCAGCACGCGGATGCCGCGCGCCCGGGCGAGGTTCTCGAGCTCGTCGAGCAGGCGCGTCTTGCCGATCCCGGGCTCGCCCGCCACGACCACGAACTGGCACTCGCCCGCGACCGCCGCGTTCAGGCGCTTCTGCAGCTCGGCGAACTCGCTGGTCCGCCCGACGAGCGGCGCCTGGGCCACCCGCGGCGCCTGCATCGACTGCGTCAGTCCCGGCCACCGCCCGCTCGCGCTCGCTCTCCCGCAGCCGCGAGCGGTAGCGCTTCAGCGCCTCCGCCACCTCGCCGGCCCGCTGCGGCCGGCGCCCCGGGTCCTTCTCCAGGCACGAGAGGATGATCGCCTCCAGCTCCTCGTCGATCTCCGCTCCCGCCGCCCGCGGCGACTGCGGGATCTCGTGGACGATGCGGTAGAGGACCGACTGCGCCTCGCCGCTGAAGGGCGGCTCCCCGGCCACGCACTCGTAGAGCACGGTCCCGAGCGAGTAGATGTCGGAGCGACCGTCGACCTCGTGCGCCGCCACCTGCTCCGGGCTCAGGTAGGCGAGCGTCCCGACGAGCGTGCCGGTCCGCGTCAGCCGGCTCTCGGTCGAGGCCCGCGCGAGGCCGAAGTCCATCACCCGGACCCGGATCCCCACTCCCTCCTCGCGGGTCACCATGATGTTCTCCGGCTTGATGTCCCGGTGCACGACGCCGCGCGCGTGGCTGTAGTCGAGCGCCTCCGCGACCTGGATCCCGATGTCGACGATGTCGCCCAGGCGCGCCTCCTCGTGGCGCAGGAAGGCCCGCAGGTTCGTCCCCTGCACGAGCGGCATCACGAAGAAGAGCGAGCCCTCGTGGCGGCCGAAGTCGTGGATCGAGACGATGGCGGGGTGGTCCATCTGCGCGACCACCTGCGCCTCGCGCTGGAAGCGGGCTCCGCGTCGGGGCTGAGCTGCGGCGGGGGCACGCACTTGACCGCCACCTCGCGGTTCAGGAGCGGGTCGCGGGCGCGGTAGACGACGCCCATTCCGCCGCGGCCGAGCTCCGCGACGATCTCGTAGCGGTCGGCGAGCTTCGTCCCGATCAACGGATACAGCCTCCTTCAAGTAGAGAGAGACGCCGATGCTAGCCCCCCGTGCGCGGGGCGCAAACGTCGCCCTGGCGTCGGCGAGGGGGCTGGTGGGCGCCGGAGGGGGCGTAGAATCGCCCCGTGCCCGCTCCCCCGTCGCCCGCCCAGATCGCCGCCGCGCTCGAGAAGCAGGTCATCGGCCAGAAGGAGGCCGTGCGCGAGATATCGGTCGCGCTCGCGAAGAAGCTGGCCCGCCTCCGGGTCGGCAACATCCTGCTCATCGGCTCCTCCGGCTCCGGCAAGACGACGCTCATGCGCGCGGTCGAGAGCCTGCTGGCCGCGAACCCCGCCCTCGCCCTGCGCTCGACCGTGGCCCGCATCCACGCGAACGTGCTCGGCGAGGAGGCCGAGCAGGGACACCCGGGCGAGAAGCTCCTCCGCCGCCTGATGGATCGGGCGCGCGAGCAGCTGGGAGCAGAACGCGCCGGTGGAGCGCCTCGTGGAGCAGGCCACCCACGGCCTCGTGTTCGTGGACGAGGTGGACAAGATCCGCAGCCAGGTCGGGGGCCAGCCCAACGTGGCGGGCATCCGCGCGCAGGAGGCGCTGCTCACCCTCATCGAGAACGAGTCGGTGCCCTTCACCATGCCGGAGTGGGCCGGGGGGGCCACGGTGAACGTGGACTCGAGCGGGCTGCTCTTCGTGTGCGCCGGGGCCTTCGAGGGCCTCTACGACGCCGTCTACCACCGCGTCACCGCGGGCAAGGACCAGGGAGCGCTGCGGCCGGTGACCGTGGTGGACGAGGGCGGCCGCGCGCGCGAGGAGCTGCAGTTCTCGCTGCGCGACTGGCTCAAGACCGAGGACCTCTTCGAGTACGGGGTGAGCCCGCAGTTCCTCTCGCGCTTCGACGCGGTCGTGCTCCTCGAGGCGCTGGGAGAGGAGGCCCTGATGAAGATCTTCTCCGAGGGGAGCGAGTCGGGCCTGCGCCAGTCGCAGGCCTACTTCTCGAGCTTCGGCTGCCGGCTCGAGGTCACGAAGGACGCCGCCCTGCGCATCGTCCGCGAGGCGGCGCGCCAGCCCCGCCTGGGCGCCCGCGCCCTCAAGGAGGTCTTCCGGCGCATCGTGGGCCCGCTCGAGTTCGACCCGCACGCCGTCGCGACGGAGGGAGGCGTCGTCCGCATCGACCTCGAGCGCGTGAAGGAGGCCCTGGCCCGCGACCAGCGGGGCGGGTCGGCCTCGACCACCTCCGGCTGGGACCAGAGCTTCAGCGGCTGAGAAACGCGGCCACCACCCCGGCCGCGGCCGCCCCCGCGAGCAGGCCGAGCCCGAGCCGCCGGAACGCCGAGGCGACGAGCGCCGACGCCACGCGCGCCGTGTCCCCTGGCACGAGCCGGACCGGCTGGAAGAGGTTGGGGTGCGGGACGATGCCGCCGCGGCTCTCGGAGAAGGGCCCGATCACGCACACCGGGGCGCCCGGCCGTACGTGCCGCTCCTCGAAGCGGCACTCGGCGAGGTCGAGCGTCTCGCCCGGCTCGACGTAGGAGACGTCGGACCGGTACGACCCGTCGTCGTCGCTCCAGCACTCCTCCCGCTCGCGCGCCGCCGCGCTCTTCGGGCGGAAGGTCGTCCGCCGGACGAGATCGGTCGCGCGGGCGAGGGCCGCATCGCGCGACAGCGCTGCCCCCTCGACCTCGGCGAGGTCCGGCACCGCCAGGAGGCGGTACGTCCCGGTCGCGGTGACGACGGCCGAGGGGGCGAGGGCCACCCCGCGGTAGCAGGTCGCGATCGTCCGGCGCTTGCCCGAGCCCCGGTCGACCAGAATCTCGTAGCCGTAGAGAACGCACTCCGCTCCCCCGAGCGGCGAGGTGAGCCGGCGCCCCGTCGGCTCGAGCCGCCCGGCGAGCGCCGTGATCCGCCCGTCGACGGGCGGCTCCCCCCTGAGGGCCTTCGCCAGCGCCGATCGCTCGCGCAGGGCCCGGACGGACCCCCACAGCAGGCCCGCGGCCACCCAGGCGACGCCTCCGGCGATCAGCGACACCCCGAGGGTGGCGGGGGGCGCCTGGCCGTGCGCCCGCTGCAGGTACGCCATCACCGCGCCGGCGAGGGCGGCCCAGCCGCCCAGCAGGAGCAACGATGCGGAGACGCACGCGCGCATCGGGCGCATTCAGGCCCGCGCGAAGTCGATGAAGCCGCGCTCGACGTCCGCGTCGAGGAGCTCGACCCGCACCCGCTCGCCGACGTCGAGGCCGCGCTCGCCGCGGACGACGCGGCCTTCGACCGGAGGGCGGAAGACGCGCACCCAGGTGCCCTTCGCGGACGCGCCGGTCACGATGCCGTCGAAGCGCTCGCCCTTGCGGGGCGCGAGCAGCATCGCCGCCGCCGACTTCTTGACCTGTCGCTCGACCTTGGCCGCGTCGTCCTCCTGCTCCGTGCAGTGGCGGGCGAGCTCGCGGAGCTCCGCGACGGAGTACGGCACGGGCGCCCCCGCGATCGCGGCCTTGACGAGCCGCTGGGTCACGAGGTCGGGGTAGCGGCGGTTGGGCGCCGTGGAGTGGGTGTAGTCCTTCACCGCGAGGCCGAAGTGGCCCTCCGCCGGCTCGCCCGGCACCTCGACGCCGTACTCGCCGGAGCCGAGGAGCTTGACGACCGAGAGCGACAGGTCGGGGAACCGCTCGGGGTCGCGGGCCCGGCGCTTCAGCAGGAACCCCTGGAGCGCGGGCGCGCTCGGCGCCTCCGGGAGCGCCTCACCCAGCTCGGCGGCGAGCGCCCGGATGCGGTCCCAGCGCTCGGGCTTGCGCAGGACCCGCCGCAGCGAGGGGAAGCCCCGCGCCTCCAGGAACTGCGCGGTCGCGGTGTTCGCCGCGATCATGAAGTCCTGGATCATCTCCTTCGAGCGGTTCTCCTCGTCGGGCCGCAGGTCGGCGAGAAGGTCCCCTTCGAAGACGGCCCTCGACTCGGCCGACGCGAGGGCGAGGGCGCCGCGCTCCTCGCGGCGGTCCTTCATCGCGCCGGCGACGCCGTCCTGCAGGCGCACCTGCCTCTCCACCTCGCTCGAGGCGCGGACGGCCGGGGGCGGGGCCGCCTTCCCGTCGAGCCACGCCGCGACGGAGTCGTAGGCCAGCCGGGCCTTGTTCCGCACGACGGCGCGGGAGACCGTCGAGCCGTCGACCGTGCCGTCCCGGCGCGCGGTGAGCGCCACCACGACGGCCAGGCGGTCCTCGTTCTCGTTGAGCGAGGTGAGGTCGGTCGAGAGCCGCTCCGGCAGCATCGGGAACACCTGGGCCGGCGTGTAGACGGAGGTGGTGTTCGTCCGCGCCCGCTCGTCGATCGCGCCCCCGCGCGGGACCGCCGAGTCGACGTCGGCCACCGCCACGAGGAGGCGCACCGAGCCGTCGGGAAGCTCCTCGGCCACCGAGAGCTGGTCGAGGTCGCGCGAGTCGTCGTTGTCGATCGAGACCCAGGCGAGGGAGCGCAGGTCCTCGACGCCCCGTCGGGCCGGGCCTCCGGCCCGACGAGGGCCTGCGTCTCGGCGACGACGGCGGGCGGGAAGTCGGGCTCGAAGCCGCGCGCCCTCATGGCGCGGCGCGCGATGTCCCGGAGCCACTCGCGTCCGTTGGGGGGGGTTGGTGTCATCCGGTGATCTTCCCACGACGGGGCGTCATCGCAGCGTGTTCTCGGGGCAGGTCGGCCAGCGCGCCTTCCTGGCAAGCTTCGGGTGGTCCCGGGCACGGGCCACCCGATCAGGCCCGCGCGAGGCCGAGCCGCCAGAGACGGGGCGGTCGCCCGCTGCCGGGCGGGCCGCCCAGGGTCGCGCCGGTCTCATTGCAGTTCGATCTCGATCTTCTCGATCTGGCCGTTGAAGGCGAAAGGCGGCTTGTAGGTGTTGGACGCGGGCGCACCGGTGTCGATGCCGACGCCGAAGGTGTCAATGCCGAAGCAGATGGGGACGGTGAATACGCGTTCCTGCTTCGGCACGTTCGGCCGTGTTTGGCGGGCCCATCCCTCCGCTACACGGACACGAGACGCCGACCCCAATCACTGCGGCGCGTTCATCAGCGCGTCGACGATCTTGGAGAAGTCGAATGAGGCGGCCTTTTGCACCGGCGGGAACTCCTTGAGCGACATGACATGTTCGCCGATCAGCTCTTGGACCGGCTCATTCAGCCACTGCTTGCGCTGGAGAGCGCCGGAGCGATCTGCTTGCGAGTCCCAGCTTTCAAATGGATCCGCGTGCAGATTGAAGATGACCGGGAAGGATTCAGTCACCCACGGGGCGTAGTAGTCCTGCTTGGTGGCAAAGTGCAGCTTCCATTGGTTGTAGCGGACGGCGACCAGTTGCGACTCGGAGTAGTAGAGGAAGTTATCGCGCGCGCTCTCGGTCGTCTTGCCTGTCCAGTAGTCGAGATTGTTGACGCCGTCGAGATGCTGCTTGCGCTCGGTGCGCATCCGCGCAGCCACGTCAGGTACACCTGCAGCGGCGGCAAGGGTGGTGAAGATGTCCATGTGCGCCTGGATGCCGTTAAGCACGCGGCCAGCGGGGATCCTGCCCGGCCAGCGCACCATCATCGGCACGCGCAGGCCGCCTTCGTAGGCGGTCATCTTTTCGCCGCGGAAGGGCGTCGTGCCGCCGTGCATGCGGGCGCTGTGTTCGGGTCCGTTGTCGGTGCTGTAGACAATGATCGTGTTGTCGAGCACCCCCATGGCCTCCATGTCTTTCAGGAGCTGGCCGATCTGCATGTCGTGCTCGATCAGACCACTGCCGTAGAAGTCGTGCTCGGTGGTGTGCTTCGCGGCCAGGTAGCGGTTCTCGGGCTTCAGATGGGTGAACATGTGCATGCGGCTGGTGTTGAGCCACACGAAGAAGGGCTTGTTCGCCGCCTGGGCGCGCTTCATGAAGTCGGTGGAGGCGGCAATGAATTCCCCGTCCATCGTCTCCATGCGCTTGCGGGTAAGCGGTCCGGTGTCCTCGATGGTCTGCTTGCCGACGCGGCCGAAGCGTGGGTCGGTGGTGGGGTCATCCACGCTGGTGGCGCGGGTCCTGAGCACACCACGCGTGCCGAACTTCTTTCTGAACTCGGGATCTTTCGGATAGTCCTCCTGCTCCGGCTCCTCCTCGGTGTTGAGGTGGTAGAGGTTGCCGAAGAACTCGTCGAAACCGTGGGCGGTCGGCAGGTGCTCGTTGCGGTCGCCGAGGTGGTTCTTGCCGAACTGGCCGGTGGCGTAGCCCTGGGGCTTGAGGACCTCGGCGAGCGTGGGCGTGGCCGCCTGCAAGCCGAGCGGGGCACCGGGCCGGCCCACGGTGGTGAGGCCGCTGCGAATCGGGTACTGGCCCGTGATCAAGGAAGCGCGCCCCGCCGTACAGGAGGGCTGCGCGTAGTGGTCCGTGAAAACGACGCCCTCGCGGCCGATGCGGTCGATGTTGGGCGTGGTGTAGCCCATCACACCTTTGCCATAGGTGCTGATGTTCTGCCAACCCACGTCGTCGGGGAAGATGATGAGAATGTTGGGTTTGGCCGGCTGGGCGAACGCAACACCCGAAGGGATGGCGATCAGCGCAAGCAAGGCTACAAAGGGGCGCAGACTCGTTTTCATTTGGCACTCCTCATACTGAAAGGCACTCCTGTTTGCTCTCGGACGATGCTGCCGGGTAGCCGCTCACGGTCATGCCGGCCGGCTCAGTGGCCCCCGGCCGAGTCCTCGATCTTCTTCTGCAGGGCGCTGAGGCTCCACGAGCCCGCCACCTGGCTGGGCGGGTAGTCCTTCAGCGTCATCAGGAACTTCGTCGGGACGCGGTTCACGGCGGCGACGAGGAACGGCCGGCTGAGGAACCAGTCGTCGTAGGTGTTCGCGCTGTGCTGCGCGCGCTCGTAGGGGTCGCGGCGCAGGTTGAAGAGGAGCGGCACGCGCAGCTCGACGAACGGCTCGCGCCACACGCCGAAGCCCTCGCCGCGGTTCTCCAGGTAGACGACCTTCCAGTCCTCCCAGCGCACGGCCACGATGTCGCTCTCGTCGTTGACGTAGATGAACTCCCTCCGGGGAGACTCCTTCGCCGTTCCGGCCAGGTAGGCGAGCTGGTCGTAGCCGTCGATGTAGTTGTGGTACCTGCGGCCGTTCAGGTCGACCCCGGCCTTGAGCTTGTCCTTGATGCCCGCGTCGCCGGCGATCGCGGCGAAGGTCGGCAGCCAGTCCTCGTGGGCGACGATGCCGTTCAGCGTGACTCCCGCCGGGAAGTGCCCCGGCCAGCGCACGAACGCGGGGACGCGGTAGGCGCCCTCCCAGTTCGAGTTCTTCTCGGAGCGGAACGGCGTGTTCGCGGCGTCCGGCCAGGTGTTGAAGTGCGGGCCGTTGTCGGTCGAGTACTGCACGACGGTGTCGTTCGCGATGCCGAGGTCGTCGATCAGCTTCAGCAGCTGGCCGACGTGCAGGTCGTGCTCGACCATCCCGTCCTGGTACTCGTCCCCGCCCTTGCCGGACAGGCCGCGGTGCTCCGCCTTGACGTGGGTGCGGAAGTGCATGCGCGTGCCGTTCCACCAGACGAAGAAGGGCTTGCCGGCCGCGTGCTGGCGCTTGATGAACTCGGTGGCCGCGGCCACCGTCTCGTCGTCGATCGTCTCCATCCGCTTCTTCGTGAGCGGGCCGGTGTCCTCGATCGTCTGCCCGCCCTTGCCGTCGGCGCGCGTGTGGAGGACGCCGCGCGGGCTCGTCGTCTTCCGGAACTCCGGGTCCGTCGGCCAGTCCTCGTTCTCCGGCTCTTCCTCGGCGTTGAGGTGGTACAGGTTGCCGAGGAACTCGTCGAAGCCGTGCATCGTGGGCAGGTGCTCGTCGCGGTCGCCCTCGTGGTTCTTGCCGAACTGGCCCGTCGCGTAGCCGAGGCTCTTCAGGACGGTCGCCATCGTGACGTCGGTCTTCTGCCAGCCCTGGACGCTCCCCGCCGTGCCGACCTTCGTCATGCCGGAGCGCAGGGGCACGGAGCCGCTGATGAAGGCGGCGCGGCCCGCCGTGCAGCTCTGCTGCCCGTAGTAGCTGTTGAAGGCGATGCCTTCCTTCGCGATGCGGTCGATGCTCGGCGTCTCGTACCCCATCAGCCCGCGCGTGTTGTGGCTGATGTTCGAGATGCCGATGTCGTCGCCCCAGATGACGAGGATGTTGGGCTTCTTCGCCGTCGTCTGGGCGGCGGCCGGCGCCGCGCCGAGGGCCAGCGAGGCCACCACGGCGAGCGACGCCGCTTTCAGCGAGTTCTTCATGGCTACAGTCCCTCCTCGGGGAACTCTCCTATTTCGGGAAGACCAGGCACGACGGCGGCGCGCACGCCGTAGTCCGGCCGCGTCTCCGGCGCGAAGTGGAAGCGGGGCGAGATGGCGAAGCTGACGGTCTGCTTGCCGAACTTGGTCACGCCGCTGAAAGTCGGGAAGTTGAGCACCAGGACGTTCGACGTCGTTCTCCCAATCGTGGGTGTACTCGACGTTCAGGGTGACGCCCGCGCCGCTTTTCCAGTTGTACGCGAGGAAGGGGTTCAGGAACGTGGCGTTCACCTTGCTGCGGTCGTCGCTGCCGTGCGACCGACACCAGGTGGTTGGCCAGGCCGCCGACGGTCCATCCTCCCGACTGCTTGAGGGCGACGACGGACGGCCCGATCCCGAGCTTCCCCGAGCCCAGCGCGTCGTCAGTGGCGGTGGGAATCAGGAAGGCCGGCCCGACGCCCCAGGTGAGGTCGCCCTTCGAGGGGCTGAGGAACGCAGTGCACGACCGCGTCGCCGAGCCCGGACTCCGAGGTGGACGCGCCGCTGACGTCGAACTGCGACACCACCGGCACGATCCAACGCGTGATCAGGTTCCAGTCCTCGGACAGCGTCAAGGGCACCACGGGCTGCACGTTGAGCACCATTTTCGAGCCGTTGTCCCCTCCGATGCCCACGTCCCAGTTGCTCTGGAAAGGCACACTGATGAGGTTGGCGATCGGGTTGGCGAGCTTCTTGGCGAGTTCGGCGGCACTGTCGGCGGCGGGCGCTGGCGCGGGGGCCTGCTGGGCCCCCGCCGGCAGCGCCGCGAGCAGCACGAGCGCCGCACCGGCCGCGACGACGGTCTTGGACTTGTTCATGAGTGCCTCACTATCGACTCGACGACGCTCTGTTCGAGCGGGTCGAGAACTTGATCGGTGCCGCCGCCACTGCGGTGCGTGGGTTCATGCGCGAAAACACCCCTTTCGCTGACTCGTGCGTTCAATCGTCGACACTTCGGGGAACCGGCCGAGTCTCCCACTACGCGTACGATACGTCCAATGCCAAAAACGTTCCGATTCGATACGCCCGGCGTATCGTGAGCGAGCCACGGAATCGCGTCAGTTCCCGCCGACTGCGAGGAGCCGGCTCTCGACCGCAAGGCGGACCAGCTGGGCGCTCGACGTGACCGAGAGCGCCTCCATGGCCTGGTACTTGTGGAACGCCACCGTACGTGCGCTGATTCCGAGGGCAACGGCGGCCTGCTTCATCGACTTCCCTTCCGCGAGCAGCTGGACGACCGCGCGCTTGCGCGGGCTCAACCGCCCGAGGGGGCCCGGCACCTCGGTCACGGACGGCAGCGCGTCGGGTCTCCCGCCGGCCAGAGCGGGGGACAGCCACCGCTCGCCCTGCAGGACCGCCTGAAGGGCGCGGGTGAGCTCTCGCGGGCTGGCGCTCCGGAGAACGTAGCCCATGGCCCCGGCCCGGAAGGCCTCGGCGGCGACCTGAGCGCCCTCGTGGGCGGTCAGGAACACGACGCGGGTGCCGGGCAGCTCGTCGCGGAGACGGCAGGCGGCGGCGAGGCCGCCGAGGAGCGGGAGCGACACGTCCGTCAGCACGAGCTCGGGCCGAAGCCTCAGCGCCGCCTCCACGAGGCGCACCCCGTCGGTGGCGCGGCCCACCACCTCGAGCTCCGGCTCGAGGAGGCGGGCGAACGCCTCCACCACGAGTGCCTGGGAATCGGCCAGGACGACCCGGGGTCTCATCACTTGACGGGCCGCTTCTCGACGACCGTGAAGCCCTTCGCCTGCAGCTCCTGCTTCGCGCGTGCCGTCGCCACACCCGTGATCCACACCTCACGGGTCTTCGTCGCCTTCACCGGCGCCGAGTCCACGGGAACCGTCTCGGCGTTCCAGGTCATGTAGTCGACCGACCAGGGCAGGACGAGCCGGCCGTCCGCCGCTACCGCCTCGATCTCGTTCTGGCTCGTGGTCAGCGCCTTCCAGCCACCGACCTCCTGGCCCCCCACGGCCAGCAACTGGACGCATCGGCGGATGTAGCGGGCATCGCCCTCCGTCCGAGACTGGGCGGCGAGCGTCACCACCTCGCTCTTGCCGGTGGCCCCACCCAGCGCCGCGACCGCCTCGGCGAGCTCAGTCTGCAGCGTGGGCGTGAAGTTGCCGTTCACGAACAGGGCCTTGCGCGCGGCATCGCCGACCCCGGCGGCCTTCAGCGTGTCGTCGTTCCGCTTCAGCAGTTCCGCGGGCGGCAGCTGGTAGACGAGGGTGTCCGCGGTCTCGACCATCCCGAGCCCGGGGATGCTGGGCGCGGCGACGCTGAGCGCGAAGCCACCCGCATACGCGGCCCAGCCCACGTCGTCGAGCTTGTCGGCGAGCGCGTGGTTCGTGGTGTAGGGATCGGCTCCCACCTTCCCGGCCCATTCCCGCCGCTTGCCGGAGATGAGGAAGCTCTCGGCCGCTCCACCCGCGGCCACGGCCGCAGCCTGCGCCTTCTGCTCCGTCGTCCGGTTGTCGGGGCCCTGGCCAGGCTTTTCTGCCATCAGCTTGTCGGCCGTGACCATCGCCGACCGACCGAGGCCCCTCGCGAAGCGCGCGACCCCGCCCGGCACGGCCTTCGCCGTCCCGACGGGATCGGCCACCACGTTGGCGATCGCTGCCACCTTCTGCGCGGCGGCCTTGCCGAAGGCCGTGGCGAAGATCTCGGTCTTGCTGATCTCCGAGAGCTTGTCGAGCGCGTAGACCTCTTCGACGCGCAGCTGGAGCATCTCCCGATCCAGCGCCTCCCACGCGCCGAACGACGATGTCACCGTGAACGCGGTCAGGAAGCCGTCGGCTTTCACCGCCCCCGCCACCTCGTGCCTGGGTCCCCTCAGGAGCGACGCCGGCAGCAGATCGCTTGCCGTGAGTGTCGGCGCCGGCTCGAAGCCGTCCGCGGCGACCGAAGCGGCACCTGCCAACGCCGTGACGACGGCGAGCGCCCGCAGCCGGCCCGCCACCACGACAACGCTCGTCATCTCTCGTCTCCTGGCACTTGCTTTCCGGCCAGCCACGACGGCCCGGGGCATGCGGCTGGAACTCGTCCTCATTTCGCGATCTCTTGGCGGCCGGCACAACCGCCGGCCGGCCGCCGGCGCAGCCGTCGTCTACCGCGGGGGGTTGACGACGATGTAGGTCGTCGACGAGCCGGCGATCTGCGGCTGGTACCACGTGCTGCCGCACTGCTGGTAGGCGAAGCCGTTCACGACGACCGTGCTGCAGCCCGACGGGACGGTGTTGACGATCGAGCCGATGATCGCGGAGGTCACCATCGCCGTAGCCGTGACGGCGGCGGCGGTGGCGATCGGGTGGTAGTTGTCGTGGTAGCAGCAGCCGCCGCCGTAGTAGCCGCCATGGTGGTGGACGTCCACGTCGACGTTCCGGTGCGTGTTCACGTTGACGTTCTTGTTGACGTTGCGGTTGACGTTCACGTTCTTGTTGCGGTTGTGGTTGACGTTGGCGCGGCCGCTGCTGCGGACGTTCTTGGCCTGGGCGGGCAGGGATCCCAGGACGCCGAGAGCGAGGGCGATCGAGAGTGAGATGCGCGTGGTTCGGTTCATGTCGAGCCTCCTACTTTCCGGCCGTGGCCGCGGGGGCCTTGGCGAGAACGACCTTTCCGGCGCCCTCCGGCGGGTCGAACACGAACGCCGCGTCGTTGAACGAAGGCGCGAGGTTCCAGGTGTACTCGGCCGTGTGCTGCGGCCGCCCCTCGTCGGTCTTCGTCGTGATCACCAGCCGGCGGGGCAGGGGGTGGTCGCCCTTCTGGATCCAGATCTGCCAGTCGATGTCGTCCTGCCGGAACGCGTACTGCTGGCAGGTGACGCCCTCGACGGTGCTAGGGCCGACGTCCATCGCTCCCTTGATGTCGTCCGTGCTCCAGCCGGGCGTGCCCCAGCGGAAGAGGTCCACGATGGGGACGGTGACGTCGTACTTCTCGTCGAGCGTGTCGGCGAGCTGACCGACCGTCGGCGGCGCGGGAACGACGGCGTAGAAGTTGAGCCGCTTCGCGAACAGCGTGAAGCTCTTCCCGTCGTAGAGGTACATCCGCTCGCGGCGGTCGTTCGCCACCTCGGCGCGCAGGCCGTTCGGCATGCGGGCGAGGATCGAGGTCGTCCCCGAGTACTGGATCTTCTGACCGTCGTCGAGCACGTCCTCGTCGGTGGTGGCGACATCGACCTGGAAGGACTTGAGGGTGCGCAGGTACGCCCCCATGCCCTGGAGGGCGGCCATCGCCCCGGGCTCGACGGCAGGGGCCGGCTGCGCGAGGGCCGGAACCGCCGCGCCCGCGACCGCGAGGGCGGCCAGCGTCCGACTGAGTCGTCTCATGCTTCTCTTCTCCTTTGCGCCTCGGCCCATCGGGCCTTGCGCCGCTTTTCGATCAGGTCCCGCGGTCCGGCGGTCCCTCCGCCGGGAAGGGGCAGTGCTTTCCCGATGCTGTCGGCCGTGACTTTCCACTGGGCGTAGTAGCTCGCCCCGACGATCAGGCCGCCGCCGAGATACGACTTCCCGAGCCCGCCCTCGAGGGTGAGGATCTGGCCGACCTGGATGTCGCTGTCCTTCTTGGTCCCGTGGAACTCCCAGTAGAGGTTCGTGGCCAGGCTGAAGGTCTTCTTTTCGTCGAGATAGAGCGTCGCCCCCACGAAGGGCTCGTACGTCCACATGCCCTTGCCGGTGTTCTCGCTCCCGCCGTCCACGTAGCGGCCGGTGGGCGCATACACCCCGAACCCCGCTGTGATGTCGGCCTTGCTGCGCGTGCCAGCCCAGGTCGATCGGGCGGAGGTACACGTCGGCGAAGTGCGTGCCGGTCTTCTGGTCGAGCCCGAAGATGGGCGCTTCCAGGGCGCCGTTGGCCCAGGGGATCACGGCCATGGCGCCGTAGTTGGCGCCGAGGACCTTGTGCTGGCTCACGTACCAGAGGATCGGCGCGTAGGCGTCGATGCCGAGGCTGCCCGAAGACCCGGGAGACAACGCGATCGTGTCGCCGTTCCGGTCCTTGAGGGTGTCGGCCCTGTAGCGATAGTAGAAGGCCGCTGCGTAGAACCCGGGGGCGGGTTGCGTGCCGGCTTGGACCCCGAAGTCGCCGAGAGTGTGGCTCCCGTTGAACTGGGCCTGCGCGGGAGTGGCCAGCAGAGCGCCGATGGCCGCGAACAGGCCCAGCGTCACCGGGTGCTTCATCTGCTTCACGCGATCGTCTCCTCTTTCACTGACTCGTCCGCTCAGTCGTCGACGCTTCGGGGAACGGCTGACGGTCTCACGGCGCGCACGATACGTCCAATGCCGCAAGCGTTCTGTTCTGATACGATCCACGTATCGTGAACGAGCTTCGCCTCATTCGGCAGGCGATCGTGCTCGGGCGGCACGGCAACTTCGCACGGGCGGCCGAGGAGCTGAACCTGTCGCAGCCGAGCGTCACTCGCGGGATCGCCGCGCTCGAGCGCTCGCTCGGGGTGCCGCTCTTCGATCGAACCCGCAAGGGTGTGATACCCACGGCCTTCGGTCGCGTCCTGCTCGAACGCGGCGAAGCCGTGCTCCGGAGCGAAGCCAATCTGCGCCGGGAGATCCAGCTCCTCGCCGGACTGGAGGAGGGGTCACTCGCGATCGGAGCCGGCCCCTATCCTGCCGAGATCTCCGTCGCGAGGGCCGTCGCCCGCGTCGCGAGCGCCCATCCGCGCTTGAGGATTCGGTGCACGACCGTCGATCCGGACCAGGTCGTCCAGGACGTGCTGGCCGAGCGGATCGACGTGGGCATCGCCGGGGTGGCTGGGCTGGAGACGGACGCCCGGCTCGTGGTCGAGTCCTTTCCCGCGCTGCGCGTGTTCCTGGCCTGCCGGCCCGGTCACCCGTTGGCGAAGGAGAGTCGGCTCTCTCTCGCACGGGCGCTCGAGTTCCCTTTCGTGGGCACGAGGCTGCGCGGAAGCCAGGCCGCGGCCGCATCCACTCGGGGCGCCACGATCGATCCGGCCCACCCCGCCGTCCCGGACTTCGTCCCGCAGACCCTCGTGAACTCGCTCGCCGTCGCCCGGCTGGTCGCGCAGGGCAGCGACGCGATCTTCCCGGCCACGGCCGGGATCCTCGCCGACGACCTGGCGGCAGGGCGCCTCGTCACGCTCGACTGCGATGCGCCGGTCCTGCGGACGACCCACGGGGTCCTGTACCTTCGCGATCGAACGCTGGCGCCGGCCGCGCGGGAGTTCATCGAGACCCTGCGTGCCGTGGAGGCGGAAGTCCGCGCGGCCGACGCACCCCGCTCAGATGCCGGCCCAGCGCCGGACGCCGCCGGCTCGCGGGACCTGGTCGGCGGCGGCCATAGGCCGAGGAGCGCTGCTCCCCGCCGGCCGCTGACGGCTACCCGCCTCTCGTCCCGTCGAAGTGGGCGCGCAGGCGCGCGGCCATGGCCTTGCCCACGACCGCGGCGAGCTCGGCCTCGGTCGCGCCGCGCACGCCGCGCACGGAGCCGAAGACCGAGAGCAGCTTCCGGCGCTTGGCGGGGCCGACGCCCGCGACGTCGTCGAGCTCGGAGCGGAGCGTGCGGCTCGAGCGCACCTGCCGGTGGAAGCCGACGGCGAAGCGGTGGGCCTCGTCGCGCACCCGCTGGACGAGCTGGAGCACGGGCGACGAGCGGGGCAGGGCGATGGGCTCGTCGCGGCCGCGGACGAAGATCAGCTCCTCGCGTTTCGCGAGGCGAGACGACGGGCTGGTCGCCGAGGCCCAGCTCCTCGAGGGCCTCGACCGCCGCGCCGAGCTGGCCCTTGCCGCCGTCGATCAGCACGAGGTCGGGCAGGTCCTTGCCCTCCTCGAGCAGCCGCTTGTAGCGCCGCCCCACCACCTCGCGCATCGAGGCGAAGTCGTCGGGCGCGCCCGACACGCCCTTGACCCGGAACTTGCGGTAGTCGGCCTTCTTCGGGAGGCCCGCCTCGAAGACCACCATCGAGGCCACGATGTCGGAGCCCTGGATGTTCGAGATGTCGAAGCACTCGATGCGCTGGGGCTCCACCTCGAGGTCGAGGAGGTCCCGCAGCGACCGCAGGATCTCCTGCGACTGCTGGCGCGGGTGCTTCCACTCGAGCTCGAACGCCAGCTGGGCGTTGCGGACGACGAGCTCGAGCAGACGCAGCTTCTCCCCCCGCTGCGGCACGTGGATGCGGACGAGGGTCCCCCGCCGCGCGGCCAGCCAGGCCTCGAGCAGCTCCCGGTCCGGGACCTCCTCCGGGACGACGACCTCGCGGGGCACGTAGCGCCCGCCGGCGTAGAACTGCTGCAGCGTCGAGGCCAGGACGAGGCTCGGGCTCGGTCAGCCGGTCGAGCAGGAACCCCTCCCGCGCCACCACCTTGCCGTCGCGCACGCTGAAGGCCTGCACCGCCGCCCGGTCCCCCTCGACGTGCGCGGCGAACAGGTCGCGCTCCTCGATGTCGGTGGTCGTGATCTTCTGCGGCGCCTCCATGCGCAGGAGCGTCCTGACCTGGTCGCGCAGCGAGGCCGCCTCCTCGAACCGCTCGCTCCCCGCCGCGTCCTCCATCTGCCCCTTCAGGCGCTTCGCCACCTCCTCGGTGCGGCCCTCGAGGAAGAGCCGCGCGTCCTCGCAGGAGCGGCGGTAGCGGTCGATCGAGCAGAGCTCCGCGACGCACGGCGCGGCGCAGCGCTTGATCTGGTACTGGAGGCACGGGCGCGGCCGCTTCCCATTGAGCGTCTCCTTGCACGAGCGGATGCCGAAGAGCTTCTTCACGAGGCCGGCCGTCTTCCGGCCGAGGCTCGCCGGGATGTACGGGCCGCCGTAGGCGTTGCCGTCCTCGGAGGGGCGGCGGACCACGTAGAGGCGGGGGTACTCCTCGGCGAGGGTGAGCTTGAGGTAGGGGTGGTTCTTGTCGTCGCGCAGCCGCAGGTTGTAGGGCGGCTTGTGGCGCTTGATGAGGTTGTTCTCGAGGGCGAGCGCCTCCATCTCGGAATCGGTGACCACGAGGTCGAGGTCGGCGATCTCCTCGACCAGGCGGGTCTTGTGCAGCTCGGTGGGGCGCGAGGCCTGGAAGTACGACCGCACCCGGTCGCGCAGGACGCGCGCCTTGCCGACGTACAGGATGGCCCCGTCCGCGCCCTTGAAGAGGTACACGCCGGGGCGGTTCGGGAGCTGCTCCAGCTTCTCGCCGAGCGCCATCCGGCTATCCGTGCGGGTAACGGCGCAGCGCGGCGAAGGTGAGCAGTGGCGGGATGCCGAGGGCGAGGCCGTGCAGCACCGCGTGGCGCCAGTCGCGCAGGGCCGAGAGGAGCACGATCACCGCCGCGGTCGCGAGCAGGAGCGTGTTGGCGAAGAGGGCGATCCGCCGCAGGCGCCGGACGAGGTGGCTCCCGGCCCGCCCTCTCACCGACACGGTGAGCGCGGCGAAGTTGACGACGGCCACCGCCACCACCCCGCCCGCCGACCACAGGTCGTGGCGGTCGCGCGGGTGCGTCTGGAAGTAGAGGCCGGCTCCGAATAGAAAGGCGTTCAGCAGCACGGCGACGAAACGCAGCCTTCGCCGCGCGCGGGTGCGCACGGTGATCTCCGGCGATCCGGTCGCGTCCCGCGGGCTCGCGTCACGATGCACGGCTGACAGTATAGCGGTCGCGCATCCGCCCGATCCGATCAACGCGACCGAAGCGGCGGTTTCCTTAGTCCGGACGTCACCGCGGATGGCTCATCGAGACTATTCCCGCGTGCCCATCGGAGGCGGACACTGCCGATCGGGGAAAGCCCCTTGACGAAACCCACTCTCTTTCCCCTTTCCGTCCCGCGCCCGACGAGCGGACCCCGCCGCTGGTCTCGCCGCCCATCCCCCGGGCGAGACGACGTCTGTCGGGCGCGGGACGGCTCTTCTCCACTCGTGAGGTGAACGTGCACCAGACCGCCCCGAGCGGCAGCTTCCTGGCCGAGGTGATGGCGCAAACACCCGGCGGGGAGGCGCTGCAGACGTGTCTCCAGTGCGGGACCTGCGGGGGCTCGTGCCCCTCCGGCCCCGACATGGACCACACCCCCCGCGCCGTCTTCGCCCTCGTCGCCGCCGGCGAGCGCGAGGCGGTCCTGAGGAGCAACACGCCCTGGTACTGCGTCTCCTGCTACTACTGCATGGTCCGCTGCCCCCAGGAGATCCCCGTCACCGACGTCATGTACACCCTGCGGCGGATGTCGGCGAGCGCCGGGGCTCACGGCAACGGCGACGTGGCCGACTTCTCGCGGACCTTCATCGACTGCGTCGAGCGCTACGGCCGGTCGTTCGAGCTGGAGCTCGCCGCGCGCTACCACCTCACCCACAGCCCCTTCAGCAAGATGAGCCAGGGCCCGCTCGCCCTGGGGATGGTCCTGAAGGACCGGCTGTCCTTCCGGCCCAAGAAGATCCGCGACCTCGCGGGCTTCAAGGCCATCCTCGCGAAGGCGAAGGCGGTCGAGAAGCGGCTCGTGGCCGCGAGCCGGGGGGAGAGCTGACATGGCCTACGGTTACTACCCGGGCTGCTCGCTCGAGCACTCCGCCGCCGCCTACGACGACTCGACCCGCGCCGTGGCCCGGGCCCTGGGCATCGACCTCGTCGAGCTCGACGACTGGAACTGCTGCGGCGCGACCGAGTACATCGGCCTCAGCCGCACCGGCGCCTACGCCCTCATCGGCCGCAACCTGGCGCTCGCCGAGGCGCAGCTCGCCGGGAAGAACGGGGGGACGAAGGCCGTCCTCGCCGCCCCCTGCTCCGCCTGCTTCCTGAACCTGAGCAAGGCCGAGCACTACGTCGAGAGCCACCCCGACCTCGCCGACCAGATGAACGAGGCCCTCGCCGCGGGCGGCCTGCACCACACGCCGGGGACGGTCGAGGTGCGCCACCTCGTCGAGGTCCTCGTCACCGACCTCGGCTTCGAGGCGATCCGCGGGAAGGTGCAGCGGCCCCTTCACGCCCTGCGCATCGCCCCCTACTACGGCTGCCTCCTCACCCGGCCCCAGATCCCCGGCCACGTGATGGACGAGGCCGAGTACCCGACCTTCCTCGACGACCTGCTGCGCGCGCTCGGGGCCGAGGTCGTGGACTTCCCGCTGAAGACCCACTGCTGCGGCGGGCACATGACGCAGATCAGCGCGGACACCGCGAACGCACTCCTCCACCGGCTGCTCAAGAACGCCGCCGAGTACCGGGCCGACGTCATCGCGACGGTGTGCCCGATGTGCCAGCTCAACCTCGACGCCTACCAGTCCCAGGTGAACCGGGCCTACGGCACCGACTTCGAGCTGCCCATCCTCTACTTCACGCAGCTCATGGGCCTCGCCTTCGGCCTCCCGGCCGGGGCCCTCGGCCTCGGCAAGGAGATCGTCTCCGCCGGGAAGGCCCTGGCCAAGGTCGGCGTCGCGCCGCCCGCGCCCGCGCCGGCGCCGGCGAGGCCGCTCGCCCGGAAGAAGGGCGACAAGACCCTGCCCATGCCGCGGAAGAAGGCCGGCGCGCGGGCGCGTGAGGGCGTCATGAGCGAGACCCCGAAGAACGGCAACGGGAACGGCGGGCCGCGAGTGGGCGTCTACGTCTGCCACTGCGGCTCCAACATCGCGGGCACGGTGGACGTCGCGGAGGTGGCCCGCTGGGCGGGCGAGGCCCTCCCCGGCGTCGTCGTCTCCCGCGACTACAAGTTCATGTGCTCCTCGCTCGGCCAGGAGATGATCGAGAAGGACATCAAGGAGGAGAAGCTCGACCGGGTCGTGGTGGCGGCGTGCTCGCCCCACCTCCACGAGAAGACCTTCCGTCGCGCCTGCTCGAACGCGGGCCTCAACCCCTACCTCTTCCAGATGGCGAACATCCGCGAGCACGTCTCGTGGTGCTCGGAGGAGAAGGGGCCGGCCACCGACAAGGCCCGCGCCACCCTCTCCGGCGCGGTGCGCCGGGTCGCCCACCAGAAGCCGCTCGAGCCGATGGCGGTGAAGGTGAACCCCGCGACGCTCGTGGTGGGGGGCGGGATCGCCGGGATCCAGGCCGCCCTCGAGCTGGCCGACGCGGGGCTCCCCGTGTACCTCGTCGAGCGCGAGCCCTCGATCGGCGGCCACATGGCGCAGTTCGACAAGACCTTCCCCACCCTCGACTGCGCGGCCTGCATCCTGACCCCGCGCATGTCGGAGGTGGGCCAGCACGAGAACGTGACGCTGCTCTCCTACGCCGAGGTCGAGGAGGTCGAGGGCTCGATCGGCGACTTCACGGTGACCATCCGCAAGAAGGCGCGCTTCGTGAAGGAGGGGGCCTGCACCGGCTGCGGGGTCTGCATCGAGAAGTGCCCGCAGAGCGTCGTGGACGACGTCTACGAGGCGGGGCTCGGCTACCGCAAGGCCATCTACCGGCCCTTCCCGCAGGCAGTGCCCAAGTACCCGGTCATCGACACCGCCGCCTGCACGTACTTCAAGAGCGGCAAGTGCAAGGCCTGCCAGATCTTCTGCACGCCGGGGGCGATCGACTTCGAGCAGAAGGACGAGACGCTGCAGGTCCACGTCGGCAACATCGTCCTCGCCACCGGATACGACCTGTTCGACTGCTCGAAGATCTCGCAGTACGGCCACGGCCGGCTCGCGAACGTCTTCACGAGCCTCGAGTTCGAGCGGCTGTGCAACGCGGCGGGGCCGACCACCGGCAAGATCGTCCTGCGCGACGGCGTCACCGAGCCGAAGCGGGTGGCGGTCATCCACTGCGTGGGCAGCCGCGACATCCGCCACCACGAGTACTGCTCGGCGGTGTGCTGCATGTCGGCGCTGAAGTTCGGCCACCTCATCCTGGAGAAGACGAAGGCCGAGGTGTGGAGCTTCTACATCGACATGCGGCCGCTCCACAAGGGATACGAGGAGTTCTACCACCGCCTCCTGAAGGAGGGCATGCACTTCGTGCGGGGACGCGTGGCGGAGGTCACCGACGCGGCGCGGCTCCCCGGCGAGGAGGGCAAGCTCATCCTGCAGTACGAGGACACCCTCCTCGGCCGGCAGCAGCGCCTGCCGGTGGACATGGTCCTCCTGATGGGTGCCCTCGAGCCGCGCGCAGACGCCAAGGACACGGCGCTCAAGTTCGGCCTCTCCTGCAGCATGGACGGCTGGCTCACCGAGCGCCACCCCAAGCTCGACCCGGTGGCCACCATGACCGACGGCGTCTTCATCGCCGGGGCCTGCCAGGGCCCGAAGGACATCCCCGACTCCGTGTCCCAGGGCGCGGCGGCCGCCGCGCGCATCCACGGGATGATCAGCAAGGGCCAGGTGCTCATCGAGCCGGTCGTGGCCTCGGTCGACGAGGAGGCCTGCTCGGGCTGCCGCGTCTGCAACACCATGTGCCCGTTCCACGCCATCGACTACGTGGCCGCGGACGCGGTGAGCCGCATCAACGCGGCGATGTGCAAGGGCTGCGGCACCTGCGTCGCCGCCTGCCCGGCGGGGGCCATCACCGGGAGCCACTTCGACAACACGCAGGTCGGAAGCGAGATCGAGGGCGTCCTCTGGGACGCGGTGGTGTAGCCATGACCGACCACGCGCACGACCACGAGCACCCGTTCGAGCCGAAGATCGTCGGCTTCTTCTGCAACTGGTGCTCCTACCGCGCCGCCGACCTCGCCGGCACCGCCCGCATCAAGTACAAGCCCAACATCCGCGTGATCCGCCTGATGTGCAGCGGCCGGGTGGACCCCGCCTTCGTCCTCAAGGCCCTGGCCCGGGGCGCCGACGGCGTGATGGTGGCCGGCTGCCACCCCGGCGAGTGCCACTACCTCGTCCAGAACTACAAGACGATCCGCCGCTTCCAGCTGCTCAAGCACACGCTCGCCGCCATGGGCGTCGAGGACGCGCGGGTGCGCCTGCAGTGGGCCTCCGCCGCCGAGGGGCAGGTCCTGGCCGACGCGATCAACGACATGGTGGAGAAGGTGCGGGCCCTCGGCCCGCTCGAGTGGCCCCACAAGTGGCTCGAGGGGAACGGCCTCGACCGGCTCGAGGCCGAGGTCGTGGCGGCGGACGGTCGGCTCGGGCCTCCCCACCCGGAGCGAGCGCCGGAGGAGGTGCGGGCATGAGCGCGAAGCCGAAGCTCGCCTGGTACTGGGCCGCCTCCTGCGGCGGCTGCGACATCTCCACCCTCGCCATCGACGACAAGGTGCTGCAGGTGGCCGAGGCGTTCGACATCGTCTTCTGGCCCTGCGTCATGGACGGCAAGACCAGCGACGTCGAGGCCATCGAGGACGGCGGCATCGCGGTCACGCTGTGGAACGGCGCCATCCGCTCGAGCGAGCACGAGCACATGGCGAAGCTGCTGCGCCGGAAGAGCCGGGCCCTCGTGGCCTTCGGCTCCTGCGCGCAGGAGGGCTGCATCCCCGGTCTCGCCAACGACACCACCCGCGACGCGATCTTCGCCGCCGCCTACCTCGACTCGCCCTCGACCGCGAACCCGCAGCGCGTCCTGCCGCGGACGGAGACCGACGTCCCCGAGGGCCGGCTCTCGCTCCCCGCCTTCTACGAGACGGTGAAGACGCTCGACCAGACGGTGCCGGTGGACGCGTACCTCCCCGGCTGCCCGCCGGAGGCCGAGCGGATCTGGGACGCGCTGCAGGCCGCTCATGAGCGGCGCCTCGATCCCGCCCGGGGCGGTCATCGGCGCCACGACGACGGTGTGCGACGACTGCAAGCGCACGCGGAGCGAGAAGAAGATCGGCGGCCATCAAGCGGACCTGGCAGGTCATCCCCGACCCGGAGACGTGCCTCCTGGAGCAGGGGCTCCTGTGCGCGGGGATCGCGACCCGCGCCGGCTGCGGCGCCCGCTGCCCCGGCGTCAACTCGCCGTGCATCGGCTGCTACGGCCCGAACGACGGGGTCGAGGACTTCGGCGCCCGCTACCTCTCGGGCGTCGCCTCGGTCCTCGACGCCGACACGCCGGAGGACGTCGACCGCATCATCCAGGCCGGCATCCCGGACCCCGTCGGCACGTTCTACCGCTTCAGCCTGCCCGGCAGCCTGCTGCGGCGCGCGGCGCGGAGGTGACCCCGATGAACCGCATCACCATCGACCCCGTCACGCGGCTCGAGGGGCACGGGAAGATCGAGATCTTCCTCGACCCCGAGGGCGAGGTGGAGAACGCCTACTTCCAGGTCCCGGAGCTGCGGGGCTTCGAGCGCTTCTGCGTGGGCCGCCTCGCCGAGGACATGCCGAACCTCACCGACCGGATCTGCGGCGTGTGCCCCGAGGCCCACCACATGGCGGCCACCAAGGCGCTCGACGCCCTCTTCCACGTCGATCCCCCGCCCGCGGCGAAGAAGCTCCGCGAGCTCTTCTACTCGATCTTCTTCGCCACCGACCACACGACGCACTTCTACGCCCTCTCCGGCCCCGACTTCGTGATGGGGCCGGACGCGCCGAAGGCGGAGCGGAACATCCTCGGCGTCATCCAGAAGGTCGGCATGGACGTGGCGGGCCGCGTCCTGAAGATGCGCCGCGACGGCCACGACCTCATCGCGATGATCGGCGGCCGGCGCGTGCAGCCGAACTGGGGCCTGCCGGGGGGTGTCAGCCGGGGCATCACCGAGGCCCAGCGCCTGGAGATCCTGGAGCGCGGGCAAGGAGGCCGTCGAGTTCGCCCGCTTCTCGCTGAAGCTCTTCGACTCGATCGTCCTCGGCAACCCCGTCTACGTCGAGATGATCCAGTCCGACGGCTACACCCACCGCACCTACGACATGGGGATGGTGGACGAGAAGAACCGCGTCAACTTCTACGACGGGATGATCCGGGTGAAGGACCCGGAGGGCCGCGAGGCCTTCAAGTACCACGCGAAGGACTACCTGGAGTACGTCGAGGAGCGGGTCGAGCCCTGGACCTACCTCAAGTTCCCGTACCTCAAGAAGGTCGGGTGGAAGGGGCTCGTGGACGGGAAGGACTCGGGCGTCTACAAGGCGACGCCGCTCTCGCGCCTCAACGCCTCCGACGGGATGGCCACTCCCCTCGCGCAGGAGGAGTACGAGCGGATGTACGCGACGCTCGGGGGCAAGCCCGTCCACCACACGCTCGCCACGCACTGGGCGCGGCTCGTGGAGCTGCTCTACGCGACCGAGCGCTGGGTGGAACTGGCCTCGGACCCGGAGGTGGCCGACCCGGTCGTCCGCGTCCTGCCGAAGGCGAAGCCGGACGAGGGCATCGGGTGCGTCGAGGCGCCGCGCGGCACCCTGACCCACCACTACTGGACCGACGAGCGCGGGGTGATCACCCGGGTGAACCTCGTGGTCGGCACCACGAACAACTACGCGCCGATCGCGATGTCGGTGAAGAAGGCGGCGCAGTCGCTCATCCACAAGGGCACGGTCGTGACCGACGGCCTCCTCGACCGCGTCGAGATGGCCTTCCGCGCCTACGACCCCTGCTTCGGCTGCGCCACCCACAGCCTCCCCGGGCAGATGCCGCTCGAGGTGACCGTCCGCGACGCGCGCGGGGACGTGGTCGAGCGGCTGAAGAGGGCCTGATCGGGGATAATCGCCACCGCATGCGCACCCTCGTCCTCGGCCTCGGCAACCCGCTCCTCGGCGACGACGCCGTGGGACTGAAGGTGGCGGCGCTCGTCCGCGAGCGCCTGGACGGCGCGGCCGGGGTGGACGTGGAGGAGGAAGAGGCCGGCGGACTGCGGCTCATGGAGCGGATGACCGGCTACGACCGCGCCGTTCTCGTGGACGCGGCCGTCACCGGCGGGACGCCGGGCGAGATCCGCCGCCTGACCCCGGACGACCTGCCCACCCAGCGCACCGCCGCCGCCCACGGCATCGACCTGCCGCGCGCCCTGGCCCTGGGCCGGCAGCTCGGCTACCCGATGCCGTCCGAGGTTCGCATCGTCGCGATAGAGGCCGAGAGCGTCCTGGAGTTCCGGCACGAGATGACGCCCGCCGTGGCCGCGGCCGTGGAGCCGGCGGTGGCGGCGGTGCTCGAAGAGCTGGCGGCCGCGCCGCCCAAGGAGCGCCCATGATCTCCCCCGAGCTGCTGCGCCGGCACACGTTCTTCGGCGGCTTCTCCGCCGCCGAGCTCAAGGAGCTGGCCATGACCGGCCGCGAGCAGGCCCTCGCCGCCGGCGAGATGCTGTTCACGGAGGGCGCCCGCGCCGACCAGTTCTACTTCCTGGCCGAGGGCGAGATGGAGACGCTCCTCAAGACCGACGAGGAGGACATCTCGCTGTCCTCGATCCCGCCCGGTGAGCCGGTGGGGTGGTCGGCCCTCATCGAGCCCCACATCTACACGGCCTCGGCCCGGGCCACCCGGCCCTCGAAGGTGATCGCGTTCCCCCGCCCGACGCTAGCGGCGCTGCTCGAGGACGATCACTTCGCGGCCACGCTCATGAAGAAGCTGGCCGAGCTCATCAGCCGGCGCCTGCGGGACACGCAGGTCCAGCTGCTGAGCCTGACCGCCCGCCAGCACACCTAGACGGCGGCGGCCCTAGGTCGCCGGAGGCTTCGGTTCGGCGGCCTTCGGCTTCGGGGCCTCCTTCGCCGGGGCCTTCGTGTCCGCCGGGCCCTTCCTTTCCGCCACGTCGTCGCCCACCGCCACGGACACGTTGGCCCCGAGCCAGATCATGTGCTCGGTGATGGCGAGCTCGCCGAGCTTGATGGCGAGCGCCACCGTCTGGCCGCGCACCTGCATGGTCGGCTCGATGCCCACCGGCACCGCCATCGGCTTGATCTTCTCGGTGGGCAGGCGGACGTTGAAGCCCTTGTCGATCAGCTTCTGCACGATCCCGAGCACGTTGACCTTCTCGACGACGTAGCCGCAGAGGCCGGTCTTCTCGTCGAGGAGCTTCTGCACCGCCCCCCAGGACTCCTCGGACGGCTTCACCTTCAGGTTCACCTTGATGACCGGGAAGCGGGGCGAGGCCAGGATGTCCTGCGCGGTGGCGGTGAGGACGAGGCCGCCCGCGACCGGGTAGCTGTCCGGCTTGACGCTGCCCGAGACCTCCTGGGTGACCTCCAGGTCGCCGCAGGTGGCGCCGGCCACGTTCTTGCCGTCCCACTTGAAGTTGATGGTGGCGTTCCCGGTGCCCGAGGCCACGGTCACGGGGAGGGCGACCGTGACCTTGTTGCCCCCGAAGGTCACGTCCGGCTTGCCGGTCTTCAGCTTGCCGATCACGCGGTTGATCGTGACGTGGAGGTCGTACTGGCCGATGGTGACGACCTTCTTGACCGTCCCGCTCTTCTTGACCTTGAGGTTCTTGAGCTCGAGGGTGACCTGGTCCACGAAGCCGGCGACCACCCGCTGGATCAGGTCGCGGGCGAGGGTGGTGGGCACTCCGACGCGCACCGGCGCCTTCGGCATCCCCTCGAGCCGCGGGTCCTTGACCATCAGCTCGTTCATCCGGCCCCGGAGCGTGTCGCGCTCCTTCTCGAGAGCTTCGATCTCCGCGCGCAGCGCCTTGGGCGACTGGCGGTTCTCCCGGCCGCACGCGGCCAGGGCCGAGAGAAGGGAGGCAGCGGCGAGCGTCGCGAGAACGGCGTGGCGGGCGCGCATCGTCACTTCTCCTTCCCCTTGCCCTTGCCGCCTGCCTTGTCGGCGGCCGGCTCGTCGTCCACCCCGAGGCTCACGCCCGCGTCCGAGGCCTTCGCGTCGCCGACCGGCGGGGCGTCGGCGGTCTTCACGAAGTCGCCGGGCTGGAAGTGCACGCCGATCAGGAGTCGCCCCTGCCCCGCCGTCACCTGCGAGACGGCGACCTGCAGGGGCATCCTCGCCCCGTCGATCCGGACGGGCCCGTTGGTCACGGCCGGGAGGTCGATGCTCTGCTGCACCTTGACCGGGATCTGGATCGGGGGCAGCTGGTCCTTGATCTGGAGGCGGACGAGGCGCGCCGCCTCGTCCATCGTGGACCCGCTCAGGATCTCCTCGAGCCCCGCCGCCTTCTCGATCCCGATGTGATCGACCGCGATCCTCGCCCTGAGGGTCGACGAGGACTGCTCCACCTGGATGTCCTCGAGGGCTCCGATCACGGTGACGGCCGCCTCCAGGTCGGGCCTCTTCTGGAGGCGGAGCGCCCCGCGCAGCCGCACGACCGGGCTGCCCCGGAACTGGGCCTCCGCCTCCGTGAGGCTCAGGTGAAAGCGGTCGACGTCCATCTCGAACGGCAGCTGCGCGGCGACCAGGTCGCGCACGAACGTGTCGTCGATCGAGATCGCGACGTCGTCGAGCGGAAGCACCGGCTCCCCGCGCTCGAGCCGCGTCACGATCTCCCGGATCCCGTCGACCTCGCGCTTCAGCACGACCTTCTGGGCGCGCAAGTCGCCGCCGCCCTCGAACTCCCGGCCGCACGCGGCGGCGAAGAGGGCGAGAACGGACACGAGCGCCCAGCGCGGGACAACGAATCTCATGGGAGTCTCCTCGATCCGAACCCGAAGGCGGCCGCCGGGATCTGCGGCACGGCGTCTCGCCCCGACGGGATCGGTCAATAGTACATCCCACCGCAGGTGGGATCGAGGCTGTCAGATGTGACAGGATGAAGGCATGATGCTCGCGAACCTCCCTGCACCTCTCGCCCCGCGGCTGGCGCTCTGGGCGCTCGCTTTGCCCCTCCTCGGGCTCGGCTGTGGTCGCGCCTCCCAGCCGGCCGCCTCCGCCAGCCCCGACTCGGCGGCAGTGGCCGTGGCGACACCGGCCCCCGAGGGAACGCCCGAGCCGGCGCCGGAAGCCACCCCCCTCCCCCCGGGCATCGCCCGGCTGGTCGAGCCCTTCAAGGGCGACCTCGACGGCATGATCGAGCGGCGAGTGATCCGCGTCCTGACCGTCCAGAACCCGATCCTCTACTTCGTGGACCGGGGGCGCGAAGTGGGCATCACGTACGAAGCGATCAAGGCGTTCGAGAAGCAGCTCAACGACAAGCTGGGCAACAAGGTCGTGAAGGTCCACGTGGTCGCCCTCCCCGTGGCGCGCGACCAGCTCATCCCGATGCTGGTCGCCGGCCAGGGGCGACCTCGCCGCCGCGCAGCTCACCGTCACCCCGGAGCGGAAGAAGCAGGTGGACTTCTCCTCTCCCGCCGCGACCGGCGTCCGCGAGGTCCTCGTCACCGGAAAGGACGCCCCGCCGGTGGCGAGCCTGGCCGAGCTCTCGGGCCGGGAGGTGTACGTCCGGCCCTCGAGCAGCTACGCCGAGCACGTCGCCGTCCTCAACAAGCGCTTCGCGGCCGAGGGCCAGCCGCCCCTGAAGATCACCCCCGCCCCGGAGGTGCTCGAGGACGGGGACATCCTCGAGATGGTGAACGCCGGGCTCGCCCCGGCCACGGTGGTGGACGACATCACCGCCGACCTCTACACGCAGGTCTTCCCGAACCTGCGCAAGCACTCCGACATCGCGAGCCCTCCCGGCGACATCGCCTGGGCCTTCCGCAAGAACAGCCCGAAGCTGGCGGCCGCGGTGAACGCCTTCGTCAAGGGCCACGGGCAGGGGACGCTGGCCGGGCAACGTGCTCATCAACAAGTACCTGAAGACCACGCAGTGGGTGACGAACGCGCGCGGCGACGAGGACCGGAAGCGCTTCCTCTCGATGATCGACCTGTTCAAGAAGTACGGCGAGCGGTACGACCTGGACTACCTGCTCCTGGCCGCCCAGGGCTACCAGGAGTCGCAGCTCGACCAGAGCAAGCGCAGCCACGTGGGCGCGATCGGCGTCATGCAGGTCATGCCCGCGACCGCCCGCGACAAGGCGGTGAACATCCCGGACATCCAGAACCTGGAGAGCAACATCCACGCGGGGGTCAAGTACAACCGCTGGATGATGGACAACTACTACAAGGAGCCCGGCCTCACGCCGCCTCAACCGGGGGCTCTTCGCCGCCGCGTCCTACAACGCGGGGCCGGGCAAGGTGGCGAGCCTGCGCAAGGAGGCCAAGGCCCAGGGCCTCGACCCGAACAAGTGGTTCAACAACGTGGAGCTCGTCGCGGCGAAGCGCATCGGCCGCGAGACCGTCACCTACGTCAGCAACATCTACAAGTACTACCTGGCGTACCAGATGATGATCCAGGGGGAGAAGGCCCGCCAGGCGGCGATGGCGGCGGCGGCAAAGCGCTGAGCCGGGCCCTCGACCTCCGGCGCGGCGCCGGGGTCGAGGGCCGAGGGTCGCCTCGCGAGATTCTCTCGCTACGGTGCGCGCAGCTGCGCGATCACGCCCCGCGCCGTCTCGAGGAGCGGGCTTCCCTCTTCGGGGCTGAGCACACCGGTCCGCATGTAGAGCTCGACGTGCCGGACGAAGAGGTCGAGCATCACGACGGCCATCCGCTCTCCGTTGGGAAACTGGAGGAACCACAGCGCGAGCTGGAGCTTGGCGATCAGGCTGGCGGCCTGCCCCCGCCGCAGCTCGCCGCTGCGGCGCAGCTCCTGGACCTCCTCGATCAGGCCCTTGATCGTGGCAACCGGCGTGACCGGCGCCCTCGGGGTGAGGAGGAAGGCGCGGATCACCGTCGTCTCGGGCGTGGCGCCGGTCGCGCCCCAGGCGACGATCTGCCCGGCGTCGTTGACGGCGGTCGCCTGCAGCAGCACGACGCCCAGCGCCTGGGCCAGGCGCTCGTTGAGGTCGTACTGCCTGCCGCCCTGCCACACGAAAGCCCGCATCGCCCCGTCGGCCGCCACGGCGTACCCGACGATCTGACCAGAGTCGTTCACGCCGACCGCCTTGCTGGAGACCCCGCCCAGCGTGCCCAGGTCCGTGAGCACGCCGTCGCCGAGCCGCACGGCGTGGCCGCGTCCCTCCACCACCGATTCGCCGACGACGACGCCGTTGTTGTTGAGGGCCGACGGGCTGAAGTCCCGGCCCAGCTCCGCCTCGAGGTCCTTCATCTGGACGACCCCCGCGACCGTGCTCTGCCAGAGCACGCCATGGGTGTCGCCGGCCGTGGTGACCAGGCCCACGACCTCCCCGAGGTCGTTGATCGCGACCGCGCTGCTGCTCGTCGCGCCCGCGGGATGCAGATCCAGCGCGCCGCTCGTGGCGGGGAGCCTGAGGAGAAAGGCGTGGCCGGCGGTGCCGTTGCTGGCGGATCCCACGACCTCGCGCGACTCGTTGACGGCATTCGCGCTGCCGGTGGCCATCGGGTCCCACACGCCGAACGGGTTCAGGGACTGCACCGTGCCGTTGGCGTAGTGAAACAGGAAGCTCGGGCCGCCGACGTCGTGTTGCGCGCCCACGACGTCGCCCAGGTCGTTCAGCCCCAATGCTTCCCCGTTCAGGCCGAGGCGCGTCATCTCTCCCGCGCTGGAGAAGAGGAACGGGCGCGTCGGCGTTCCGTGAAGGAACCGCCCGAGGGTGTATCCCCCCACGGTCCCGTCGCTGCCGACGGCCGTCGGGAGGACTCCCGACAATCCCTCCGGGAGAGGCAGCTCCCGGACGTCATAGACGGGCGGGGGCGGCGTGGTCTGGGCGCCAGCGGACGCGACCAGACACGAGACGGTGACGACGAATGCGGCGGCTCTCATCTGAAACTCCTCTCTCGGTGCCCGCGAGGGGACCGGGCGGAAGCACGGCGACGACCGGGAATGAAGGAGAGTAGCGAGCGACCCCGCGAGCGGTCAATGGAAGATTCGGCTCATGTGGACGGACCAGACGTTTCGTTTCCTCGTTGATCGGTTTG
>CAWFSB010000052.1:0-119136 GCA_963818355.1 uncultured Acidobacteriota bacterium | reverse complement strand
CGCAGCAGGGACACGGCCTCCGCGTGGTTCGCCGCGGCGGCACCCGCCCCGGCGGCGGCGTGGAGGAAGCCGAGCGTGAGCCGCTCCGTGCTCGCCGCCTGCGCGTCGTGCCAGAGGGCGGCGCCGGTGAGGCCGCGCGGCTCGAGGCCGGGCACGAGGCGCAGCGCCTCGGCGGCGGAGACGGTCCGCGCCGCGGGGATGCGCTGGCTCGGCGGCAGGCCCCGGTTGCGGTCGCGGGTGAGCCACTCGTTGAGGAGGAGGCCCAGCGCGAGGGCCTCGCGCCCGGTCGTGCCGTGGCCGTAGGTCGGCACGAGGATGGGCAGCGGCCGGACCAGCTCGGGGGCGATGGCCAGGAGCGTCGCTCGCTCGCGCGCGGACTCGCGCAGGCGGCGAAGGTCGAGCTTCTGCAGGTAGCGCATGCCGCCGTGGATCGTCTTGAGGCTGTTCCAGGACGCGCCGGCGCCGAAGTCCTCGCGCTCGACGAGGGCCACCGACAGGCCTCGCTGCGCGGCGTCCCAGGCCACCGCGGCCCCGTAGATGCCGCCGCCGACCACCGCGACGTCCCACTCGCGCGCGGCGAGGGCGGCGAGGTCGCGCTTCACCCGCGGGACCCCGTCAGCGTCCCGCTCGAGAAGCGCAGGGCGACCATCGTCGCGTCGTCGGCGGCCTCGCCCGGCCCCCGGTGAGCCCGCACCGCCGCGTCCACGTGGGCGAGGAGCGCCGGCAGGTCGCTCGCGCGGTGGACCTTGAGCAGCGCCTCGAGGCGGGACATCCCGAACGGCTCGCCGGTCTCGTCCTCGGTCTCGACGAGGCCGTCGGTGAACAGGAAGAGGGCGTCCCCGTCCCGCATCTCGACCGTGCGCTCCTCGTAGCCGCCGCCCGGGTAGAGGCCCGGCGGGCGCCCGACCGAGGAGAGCTGCTCGGCTTGCCCGTCCCGCCGCAGCACGAACTGAGTGTTGTGCCCGGCGTTGACGTAGCGCAGCCGGCCGGTGGGCCCTTCCAGGAGCGCGAGGAACAGGGTGTAGTAGGGCGCGAGCGGCTCCTCGCTGCCCATCTCCTGGTCGAGCTCGTCCACGAGCCGCGCGAGGTCGCGCTCGGCGCCGAGGCGCGCGCGGATCGTCGCCTGGAGGCTGGCCATGAGCAGCGCCGCCCCGACGCCCTTGCCGGAGACGTCGCCCACCAGGATCGCGACCTCGTCCTCGCGGAGCGGGAAATAGTTGAAGAAGTCGCCGCCCACCTCGCGCGCCGGGATGGAGATGCCGCCCACCTCGGCGAACGGCCCGAGGAAGGGCCCGCGCGGCAGCAGCTCCACCTGGATGCGCCGGCCGATCTCGAGCTCCTTGCGCAGGCGCTCCTGCTCGAGCAGGCGTTCCTGGTTGCGGCGCAGGTCGCGGGCCAGGAGGTTGAAGGTCTCCGCCAGCTGCCGGAACTCGCGGCCGTGGGGCACGGGGACGCGCACGTCGAGGTCGCCGGCGGCGAGCCGCCGCGCCCCGTCGGTGAGCGAGGCGATGTGTCGCGTCAGGCGGTGCGACAGCGGCAGGATTCCGAGAAGCGCCAGCAGGGCGAGCCCGAGGCCGAGCGCGAGGTTGTTCGCCGCGGTCTTGCGCATCTCCTGCAGGGCCGGGCCCACCGGGCGGGCCACCGCGATCACGATGCCGGTCTCGGGGTCGCGCCGTTCCGCCACCACCCACTCCCCCGCGTCGCGGCGCGTCACCGGCTTCCCGGGGACCTGCCCCAGCCCCTCGAGCACCGCCTCGTCGGCCGGGTCGGGGGCGAAGACCTTCCCGTCGGGGTCCCGCGCGAAGGGGATGGCGCCCTGTCGCCGTTCCGCCCCGGAGAGGATGGCCCGCAGCAGCAGCCGGAGCTCCTCGCCCTCGGCCGCGGCGAGCGCCTCGCGCCGGGCCTTCTGGTACGGGCTCTCCAGCCCGGCCCCCGATCGGCCTCTCATCCGCGTGAGCCGCGCCTTCAGCTCGCCGGCCACGACGTCGACACGCGTCGACATCTCCGCGGCGAGGTCCCCGGCCTCGGCGGCCACCGCCTGGCGGAAGGCCCGCTCCGACCCGAGCCAGGTGTAGAGCGTCACCCCGAGGAGCGGGAGGACCGCGAGGAGGAAGAAGGCGATCGCGAGCTGGGTCCGCAGCCTCATCCCGTCACTCGCCCAGCACGTGGACGGCCACCTGCCGCCGGTGGGCGCCCGAGCGGTGCTCCCAGACGTAGAGGCCCTGCCAGGTCCCGAGCGCGAGATCGCCGTCCGTCACGGGGATCTGCTCCGACGTCTTGAGCAGCGCCGCCTTCACGTGGGCCGGCATGTCGTCGTCGCCCTCGTCCACGTGGGTGAACAGCGGGTCGCCGTCCGGAACGAGCCGCGAGAGAAAGGCCTCCAGGTCGCGGCGGACCGACGGGTCGGCGTTCTCCTGGATCACGAGGCTCGCCGAGGTGTGGCGGAGAAAGACGGTGCACAGCCCCTCCCGGACGCCCGACGCCCGCACCGCCGCGCGCACCGCCGGCGTGATCTCCGTCAGGCCCCGCCGCGTCGCCACGGCGAGGCTGTCGCTCCTCTGCCGCATGTCGGCCCAGCCTACCACCGGAACGTGTGCTGGACCTTGGCCGAGCCGCGGTCGAAGTACGGGCGGAAGACGCCGTCCTCCTCGTGGACCCAGCCACGGTTGACGACGACGAAGACGTCGCTGCCCGGGCGCACTCGCCAGCGCAGCCGGCTCTGGAAGCCGAGCTCCCGGGAGTCCGTGTCGTACTGCACGAGGTTCGACCAGCCCAGGTTCGGGGTGAAGTTCACCTCGAGACGCCCGGCCAGGACCTTCGCCGTGAAGCGCCCGGCGGGCAGCTCGCCCCGGCTCCACTCGCCCTCGGCGGCGACGAGCAGGTGGGGGCTCGGCTTGAGCGCGAGCTCGGCCTCGAGTCGCGTGAGATCGCCGTCGTAGAAGCTCCCCCAGCGCGCCTCGAGCTGCGCCACCCACCGCCGCCGCTGGGCCGTCTCCACCTCCGCGATCCACGCGGTGTAGCGGTAGTCGCCGGCGGGGATGACGATCCCGTCCTGGATCTCGAAGGGCTCGTCGAGACGCTCGAACTGCGGGACCCACTCGAGCCGGAGCTCGTCGCCCGACTCCGTCTGCAGGCCGAGCGGCGAGGCGATGACCATCCAGTCGAGAGTGCGCCCGTCGAGGTCCGACACGTACTGGGTCGAGGCCTCGAAGAAGAGCTGGCGGATCCCGGCGCGGCCGGGGCGGGGCATGAAGTCCGCCTTCGCGTTCGCCTTGCGGATCCCGGTGCGGCTGACGAACCCGAGGGCGGGGCGGAAGTCGGCGTCGATCTCCTTGAAGCTGAGGGCCACGTCCCACAGGTCGTTCGGGTAGTCGAGCTTGCCGCCCCACGCGTGGCCCTTCCGGCCCGAAGCCTCGTCGTCCGTGACGAACGCGTAGAGGTCGAGGCTCAGGTTCTCCCCGCCCCGGAAGGTGGACGTGGCGAGGCGCGCGTCGACGCCGGCCAGCGTGTTGCCGCCGGCGCCGGACGGGTTGCCGTGGGTGACGTAGCCCGCCCACGAACGACTGCCGGAAGAGGTTCCGGCTGACGCGGGCGGCGAGGAGGTTCTGGCGATCGATGTCGAGGTCGTCCTGTCGGCCCGTCTCCACGTCGAGGAGGCCGACGTTCCACCGGTCGACGCGGCCCGAGGCCTTGAGGCCGGCGAGGATCGGGACCTCCTCGCCCCGGTAGAGTCCGATCCGGCGGCTGTAGAACGGCAGCAGGTCGGAGTTGCTGCTGCCGAGGCCGGCCGCCTCGTAGATCCCGGCCCCCTCGAGGAAGAACGTGCGCTTCTCCGGGTAGAAGAGCGGGAAGCGGGTCAGGTTGACCTGGCGGTCGTCCGCCTCCGTCTCCGCGAAGTCGGTGTTCACGGTGAGCGAGGCGGTGAGGTTGGGCGTCACGTTCATGAAGACGTCGCCGCCGGCCTTGACCTCTCCCGCCCCGTCGGCTCGCTCCTCCCGAGAGGTAGGGCCGGACGTCGAGGCCTCTCCCCTGTCGCGCGCCGGAGAGCCCCTCGAGGCGCCCCGCCTCGGAGAGGTTCGAGATCCAGACGTCGCGGCGCGCCGCCGTCCAGCGATCGGTCTCCTGCCGGCGCGCGACGTAGCGCTGGACGTTGAGGCCCCAGGCCGCGGATCTCCTTCCGGAAGCGCAGGGTCTTGAAGGGGATGGCGAGCTCCGCCGTCCAGCCCTCGCCGTCCACGCGGGCGGCGGCGTCCCAGATCCCGTCCCAGTCGAAGTTGAGGCTCTCGCAGTTGTTCGAGATCTGGCCCTCGGCCCGCGCGCCGCGCGGGGTGACGGCGAAGAAGAAGCCGTTGCGGCGGTCGCCGAAGGTGTCGAGCACGACCATGACGTGGTCGTCCCCCTCGAGGTCGCCGTCGCGGCCCATCTTCGTGGCCGCGATGCCGCGCGGGTCCCGGTCGAACGCAGCGGATGCCGAAGTAGAGGTTGTGGTCGTCGCGGAGAACCCGCACCTCGGTCGCCTCGCCGGGCGGCGCGCCCTCCTCGGGCTCCGTCTGGGTGAGCGGGCCGATCGGCGCCGCGTTGGCCCAGTCCGCCTCGTCGAGGCGGCCGTCCAGCTTCACCGGAGATTCCGCGCGGGCGGCACGGGCGACGGCAACGGAGACGGGCTGCGTCGCCGCGGGCGCCGCCGACAGGACGAGGACCGCCGCGGCGGCGAGCGCCACCGCGCACGGCCAGGCTGGATCACGGCGATCGGCCGAGCCGGGGCACGCGGCGCCTCAGCCGAGGACCTGCTCGATCGCTGCCGCCGCCCGGGCACAGTCCTCGCGCGAGACGTCGTGGTGCGTCACGACGCGCAGGGTGCGCCCGTCCATGGCGCTCGCGAGGACGCCCGCGTCGCGCAGCGCCGAGACGACCTCCGGTGCGGTGCGGCCCTCGAGCCCCGCGACCACGATGTTCGTCTCGACCGGGAGAACCCGCACGCCCTTTCCCCGGCCGAGCGCCTCCGCCAGGACCCTCGCGTTCGCGTGGTCGTCGGCGAGGCGCGCGACCAGGGTGTCGAGGGCCACGAGCCCGGCGGCGGCGAGAATGCCGGCCTGGCGCATCCCCCCGCCGAGGAGCTTGCGCGCCCCCCGCGCCTCCTCGATGCGCTCGCGCGAGGAGGCGAGGATCGAGCCGACCGGGGCGCACAGGCCCTTGGACAGGCAGGCCATGACGGTGTCCACGCCCTTCACGAGCGCGGCGGGCGGGACGCCGAGCGCCACCGCCGCGTTCCAGATCCGCGCCCCGTCCACGTGGACGCGGAAGCCGCACTCGCGCGCGGCGGCGACCACCGCCTGCACCTCGTCGACCCGCTGCACGGTGCCGCCGCCGAGGTTGTGCGTGTTCTCGAGCACCACGAGGCTCACGTCCGACTTGTAGTAGGCCCGCGGTGCGGTGGCGGCGCGCACGTGCTCGGGGGTGAGGTGCCCGCCCGGCGCGTCCGCCATCCGGGGCATGACACCGGACAGGACGCTCATCCCCGAGAGCTCGTAGCGCACGACGTGGCTGCGCCGCTCGACCAGGACCTCGTCGCCGCGCCGGGTCAGGATCCGGATGGCGATGGCGTTGCCCATCGTGCCCGAGGGCACGAAGAGGGCCGCCTCCATGCCGAGGATCTCCGCGGCCCGTGCCTCGAGCCGGTTGACGGTCGGGTCCTCGCCGTAGACGTCGTCCCCGACCTCGGCCTCGGCCATGGCCCGGCGCATCGGCGCGGTGGGCCGGGTGACGGTGTCGGAGCGCAGGTCGATCGGCGTCATGGGCGCGACGTTACTTCCGGCCCGGCGAGGGTGTCAAAGGAGAGACCCGAAGGGCGGCTCGACGTATGATTCTCTCGTGCGCCTGTAGCTCAACCGGATAGAGCATCGGCCTTCGAAGCCGAGGGTTGGGGGTTCGAGTCCCTCCGGGCGCGCCACCCGCCTCCCAGGAGGGGCCATGCCGATGCAGAACGGCGTCATGATGCAGTACTTCCACTGGTACACCCCGGCCGACGGGACCCTGTGGGACGAGGCCTCCTCCCGCGCGGCGGAGCTCGGGCGGGCCGGCTTCACCGCGCTGTGGCTGCCGCCCGCCTACAAGGGCACCGGCGGCGCGAGCGACGTCGGCTACGGGGTCTACGACATGTACGACCTCGGCGAGTTCGACCAGAAGGGATCGGTCCGGACCAAGTACGGCACGAAGAAGCAGTACCTGGCCGCGGTGAAGTCGCTCCAGAAGGCCGGCCTCCAGGTGTACGCCGACACCGTCCTCAACCACCGGATGGGCGGCGACGCGACCGAGGTGGTGCGGGCCACCCCCTTCCCCCAGGACGACCGCCTGCGCCCGAAGGGCGAGCCGCGCGAGATCGAGGCCTACACCCGCTTCGCCTTCCCGGGCCGCAAGGGGAAGCACTCGAAGTTCGAGTGGGGCGCCCGGCACTTCGACGCGGTGGACTACGACCACCGCAACCCCGGCGAGAAGGCGGTGTACCTGCTCGAGGGCAAGCAGTTCGACGACCAGGTGGCGCTCGAGAACGGGAACTTCTCGTACCTGATGGGGGCCGACCTCGACTTCGACGAGCCGGGAGGTGCGGGACGAGGTCACCGCGTGGGGCAAGTGGTACCTGGACACCACGGGGGTGGACGGCTTCCGCCTCGACGCGGTCAAGCACATCTCGGCCTGGTTCTTCCCCCAGTGGCTGGACGAGATGGAGGCCCACGCGAAGAAGGACCTCTTCATCGTCGCGGAGTACTGGACTCCCGACATCGGGGCGCTCAGCTGGTACCTCGACCGCCTCGGCGGGCGCATCACCGTCTTCGGGGTGCCGCTCCACTACCACTTCCACTACGCGAGCCGCGCCGGCGGCAACTACGACATGCGACGGCTCCTCGACGGCACGCTCATGCAGCAGCGCAGCCGCGACGTCGTCACCTTCGTGGAGAACCACGACTCGCAGCCGCTGCAGGCGCTCGAGTCGGTGGTCGAGCCCTGGTTCAAGCCCCTCGCCTACGCGCTCATCCTGCTGCGGCGCGAGGGCTACCCCTGCGTCTTCTACGCCGACTACTACGGGGCCGAGTACGAGGACCAGGGCAAGGACGGCAACCGGTACAAGGTCGTGATGCCCTCGCACCGGTGGCTCATCGACAAGTTCCTCCACGCCCGCAAGCACTACGCCTGGGGCCCCCAGGTCGACTACCTCGACCACTGGAACCGCATCGGCTGGGTCCGCCTCGGCGACGAGCAGCACCCCAAGGCGATGGCGGTCCTGATGAGCGACGGGCAGGACGGCTCGAAGTGGATGGAGACGGGCCGCGCGAACGCGCGCTTCGTCGACCTCACCGAGCACGTCAAGGAGCCGGTGACGACCAACGACGCCGGCTGGGGCGAGTTCCGATGTGGCGGCGGGTCGGTGTCGGTCTGGGTCCAGGAGTAGGCGGGCCCGCCGACCCCCGATGCCCGCGCCCGCCCGAAGCTTCGAGGAGCTCGCCTCCCGGTACGAGCCCGTCATCGGGCTCGAGGTCCACGCGCAGCTCCTGACCCGCACCAAGCTCTTCTGCGGCTGCGCGAACCGGTTCGGGGCGCCCCCGAACACGCTCGTCTGCCCGGCGTGCCTCGGCCTCCCCGGGGCGCTGCCCGTCCTCAACCGCCAGGCGGTGACGCTCGCCCTGCGCGCGGCGCTGGCGACGGGGTGTGCCGTGCAGCCCGTCTCGGTCTTCGAGCGGAAGAACTACTTCTATCCCGACCTGCCCAAGGGCTACCAGATCTCGCAGTACGAGAAGCCGCTCGCCACCGGGGGATTCGTGGCGATCGCGACTGCCGACGGAGCCGAGAAGCGGGTGCGCCTCGCGCGCATCCACATGGAGGAGGACGCGGGGAAGCTGCTGCACGAGGGCTTCGCGTGGTCGGGCGAGAAGAGCGGGGTGGACCTCAACCGCGCGGGGGTTCCCCTCATCGAGATCGTGAGCGAGCCCGACCTGCGCTCTCCCGAGGAAGCGCACGCCTACCTCACCGCGCTGCGGGGGGTGCTCCTCTACGCCGGTGTCTCCGACTGCAACATGGAGGAGGGCTCGCTGCGCTGCGACGCCAACGTGTCCGTGCGCCCGCGGGGAGCACAGGCCCTCTCCACGCGCGCGGAGATCAAGAACCTCAACTCCTTCCGCAACGTCGCCCGGGCCGTCGAGCACGAGATCGCGCGACAGATCGCGCTCGTCGAGTCCGGCGGCGAGGTCGTCCAGGAGACGCTCCTCTGGAACGCCGACCGGGGAGAAACGGTCCCGATGCGCTCCAAGGAGGACGCGCACGACTACCGCTACTTCCCGGAGCCCGACCTGCCGCCGCTCGTCGTCTCGCCGGAGTGGGTCGACGAGGCCCGGGCGTCGCTGCCGGAGCTCCCGGCGGAGAAGCGCCGCCGCTTCGCGGCCGAGCACGCCCTGCCGGCCTACGACGCGGGCGTTCTCACCCAGGAGCCGGACGTGGCCGGGTACTTCGAGGCCGCCGCGAGGGCGAGCGGCAACGCCAAGGCCGTCTCGAACTGGGTGATGACCGAGGTCCTGCGCAAGCTCAAGGAGGGCGGGGGCGGGATCGCCTCCTGCCCGGTCTCTCCCGCCGCCCTCGCCGGGCTGGTGAGGCTCATCGACGAGGGCACGATCAGCGGGAAGATCGCCAAGGACGTCTTCGAGAGGATGTGGGCGAGCGGCGAGCAGGCGGCGGCGATCGTCGAGCGGGAAGGCCTGACCCAGCTCTCCGACGACTCCGCCCTCGAGGCCGTCGTGGCGGAGGTGGTGGCGCACAGCCCCGAGCAGGCGGCGAGCTACCGAGGCGGCAAGGCCGCCGCCCTGGGCTGGTTCGTGGGCCAGGTGATGCGCCGCACCGGGGGGCGGGCGAATCCCCAGCGGGTGAACGCCCTGCTGCGCGAGGCCCTCGGGGGGGAGCCGTGACCGCGCGGCCGGCGGGGAACCGGATGGCGGACGGAGGCGTATAGTTGTCCAAGAGAATGTACGTCCGCCAGCGGGCGGATCGGTCCGATTCCAACGCAAGGAGCAATCCGAACATGAAGACGCGTCTCGCCGTCCTCGCCTCCGTCGCCGCGCTCTCCCTCGCCGGCACTGCCCTGGCGCAGGTCCCCCGGGGGGCCGCGGTCGCGACCCTGGGCACGAACAAGGTCACGATCGACTACGGCCGTCCCGCCCTGAAGGGCCGGACGATCGACGCCCTGCTGAAGCAGCTCCCGCCCGAGCGGATCTGGCGCGCGGGCGAGAACGAGGTCAGCACCTTCTCGACCGAGGCCGACGTCAAGGTCGGCGGCAAGGCCGTGAAGGCCGGCAAGTACAGCCTCTACATCCACGTGCCCGTGTCCGGCAAGTGGGCCCTCGTCCTGAACTCCGACCTCGGCCAGCCGCTCGGAGCGATCTGGAAGGAGGCCCCGGAGAACCTCAAGAGCATGCCGTATCCCTACCTCGGGGACTACGAGCAGAAGATCAAGGCCAAGGAGGTCCTGCGGGTGGACCTCAAGCCCGGCAAGTCGGCGACGCCGGCCGAGAATTTCACCATCTCGTTCGTGCCGAAGGGTACGGGAGCGACCATGACCCTGGCCTGGGGCGACCAGGTCTGGTCCACGGACATCACGCCGGCGAAGTGACGCGCGCCGCCGGCCGTCGCGCGTCATCCTGAGGGCGCTTCCCGGCCGGCGCCCGAAGGATCCGCCGGCGGCCGCGTCCCAGCGCGGCGGACTCCTTCCGTCGCCCGGCCAGGACGAAGCTCCTCGGAATGACAGGGCCTGCGGGCCGGCCTACCGCGCTCCGCGGGCCGGCTCGTAGCCGAGGGCGCGCTGCTGCCCCGCCCACCACGCGTCCAGGCGAGGGGCGGTCCACACCGCGAGCGGAGCGAGCAGCCAGCCCGCCACCAGGTCCACGAAGTAGTGGTGGCGCAGGTAGATCGTGGAGGCCCACAGGCCCAGCGCGAACGGCAGCAGGGCCCAGAACCACCAGCGCACGTAGCGCCAGGCGAAGAGGAGGGCCACGAGCGAAGCCGCCGCGTGCAGCGAGGGGAACGCGGCCCGGCTGTCCACCGGGAGCAGCGAGAAGGCCTGGGCGGACAGGTTCGAGAACCCGACCGGGTACCCGCGGAGGTTCTTCGTGAACTCGGGGACGAGGACGAGGCGAGGGGGCGCGGCCGGGAGCAGCACGTACAGCGCGTACCCCATGAAGAAGCAGGTGAGGACACCCAGCGTCGCGGCGCGGAACTCCGGGAAGCGCCGCCGCGCGAGCAGGATCGCGCTCGTCGAGGGAGCGATCCAGAAGAAGTTCAGGTAGAGGAACTGCATGAGCTCGGTGCGCGCCGGGGTGATGAAGCGCTCCGCCCAGACGCACGGCTGCACCCCGAAGATCATCTGGTCGAGCGCGACCAGGTAGTGGTGCACGTCGTGAGGGTTCACGAAGCCGATCGTGTCGTGGAGGTTCGTGTAGATGAGGAAGCACGCGAGGAGCGGCACCGTCTCGCGCAGCCCCCGCACGAGCGCCGAGCGCGGCCAGCGCCTCAGGGCGAGGGCGAGGCCCGCGAGGAGGACCACCACTGCGGCGAGGCGCACGACGCCGCCGGGGTAACGCGGCCCCAGGACGCCCGTGTCGCGGGCGTGGAGGTAGGCGGCGATCGTGAGCCAGGTGGTGGGGAGGACGAAGGCGAGCGCCACCGCCTCCTCCGGACGCAGGCGGAAGAGGAGGCGCTTCATGCGCCGCGGCGGGCCGGGGCCGGGCTCGCGCTCACAGGACGAGCGTCTCCCGGTGCTCTCCGAAGACCCCTCGCAGGCGGGTCGCGATCTCGCCGACCGTGGCCCAGGCCAGGACCGCGTCCACCATGGCGGGCACGAGGTTCTCGCCGGAGCGCGCCTTCGCCTCGAGCGCGTCGAGGGCGGCCCGCCAGGGACCGGCCGGGCGGCGCGCGCGCAGCGCCCGCACCCGCGCCACCTGGTCCCGCTCGACCTCGGCGTCGATGCGGAGGATGTCGCCCGGGGGCTCCTCCCCCTCCTCCTGGAAGCGGTTGACGCCCACGATCACGCGCTCGCCGGACTCGACCTGCCTCTGGTAGCGGTAGGCGGACTCCTGGATCTCGCGCTGCACGTCGCCCCGCTCGATGGCGGCGAGCGCCCCCCCGCGCGCCTCGATCCGGTCGATGAGCCGCAGCGCCTCCCGCTCGAGCGCGTCGGTCGCCGCCTCGACCGCGTAGCTGCCCCCGAGCGGGTCCACGGTCTCGGCCACACCCGACTCGTGGGCCACCACCTGCTGGGTGCGCAGCGCGAGGCGGGCCGAGGCCTCGGTGGGCAGGGCGAGGGCCTCGTCGCGCCCGTTCGTGTGCAGGCTCTGGCAGCCGCCCAGCGCCGCGGCCAGCGTCTGCAGCGCGACGCGCACCACGTTGTTGTCCGGCTGCTGGGCGGTGAGGGTCACGCCGCCCGTCTGGACGTGGAAGCGGCACTGCTGCGCCTTCGGGTTCGTGACGCCGAACCGCTCCTTCATGAGCCGCGCCCAGAGCCGCCGGGCGCAGCGGAACTTCGCCACCTCCTCCAGGAAGTCGGAGTGGCAGGCGAAGAAGAACGACAGCCGCTCGCCGAAGCGGTCGGGAACGAGCCCCGCCGACTTCGCGGCGCGGACGTACTCGAGCGCGTTCGCGAAGGTGAAGGCCAGCTCCTGGGGAGCCGTCGCCCCCGCCTCGCGGATGTGGTACCCGGAGATCGAGATCGTGTTCCACTTCGGCACGGCGGTCTCGCAGTAGGCGAAAAGGTCGGTCACCAGCCGCATCGACGGGGCGGGCGGGTAGATCCACGTCCCCCGCGCCACGTACTCCTTGAGGATGTCGTTCTGCACCGTCCCCGCGAGCGCCGCCTCGGGGATCCCCCGCCGCCGCGCCAGCGCCACGTAGAGGGCCAGGAGGATGGCCGCGGTGGCGTTGATCGTCATCGAGGTGGAGACCCGGTCGAGCGGGATGGCGTCGAAGAGCGTCTCCATGTCCTCGAGGCTGTCGATCGCCACCCCCACCTTGCCCACCTCGCCGAGGGAGTGCGGGTCGTCGGAGTCGTAGCCGATCTGGGTGGGCAGGTCGAAGGCCACGGAGAGGCCGGTGGTGCCCTGCTCGAGGAGGTAGCGGTAGCGGCGGTTGGACTCGGCGGCGGTGCCGAAGCCGGCGTACTGGCGCATGGTCCACAGCCGCCCGCGGTAGCCGCTGGCGTGCAGGCCCCGGGTGAACGGGTAGGCGCCGGGCTGGCCGATGGCCTCGGCGCCGGGGAGGCTCTCCGGCCCGTAGAGCCGCTCGCGCGGCAGGTGGGAGGCGGTGCGGAACTCGCGTTCCGGGGCAGTCTTGGTCATGGATGGGCTCACGTTAGCATGCGGCGCGGAGGGGCCATGCTTGACACGCTTCCACGCAGGTTGTCATGATTTCGACGGCAGCGAGAGCGAGGGCACGCGGATGGAGCAGGCGACCGGCGAAGATGTCACGCGGATGGCGCAGGAGGTCGGCGCCACGCTGCGTCGCGTGCTGGCGGAGTCCCCGCAGGTGGCGCACTGCCTGAGCCGCATCCGCGCCGAAGGCTACGACGTGTCCGTCGTCCTCGAGGCGACGATCGGCTTCAGCCGGAGAGAGCGCAACGACGCGGCCCGCCCCCCCGCGTTCGAGGTGCGCGTCGACAAGGCGGAGCCCCTGCCGCTCAGGATGACGCCGCTCGACCGGAAGTTCCTGCGCTCCCTGAAGATCACGGTCGAAGAGGAAGAAGGCTGAGGACACTGGCGGTGGCGCGCTGAAGCGCAGGTGCGGCTTCGCCGCACCTGCGCTCCTTCAACGCGAGTTCTCTCTTCGGTCAGACTCGCGGATTGATCGCCGCGCGGCCGGCGAAGCGGGCCATGGGCCCGAGCTCCTCCTCGATCCGCAGCAGCTGGTTGTACTTCGCGATGCGGTCGGTGCGCGAGGCCGAGCCCGTCTTGATCATGCCGCAGTTCGTGGCCACCGCGAGGTCGGCGATCGTCGTGTCCTCGGTCTCGCCCGAGCGGTGGCTCACCATGCAGGTGTAGCCGGCGCGCGCGGCGAGGGCCATGCAGTCGAGCGTCTCGGTGAGCGAGCCGATCTGGTTCACCTTGATCAGGATCGAGTTCGCGATCCCCTTCTGGATGCCCTCGGCGAGGATCTTCGGGTTGGTGACGAAGAGGTCGTCGCCCACGAGCTGGACCTTCGAGCCGAGCGCCTTCGTGAGGTCGGCCCAGCCCGCCCAGTCCTTCTCGCCGAGCCCGTCCTCGATCGAGACGAGCGGGTAGACCTTCACCCACTTCTCGTACATCGCGATGAGCTGCTCGGAGGTCTTCGTGCCGCCGCCCGACTTCTTGAGCACGTACTTGTTCTTGCCCTCGTAGAACTCGGAGGCGGCCACGTCGAACGCGATCGCCACCTGGGTGCCGGTCTTGTAGCCGGCCAGCGGTGATCGCCTCGAGGATCGTCTCGATGCCCTCCTCGTTCGACTTCACGTTGGGGGCGAAGCCGCCCTCGTCGCCGACCGAGGTCGAGTAGCCCTTCTTCTTGAGCGCGCCCTTGAGGGCGTGGAAGACCTCGGTCCCCGCGCGCAGCGCGTCGGCGAAGCTCTCGAAGCCGTGGGGGACGATCATGAACTCCTGGAAGTCCACCTTGTTGTCGGCGTGGGCGCCGCCGTTGAGGACGTTCATGAAGGGCACGGGCAGGGTGCGGGCGTTCGCCCCGCCGATGTAGCGGTAGAGCGGGCAGCCCGGTCGCCTCCGCCGCCGCCTTGGCCACCGCGAGGGAGACCGCGAGGATCGCGTTGGCCCCGAGCTTCTTCTTGGTGTCGGTGCCGTCGAGGTCGATCATCAGCTGGTCGACGAGCGCCTGGTCGGTGCGCGTCCTCGCCGATCACCTCGGTCGAGAGCAGGTCGTTGACGGCGGCCACCGCCTTCTGGACGCCCTTGCCCAGGAAGCGCTTCTTGTCCCCGTCGCGCAGCTCGACGCGCCTCGCGCTCGCCGGTCGAGGCGCCGGAGGGGACGGCGGCGCGGCCCATGGCCCCGCCCTCGAGCACCACCTCGACCTCGACGGTCGGGTTGCCACGGCTATCCAGGATCTCGCGGGCGAAAACGGAATCAATCGTGGTCATCGGCATTCCTCACTCAGCTATGGGATGAGAGCGACTCACTAGAGGTAATCGGGATGGACGAGGCACTCCTCGCCGGGGGTGACCACCACCACTCCGCCCTCGGAGACGGTGTGGCGTCGGCGGTCCTCGGCGGCGTCGTAGCCGACGAGGGCGCCCCGGGGCACCTCCACGCCGCGGTCGACGATGGCGCGGCGGATGCGGGCGTGGCGCCGCACCACGGCGCCGGGGAGCAGGATCGAGTCCTCCACGTCGCAGAACGAGTGGATGCGGACGTCGGGGCACAGGATCGAGCGGCGCACCTCGCTCCCCGAGACGATGCAGCCACTGGACACGATCGACTCGGTGGCGACGCCCCGGCGGCCGTCCTCGGCGAACACGAACTTGGCCGGGGGCAGCTGCGGCTGGTAGGTCCGCATCGGCCAGTCCGGGTCGTAGAGGTTGAAGATCGGGTCCACCTGGATGAGGTCCATCGAGGCCTCGTAGTAGGCGTCGATCGTCCCCACGTCCCGCCAGTACTGCGACTGCTTCTTGTTCTCGTCCCAGAAGAGGTAGGCGAACACGCGCTCGCCCGCCGCCGCCAGGCGCGGGATGATGTCGCGGCCGAAGTCGTGGGTGGAGTCGTCGCTCCGCGTCGCGCTGCAGCTCGCGCACCAGCACGTCCACGTCGAAGATGTAGACGCCCATCGACGCCGAGGCAGGCCCCCGGGCTCCAGGGCGCGGCCGGCGCCGTCTCCGGCTTCTCGCGGAAGCCGACGACGCGCGCGTCCGCGTCCACCTCCAGCACCCCGAAGCGGCGCGCGTCCCCGAGAGGCACCTCGATGGCGGCCACCGTCAGCCGCGCCCCGCGCGCGATGTGGACGTCCAGCATCTTGCCGTAGTCCATCTTGTAGATGTGGTCGCCGGCCAGCACGATCACCCAGCGCGGCCGCTCGCGCTCGATCGCGTGCATGTTCTGCCACACCGCGTCCGCGGTGCCGAGGTACCAGTGCTCCCCCAGCCGCTTCTGCGGGGGCAGGATCTCGATGAACTCGCCGAGCTCGCGGTTGACCACGTTCCAGCCCATGCGGACGTGGCGGTTCAGGCTCTGCGCCTTGTACTGGGTGGCGAGGAAGATCTTCCGCAGCCCCGAGTTGATGCAGTTCGAGAGCGTGAAGTCCACGATCCGGTACGGCCCCCCGAACGGGACCGCCGGCTTGGCCCGCTCGCGGGTGAGCGGGTAGAGACGCTCCCCGGCGCCGCCGGCCAGGAGGATGGCCACGACGTCCCGGAGGAGCAGCACGTTCATGCCGGTCCCCTCTCCCGCGCCCCCGTCACGCGCGCGAGCGCAGGACGACGCGGGCGGGCGCCGCGTCCCCCCCGCCCACCCGAAGGGGCAGGCAGGCCATGTCGTACTCCCCCGGCTCGACCTCCGAGAGGTCGAGCCCCTCGACCACGACGACCCCGGCCCCGAGCAGCGCGTGGTGGGCCGGGAAGTCCGCGGAGCCGGAGCGGTCGATCGACAGGTAGTCGAAGCCGACCAGCTTGAGGCCGGCCTGGGCGAGGTAGTGGGCCGCGTCCACGGTGAGGTAGAGGTGGTCCTCCTGGTAGCCCGCCTTGAGCATCTGGCCCGGACATCCGCGTCTTGAGCAGCACGCGGAGGTCGTCGCGCAGGTCGAGGGCCTCGAGGTCGGCCCGCTCGACCCGCTCGCGCGACCGGCAGCTCCACCACCCGCGCCTTGCCGAGCAGGATCTCGAGGGGGAGCTGGTCGACCGTCGCCCCTCCGGCCAGGAAGTGCGCCGGGGCGTCGACGTGGGTCCCGGTGTGGGTGGTGAGGACCATCCGGGACAGGTTGTAGGGGGCCTCGCCCAGCCGCTGGACCGGCTCGAGCTGGAACGGCGGGTCGCCGGGGTAGGCCAGCATTCCCGGGGCGAGGGGCACGGTCACGTCGTGGATTCTGGGCATCGGCGGGTCGCGGGTTGGACCGCCGACTTATAGCACACGCCTCCGACGGCCGCATGAGCCGAAGGGGCGGGGGGCACCCCGTCGTACCCCCATTGGTATTGACACGGCCCCCGCCCCTTGATACGGTCGAAAATGCCAACGGGGCGTACATCCCTCTGGAGGACCGCGCGTTGAGTTCCTGCCGTCGTCTCGGGTGGGCCGTCGTCGCCTCCGTCTTCGTCCATCCCGTGGTGTGCGCCAGAGCGCTCGCCGACGACGGCGGGGGCCTGGTGGGGTGGGTCGAGAGCACCCGCGGAGCGCCCGTCGCCGGCGCCGTCGTCTCCATCTTCGGCAAGGGCATCCGCGGCGGCAGCCTCCTCACCCTGGCCGACGGCCAGGGGCATTTCGCGCTGCCCTCGCTCCCCGCGGGCTCCTACACGCTGCGCGCCATCGGCACCGGCCACCAGCCCTCGGCCGCCCAGCACGTGACGGTGCTGCCGAACCGGGACGCCCTCTTCACCCTGAGCCTGACCCCCGTGGGCGAGAAGCCCGCGGACGAGGCGGCCTCCACGGAGGCGGCCTCCGAGGGCGAGCGCGAGTGGCAGTGGCTCGTGCGCCACAAGCAGCGGTCGGTGCTGGAGACGGCCGAGCGACGGCGTCCGGGCGGCGCAGAGCGCGCCGGCGCCGGCGCTTCCCGAGCCGGCGGCGCTCGCGGCCCTCGGACCCGTGGCCGGCAGCATGGAGCTCGCGGCGATGGGCGGCACCCAGTCCCTGTCCGACGCCGCGGGAGCGGGGCTGCCGGGCGGGGTCGGCTCTCTGCGGCTGCAGGGCCAGCTGGTCGACGGCGTGCGCTGGAGCCTGGGCGGGCTGGTCGCCGAGAACGAGGGGCGGACCTGGCGCACGGCGGCGGAGTTCGTGCTCGAGCCCGGGGGCGGGCACGAGGTGGAGCTCGGCGCGGGCTACGGGGCCGGCGACGTGCGCGCCACTCTCCCCGGCGCCGCGCCCGAGCCCAACCGCACGGTGGGAGCGGCGTTCGTCCGGGACCGCTGGCAGCTCGGCGAGCGGCTGACCGCGACCACCGGCGCCCGCTACACCTACATCGGCTTCCTGCCCGACTCGCACCACGCCGACGCGGTGGTGCAGATCGAGCTTCGCGGGGACCGGCAGACCCTCGTGCGCGGCTCGGTCGCCACCCGCACCCTGACCCCGGGCGGCGACCTGCTGACGCTGTCGACGGTGGCGGCCTCGCCGGCCATCACGTGGGCGCGGCTCGAAGAGGGCCTGCACCCGGCGCGCTCGCTGCGCTACGAGGTGGGCGTCGACCGCGCGCTCGGCGCCGCCCGCATCGGGGCGCAGGTCTTCACCGAGACGACGCGCGACCTGCTGCTCACGACCTTCGACGGCTCGACGCCGTACGTCCGCAACGCCGGAAGCCTCGGGGCCCGGGGCTTCGGCGTGACCGTGGGCCGCCGCTTCGGCGGCGTCGTGAACGGCTCGGTCACCTACACGTTCGGCCAGGGCCACCGCTCCGGGGCCGCGCGCTTCACGGACGTGGCCGTGACCTCCTTCGACGAGGCGGAGTTCCACGATCTCGTGGCGCGCCTCGAGACGGTCATCGACTGGTCCGACACCCGGGTGGCGGCGCTGTGCCGGCTGAACGCGCTCACCGACGAGCGGAGCGCGGGCCAGGCGGGAACGCCACGCACGTCGACCGCGACCCGCTTCGACGTCCAGCTCACGCAGGGGCTGCCGTTCCTCCAGCCGCTCACCCGGGCCGACTGGGAGGTCCTCGTGGCCGTGCGCAACATGTTCTACGAGGCGTCCCAGGGCGGCTTCCTGGACGAGCTCGCGGTTCAGGACCCCCCGACGCGGGTCGTGGGCGGCATCTCGGTCCGCTTCTGATCGCGGAGACGGAGCCGGCCGAAGGGGAGAGGCGAGGCTCGAAGGAGCCTCATTTTTTTCGCCGCCGGTGTCATCCAAACGCTTGGTTCGCCCTACGACCGGCTGGATTCAAGAACGGAGTGCCCGCCGAAAAGCGGTTGATTTCAAATGAGTTAGACGGGACGCAGCGCGATGCCGGTGCCGGCATGTCCTTTGCTGCTCATCGCATGGGATTTGTGTCGTGGCTGGAGGGCCACGCAAGTCATGAGCGGGCGGCGCCTCAAGAACACGATCGTCGTTCTCGCCGGGTTTGCGCTCGCCGCCCTCGGAGCCTACAACGTCGTCCTCAAGGCCACGTGGACCCAGATGGACGACGGTGTCTTCTGGAGGCAGGCCCCGCAGGGGCTCGTCGCGTCCCGGCTCGCGCCCGGCGGCCCGGCCGCCCGCGCCGGCGTCCTCGAGGGCGACATCCTCCTGGCCGTGGACGGCGAGGAAGCGCTGAGCCCGGCGCGGCTCGAAGCCGCCCTCGCCGGCCGGCGCGCCGGGCAGCCGCCTCACCTACTCGCTGCTGCGCGAGGACGAGCGCCGCGCCCTGGACGTCACCGTCCTGCCGCTGCCGCGGGGCAACGTCAGCGCGTTCTTCTACCTGTCGCTGGCCGGCTTCTTCAGCCTCGTCGTCGGCACCGTGGTGCTGCTGCGCCGTCCCGCCGACCGGACGTCCCTGCACTTCTACGCGGTCTGCGCGCTGTTCTTCCTGCGCTACTCCATCTCGTACACCGGGAAGCTCGAGCACGGCCGACTGGGCCCTCTTCTGGGCCGACTCGCTCGCCGGGCTCTTCCTGCCCGTGGTCTTCCTCCACTTCTGCCTCACCTTCCCGGAGCGGCGCCTGCGCGCCCAGCGGGCGTGGCTCGTCCCCGCGCTCTACATGCCGGCCCTCGTCGTCGCCGGGGCCACGGCCACGAGCCACGCCCTCTTCGCCGCGGGCGAGGCAGCCCGGGGCCCTGTGGGGCATCGTGGAGGCGCTCGTCCCGGGCGGAGCCGCTCTACTTCGCCGTCTTCTTCACCCTCGCCTTCGCGGTCCTGCTCGACTCCTACCGGCGCACGCGCGGGCTCACCGCGCGCCGGCAGGTGAAGTGGCTGCTGTGGGGCACCGCGGCGGGTGTCTTCCCCTTCCTGGCCTTCTACGCCCTGCCCTTCGCCCTCGGCCGCGAGCCCGGGCTCGCCCTGCAGCTCGCGGGCTACGGGCCGCTCGCGCTCATCCCGCTCTCGCTCGCCTACGCGGTGGTCAAGCACCGCCTGATGGACGTCGAGCTCATCTTCCGCCGGGCGCTCGGCTACGTGCTGGCGGTGGCGGTGATCGTGGGGCTCGCGCTCCTGACCGTCGGCCTGACCGACGTGCTGTGGGAGGAGCCGCACACGACCTTCATCGCGCTCCTGAGCGCCCTCGTGGTGGTGCTGCTCTTCACGCCGGTCAAGGCGCGGATCCAGGAGACGCTCGACCGGCTCTTCTACAAGGAGCGCTACAGCTCGCGCAAGGCGCTCGTGCGCCTCTCCGAGGACCTCAACGCGGACCTCGACCTCGAGCGGACGAGCGAGCGGCTCCTCGAGGGCGTGGGGACGGCGCTCGGCCTGCGCGAGCTGGCCCTCCTGCTGCCCGGCGAGAGCGGGGACTTCGCGCCGTTCCGCACCCGCGGCGTGCCCCGCACCGGCGAGGGGCGCCCCCGGATCGCCGCGGGCAGCCCGCTCCTCGCGCGGCTGTCGCTCGGCCAGCCCGTGGACGTGGACGCCGCGCCCGTCGAGCGCGCCGACGTCGCCGCCTCCGGCCTCGCCTGGCTCTTCCCCTGCCGGGTGAAGGGGGAGGTGATCGCGGTGCTCGGGGTGGGGAGGAAGGACGGCCTCGACCCGCTCAACAGCGAGGAGGTCGACACCCTGAAGACGCTGGCCGCGCAGGCGGCCACCGCGATCATGAACGGGCGCCTCTTCCACAGCCTCCAGGAGAAGGCGGAGGAGCTGCGGGGGCTCAAGGAGTACAACGAGAACATCCTCGAGAGCCTCGACTCCGGCATCGTGGTGCTCGACCTCGAGAGCCGCGTCGTCCGCTGGAACCGCGCCATGGAGGCGCTCTTCGGGCGCTCGCGGCAGGAGGTCCTCGGCCGGGCGCTCGACGCCGTCTTCCCCGGGAGCTTCCTCGAGGCGCTGCGCGGCGCGCTCGTCCTCGGCGACCACGAGGAGATCGCGCACATCTACAAGCTGCACCTGCCCTCGGCGGACGGCCGCAGCCTCATGGTGAACGTGTCGGTGGCCCCCTTCCAGGCCGCCCCCGGCGAGCGCCACGGCACCATCCTCATCCTCGACGACGTGACCGCCCGCGTGCGCCTCGAGGAGCAGCTGCAGCACGCGGAGAAGATGGCCTCGGTGGGCCTCCTCGCCGCCGGCGTCGCCCACGAGGTGAACACTCCCCTGGCCGGGATCTCCTCCTACACCCAGCTCCTGCGGGGCCAGCTCGAGGAGAGCGACCCGCGCCAGCAGGTGCTCGAGAAGATCGAGAAGCAGAGCTTCCGCGCGGCGAAGATCATCAACGGCCTGCTCAACTTCTCGCGCTCGAGCGGGACCGAGTTCGACCGCGTGGACGTCAACAAGGTCCTCGCGGACGTGCTCTCGCTGGTGGAGCACCAGCTCGAGGGCTCGAAGATCCGCGTGCGCCGCGAGCTGGCGCCGCACGTGCCGCCCGTCCGCGGCAACGAGAACCGGATCCAGCAGGTCTTCTTCAACCTGATCCTGAACGCCCGCGACGCCATGCCGAGCGGCGGCTGGCTGACCCTGCACACCTACGCCGACGCCGACACGGTGGTGGTCGAGGTCGGCGACACCGGCCACGGCATCCGCCGCGAGCACATCAAGCGGATCTACGACCCGTTCTTCACCACCAAGGGCATCGGCAAGGGCACCGGGCTCGGCCTGAGCGTCTCCTACGGCATCGTGCAGGAGCACGGGGGCGCCATCTTCGTGGAGAGCGCCCCCGGCCAGGGCACCACCTTCCAGGTGGCGCTGCCCGCCCTCGTCCTGGCCGAGACCGCGCAGCAGGGGTGAGATGAGCCAGGAAAAGGTCCTCGTCGTCGACGACGAGGAGGTGATGCGCGACGTCCTCGGCCGCGTGCTCGGCCAGGCGGGCTACGACGTCTCGCTTCGCGGAGACGGGCCCCCAGGGGGTGGAGCTCGCCCGGCGGGGCAGCTACGCCGCCGCCATCGTGGACGTCATGCTCCCCGAGATGGGGGGCCTCGAGGTCCTCGAGGAGATCAAGAAGCACGACCCCGAGATCGTGGTCCTGATGATCACCGCCTTCGCGTCGATGGAGATGGCGATCGACGCCATCAAGAAGGGCGCCTTCTACTTCGTCCCGAAGCCCTTCGACAACCAGCAGCTCCTGCACATCCTGGCGAGCGGGCTGCGGCAGCGGCGCCTCGAGGGCGAGAACCGCGAGCTGCGCACGGCCCTGCGGGACCAGGGCCGCTTCATGGAGCTCGTGGGCAAGAGCCAGAAGATGCTCCAGGTCTTCCAGCTCGTCTCCCAGGTCGCCCCCTCGCGCTCGACCATCCTGGTGTCGGGCGAGAGCGGCACGGGCAAGGAGCTGGTGGCCAAGGCCGTCCACCAGAACTCCCCGCGGCGCGACAAGCCCTTCGTGGTGGTGAACTCCGGGAGCCTCCCCCACGAGCTGCTCGAGTCGAACCTCTTCGGCCACGTGAAGGGGGCCTTCACCGGCGCCGTCTACGCGAAGAAGGGCCTCTTCGAGCTCGCGGACAAGGGCACCCTCTTCTTCGACGAGATCGGCAACATCCCGATGGAGACCCAGGCCAAGCTCCTGCGGGTCATCCAGGAGCGCGAGTTCATGCGCCTGGGCGGGATCGAGACGGTCAAGGTGGACGTGCGCGTGGTGGCGGCCACCAACGTCGACCTGCGCCGGGCGGTCGAGGAGGGGCGCTTCCGCGAGGACCTCTACTACCGGCTGAACGTCATCGCCGTCCAGCTGCCCCCCCTGCGCCAGCGCAAGGAGGACGTGCCGGCCCTGGCCCAGCACTTCGTGGACAAGTACGCGCGCGAGAACGGCAAGGAGGTGGACGGGGTCACCCCGGAGGCCCTCCAGGTCCTCATGGACTACGACTGGCCGGGCAACGTCCGCGAGCTCGAGAACGTGATCGAGCGCGGGGTGGTCCTGACCACCGGGCCCATGATCGGCAAGGAGCTGGTGCCGGAGCAGGTGCGCAGCAGCCCGGGCTTCTTCCACATCCCGCCCGTCTCGGTGCCGCCCGAGGGCATCAACCTGCGCGAGGTCATCGCCGGCTTCGAGCGGCGCATCATCGAGTCCACCCTCGAGACGACGGGCGGCGTGCAGAAGGACGCGGCGCGGCTGCTCGGCCTCAAGCCGACGACGCTCAACGAGATGATCAAGCGGCACAGCATCCCGCTGCCGCGCGACCGCGAGCGCCGCGTCGAGCTCCCTCGAGCGCGACGAGGCGCCCTGGCCAAGCCGGGCGCGTGAGGGCGGCGGTCCGCGCGCTCCCCTCGTCCTTGACATCCGGCGAGGGGATTGATAGCCTCACGCTAATTGGCGGCAATTACAGGACTTAACTGTCCCCGCCAAGGTCCCGATCTCATGGCCTTTCAGGGCTCTCTCGCCGAGCTTCACCTTCCCGACATCATCCAGCTCGTCAGCGTGAGCGGGAAGACCGGCGTCTTCCACCTCACCGACGCCGCGCACCGCGGGGACATCTGGCTGCACGAGGGCCGCATCGTCCACGCCGAGACCGAGGACCTCTCCGGCGAGGAGGCGGTGTACGCGCTGGCCATCTGGCGCGCGGGCGAGTTCCGGTTCGAGGCCGCCGCGGCCTCCCCGCGCCAGACGATCCAGAAGAGCAACACCAACCTGCTCATGGAAGCGGCGCGGCGGCTCGACGAGTGGCGGGTGCTCTCGAAGAAGATCCCGTCGGTCGAGCTCGTGCCCGAGTTCGTGATCCTCGAGAACCGCGAGGGCCAGATCAACCTGAACACGATGGAGTGGCTGCTCCTCTCGAAGATCGACGGAGAGCGCTCCGTCCGGCAGATCGCCGCCGCGGCCGGGATGGGGGTGTTCGACGCCGCCAAGCTGCTCTACGGCCTGGTCGCCACCAACCTCATCCGCCTGAAGGAGAAGGGCATAGCACCCGTGACGGAGCGGGCTCCCGCGCGCCCGGCACAGGCACCTCCCGCTGCGCCGAGGCCGGCCCCGGAGCCCGCGCCGGCGCTCACCCGCCTCGCGCGGCTGCGGGACGAGTGCGTGGCGCTCCTCGGCCCGGTCGGGGAGACCGTCGTGCAGAAGCACTACCTGCGGGCGCGGGGCGAGATCGAGCGCGGGGCGGGGCCGGAGGTGATCGACGAGGCGATCCGGCAGATCGCCCGGGCCGCCGGCATCCTCAAGGGCAGCGCCGTCTCCGAGGCCGTCCTCCGGCTCCTCGGCAGCTGAGGAATCGCGTAGGATCGGGGCCGCTGTCATCCTGAGGAGCTCCTCCTGGAGTCGGGCGACGAGGGATACGCCATGCACTACCTGCTCCTCTACGACTACGTCGAGAACGCCGTCGAGCGCCGGGCCCCCTTCCGGGAGGAGCACCTGCGCCTCGCCGGGGAGGCGCGCGAGCGGGGCGAGATGCTCATGGGTGGGGCGTTCGCGGACCCCGTGGACGGCGCGGCCCTCCTGTTCCAGGCGGCCGACCCGTCGGTCGTCGAGGCCTTCGTCCGCCGCGACCCCTACGTCGCGAGCGGCGTCGTCACCCGCTGGCGCATCCGCCCCTGGACGGTGGTCATCGGCGGGCCGCCCCGCGGCTGAAAGGCGCTAGTCGACTCGCTGGAGGGTGATCGCGTCGAGGTAGGCGTTGCCGAGATTCGCCCCATCCCGGACACCACGGACCTTGATGGCCGTGGTCGCACGCCCGACCGTCGCCTCCGCGACCACCCGTTCCCACACCTGGGTGCTCGTCGCCAGCGCCTGAGCGTCGTCGAAGTCGCCGCCCTGGCCGACGCCGTCGTTGAAGTCCAGGTAGACGTTGTCTGCCGCCGACACCCGCCACACCCTGCCGCTCAGGCGGTAGCGCTTGCCGGGCGTGACCTGGATCCAGTCCGCGGCGATGACGACGTCGGCTTTCGAGTCTCCACCACCCGACGACCCCCGAAGCGCGATCTTCCAGGGGCTCGCGCCCTCGTCTCCGCCGTCCGTGGTGATCACCGCGTCCGCGGTTCCGGACCAGCCGCGCAGGTACGCCGTGACCGCACCGCCCTGGACCGGCGAGACCAGGAAGTCCTCGCAGAACCCGTTGCGAACGTGGGTCGCGTTCTTGAGCAGGTCCACCCACGGCAGCGTCGGCACGTCCGGGGGCGTGAACCGCTCGAAGTACTCGGCGTACTGGTAGTGCACCCCGCTCGGCTCCAGGCGGTTCATGGTCTCGAAGCGGATCGTCCCGAGCCCGCGACCCAGGTGATAGACCTCTTTCGAGGTCGCATCGGGATAGCGACCCCAGTAGTGCACCTCGAGCACGTCCTCGTACTGGATCCGGGTGTCGGGATCGCGCCAGGCGTCGTAGTGGGCGGCGATCTCGACGCGGAGCGTCTGAGAGGCGGAGTTCACGGCCCGCCTGAGCCGGGGATCGAACAGGGAGTCGGTGACCTGCTGCTGCTTGAAGTCACCCACGTTCATCCACTGGTCCATCCAGACGAACGGCGCCGAGAAGCTGTGACTTTCTTCGCTGTCGTAGTAGCCGTTGCCCCGGAACGTGCCCCAGTAGAGGAGCTGGGAAGGAGCGACCTCGAAGAGATCGTACTTCGTGAAGCTGCTGTCGCCTTGCAGGGCGACCGTCCGGCCCCACAGTGAGCCGCGCCAGAACGTGTGCTCTCCCATCTCCGTTCCCGCCTTGCCCCGCGCTTCTCTTCCCACCTTCCCGGGGGCCAGGATCGGGAATGGACGGCGCGGTCCCGGGTAGCGCCTGCGCGCCCCGGCCGGTTGGTCGCCGAGCCTGGGGCTCTCACTCCTGCCCGGGTCGGACCTCAGGCTCCTGGCGGCGGGCCAGAAGACCGTGGTCAGGAGGCCCCTCAGCCCATGGGGCATCAGCCAGTAGGCGTACGTGTCGTATGGCTTCGCCGCCGAACCTGCTTTCCGCCTCATCGCCGGTCCTCCCCCGTCCTTTCGGGCCGTCGGCCATGACGAGCGCGGACCCATCGGCATCAGCGCTCCGCGTCGTCCGCGTGGCCGGGGCGCCGGGACCACTCGAGGGCCACCCGCAGGCCCGCAGCGCCCTCGGGCTCCGGGGTCAGCCGGACCAGGAAGCGCTGCCCGTCGTGCGAAACGTCGTAGTCGAAGTCGAGCGCGACCACGCCCTCCAGGTGGAAGAGCGCCTTAGGGACCGCGTCCTCGTTGGCGATCGGCTGGGCCAACATCAGGCCGTCCGGCTGGAGGAAGAAGAGCTCCGACCCGTCGCCCCGCCAACGCGGCAGCAGGCCGCCCGCACGAGAGACCCTCCGGGGCACACCACCCTGCAGGGGAGCGACGTAGACCTCCGGCCCGCCCGACTCCTCCGAGACGTAGGCGAGCCTCCGCCCGTCGGGCGAGAAGCGGCCGTGGTAGCTGCTCGACGGCGTCGAGGTGACGCGACGGGCCTTTCCGTCGAGTGAGAGCAGCCAGAGCTGTCGCTGGTCGCGCCGGCCCGGCAAGTAGTCTTCGTAGGCGATGGAGCGGCCGTCGGGAGACCAGTGCTTCGGGAGCTGGACGCCCGGGGCGCGCAGGAGCACCTCTTCGCGTCCGGTCCCGTCCAGGTGGAGCACGGTGACGTCGGGGGGCCCGTCCTCGGCCTTCGCGTAGGCGAGGCTCTGGCCGTCCGGCGACCAGGTGGCGGCAGAGGCGTCGATCGATTGGAAGGTCAGGCGGCTCGCGACGCCCGAGCCCGTGTCGAAGGCCCAGAGGTCGCGACCCCGCCCGTCGGGCTGCATCACGTCCACCGCGACCCGACGGCCATCGGGCGCGAGCTGCAGCAGGCCGAGAGCGCCCGGCTCGCCAACCGCGGCCGTCTGGCGGCCGACCCGGTCGAGCCAGGCGAGGCGGAGGCGGCGGGCCGCGGCTCGTGGACGAGCGTCGTCCCGTCGGCCGAGACGGCGAAGGACGCGGAGCCGCTCGGGCCGAACCAACCGGACGTCCCGCGCGACCGTGATCGCCTCCCCCGTGGGCCTGCGGCTTCGGGCGTCGAAGGGCAGGGCGACGAGCGTCCCGGCGCGAACACAGAGGACATGACCCGAGCCCGAGTACTCGGCCTGCGACTGGCAGCTCGCGAAGCAGTCGGGCTCCCCGCCGTCGACGGAGGCGACGCACAGGCGGCGGTCGGCGACGGGGAGGCCGAAGCCCTTCAGGAAGAGGTAGTGGCGGCCGTCGGGGAGGAAGCGAGCGAAGCCCCCGCGCTCGCGCGGGGACGGGGCCAGCGCGATCGGACGGGGCTCGCCGCCGCGGGCCGGAACCGAGTAGATCCCGGCGCCGGCGCCGACGGACCGCGTGAAGAGGATCGTGCCGCCGCTGCCCCACGACCCCGAGCTGGCGACGGGAGCCGCCGTGATCGTGGTCGCCGGTCCGCCGCCGACCGGCACACGCCGCAGGTCGTCTCCCGCGAAGAAGGCGATCTCCCGCCCGTCGGCCGAGAAGAAGGGCGAGATGCCGCCGCTCGTGTCCTCGAGCCGGTGGCTCTGGCCGTCCTCGGCCGACCAGAGCCACAGGCTCGACTGGCCACCCACGCCACCGCTGAACACGATCCGCCTTCCGTCGGGCGACACCGCGAACGGAGTTCCCATCGTCGGTCGCGACAGGAGGACCCCGGCCGGCGCGGCCACCGCGAAGCGCAGGGGCTCGACCGCCCGCGGGCCGCGCGCGAGCAGCAGGGCCGTGGCACCGGCGGCCGCGGCGAGACCCAGCGCGCCGACGGCGAACGCCCAACGGGAGGAGCGCGGCGCGCGGACGGGAAGTGGCCGGCTCCCTGCCGTCCCCTCTTCGACCAGGCGCAGGCCGCGCGCCACGTCGTCGGCGCACTGCCAGCGCGCGTCGGGGTCCTTCGCGAGGCACTGGCGGACGAGGGCAGCGAGCGCGGCGGGCACGCCGGCACCGCTTCCCGAAGGTCGGGCGGCTCGGCGCCGAGGATTGCGGCCGTGATCTCGGCCCGGGTGGCGCCGGGGAACGCGCGCCGGCCCGCGAGCGCCTCGAAGAGGACACAGCCGAGGGCGAAGATGTCGCTGCGCGCGTCCGCCGGCCGGCCCTGCACCTGCTCCGGGGCAAGGTAAGGCCACGTCCCGACCAGCGTCCCCACGTGGGTCAGCGGCTGGGCCTCGGTGGCGAGGGTCGCCGTGACGTCCTCCGCCGCCGTCGTCGGGGGACCACCCTCGTGGTGGCGGGCGAGGCCGAAATCCAGGAGCTTCGTTCCCGAGCGCGTGAGCATCACGTTGGCCGGCTTGAGGTCGCGGTGAATGATTCCGCGCCGGTGGGCGGCGCCAAGCGCCCCTGCGAGCTGGCTCCCGAGCGCGCACACCTCCGCGACGGGCAGGGGCCCGCGGGCGAGTCGCACGGACAGCGTCTCGCCCTCGAGCCGCTCCATCACGAGGTATTCGATCTCCCCGTCCGGCCCCTCCGCGCGCCCGACGTCGAAGAGCGCGCAGACGTGCGGGTGGCTGAGCGCCGAGATGGCCTTCGCCTCGCGCTCGAAGCGGGCGCGCCGGTCGGGGTCGGAGGCGAGCTCGCGGGGCAGCACCTTGACCGCGACCAGGCGGTCGAGCCGGGTGTCGCGGGCGGTGAAGACCTCGCCCATACCCCCGGCGCCGAGGGGCCGAGGATCTCGTAGGGACCGAGCCGCTGGCCCGCGGACAAGCTCATGAGACGGGGAACCTCTACCGGACGATACCAGCCGTGCGCCTCCAGGGGAAACGGCTGAGCTGATCGTCCTCTCGATCGCGGCGATCGCCTAGAGCCTCTCCCCCGCGGCGGCCTTCAGCAGCGCCCGCCAGCGGTCGAGCACCACGTCCCAGCGGTACTCCGCCTCCACGTAGCGCCGGCCGTTCGCGCCGAGCGCCTCGCGCAGCCGGTCCTCGCTCGCGAGCGCGTCCATCGCCTCGACGTACTCGTCGCCGTCGTCGTAGAAGAGGCCGGCGTTCGAGCGCCGGCAGTGCTCCTCCAGCACCGCCGAGCGCGCGTTGACGAGGCCGGGCGTCCCCAGGGCGAAGCCCTCGAGCAGCACGATCGAGAGGCTCTCGTAGGCGCTGGGGCAGACGACCGCCCGAGCGCCCGCCATGGCCGCGGCCTTCTCCTCCTCCGGCAGGAAGCCGAGGGTGCGCACGCCCTCCCCCCGCGGCTCGGGCATCGCCAGGCTTCCCGATGAGGACGAGGTCGGCGCCGCCGGTATGCTCGCGCCGGTAGCGCTCGTGGAAGGCCAGCATCTCGGCGCAGCCCTTGCCGGCGTCGATGCGGCCGGCGTAGAGCGCGTACGGCCGCGTCAGGTCGTGCCGCGCGCGGAAGCCCGCGACGTCGGGCCTCCCGGGACGTCGACCCCCATGCCGGCGAGGACGCACGGGCGCCGCCGACGTCGAAGCGCCGGCGCACGAGGGCCTCCTCGGCCGGGGTCAGGAAGCCGAAAGCGCGCGGCCGGGCGAAGACCTCCCGGTAGATGCCGAACCGCAGCGGCGGCTCGTCGTGGGTCGTGGGCACGAGCGCGGCGCGCTCGGGGGCCGCCTCGAGGCCCCAGTAGGTCGGCGAGTAGAGGTAGGTGAAGAAGACGACCGCCGCGAAGCGGTCCTTCTGCGCCCGGAGCGCCTCGACGAGCCGCGGCGCGTGCGGCCCCTGCCGCCGCAGGAACTCGATCTCCTCGTCGTGGGTGCGCTCCCGCGCGTAGAGCGGCTCCGCGAACGCGTTGAAGGCGGCGAGATCGCGCTCCTCCTCGACCGGGAAGCGCAGCACGTCGACGCCGCCCAGCCGCCCGAGGCCCTCGGGCAGCTCGTTGCGCCAGGTCACGTAGTCGCGCGCGCAGGTGGTGAACACGGTGATGCGGTGCTCCCCGGCCAGGCGCTCCGCCACCGCGCGCGCGAGCGACTCCGAGCCCCCGGTGATGCCCTCGCCGTAGCGCTGGACGACGAACGCGACCTCGGGCCGCGCCGGCCTCCCGCTCACGGGGACTCCACCTCGAGCGCAGCGTGGCCTCGACGGCCGCCGGCTCGAAGGCCGCCAGGCGCCGATCTTGGCCCGCGAGGACGGCGGCCCGCAGGGCCGGGTCGTGGCCGAGCGTGAGCCAGCTCGGCCATCTCGGCGAGGCGTTTCTCCGCGAACTGCACCCCGGCGTCGCCCAGCGTGTAGCCGACGGCGGTGGCGCGGTAGGCGAGCACCGGCACGTCGCAGCAGCATCGCCTCGACGAGCGGGACGCCGAAACCCTCGTGCTCGCTCATCGAGACGAAGACGCTGCGCCGCCGCGTAGCAGGCGAGCAGGTCGTCGTGCTCGACGTGGCCGAGCAAGACGACCTCCGCCGGGTGAGGCCGTCATCGTAGAAGAGGCCTGCAGGGCGTCGAAGTAGGCGCGTCGCCGGGGAGTTTGCCCACCAGGACGAGTCGGACGTCCGGCGAGATGAAGCGTCGCCAGTAGACGAGCAAGCGGATCAGGTCGTCCTGCTTCTTGTTCGGCGCCAGGCGTCCGACGAAGAGCAGGTTGGTCCGGCCGTCCCGAGCAGCCGGCGCAGGACGGGGTTCGGCCGCTCGCGGTAGCGGGCGAAGTCGAGGAAGATCGGCAGCACGCCGGTCGGCGCGAAGCCCAGCTCCGCCAGCTCGCGGCGGTTGAACTCGCTGTCGGCGAGGGCGAGGTCGGCGTGCCCGGCGAGTGTCGTCAGCTCCTCGCGGCCGAGACGGCAGATGCGGACCATCTCGGGGTCGCAGCCCTCGAAGAACTCGGGCGGCGTGATGTTGTGGTACAGCAGCACGCGTCGGCCGCGGTGGGCGCGGAAGGCCGCGGTCAGGGGCGAGGGCAGCGCGTAGTGGAAGACGACGACGTCGTCCGGGCCCCCGGGCGCCCACTCGGCGAACCGCCGGCCGTCGCCCTCGAGGTCGGCGTCCAGCTCGAGGGCGTAGACGTCGGCCTCGTGCCCCCAGGATCGGAAGGCGTCGCGCATCAGGCGGGCCGAGTCGCCGATCGCGTCCCCGCGGTGGAGCGTGGGGACCCACTGGTCGATCCTCACCCGAGGGACCCCCGTCCGGCGGGTCCCGAGCGATCTGTCCGTTTCGCAGAGCCCCGGCAAGGCCGGCCCTTGCGCGCCTCCCGCCCTCAGGCCCGCCTCTCGGCCCGACGTTCGTCGGGATCGACCGCCTCGCTCGGCCCGACCGTGCTCTCGGGATGACAGGCTTTCACCGCGCTCGTCGGGATGACGGGGCTCAGCCGCTCGCGCAGCAGCGCGCCGAAGTCCGTCGAGCGGATTCCCGCGATCGCGCGTCGCCTGGGTGGCGAGCACGGCCCGCCGCAGGCTCGCCTCCGCGGGTGAGGCGGTCGAGCAGCTCCGCCACCACCTCGGGCCGCTTGTCCTGGAGCAGCAGCCCTCCGCCCCGCAGCGTCTCGCGCACCGCGCCCGCGTCGTAGGCGATCACCGGCAGGCCGAAGTGCATGGCCTCCTGCAGCGGCACGCAGAAGCCCTCGTGCTCGGAGAGGCACAGGAAGACGTCGGCGAGGCGGTAGTAGGCGTAGAGCTCGTCGTCGTCGACGTGGCCGGTGAAGACGACCTCGTCGACCCGCAGCTCGCGGACCAGCTCCCGCAGGCGGTCGAGGTAGCGCTCGTGGCCGCGGTAGTCGCCGACCAGCAGGAGGCGGCTGCGGGGCCGCAGCCACTTCTGGAAGACCGCGAAGGAGCGGATCAGGTCGTCGATCCTCTTGTTGGGGATGACGCGGCCCACGAAGAGGACGTTCACGCGGCCGTCGTCGTAGAGCGCCCGCACGACCGGCGAGGGCGGCCGGTCGTAGAGCGAGAGGTCGAGGACGATGGGCAGGACGGCGGTCCTCGCGAAGCCGGCCTCCTCGAGCTCGCGGCGGTTGAACTCGCTGTCCCCGAGGGCGAGCTCCGTCCGCGGGGCGAAGGCCGCCAGCTCGCGCCGCCCGTGGTGGCAGAGCCCCGCGAGGTGCGGGTGGAAGCCGAGGAAGAAGTGGGCCGGCGTGATGTTGTGGTAGACGATCACCAGCCGGTCGGGGGCGTGGTGGACGAGCCGGCCGGCGGCGCTGCCGATCGAGAAGTGGAAGATGCAGACGGTGTCCGGCGAGGAGACCTCCGGGTACTCCCAGAGCGGGCCGCGCGAGGTGGGCGACGCGCGGGTGCACCAGCTCCGCGAAGATGTCCGACTCGTGCCCCGCCGCGCGCAGCTGGCGCTGGATCGCCAGCGCCTCGTTGCCGATCGCGTCGCCGTAGCTGAGCGCGGCGAGGAGCTGGTGGACCCTCACGCGCTCCCGTCCTTCGGGCCCCCTTCGTCGCGGTACGCCACCAGGCCCTCGAGCGTCTTCTCCCGGCGCGCGAGCGCCTCCAGGCGGCCGGCCATCTGCAGGTTGCGGTTGCGCAGCTCCTGCACCTCGAGGTTGAGGCGGGTCAGCTCGAGGACGAGGTTGTGGAGGAGGTGGACGTAGAAGCGGTTGAGGTCGGACTGGCGCGAGAGCGCCGCGATCATCGGGGTTCGGGTTCCAGAAGAGCTTCTGGACCGGGCGCAGGACGCGGCGCGCCGTCTCGAGGGCGCGGCCGACGAAGCCGCGGCTCGAGCGGTAGATCGTCTCGGGGTCGAAAGCGAAGTTCCACGCGCGTCCCGCGCGCGGAACTCCTCCAGGAGGTCCGCCCGGAGGTCACGTCCCGGAGGACTCCCTCGAGCGTGCGCTCCGCGATGTCGCGGAGCTCCTCGTCGGTGTAGAGGCCGCCTGCCGGCGTTCCTCGATCCGCCTGTGGACGTCGGCCATGAGCTGCTCGACGTCCACGCCCTCGGCCTTGATCTCGAAGCTCATGCCCTCCCGCGCTCAGTGCCCCCGCGGCACCGGGAGGCCGGGCGCGGTGTAGACGATCAGCGACCACCGCCGCCGCCCACAGGGCGACCGCCGCGAGCAGCGGCCGGTCGGTGAGCAGCACGTCGGTCGGGCTGCCCCCCTGCTCCTTCCGGTGGACGAGGTAAAGATAGCGGAAGATGCCGTAGATCACGAAGGGGATGGTCAGGGCGAGCCGGTCGGTCCGGTACTTCTCGACCGTCTCCGGGGCGAGCGTGTAGAACGCGTAGGCCGTCAGGCACGAGGCCGTCACCACCGCGATCATCTGGTCGAGGAGATACGGGCTGTACTCGGCGAGGATGCCTGGCGGTGGCCCGCCGCGTTCTCGAGCGTCGCGAGCTCGTGCCGCCGCTTGGCGAGCGCCAGGAAGAGCGCGAGGAGGATCGTGCAGACGAGCAGCCAGTCGCTGAACACGACCTGGATGGCGACGGCGCCCGCCACCGCCCGCAGCGACGAAGCCGATGGCGATCGCGAGCACGTCGAGGATGACGACGTCCTTGAGCCCGAAGGAGTAGGCGAGGTTGAGGGCGAGGTACGACGAGCGCGCAGGCGAAGAAGCCGGGGCCGAGGGCCCAGGCCGCGAGCAGGCCGAGAGCCAGGAGCAAGGCGGCGGCGGCGCGCGCCGCGGGGACGGGCAGGGCGCCGCTCGCGATCGGCCGCGGGCGCTTCACCGGGTGGAGGCGGTCGCGCTCCAGGTCGACGAGGTCGTTGACGAGGTAGACCGCCCCGGAGAGGCCGCAGAACGATGACGAAAGCCAGCGCCGCGCGCCACGGCATCGCCGTCGAAGAGGTGCTTGGAGAAGGCGAGCGCGGCGAGCACCACCAGGTTCTTCGTCCACTGGTGGGGCCGGAGCGAGACGAGGAGGGCGCGCGGGAGGCTCATCGGAGCGCGGGCCGGCGCGCCCCGGGCGCGCGGGCGGGCCGGAACGGCCCGCCCGCCACGGGATCGCCGAGGCTAGGACTGGTAGCTGCGGACGGCCTCGTCCTCGGACTCGTAGGTCTCGAAGACCGTCAGGAGCTTCGTGATCGAGAGCAGGTCCTGGATCTTCTTGGTGAGGTTGAGCAGCTTCAGCCTGCCGCCCTTGCGGCTCACCGTCGTGTAGGTCCGCACGATCTCGCCCAGGCCGGCCGAGTCGACGTACGGCACGTCCGCCAGGTTCAGCAGGATCTTCGTCTTGCCGGAGTCGGCCAGCTTGGTCACGGCCTCGCGGAGGGCGTCGTCGCCCTCGCCGATGAGGATCTTGCCGTGGAGATCCAGGATCACCACGTCACCGACCTGACGCTCGACGATCTTCATGGCGGCTTTCTCCCTGCAGATAAGGCTCTTACGTAAGAGGAGCGTACGCTATCACGCGCCCGCCGAGCAAGTCAATGACAGCGTCCGCCGGCGCGTCCGGGCGGCCCCGGGGGAAACGGCCGGCCGCGCGCCCCGGGAGGGTGCGCGCACCGGTCAGGGACGGGCGGCCTTCCTGCTGGAGAAGCACTCCTTGCACAGGACCGGCCGCCCCTGGGTCGGCTTGAAGGGCACCGTCGTCTCCTTGCCGCACTGCGAGCAGGTCGTCGTCGTCTCGACCCGCTCGCGTGGAGCCTGTCCGACGCGCTCGCTGCGCCGGCTCTTGCACTCCTTGCAGCGCTTCGGCTCGTTCGTGAAGTTCCTGTCGTCGTAGAAGAGCTGCTCGCCCGCCGTCCAGACGAACGTCTGGTTGCACTCGACGCAGACCAGGTTCTTGTCCTTGAACTCCATGGCCTCTCCTGAGGCGAACCGGGATCGGCTACTCGGTTTCCCGGCGCAGCTTCTTCCGGCTCCGCTTGCGGGCGAGGGCCTGCTTGGCCCGGCGCTTGTCGCCGGGCTTCAGGTAGAAGCTGTGCTTCTTGATGTCCTTGATGATGTCTTCCTGCTGGACCTTGCGCTTGAAGCGCCGGAGGGCGTTCTCGATCGACTCGCCCTCCTGCATCTTGATCTCGGCCAACCTGTAAACACCCCCTGACCGCCGTGGATTTCCCTCTGTCGAGGAATCGGGCCGCTCGAACATTAGATCCTAGGATGGCCCCCGCGGCTGTCAAGCGATCTGCCGGAAGCTCAAGGAGTTAAATGCCCGACCGCCCCGACCCCGCCCCGGCACCCTCTTCGTCGTCGCGACCCCCCTCGGCCACCTCGAGGACCTCACCCTGCGGGCCCTGCGCGTCCTGCGGCGAGGTCTCGCTCGTGGCCTGCGAGGACACGCGGCGCACCGGCACCCTCCTGCGCGCACACGCGATCGCGACCCCCACGACCTCCTACTTCGAGCAGAACGAGCGGTGGAAGGGCGAGAGGATCCTCGACGCGCTGCGCGTGCGGCCGCGACGTCGCCCTCGTCTCCGACGCCGGCACGCCCGGCATCTCCGACCCGGGCTATCGCCTCGTGCGCGACGCCCGGGCGGGGGCCTCCCCGTCGTGCCGGTGCCCGGCCCGAGCGCCGCGATCGCGGCCCTCTCGGTCTCGGGCCTCCCGACCGACCGGTTCCTCTTCGTCGGCTTCCTGCCCCCGCGCTCGGGCGCGCGCCGTCGCGCCCTCGAGGAGCTCGTCCGCGGAGCGGCCGACCCTCGTCTTCTACGAGTCCCCGGTGCGCGTCGTGGACTGCCTGGCCGACATGGTCGAGGTCCTCGGCGACCGCGACGCGTTCCTCTGCCGCGAGGCCACGAAGCTGCACGAGGAGTACGTGCGCGCGCCCGCTGTCGGCGCTCCGCGCCTCGCTCGCCGCGCGCGAGTCCGTGAAGGGCGAGATCGTGCTCGTCGTGGCCGGGGCGCCCGAGGAGCGCCCGCGGCCCGACCAGGACCCGGTGGCGCTCTACCGCGCGCTGGCCGCCGAGGGCCGCACGCGGCGCGAGGCGGTCAAGGAGGCGGCGCGCCGCCTCGGCCGGCGCGCGCGCGAGGTCTACCAGCTCGTGCAGGAGGCCGAGCCCGGGGGCGAGTAGGAGCCGCTCACTGCGGCGTGGGCGGGACCAGCCGGTCGAGCGTGCGCAGCAGCTCCTGGGCGGCGATGCGGTGGGCGATCTCGTTCGGGTGCTCGTCGTTGCCCCGTCCACCACCAGCAGCGCGCGAGCGCAGGCCGCGGTAGGCGGGCAGGAGGTCGATCACCACCGCCCCGGCCTCACGCGCCGCCTGCGCCACCTGCGCGTGGATGTCGGCAAAAGGGTAGCGCTCGTCGAGGGGATCGGCGAAGAGCGGGAAGATCATCACCACGAAGGGCACCTGGCGCTCGCGGCAGAGGGCGCCCATCCGCGCGAGCGCCCCCCGGCACGCCGCCCAGCCGGGGTAGCCGGGGAGAAACTGCGAGCGGTAGGCCGCGAGCCGGCGACGATTCTGCCCCGTGGCCTCGAGCCGGCCGGCGACGAAGCGCCAGAGCACCGATCGGTCGAGGAGCCGCCCCCCGGCCCGCCGCTCCTGCCTCTCCCGTCGCATCTCCTCCCAGTCGCGCGCGCGGCGCGCCTCGGCCGCGTTCTCGTCCTCGCTGTCGTTGAGCACGAAGCCCAGCACCACGACGTCCGGCCCGTACGCGAGCCCCTCCTCCGCGAGCTGCTCCGCCTGCTCGACCGTGCCCATGCCCGGCCGCGCGAGCTGCACCACCTCCCACCGCTCGCCGGGCCGGCGGCCGAGGGCCCGCTCGACGCGCCGGGCGTACGTGTCGTCGTGCTCGATGCCCACGCCCCACGCGAAGGAGTCGCCGAGCGAGACCACGCGACGCACCCCCGCGGGCTCGAGCCGCGCGCGCTCCACGTCGCGATACCCGAGGGAGTTGGTGGGCCGCCGGTCGCGCCGGCGCGTGTTCACGGGGGCGTAGCCGGTCGGCCTCTCGTCGGCCAGGGCCAGCACGCGAGCGGCCGCCTCGGCGAGGAGCAGGAAGACGACGACGCTCGCGACGGCGAGCGCCACCTCGGCCAGGCGCGACCGGGCGCGGGCGGGCACGGGCGGAATGATAGCGGTCAGGGACCGATTTCCAGGTCCAGCCGGGCGATCTCGTGCGGGGCGAGCTCGACCTCGGCCCCGACCTCCTCGCCCGGCGAGGCCTGGCCGAGGGCCGCGCGGCGCGCCTGTCCCGAGAGGCCCTCGACGTGCACCGGGTGCGGCTCGGCGGTGACGTTGGCGAGGAAGAGGCGCGCGTGCGCCCCGAGCGCAGGGCCAGGACCTGGACCCGCTCGGGCCGCCGCGAGCGGGCCGGCAGGACGACGGCGCCGGGCAGGGCCGCGACGTCGGCGAGCGCGTGCAGCACCGGGAACGCCACGCCCGATTCCGTGACCCCGCGCGCGCCCGACAGCTCGAAGAAGGTCAGCGCCGTCGAAGCCGGCCTCGGCGGCGGCGGCGAGGAAGCCGAGCGTCCAGGCGGCCGCGAACGGCGTCGCCTGCCGCGGGTCGTCGGTGAACGGCGGCTCCCCCGGGTCGCGCGAGGAGGCGGGGCGCGGGTCCGTGCGCGTGCGCAGCGTGACGGGCGAGACACCGAGAGGGACCCCGCCCGCGAAGCCCCTGGCCGTGTCCGCCATCGAGCGGAGGCTGCCCAGGTTCTCGACCATCGTGGCGTCGTCGAAGGCGTGGACCTGGGGAACGAGCGCGAAGACCAGCCGGTCGAGCCCGCGTCGCGAGGGACGCCGCCGGTTCAGCTCCGCGAAGTGCCCATCCGTCCCGCCACCGAAGAGTGCCGAGGGGAATGCCCCAACGAGCGCCTCCCGCGCGAGGGCGGCGAGGCCGTCGGCCGTGGTCCCGTCGGACGCGAAGAGCAGCCAGCAAGCGACCCGCGGCCGCAGCGCGGCCGCGCGGCCCGCGAGGTCCCGCAGGACCGCCCTCGGGTCGTCCGGCAGGAAGAGGGCCAGCTCGAGGGGCGCGTCGATCGCCCGGGCGTCGGCGCTGGCCCGCTCGAGGCGGGCCTCCCAGCCGGGCGCGTCGAGGCGCAGGTCGGCCCGCACGTGGTCGAGCCGGATCGAACGCAGGCGCTCGGCGTCCGCCGCCGCGAGCGGCCCGAGGCCGGCGCCGCCGAGGCCCAGGGCCGGCCGCGTGAAGCCGCCCGTCTTCCCGACGCGCACGATCACCGGCTCCGTGCTGTTGCGCTTCTTCGGGAGGGCGCCGGGCACGGTGGCGGCGGCCTCCTGCACCGGCTCGCTGGTCACGCCGAAGAGGCGCACGGTCACGGACTGGGCGAGGCGTGTTCCCTCGGCCACCTCGACCGGGTACGGGAGGTGGAGCGGCGTCCCGTAGGTCTTGAACGACGCGTCGGACCAGTTGCGCTGGTCCTCGGTCTCGAACGTCTCCCCCTCCATCCGGACCTCGACCTCGACCCCGGGCGTCACCTCGTGCAGGATCGCGCGGACGTTGCGGAACGGCTGGTGCGGCGCCACGAGGCTGGGGAAGGACGAGGACGCCCGGTCGCCGTCCACGGTCTCGACGATGCAGGGGCGGCCGGCGCAGGCCTCGGCCGGGTGGAGCACGCAGAAGCCGATGCGGTTGCGCCGGAAGGTCGACCCCGCGGCGCCGTCCATCGAGCAGGTGATGCGGCCGTCGGTGCCGCCCTGGATGCGCCCCGCCCAGTCGAAGCGCACGCCCCCGCGGCGGTGGCGGGCCACGAAGCGGATGCGGAAGGCCTCCGGCTCCGCCTCGATCTCCAGGTCCTCGAGCTCGGCGGGCACGGTGGCCCAGCTCTCGTCGCGGACGGCCACGTAGAGGCCCCGGAGGACCTCTCGCTCGCCGAGACGAATCCACCGCAACCCCCCGCGATCGAACACGAGCCGCAGCGGCCCCGCTCGGAGCGGGATCGCGAGCTCCGGCGCGGCGTGGACTTCAGCGTTCGCCGGGTCCGTCGCTTCGGGAGCCATCGTCGATCACCCGCGCGGAACCGTATCAGGAGCACGGGGCGCTTGTCCATGGAACCCTCGGACGCCGAGGGAACTCCGCCGCCCGCCTTTCCGTACTGCGTCACTGGAGTCGTCCGTATCCCCTTTCGACGGAGGTCTTGAACCCATGAGCCGACCCGTACGAACCGCCCTTCTTGCGTGCCTGGCGCTCGCCCTCGGCCTCGTGGCCGGCGCGGCCACCGCCGCCCCGCCGCCGGTCCTCGACCGCGAGCTGTTCTTCGGCAACCCCGAGATCGCGGCCGCCCAGCTCTCGCCCGACGGCCAGTACGTGGCCTTCCTGAAGCCCTGGAGCGACACCCGCAACATCTGGGTCAAGAAGACGGGCGAGCCCTTCGAGGCGGCCCGCCGGGTCACCGCCGAGACGAAGCGGCCCATCCCGGGCTTCTTCTTCACCCGCGACAGCCGCCTGATCCTCTACGTCAAGGACAACGACGGCGACGAGAACTTCAACGTCTGGGCGGTCGACCCCGCCGCGGCCAAGGCGGAGGGCAAGGAGGTCCCGCCCTCGCGGAACCTCACCGACGCGAAGGGAGCCCGGGCCTTCATCTACGACGTGCCCGAAGAAGTCCCCGGACACGATCTACGTCGGCCTCAACGACCGCGACGCCGCCTGGCACGACGTCTACAAGGTCTCGATCTCCACCGGCAAGCGCGAGCTCGTCCGCAAGAACACCGACCGCATCGCCGGCTGGCAGTTCGACCTCGACGGCCAGCTCCGGATGGCGGAGCGCACCACCGACAAGGGCGACACCGAGATCCTGAAGGTCGCTCCCGGAGGGCTTCAAGACGGTCTACACCTGCAGCGTGTTCGAGACCTGCGGCCTCGATCGCTTCCACAGGGACGGCAAGCGGGTCTACATGGAGACGAACAAGGGCGACACGAACCTCACGCGCCTCGTCCTCTTCGACCCCGAGACGGGCAAGGAGGAGCTGGTCGAGTCCGACCCGATGAACCGGGTGGACTTCGGCGGGGCGATCTTCTCCGAGGCCACGGACGAGCTGGTCGGGACCACCTACGAGGACGAGCGGACGCGCCTCTACTTCCGCGACAAGGCCTGGGAGGCGGACTACAAGCTGCTCCAGGCGCAAGTTCCCGGGCAAGGACATCGGCCTCGGCTCGTCGACCGCCGACGACCGCATCGTGCTCGTGACCGCCTCGAGCGACACCGACCCCGGCGAGCGCTACCTCTTCGACCGCACGACGAAGAAGCTGACCCTGCAGTACAAGGTGCGCGAGCGGATCCCGCGCGAGCACATGGCGGAGATGAAGGCCGTGCGCTACGCGTCCTCGGACGGCCTCGAGATCCCGGCCTTCCTCACCCTGCCGAAGGGCGTCCCGGCGAAGGGCCTCCCGGCGATCGTGGTCCCGCACGGCGGCCCCTGGGCCCGCGACAGCTGGGGCTTCAACAACCTCGCCCAGTTCCTCGCCAACCGCGGCTACGCGGTCCTGCAGCCCAACTTCCGCGGCTCGACCGGCTACGGCAAGAAGTTCCTGAACGCCGGCAACAAGCAGTGGGGCGAGAAGATGCAGGACGACGTCACCTGGGGCGTCAAGTACCTCGTCGCCCAGGGCATCGCCGACCCGAAGCGCGTCGGGATCATGGGCGGCTCCTACGGCGGCTACGCGACGCTCGCCGGCGTCGCCTTCACCCCCGACCTCTACGCGGCGGCGGTGTCGATCGTCGGCCCCTCCAACCTCATCACCCTGCTCGAGTCCATCCCGCCCTACTGGGAGGCCGGCCGGATCATCTTCCACGAGCGCATGGGCAACCCGACGACGCCGGAGGGCAAGGCCCAGCTCGAGAAGCAGTCGCCGCTCAACTCGGCGCAGAAGATCAAGACCCCGCTCCTCGTGGCCCAGGGCGCCAACGACCCGCGCGTCAAGAAGGCCGAGTCGGAGCAGATCGTGATCGCGCTGCGCGACCGCGGCTTCCCGGTCGAGTACATCCTCGCCCCGGACGAGGGCCACGGCTTCCAGCGCCCGGTCAACAGCATGGCGCTCTGGGCCGCCAGCGAGACGTTCTTCGCCAAGCACATCGGCGGCCGCTTCCAGGAGGGCGCGACGCCGGAGGTCGCCACCCGCCTGAAGGAGATCACCGTCGACCCGAAGACGGTCGTGCTCTCGAAGGCGGTCGACGCGGCGGCGGTCGGCGTGCCGAAGGTCGTCGCCTCGCTCAGCCCCGGCAGCCTCAGCTACCAGGGGAAGATCGAGGCGGGCGGGCAGACGATGCCGATGTCGATCACCCAGACGATCGAGGACAAGGGCGCGACGTGGGTCGTCACCGGCACCGCGAAGATGCCGATGGGCGACGCGGTCGACGTCACGACGTTCGACAAGGCGACCCTCGTCCCGCGCAAGCGCTCGATCAAGCAGGGGCCGGCGGTGATCGAGCTCGTGTTCGAGGGCGGCAAGGCCACCGGCACGATGGCCATGGGCGGCGACCCGAAGCCGGTCTCGGTGGACCTCGGCGGCGAGCTGTTCGCGGACGGCGTGGGCGGCCACGAGGCCGTCGGCGCGCTGCCGCTGGCCGAGGGCTACAGCACGACCTTCCGCAACTTCGACGTGAGGCAGCAGAAGGTGCAGCTGAAGCAGGCGAAGGTGGCGGGCTCGGAGAAGGTCACGGTGCCGGCCGGGACCTTCGAGGCCTGGAAGGTCGAGATCGCCTCGGCCGACGGCGAGCCCGGGTCCACCACGATCTGGGTCGCCAAGGACACGCGCAAGGTCGTCAAGACGACGGCCACGATCCCGCAGATGGGCGGCGCCGTGGTGACCAGCGAGCTGCAGCCGTAGCCGTCAAAGGAGCTGCCGCGAAACCGGGCCCGTGCCGAGGGGAAGCCCCCGCCGACACGGGCCCTTCTTGCGTCACTCCTCGAGGACGTGCCGCTCGTCGTCCTTCAGGCGACGAGCCTCCACGAAGCCGATCGTCTTGCGGTTGGGGCTCGAGCGCAGCACCCACGCGATCTCCTCCATGTGCCACAGCGTCGGCTGTCGGCGATCCGAGTAGTCGGTGCACGAGGTCACCGGGAACCGGATCCTCCGGTCGCCGAACGGCATCCGGCCGCAGAACCCGACCTCTTCGCGCAGGGTCCGTCCCTTGGCGATGGTCGCGTAGCGGCACGTCGAGCAGAGCGGCGGCTCACCGTGGTCCACGGTGCCGCCACGGATCTTCACTCTCATCACAGGGACTCCAGAAACACGAAAGGCCTTCGGGGAGCGCCCCGAAGGCCTCGTCCCTGCGACGAGTGCCCCGGCTAGGCGCGCCCCTCCCCACCGCCGGCCGACACGAGCCGCGTGTCGCGTCCGGCGCTCGACGTCGAGTTCAAGCTTCGCGCAAGCATGGGATGACTCCGCAAGACCACAAGCTAGGCAGCGACCGGGAGTTTGTCAATGCCTTCCCTACCGCATCGGGAACTCGCGGCCGGGGAACAGGTCCTGGGGGTCGACCTTGCGGGAGAAGCGCAGGAGGACCGGCTTCATGAGGTCGAGCCGCTCGTAGCGGACGCCCAGGGCCGTGAGCTTCGTCTCGAGCCGCTCGGCCGACGTGCGGTTCACCGCGATGAGCGCGGCCTCCGGCGCCTCCTCGACCCGCTCGCGGTACTCGAAGAAGTACTCGGTGGTGTTCGGCCCGAGCTTCGCCGAGCAGACGACCCTCTCGCCCGAGAGGAAGTTCACGCGGGTGGCCATGAAGAAGTCCGTGTAGCAGAAGCGCACGCCCTCGCGCTCCAGGTCGGCCACGAACTGCCGCCACTTCGCGTCCTGGCCCAGCGTGGGCGGCACCTGCGCGAACGAGCCCACGGCGCCGGTGGCGACCAGGAGCCCCAGGACCACCGGCCCCACGCGCCGCCACCGCGTGCCCTCACCCAGGGCATCGGCCAGGAACACCGGGACGACCGACATCAGGAACAGGATGTAGCGGGGGTTGCCCGGGACGTGGGGCAGGGCGACGAGGGCGACCACCAGGTTCGTCGCGGCGAAGAGCAGGAGCGAGGCGAGGGGCCACGACCGCTCCCGCCACGCGCGCCGCGCCGTCCAGGCGGTGGCGAAGAGGACGGCAGCGACGCCCACCCAGGAGAGGGCGACGAGCAGCCGGTCGACGCCGGGCCCGTAGCCGGTGTCGTACCCCATCAGCACCGGCCAGTGGTCGGTCACCATCAGCCGGAGCTTCTCGCCGAGGCCCGAGGCCACGCCGGCGAAGCCGGAGGCACCCGCCTCGTCCGTGCGGGCCGCGCCCGGCACCAGGTAGTGGAAGGACTCCCAGTCGTTCGCCAGGTTCCACAGCCATCCCGGGACGTACCCGATCGCCCACCCGAAGGCGAGGGCGACGAGCGAGCGCGGCGACGCCGAGTTCCGCCTCGGGGTCACGGCCGCGAGAACGAAGACGGCCGCGATCGCCGCCAGGTGGATGACGGCGAGGATGTGGCACCAGAAGGCGAGTCCCAGGAGGAGGCCGGCGGCGAAGGCGAGGCGCGCCCGCGGGCCTGTCTCCCGGGTCCAGCGGGCGGCGAGCCACAGCGCCCACGTGCCGAGCGCGAGCACCTCGACGTAGTTGCCGTCGTTGCTGAGGCTGTAGCGCGTGACGAAGGCCGGGCTGAAGGCGGCGTAGAGCCCCGCGAGAAGGGCCGCCCGGGGTCCGGCCACGAGGAGGGCCAGGCGGAAGAGCCCCGCGACGTAGGCCAGGTAGAAGAGCCACCGAGACGAGGGCGAAGGCCCGTGCCGGGTCCATCACGAGCGCCAGGGGGGCCGTCAGGTGCGACTTCAGGCTGCCGCTGTAGGGCACCTGCGGCACGAACACGAGCCGCTCGCTGCCGTTCGCCACGTGCAGCGCCACGATGCCGGACAGGGCCCCGTCGGGTGTCACCGCTGCCCCCGCGCCAGCGACCACGACGGGCAGGCGGAAGAAGAAGGCGAGCGCCAGCACCAGCAGGAGGGCGGGTGCGGTCGCGCCCAGGGGCGGGGCGGCGAGGGTGTCCCAGCGGCCCCGCAGCCAGGCGAGCGCGGCCAGGAGCGAGGCGGTGAGGATCGCCAGGGGGGACACGGCGACGAGCGCCGCCGGGCGCCACGGCGCCGCCACGTCGAACCACAGGACGCAGAAGACGACCCACAGCACCGCGGCGGCGCAACCGGCCAGGGCGTGAGGGTCGGGCCAGCGTCCGAAGGGCCGTGGACGCGGGTTCGGGGCTTCCGTCATGGGCAAGCAGAGGCTAGCACGGGGCCGCCAGGGCCCGCCCAGGCGCTCGCCCCGGTTGTTGACAGGGGCGGGGCCGCGTGTCACCTTTCCCCGCCCATGAGGATCCTGATCGTCGGGAACGGGGGCCGGGAGCATGCCCTGGCGTGGAAGATCCGCCAGAGCCCCCTCGTCACCGACCTCTACTGCGCCCCGGGCAACGCCGGGATCGCGGAGATCGCCGACTGCGTCCCGATCGACGCCTCGAACATCGTCGAGGTGGCCGACTTCGCGCAGACGATCAAGGCCGACCTCACGGTCGTGGGCCCCGAGCTGCCCATGGTGCTCGGCATCGGCGACGAGTTCGTGCGCCGCGGGCTCACGATCTTCTGCCCTTCCCGCGGGGCCGCGGAGATCGAGGGCTCGAAGGCCTTCGCCCGCGAGTTCATGACGCGGCACAAGATCCCCTCGCCCCGCTACGAGGTGTGCTCCTCGCTCGAGGACGCGCTCGCCTTCGTCGAGAAGGCCCCCCTGGGCTATCCCTTCGTGGTGAAGGCGGACGGCCTCGCCGCCGGGAAGGGCACGGTCGTCGTCGAGGGCCAGGCCGAGGCGAAGGCCGTCGTCGAGCAGATCATGGGGGACAAGAAGTTCGGCTCCGCGGGGGCGAAGGTCGTGATGGAGGAGTTCCTCGAGGGCGAGGAGGTGTCGTTCCTCGTCTTCTCCGACGGCTCGCGCGTGGTGCCGATGGCTTCGGTCCAGGACCACAAGCGCGCGCTCGACGGGGACAAGGGCCCGAACACGGGCGGCATGGGGACCGTCTCCCCCACCACGAACATCAGCCTCGACGGCCACAAGCGGATCATGCAGGAGATCGTCGTGCCGACGGTCGCGGGCCTCGCCGCCGAGGGCCGCCGCTTCCAGGGCGTCCTCTTCGCGGGCCTCATGATGACCGAGTCGGGCCCGAAGGTGCTCGAGTTCAACGCCCGCTTCGGCGACCCCGAGACGCAGGTCATCATGGCGCGCATGCGCTCGGACATCGTGCCGATCCTCGAGCAGTGCGCGTCAGGCGCGCTCGGCGAGACGCGCATCGAGTGGGTCAAGGAGCCGGCCGTCTGCGTCGTGGTCGCGAGCCGCGGCTACCCCGACACGCCGGAGACCGGCAAGGTCGTGACCGGGCTCGACACGGTGAAGGACTGGAGCGACGTGATCGTCTACCACGCGGCCACGAAGCGCGAGGACGGGCAGGTCCGGACGGTCGGCGGCCGGGTGCTCGGCGTGACCGCGCTCGGCGCGAACCTCGAGTCGGCGATCGCGCGGGCCTACGAGGCCATCGGCCGTGTCCAGTTCGACGGGATGACCTACCGCCGCGACATCGGCGCCCGGGCCCTCGCGCGGCTGCACGGGCCTCGACAGGCGTAGCCCCGCCCGGCGAGCGGCTCAGTCCGGCGGGCCGCTCAGCAGCCCGCCACCCGCGATCTGGAAGCGGAGGACGTCCGTCGCCACGCCCGGGTTCTTCCCCGGGCCGCGTCTCGAGGGGCAGGCCGTCCAGGTCCACGATGCCCGGCAGCAGCAGCAGCTCGACCACGCGCCCGGGCCGCAGGAGGTCGCCGGGATCGACCCGCAGCGTGCGCAGGCCACCGTCGTAGGTGACGCGCAGTGCGTCGAGGGAGTTGTCGCCGGGCTGCGGACGCCCCGCGTAGCGGAAGACCACGCGGTCCTTGAAGCTCGCCTCGTCCATGTCCTTGCTGAACTGGACCTGGAAGATGCTGTCGGGCGGCACCTCCCGCTCTCCGTCGAGCGGCAGGGAGAAGACCACGACCGGCGGCTTCTTCGGCCTCGGGGGCGGCGGGGGCGGCGCCTGGGCCTGGGCCTGGGGACGCGCCGACGGTGCCTTCGAGAGCACGACGTCGGTCGCCTCGATCGTGACGGCTCCTTTCTCCGGCCTGCACGCGGCCGGTGACCTGAAGCCACTTGCCGGAGTCGCGCCGCAGGCTCGGGTCGAGGCTCCACCCGGGACCCTTCGTCTTCTTCCCGGTGACCCAGACCGCGTAGACGTCGTCCTTCAGCACCCAGTCCGACGAGCGCCGCCGGCTCGCGGAAGGCAGGTCGCCGAAGAGGTTCTCGCCGCGGAACTGCCCCAGGACCGTCACCATCTTGCCGTCGTAGCGCGCGGCCTTCGTGACGAGCTCCTCGAGCGGCACGGTCGGCTCGTCGCGCCCGGGCTTCTTCTCGTCCGGCGGGCCCAGGATGGCCCAGACCAGCATGTAGACGGAGACGGACTGCCCGGCGGTCGAGGATTCCTGGCTGACGTTCACGGCCCCGGTGACCTCCACCTCCCGCCCCACCCAGGTGCGCGCCTGGCGCTCGAAGTCGTACTCCGCCTGCGGCACCGGGTAGATGCGCATCCGCTCGCCGAACGTGCCGCGCAGCGCGTAGGTCGGCCGGCTCGGTCGACGGCACCATGTCGAGCTGGCCCCGCGTGCGCACGGCCTTGCCGACGTAGGACTCCGGCATCCGGATCAGGTCGTCGAGCGAGACCTCGACCGTCTTCCCGTACTGCATCTCGTAGTCCGGGCGGACCTGCGCGGCGGCCGGAGAGGACAGCCCGGCCACGAGAGCGAGCACGGAGAGGAAGACACAGGCTCGAGGCCCTCTGGAGACGCCCCATGCCTGAGTATAGGCACAAAGGGAGAAGCCCCGGAAAGGTCGGTGGGAGTGATGTGGCTCACTTGACCGAATTGCGGATCGCGTGCTACGGTCGCCCGTTGCGAGATGCCCGCAAGCGTCTTTGGCACAGGGACTTGCGGGAGAGCGAACCATGAAGATCCGGGTCCTCGGCTGCTACGGCGGCAACGTCCCCGAGTGCGGGATGACGTCGTTCCTCGTGAACGACACGGTGTGCCTCGACGCGGGCTTCGTGTCGGGCGCGCTCAGCCTCCGCGAGCAGGTCAAGGTGAAGGACGTGGTCATCTCGCACTCGCACCTCGACCACACCTGCTCGCTGCCCTTCCTCATCGACAACAACTTCTCGGCGCCCGGCTTCATCCTGCGCATCCACGCGATCCGCGAGGTGATCGCGTCGATGAAGGCCCACCTGTTCAACAACCAGACCTGGCCCGACTTCACCTGCCTCCCGAACGACCTCACCCCGGTGCTCAAGCTCGTCGAGGTCCCGATCGAGAAGCCCTTCAAGGTGAACGGCCTCTCGATCCGCGCGGTCCGCGTCTCGCACATCGTCCCCACCACCGGCTTCGTGGTCGAGGACAAGACGGGGACGGTCGCCTACTCGAGCGACACCGCGCCCACCGACCGCTTCTGGGAGGTGGTCAACAAGGTGGGCAACCTGAAGGCGGTGATCGTCGAGACGTCCTTCCCGAACGAGCTGCAGGACCTCGCGAACGTGTCCGGCCACCTCACGCCGCAGACGCTCGACACGGAGCTCCGACAAGCTGAAGCATCGACGTGCCGGTGTACCTGTACGGCGCCAAGCCGCGCCACCTCGCCCGCATCCGCGCGCAGGTGCGCGCGCTCGAGCGGCGCCAGCGTCGCCTTCCTCGTGCAGGGCAAGACCTACAAGTTCTAGACCGTCTTCCGAGGGGCGCTGCGCCGCACGGCTCCGGACCCCGCTCGCTGCGCGGGAGTGGATCCCGCTTCGCTCGCAGCCCGATGAGTCCTCGGATCGGCCTACACCTCCAGGCGCGCCAGGCTGATCAGGCTGCCGACGAGGCCGACGGCCATGCCGCCGGCCACCAGCAGCAGGGCGACGGCCGCGGGCATCGAGAAGGCCGTGCGCCCGAGAAGGTCCGAGGAGGCGAGGCCCTGCGAGAGCCACGCGAGCGCCACCCACAGGAGCCCGGCCGCCACCAGCCCGCCGAGCCCGCCCTGGATGACGCCCTCGGCGACGAAGGGGCCCTTCACGTAGGCCTTCGTCGCGCCCACCAGGCGCATGATGTCGAGCTCGTCCTCGCGCGCGTAGATGGTGAGGCGGATGACGTTCGAGATCGTGAAGATGCCGGCGAGGACGAGGATCCCGCCGAGGAAGGCGCCCACCCCCCGCACCAGCCGCACGCCCGTGGCCAGCCTCTCGATCCAGAGCAGGTCGTACTGGATCTCGCGCACGCCCGGCGCTCCGGTGAAGGCCTTCGCCAGCCGCTCGACCTCGGCCGGCGACTGGCGCTCGGCGGCCAGGGTCACCTCGAGCGAGGCGGGGAACGGGTTCTCGCCGAGGTCCTCGGGCAGCGAGCTGAGGTCGCGGAACATCTCGCGGAAGCGCCGGAGCGCCTCCTCCCGGCTCACGAAGTCCACCGAGCCGACCGCCGGGTCCTCGCGCAGCCGGTTCTCGAGGCTCGCGCGCACCCGGTCCTCGATGCCGTCCTCGAGGTAGACGATCACCTGGACCTTCTCGGTCCAGCGCGTGACCAGCTCGCCGAGGCCGCTCGCGACGGTGAGGAACGCGCCGAGCACGAACAGGCTGACCGCGATCGTCCCGATCGACACCGCGTTGACGAGGCGGCTGCGCCACAGGCTGGTGGCGGCCTCGGAGACGAAGTAGGCGATCGCGCGCAGGAACGCCATCGGGAAGGCGGATTATAATCCGCGCCATGACCGTTCTGGTGGGCATCGCCGGGGGTACGGGGTCGGGCAAGACCTCGCTGGCCGTCAAGATCCGCGACCGGGTGGGCGAGGACCGCTGCCTGCTGATCGCGCAGGACTCCTACTACAAGGACGGGAGCACCCTCGCGCCCGCCTCCCAGGCCGCGATCAACTACGACCACCCGGACGCCTTCGACACGTCGCTCCTCGTGCAGGACCTGCGCGACCTGAAGTCCGGCCGCCCGGTGCCCTGCCTGACCTACGACCACGCCACCTACTCGAGGCGCGTGCTCTCCGACCCGCTCAAGCCGAAGCCGGTGGTGATCCTCGAGGGGATCCTGATCCTCGCCGAGGAGCCCCTGCGGCGGCTGATGGACATCAAGCTCTTCATCGACACCGACGCCGACGTGCGCATCCTGCGGCGGCTGCAGCGCGACATCCACGAGCGGGGCCGCAGCTTCGAGTCGGTGCAGCGGCAGTACCTCGACTCGGTGCGCCCGATGCACCTCGAGTTCGTGGAGCCCTCGAAGCGCTACGCCGACCTCATCATCCCCGAGGGCGCCGAGAACGAGGTGGCGCTCGAGGCGGTCGTGGCCCGCATCAGGGCTCTCGCCGCCCCCGAGCGCGGCTCAGTCCCGCCGGCCGCGCGAGGGATCTGCGTCTAGTCCGTTTCGCAGGGCTCTGATGAAGGCCGGTCTCGCAGGGCACTGAGGAGTGCCGGCTCTCGGGAGCCCACGGACGGCCGGGCTCTGCGAAACGGAGCCAACGGATCGGCCAGATCCCGCGCGCGCTCGCCGGATTGGAGCGCGCTCGGGGACGGCTCAGGGCCGTACCTCCCCGGCACCGCGCCCATCGCCGTCCAGCCGCCGTCCACCACCAGGCTCTGGCCGGTGACGTGCGACGCCGCGTCCGACAGCAGGAAGAGCGCCGCGGCGGCCACGTCGGCGACCGTCGCCACGCGGCCGTCCGGGGTGGCCTCCGCCCAGGCCTGCTCCCACGCCTCGTCCGAGACCGTGCGCGGCGTGACCGTGGCCCCGGGGGCGACCGCGTTGACCGTGATCCCGTGCGGGGCCATCTCCAGCGAGAGGTTGCGGGCGAGGGCCTCGAGCGCGGACTTCGTCATCCCGTAGGGCGCCATCTGGCGGATGGCCATGTGGCCCGTCACCGAGGAGAGGAACAGGATGCGCCCGGGCGTGCCCTGCTGCGCGGAAGCGGCCGGGCCGCGGCCTGGGCCAGGAAGAACGAGCCCCGCAGGTTGACGGCGAGGAGGCGGTCGAAGTCCTCGGGCCGGTAGTCGAGGAAGTCGCAGTGAAGCGTGATGCCGGCGTTCGCCACCGCCACGTCGAGCCGGCCGAAGGCCGGCGACCGCCCTCTCCACGAGCCCGCGCGTCGTCGCCACGTCGGACACGTCGCCGCCCGCGGCGCTCGCGACCCCGCCCTCGGCCCCGATGGCCCGCGCGGCCTCCCGGGCCAGGGCCTCGTCCCGGTCGTTCAGGAGGACGCTCGCCCCCTCGAGCGCGAGCTGCCGGGCGATCTCGCGCCCGATGCCCTGGCCCGCTCCCGTGACCACCGCCGCCCGGGAGGCGAAGCGGCCGCTCACGCCGAGGCCACCCGCCCCTTCTCCAGCGCGAGCACGCGCTTGCCCATGCGCTGGATCATGTCGCGGTCGTGGGTGGCGACGAGCACGGTGGTGCCGCGCGCGTTCACCTCGAGGAAGAGCCTCATGATCTCGGCCGCCATCTCGGGGTCGAGGTTGCCGGTGGGCTCGTCGGCCAGCAGCAGCATCGGCTCGTTGATGAGCGCGCGGGCGATCGCGACCCGCTGCTGCTCGCCGCCGGAGAGCTGCAGGGGGTAGGCGTGCATCTTGTGGTGCAGGCCCACCGCCTTGAGCGCGGCGAACGCGCGGCGCTTCTGCTCGCGCAGGGGCACCCCGAGGATGCGCAGGACGAAGGCCACGTTCTCCAGGATGGTCTTCCGCTTGAGGAGCTTGAAGTCCTGGAAGACGACGCCGATCGAGCGGCGCAGCTCCGGGATCTGCCCGTTGGGGATGGCGGTCACGTTCCTCCCGCCCACGAGGATCTGGCCCTGCGAGGGCAGCTCCTCGCGGAAGACGAGCTTGAGGAAGGTCGTCTTGCCCGCGCCGGAGGGCCCGGTCAGGAAGCAGAACGCGCCCTTCTCGACGCTCAGGGTCACGTCGCAGAGCGCCATCGACTCCCGGTCGTACTGCTTGTAGACGTGGAAGGCTTGTATCATCGGCGAGGGTCCGCGCGACCGCGATTATAGCCGCGGGCCGGGGCGGACCCTTCGCTCATTCCGGAGGCAGTCCTGCACGCACCGCGCCCGACCGACGGCTTTCACCCTCCCGCCTGGCTCGCCGGCGGCCACCGCCAGACCTTCCTCGGCTACTGGCTGCGGCGACTCCTGCGCTGGAGGCTGCCCTCCGAGGACCTCGTCGTCGAGGCCGGCCACGGGGTTCGCCTGCTGCTGCGCGCCACCTGGCAGCCGGGCGCCGCGCGAGGAGCGGCCGGCGCTCCTCGTCCTCCACGGCCTCGGCGGGTCGGACGCCTCGCCGTACGTCGTCTCCACCGGGCGGCTCGCCTGGGCCCGGGGCTGGCACGTCGTGCGCATGAACATGCGCGGCTCGGGCGACGGCGAGGCCCTCTGCCCGCTCCTCTACAACGCCGGCCTCGACACCGACCTGCTGGCCGCGCTCTCGGCCCTCTCGAGCCTCGTGCCCCGGATCGGCGTCGTGGCCTTCTCGCTGGGGGCGAACCTGGCGCTGCTGATGCTCGGCCGCCGGCGCGAGCACCTGCCGCCGGCGCTCGGGGGCGTCGCCGCCGTCTGCCCGCCGCTCGACCTCTCGGCCTGCGCCGACGCGCTCGAGGCGCGGGGCAACGGCCTCTACCAGCACTACTTCATGCAGATGCTGGCCGAGAGCTACCGGCGACGGCACCGCGCGCGGCCCGACCTCTTCGCCGAGGGCCGCGAGCGGGGCCTGCGCACGGTGCGCGAGTACGACGATCGCATCACGGCGCCCTTCGGCGGCTACGAGAGCGCGGCCCAGTACTACGAGCGGTCGAGCGCGGGGCCGTGGCTCGCCTCGATCGACCGCCCGGCGCTCGTCCTCGCCGCGGCCGACGACCCGATGATCCCGGCGCCGTCGGTGGCCGGCTGGCCGCTCTCCCCGTCGGTGCACCGCGAGATCGCGCCGACCGGCGGCCACGTCGGCTTCGTCGGCCCCTCGCAAGCCCCCGGCTGGTTCTGGGCCCCGCGACCGCGCCTCGACTTCCTGGAGAAGTCGGGGCGTCAGCCTCGCCTGTCATTCCGAGGAGCTTCGTCTCGCCGGGCGACGAGGAATCCGCCGCCGCCGGCGCGCGGCAGATTCCTCGGGACCCGGTCCGACCGGAGTCCCTCGGAATGACAGGGCCCTACGGTGCGGGGCGTCAGGACCGGCCGCAGGGACTTCCAGACGGTCGCGGCCACGAGCGCGTGGCCCTCGGCGGTGGGGTGGATGCCGTCGGGCTGGTTGAGGCGCGCCTCGCCCGCGACGCCGTCGAGCAGGAACGGCACCAGCGTCGCGCCGTTGGCCCTCGCCAGCTCCGGGTAGATGGCGCGGAAGCGCCGGCGGTAGTCCTCCCCGTAGTTCGGCAGCGCCTCCATGGCCGCGAGCACGAGCTTCGGCGGCGGCTGCTGCCGTTTCGCCTCGTCGAGGATCGCCTGGATGCTCTCGCGCGTGGCCTCGGGCTCCTGGCCCCGCAGGCCGTCGTTCGCCCCCGTCTCGACGACGAGCACGGCCACGGGCTGGCGCAGGAGCCACGCCATGCGCCGCCGGGCGCCGGCCGAGGTCTCCCCGCTCACGCCGGCGTTGACCACGCGGTAGCGCAGGCCGGCCGCGTCGATCTTCTCCTGCACGAGGGCGGGGTACGCCTCCGAGGGGTCGAGGCCGAGGCCGGCGGTCAGGCTCGTCCCGACGAAGAGGACGACCGGCCGGTCGTCGGCGGCCGCGACCGCGGTTGCGCTCGGGCTCGGGGAGGGGGAGGCCTCCGTCCGACCGCCGCCGCGGCACGCCCCGAGCGCGAGGCCGCCCAGCAGGGCGAGCCCTGCGAGGAGCGCGCCGTTTGCCGATAAGATGCTACGAGGGGGCCGGAAGCTCTTCATGTCCATCCTGCGCTGCGAGTCGCTCACCCGGAGCTACGTGTCGGGCGGGCGCGAGATCACCGTCCTTAGAGATACCACGTTCGACCTCGAGCCCGGCGCCTTCCTGGCCATCACCGGCCCCTCGGGCAGCGGCAAGAGCACGCTGCTCGGCCTGCTCGCCGGCCTCGACCGGCCGACCCGCGGCCGCGTGGTGCTCGACGGCCACGACCTCGCCGCGCTCACCGAGGACGAGCGGGCCCGCGTGCGGGCGGAGGCGGTCGGCTTCGTCTTCCAGTCCTTCCACCTCATCCCGACCCTGACCGCGCGCGAGAACATCCAGGTCCCGCTGGAGCTGCGGGGCGAGGACGGGCGGGCCCGCGCGGAGGAGCTGCTCGCGCGGGTCGGGCCTCGGCGACCGCGGGCACCACTACCCGGCGCAGCTCTCGGGGGGCGAGCAGCAGCGGGTGGCCGTGGCGCGGGCCTTCGCCCACCGCCCGAAGATCCTCTTCGCCGACGAGCCCACCGGCAACCTCGACGCCGCGAACGGGCAGAACGTGGTCGCCCTCCTCGGCGAGCTGAACCGCGAGCTCGGGACGACGCTCGTCCTGGTGACCCACGACCCCGACCTCGCGCGGCGCGCCCACCGCGTCATCCGGCTTCGCGACGGCGCCGTCGTCGAGGACGCCGCCCTCACCCCGGCGCAGGCGTAGGTGTCACGCTTCATCCTGTCGCCTCGCCTGGCGCGAGTCGCGGGCCCAGGCGCGCCGGGGGCTGCTCATCGTCTTCTCGGTGGCGATCGGCGTCGGCGCCCTCGTCGCCATCAACTCCTTCACGGACAACCTGCGAGGGTCCGTCCAGCGCGAGGCCCGGGCACTGCTCGGCGCCGACCTCGCTCTTTCCTCCGCCTCTCCCTTCCCGGAGGCCGCCGAAGCGCTCCTCGGCGAGCTGCGCCGGGCGACGCGCCCCGCCGCCGACGTGGCGCGCGTGGTGAACTTCGGGGCCATGGTCCTCAAGCCGGGGGGCCAGACGACGCGGCTGGCCCAGGTGCTGGCCGTGGACCCCGGCTACCCGTTCTACGGCGCGATCGAGACGGCGCCCTCCGGCGAGTGGGCCCGACTCGCCGAGACGCGCGGCGCGGTCGCCGACGCCTCGCTGCTCGTCGCCCTGGGCGCGTCGATCGGTGACGAGATCGCCCTCGGCGAGGCGCGCTTCGTGCTGCGGGCCACGGTCGAGAACGTGCCGGGCGACGTGGGCGTGCGCAGCGCCTTCGGCCCGCGCCTCTTCATCCCCCGTGCGCGCGTCGAGGAGACCGGGCTCCTGACCCGCGGCTCGCGCGCCCGCTACGAGGCCTACCTGCGCCTGCCCCCGGGGGCCGACCCCCAGAAGCTGGCCGACCGCTTCCGCCCCCGGCTCTCGGCCGAGCGCCTGAACGTCCGCACGGTCTCCGACGACCAGCGGCGTCTCACCGACACGCTCTCCCGCTTCGGCAACTTCCTCGGCCTCGTCGCGCTCGTGGCCCTCCTCCTCGGCGGCCTCGGGGTCGCGAGCGCCGTGCACGTGTTCATCAAGGGGCGGATGGCCACGATCGCCGTTCTCCGCTGCCTGGGCGCGACCGGAGGCACGGTCCTCGCCGCCTACCTCGTGCAGGCGGTGGCGGTGGGCCTTCTCGGCAGCCTCGCCGGGGCCGTGCTCGGCGCCACGATCCAGGTGGCGCTTCCCCGCGTCCTGAAGGACGTCGTGCCGGTGGACGTGGCCTGGTCCGTCTCCTGGCCCTCCGTTCTCGGCGGCGTCGGAGTCGGGCTCTGGGTGGCCGTGGTCTTCTCGCTGCTGCCGCTGCTCGCCGTGCGCCGCGTCTCCCCGCTCGCCGTCCTGCGCCGCGACTACGAGGGCGACGAGGCGCCCCGCCGCGACCTCGCCCGGTACGCCGCCGCGCTGGCCCTCGCCGCGAGCCTCGTGGCCCTGGCCGTGATCCAGGCCGGGCGCCTCTCCTTCGGGCTCGCCTTTGCCGCCGGCGTGGGCCTGGCCCTCGCCGCCCTGTGGCTGTGCGCGGTGATGCTCGTGCGGGGCCTGCGCCGGTTCTTCCCCCGGGGCCTCCCCTACCTCTACCGCCAGGGCCTCGCCAACCTCTACCGCCCGGCGAACCAGACGCTGATGGTCGTCCTCGCCCTCGGCTTCGGCGCGTTCCTCCTGAGCACGCTCCTCCTCGTCCAGCACAACCTCCTGCGGGAGCTGCGCGTCGACCGCGGCGCCTCGCGCCCGAACGTGGTCTTCTTCGACGTCCAGCCCGACCAGCGGGACGACGTCCTGGCGCGGGTGAGGGCCGAGGGCCCGCTCACCGCCCCCGTCGTGCCGATCGTCCCCATGCGGATCCAGTCGCTGAAGGGCCGCCCGGCGAGCGAGCTGCTCGCGATCGAGGACGAGAAGCAGCGGCCGGAGCGCTGGGCCCTCCGGCGCGAGTACCGCAGCAGCACCCGCGACGCTGCCGGCGACATCCGAGCGGGTCCTCGCGGGCGCCTGGTGGCGAGAGGGCGAGTGGAAGGGGCGCGCGGGCGGGGAGACGGTGCCGATCGCCCTCGACGAGGGCCTCGCGCGCGAGCTCCGGGTGGGGATGGGCGACGAGATCGTGTGGGACGTCCAGGGCGTCCCGGTCGCCTCGCGGGTCGCGGTCCTGCGCGACGTGGAGTGGGCCCGCTTCGAGCCGAACTTCTTCGTCGTGTTCCCCGAGGGGCCCCTCGACGACGCCCCGCGAAGCTACGTGCTGCTCTCGCGCGTGGACGACCCTTCCCGGCGCGCGCGGCTGCAGCGGTCGGTGGTGGAGGCCCACCCGAACGTCTCGAGCCTCGACCTCACCCAGGTCCAGCGGGCGATCGAGGGCGTCCTCGACAAGGTGGTCCTGGCCGTGCGCTTCATGGCCCTCTTCAGCCTCGCCGCCGGCGCGGTCGTGCTGGCGGGGGCGGTGGCCGCCAGCCGCTACCAGCGGGTGCGCGAGGGGGCACTGCTGCGCACGCTCGGGGCCCGGCGCTCCCAGCTCCTGCGGATCCTGCTCACGGAGTACGCCGTCCTCGGCGCTCTCGCCGCGGGCGCTTCGATCCTGCTCTCGACGCTGGCGGGCTGGGCGCTCGTGCGCTTCGTCTTCGACGGCTCCTTCGCCCTTCCCGGGCTCCCGCTCCTCGCCCTTCTCCTCGGCGTCCTCGGGCTCACGATCGTCGTGGGGCTGCTCGGCAGCACCGAGGTCTGGCGCCGCCCGCCGCTGGAGGTGCTCCGGCGCTCCGGACGTGAGCGCGGCTACCCCAGGTAGCCGGGCTCCCAGGCGAGGCCGAGAGCCATGATCCGCTCGAGGAGAGGCCCGTAGTGGACCCCGGCCGCCTCCGCCGCCTCCGCGAAGTCCTCGCCGTAGGCGAGCTGCGGGTTGGGGTTGGCCTCGAGCACGACGATCCGGCCGTCCTCGGCCAGGCGCAGGTCGATCCGCGCGTAGCCGCTCAGCATCAGGCTGCGGTAGACGCGCTTGCACAGCCCTCCGATCGACCGCACGAGCGGCTCGGGCAGGTCCTTCGCCGCCCCGCTCATGATCCCGTGCTTCTTCTGGTAGCTCATGCTCCACTTGAGCCGCTCGGTGGCGATGCGGCGCGCCTCCTCGGGCAGCCCCGAGAAGTCGAGCTCCCAGGTCGGCAGCACCTGCAGGCGCTGATTGCCGAGGATGCCCACGTAGAGCTCCCGCCCCTCGACGTACTCCTCCACGAGGGCCGGCGTGCCGATGCTCTCGTGGATGAAGCGAACCCGCTCCTCGAGCCGCGCGTCGTCCTCGACGACCGACGCCTGCGAGATGCCGATCGAGGCGTCGAGGGTCAGCGACTTGACGATGAGCGGGAAGCCCAGCCGGCGCGGCCGGCGGATCCTCCGGCCGCGCGGCACGACCACGAAGTCCGGGACCGGCACGCGGTGGTAGGCGAGGATCTTCTTGGTCAGGGCCTTGTCGCGGGCGAGCACGAGGCCGCGCGAGTTGCACCCGGTGTAGGGGAGCCGCATCAGCTCCAGGTAGGCGACCACGTTCTGGTCCCAGGTGGCGACGTCGGCGAAGCCCTCGAGCAGGTTGAAGGCGATGTCGGGCTTGAGCTCCTGGATCGCCCGGCGGATGACGCCGAGCTCGCTCCCCACCCCCACCGCGAGCACCTCGTGGCCCTCCTCGCGCAGCGTGTGGACGACGTCGAACTCCATCTTCCAGGGCGCGTTCACGACGTCGTGGCCCTTCCCGTCGTCGGGGGGAACGAGGCTCTCGTCGACGAGGGCGAGGACGCGCTGCTTCTTCATCGGGGCACCCCCCTCACAGCGCCAGACGGAGGCGCCCGGTGTGGAGGTCGTTGACCACGCGCACCGCGAGCAGGACGAGGAAGTCCTGCTTCGCCTGCTCCTCGGGCGCGGCCAGGCGCAGGTTCAGCTGGCGGCAGCGCTCGATCATCTCGCCGAGCACCCGGTCGATGAGGTACTGGTAGCTCCCCGTCCAGCGCCGCACCCGGCGGCCCGCCTCCTTGCGCAGCCGCGACAGGAAGCGCGCGGCGGACGGGTTGCGCGCGTGCTCGGGCGCGTCCGAGAAGAGGCGCCGCAGGTCGCGGTCGTACAGCTCGAGCTCGCCCACCCCGTAGGACTCCCGCCGCTGCCGGTAGTGCTCGCGCAGGGTCTTGCCGAGCGCGGCGAGCGGCTCCACCTCGCGCCGGCCCCGCACGCGCGGCTCTCTCCCCGCGATCTCCCGCATCAGGGCGTCCACGTACTCGAGCTTGCGCAGCGCCTTCCAGCCCGCGTAGCGGCGGGCCCAGTCCGAGCCGGGGGTGAGCCACACCGCGAAGGTCTCCGCGAAGTCCTCGTCGGGGTGGCTCTGCGCGTAGCCCGCCTCGAGGTGGGCGACGAAGCTCTTGCTGTAGGGGCGGGGGGCGTAGTCCTCCGGGTACTTCTCCGAGCTGCGCCCGAAGAGCTGGATGCGGCGCTTGCGCCGCCGCAGGCCGAAGGCGTTCTCGAGCGCGTGGCCCACCTCGTGGCGCAGGATGCGCAGGCACCAGTCGGGCGTCCCGCCCTCGACCTCGAGCATCTGCGCGTGCTCGAGCCGGGCGAGGCGCGGGTGCGCGAGGTAGAAGGGGACGGCGACCCCGGCCACCCCGTCGGGGCAGAACCACTCGTCGGAGAGCCAGAAGTGCGGCCGCAGGCGAAGGCCCCGCTGGCGCAGCTCGCGCCTCACCTGCCGCAGGAAGGGCTCCACGAAGCTGCCCCGGAGGCGGACCCCGAGGTCGCACATCCTCACGTCGAGAAGCCGCTCGTCGTCCCAGCTCTCCCACTCCGGTGGAGAGGCGACGCGGGGCCCCGGCGCGGGGGCCGCGGAGAGGGCGGGGTCGGGAGCGGGGACCACGTCGTGCCTCGCGCCGCGCGCTCAGGGCGCCGGCGGCGGCTCCTGGATCGTGACCTTCATCTCGACCCGCTCCCTCGCCTTGTCGCCGTCCACCGGGGTGGTGCTGATCTGGTCGACGACCTCCATGCCGGAGACGACCTCGCCGAAGATCGTGTACTGCCCGTTGAGCGAGGGCTGGTCGCGCAGGCAGACGAAGAACTGCCGGCCGCCGCTGTCCGGGCTCGAGGGCTTGCGCGCCGCGGCCACCGTGCCCCGCACGAAGGGCCGGTCGGAGAACTCGGCGGTCAGCAGGCCGAGGCCTCCGCTGCCGTAGAGCGACGCCTTCGCCGGGTCCTTCGTCAGCGGGTCGCCGCCCTGGATGATCCCGCCCGCGATGATCCGGTGGAAGGTCGTCCCGTCGTAGGCGCCCGCCCTCGCGGTCTTGACGAAGAGGGCGGCGTGCTTCGGGGCCACTTCCGGCAGCAGGCGGATCGTGAAGCGGCCCTTCGCCGTCTCGACGACCGCCTCGGTGCCGGGGGCGACCGGCGGCTCCTTCAACATCGCCGTCGCGGGCTTCGGCGGCTTTGGGGCCGGGGCCTGGGCGAGGGCCGCCAGCGGCGCCAGGGCCGCGAAGACGAAGAGGACGGCTCGCCGGCTGGTCATGACCACCTCCGGAGTGTGGGGCTCATCGTAGCAGGCCGCGCCCGTTCGGCCGACTCGGCCGGCACTGCCGAGGCGTCCGCCCGATGGTCCAGCAGCCCCGCCGCCAGCACTCGTCCGGGGATCGCTGGCCGCCGCGAGGGCTCGGACGTCGACCGGCACCTGGTCCCAGACCGAGAGCCTCCGATGGACACCCACACCCGCCGGCGTCGCGGGGCCTGCATGCAGGCAGCGTTTCGGAGTCATGCAGCCTTCTCGCGCCGGGCGGCTGGAGATCGGCCGGTCCGCCCCGCGCCCACGACTTCACTCGCGTTTCGCTTTTTCTTCACTTTCCCCTTGACAAGTTTCAGGAGGCCCTTCCGCGAGCCGTCGCTGACCGGCTCGAAAGGACGCGTGTGCGGCACGCAGGGCGCCCACAAGCGTCGCCGCCGCGCCGGTCCTCTTCGAGCGAGGGTCCGCCGCGTGGCGCGCGCCAGACGCGACCCCGGGAGGTCGCGAAACGCAGTCCTATATTGTCGTCATGGAACGCACTCACCCGCTCACGTCGTTCTCCGACGACGATCTCCTCCATCGCCTGTCGGATCTCCTCGGTCAGTGCCGTCGCAACGAGGCCGACCTCGTCGCTCACATCGGCGAGGTCGACCGGCGCCGGCTCTACGCCCGCGAAGCCTCGCCCTCGATGTTCGCGTGCTGCACCGAGGTCCTCCACCTCTCCGAGGCCGAGGCCTACCTCCGCATCGCCGCCGCCCGCGCCGCGCGAGAGCATCCCCTCCTCCTGACCCTGCTCGCCGACGGGCGGCTGCACCTGACGGCCATCGCGAAGCTGGCGCCGCACCTGACCCCGGAGAACCGGGAGGCCCTCCTGGAGCGCGCCGCCCACCGGTCGAAGCGCGAGATCGAGGAGCTCGTGGCGGAGCTTGCGCCCCGTCCCGATGCTCCGGCGGTGATGCGGAAGCTGCCCGACCGACCGGCGGGGACGACGTCGCCGGCCCCCCGACTCGGCCCGGACGCCGAGGTGCCCTCCCTCGGACTGCGTCCGGAGCGAGGGGCTTCGGTCGATCGCCAACTCCGTCCAGACGGAGTTGCGGCGGGCCGAGCGTCGAACCGAGTCCGTCCGGAATCGAGTTTCGACGGGCTGCCGGCCTCTCCCCGCGGCCGGCCCGCGGTGATCGAGCCCCTCGCCCCGGCCCGCTACAAGGTCCAGTTCACCGCCTCCGCCGAGCTCCGCGACAAGCTCGAGCGCCTGCGGGCCCTCATGCGCTCCTCGGTGCCCGACGGCGACCTGGCTGCGATCGTCGAGCAGGCCGTCACCGAGAAGCTCCAGAGGCTCGAAGCGCGGCGTTTCGCCCGGACCCAGGCGCCGAGGAAGACGCTCTCGCAGAGCCGAGACCTCCCCCACGACGCGCCAGATCCCGGCCGCGGTGAAGCGAGCCGTGTACGAGCGGGACGGAGGCCGATGCCGCTACGAGGACGAACAGGGAAGACGATGCACGGCGCGCCAGGGGCTCGAGTTCCACCACCGGCGTCCCTTCGGCCACGGCGGTGACCACTCGGTCGACAACGTCTCGCTCGCGTGCAAATGCCACAACGCCTACCTCGCCGAGGTCGACTACGGCCGGGAAGCCATGGCTCGACATCGCCGTTCGCAGACCCGCCCCTTGGAGCCGACGCCGTCTCCGTCGCCGTGACGCCGCCGGTCGAGGGAGTGTCGGGGCGCGCGGGGACCGCCGCGGATCCGATGGCCACGGCATCGCCAACGCCGATAGCCGCGGGTAGCGGCGGCTCCCCGCGGAGAGCCCCCCTTCCCGGGACTCATCGGCTCGCGTCGGACGTTGTCCCGGGAACGGGGGGCGCGCGGGGACCGCCGCGGATCCGATGGCCACGGCATCGCCAACGCCGATGCCACGGGTTCGCGGCCAGGGTCCCGAGCGGTACCGCGGCCCCGCGCCTACTCCTCCCAGTCGCCGGTCTCGATCATCCGCTCGCGCAGCGCCAGGCGGCGCAGCACCTCGTCGCGGTCGCCGAGGGTCGTGGCCCCGACCCCTTCGACCGCGCAGGAGGCGGCGCAGGCGCCGAACGCGGCGGCCTCGAGCGGGTCGCCCGTCTCCTGGTAGCGGACGAGGAAGGCCGCGGCGAACACGTCGCCGGCGCCCGTCGGGTCCACCTCCGGCCGCGGCAGGGAAGGCACCTCGTGGGTCCCCTGCCGCGTCAGCAGCGTCAGCCCTCGCCAGCCGCGCGTGAGCGCCACCATCGGGACGTGGGCGAGGAGATCCCGCGCGCGGGCGAAGGCGTCGGGCAGGTCGTGCTCCGAGAGGAAGAGGACGTGGACGCCGAGAAGGTCCCGCTCCGGCCGCGCCCACTCCCGTGCGGAGACGAGCCCGTCACCGTCGATCGCGCGCACGTAGCCCTGGGCGATCGCGCCGACGCAGCCGGCCTCGAGCGCGGTGGCCCCCACGCCGGACAGCTCCCCCACGAGCGGCCCGAGGAGGAGAGCGTCGGGGTTGCGCCACGCCGCCGGAAGCGCCTCGAGGTCCACGTCCTCGGCGCGGGCCGTGACCACCTGGTGCCGGGTGCCGTCGGCGTCGTACTCGTTGACGAAGCGGGTGGTGGCCGACGAGCGCCGGACGAAGGCCGGGATCCCGGGCAGCTCCCGCTCCGGCTCGAAGTCGGGGCCGGCGCTGGTGAGGATCGCCGCCTCCCAGCCGAGCTTGCGCGCGGCGAGCGCGCCGTAGGTGACCGAGCCGCCCAGCACGTCGCCCCCGGGGCGGCGGTCGCGCGAGACGTGGCCGAGGGCGAGGAGGCGCGGCATGGCCGCCGGGGTCAGCCCCGGGCCTTCTCGAACAGACGCAGCTGCGACTCGTCGGGCACGCTCACCGCCACCGGGTAGCGGCCCGAGAAGCAGGCCGTGCAGTGACGGCGCTCGGCGTCGTCTTCCACCGCCTTCAGCAGGCCCTCCTGCGAGAGGTAGGCCAGGCTGTCCGCCTCGATGAAGCGGCGGATCTCCTCGACCGAGTGCGAGGAGGCGATGAGCTCGCTCTTGAGCGGCGTGTCGATCCCGTAGTAGCAGGGCCCGGTGGTGGGCGGGCTCGAGATGCGCATGTGCACCTCGCGGGCGCCCGCCTCGCGCATCATGTGGACGATCTTGCGCGAGGTCGTGCCGCGCACGATCGAGTCGTCGATCAGCACCACCCGCCGGCCCTCGATCACCTGGCGCACCGGGTTGAGCTTGATCTTCACCCCCACCGAGCGCTGGCCCTGTCGGGGCTGGATGAAGGTGCGGCCCACGTAGTGGTTGCGGATGAGCCCCCACTCGAACGGGATGCCGCTCTCCCGCGCGAAGCCGAGCGCCGCGCCCATCCCGCTGTCCGGGATGGGGCACACGACGTCCACGTCGGCGGGCGCCTCGATCGCGAGCTGGCGGCCCAGGCGCAGGCGCGAGTCGAGGACGGTACGGCCGAAGACCAGGCTGTCGGGGCGGGCGAAGTAGACGTGCTCGAACACGCAGTGGGCGGTCGGCTCCGGGGGGAAGGGCTTGAACGAGCGCACGCCGTCCGCGTCGGCGACCAGGATCTCGCCCGGCTCCACGTCGCGCACGTACTCGGCGTCGATGAGGTCGAGGGCGCAGGTCTCCGACGCCACGACGGCCGCTCCGCCGAGCCGGCCCAGGACCAGCGGCCGGAAGCCCCAGGGGTCCCGCGCGGCCACGAGCGCGTCGGGGGTGAGGAAGACGAGCGAGAACGCCCCCATCACCTTCAGCAGGCTCGCCGCGATCGCGTCCTCCAGCCTCTCCCGGTGGCTGCGCGCGTAGAGGTGGAGGATGACCTCGGTGTCGGAGGTGGACTGGAAGATCGAGCCCGCCGCCTCGAGCTCGTGGCGCAGGATCGTCGCGTTGACCAGGTTGCCGTTGTGGCCGATGGCGATCGGGCCGCGGTGGCACTCGATGAGGTACGGCTGCGCGTTCGAGGCCACGGTGTCGCCCGAGGTGGAGTAGCGCACGTGGCCGATCGCGCGATCACCGGCCAGCGAGTCGAGCCGCTCCTCCGTGAACACGTCGTTCACCAGGCCCATGCCCTTCTCGAGCCGGATCCTCTTGCCGTCGCTCGCCGCGATGCCCGCCGACTCCTGGCCGCGGTGCTGCAGCGCGTAGAGCCCCATGTAGGCGAGGTGCGCGGCCTCGGGGTGGCCGAAGATGCCGAAGAGACCGCACTGGTCGTGGAAGTGATCGTCCTCGAGGGGCAGGCGGCGGAGAGGCGACGCCCCGGGCTCCGGTCGGCTCATGCCCCGGATGTTAGCATCCCCTTGGAGGCCTTCATGACCCCCGACGTCTCGTTCCCCGACCTGCGCAGCTTCCTCGGCCAGCTCCGGCGCGACGGCGACCTCGCCGTCGTGGAGGCGGAGGTGGATCCCCGCCTGGAAGCGGCCGAGATCCACCGCCGCGTCATCGCCGCCGGCGGCCCCGCGCTGCTGTTCACGAAGGTCCGCGGCGCGGACCTGCCGCTCGCCACCAACCTCTTCGGCACCGGCCGCCGGGCTCGGCTCGCCTTCGGCACGCGGCCGGAGCGGCTCGTCAAGCGACTCGTCCACCTCGCCGAGACCCTGATGCCCCCGACGGCCGCCAAGCTGTGGGGCGCGCGCGACGTCGCCCGGGAGGCGCTGCGCATCGGCCTCGCGAAGCGCGGGAGCGGGCCGGTCACGGAGGTCGTGACCGAGGACGTCCGGCTCGACCGCCTGCCCGCGCTCACCTGCTGGCCCGAGGACGGCGGCCCCTTCGTCACGCTGCCCCTCGTCTACACGGAGCACCCCGAGGCTCCGGGCCGCAGCAACCTCGGCATGTACCGGCTCCACGTCCACGACGCGCGGACGACGGGCATGCACTGGCAGATCGGCAAGGGCGGGGGCTTCCACCACGCCGTGGCGGAGGCCCGGGGGGAGGACCTGCCCGTCACCGTCTTCCTGGGCGGCCCTCCCGCCCTCGTGCTCGCCGCGATCGCGCCGCTGCCGGAGAACGTGCCCGAGCTGATGCTGGCCTCGCTCATCGCCGGCCGGCGCCTCGAGCGCTGCCCGGGGCCCGGCCCGCACCCGCTGGTGGCGAGCGCCGAGATCGCCCTCGTCGGCCACGTCCCGCCCAGGGTGCGCCAGCCCGAGGGGCCGTTCGGCGACCACTACGGCTACTACTCCCTGCGGCACGACTACCCGGTCTTCCGCGTCGACAAGCTGTGCCGGCGCCGCGACGCGATCTACCCCGCCACCGTCGTCGGCAAGCCGCGCCAGGAGGACTTCTTCATCGGGGACCTGCTGCAGGAGCTGCTCGCGCCTCTCTTCCCCCTGGTGATGCCCGGGGTCGTGGACCTCTGGTCCTACGGGGAGACGGGCTACCACTCGCTCGCCGCCGCGATCGTGAAGGAGCGCTACAAGCGCGAGGCCATGGCTTCCGCCTTCCGCATCCTCGGCGAGGGGCAGCTCTCGCTCACCAAGTTCCTGCTGGTCGTGGACCGGCACGTGGACCTGCGGGACTTCCGCGCCACGCTCGAGCACCTGCTCGCGCGCACGAACCCGCAGACCGACCTCTACGTCTTCTCGAACCTGTCGATGGACACGCTCGACTACACGGGGCCGAAGGTCAACGAGGGCTCGAAGGGCGTGTGGCTCGGCCTCGGCGACCCCGTGCGCGATCTGCCGCGGGAGTTCCGCCCGGAGGCGCCGCCCCCGCCCGAGGTCACCGACGTGCGCGTCTTCTGCGGCGGCTGCCTCGTGGTGGGCGGGCCCTCGGCGGCCGAGGACCCCGGCGCGGGGCCTCGCCTCGCGGCGCACCCCGCATTCCGCGGCTGGCCTCTCGTCGTCCTCACCGACGAGCCGAAGCGCGCCGCGGCGAGCCCGATGAACTTCCTCTGGACGACGTTCACCCGCTTCGAGCCGGCCGCCGACGTCCACGCGGCCGCCACGCGCGTCGTCCGCCACCACGTGGTCCACGAGCCGCCGGTCCTGATCGACGCCCGGACGAAGCCCTCCTTCCCGAGGGAGGTCTCGTGCGACCCGGACACCGCCGCGCTCGTCTCGCGCCGCTGGAAGGAGTACTTCCCCGGCGGCGGAGTCGAGATGGGCGACTCGGAAAGGGCCCACCTCACGTAGCACTCGTTGCGCCCGCTCCGGGCGTCGGCTAGATTGACTCCTTCGGGAGGTCTGCGTGGGATCGAGCTCGGCGATGCGGATCGTGGCGGCCCTGTGCCTGTGCCTCGCGGGAGCGGTCGTGTCCGGCCTGCTCCTGATGCAGCACCACGGCGAGGGCACCGCCGTGTCGGCGGTCAACCAGGCGTGCGGCGACGGCCAGACGAGCGGCTGCGAGGACGTGGCGCGCTCCTCCTGGTCCCGCGTGGCCGGCGTGCCGGTGGCCGCCTACGGCCTCGCCTTCTACCTCTCTCTCGCGCTGGCGCTGGCGCTCGCGCTCGTGGCGCCCGGCGAGACCCGCGACACGCTGGCGGGCCTCGTCGCGGCCGCCCTGGCGCTCGGCCTGCTCGTCGACCTCCTGCTGCTCGGCGTGCAGGCCTTCGCGATCCACGCCTACTGCAAGCTGTGCATCCTGACCTACCTGCTGAGCGCGGCCGCGCTCTTCGCCCTGCTGCCGGCCCGCACGGGCCCTGCGTGGCACCGGCGCCGCGGCCGGGCGCCCGGAGGGCCGGCTGGCGCTCGCGGGATGGGCGCTCGGGACCCTCGCGCTCGCCGGGGCCGTCTTCGCCGCTGACGCGACCCTCGTCAGCCGCGCGGCGCGGCGCCAGGCCAGTCTCCTCGGAGCACCCGTCGCGGCGGCCCCCGCCGCGGCGCCGGCCCCGGCCGCCGACAGCCCGGGGACTCCGGCGGTCACCGCCTCCCCGAGCGCGTCCCCGGAAGCCCCCGCCGGGCCACAGGACGCGAAGTACTGGCAGGAGCGGGCCGAGAAGCTCCAGTCGACGATCGACGACCCGCAGAAGCTCGAGGCCTACTTCTCGGAGAAGGCCCAGCGCGAGTACGACACGTCCGCCCCGATGTTGATCGACGTGGCGAGCGCGCCGCTGCGGGGCCCCGCGACCGCCCCCGCCAGGGTGGTCGAGTTCTCCGATTTCATGTGCCCCTTCTGTCGCAACCTCGCCGGCGCGCTGTCGCAGTTCGTGCCCCAGGCGGGCGGGCGGGTGGCGGTGTACTTCATGAACTACCCGCTCGACAACACCTGCAACCCCAAGCTGCCCCGGGCCACCCACCCGGGCGCCTGCACCGTCGCCCTGGGCTCGATCTGCGCTCACTACCAGGGCAAGTTCGACGCCTACCACGATCGGGTGTTCTCGACCGAGCTGCACAACCCCCAGCCCGCCGACGTGGTGCGTCTCGCCGGCGAGGCGGGGCTCAACGCGGCGGCGCTCGAGGGCTGCCTCGACGACCCGAAGACGAAGGCGGACCTGGCCGCGCAGATCGCGGAGGGGAACCGCCTGGGGATCACCGCGACGCCGACCCTCTTCATCAACGGCAAGAAGCTTCCCCGCATCAACGATTTCGTGCCGGTGGTGGACAAGGAAGCGCGCAAGAAGGGCTTCCCGCCGCTCGCCCCGTAGAGCCGCCAGCGGTTCGCGGGAGCCCGCGCCGCTTGACCCGGCCCGCCACCGCGGCTAGCCTCCCCTCGCGTCATGAAGCTCGATGCTTGGATCCGGCAGGATCACCCGCTCGCCGAGCGGTTGCGCGTCGTCGAGCGGTTGAGCCAGTCCCTCAACGCGGTCCACGACCGGGGCGAGTACCTCGTCGCGCTCGATCCCACCCGCGTCGAGATCGCGGGCGACTTCCGGTGCGACCTCTCGGGCGCGGAGCGCGGCTCGCCGGAGCCCGGCTACGCCGCTCCGGAGCGCATCGAAGGGGGGCCTCCCTCGCCGGCGGCCGACGTCTACTCGACGGGCGCGATCGCCTGGGAGGTCCTCGTCGGCCGCCCGTGCGGCGAGCTGCCGGCCCCGCTCGGGGACGTTGCACCGGACTTGCCTCGCGAGCTCGCGAGCGCGGTCATGGGGTGCCTGGAGCGCTCGCCTCAGTGGCGCCCGAAGGACCTGACCTACCTCGCCCAGCTCGCGGCCGCCCAGCAGAAGGCCATGCGAAAGGGGCCGGAGCCGGACGGCGCGGGCTCGCTTGCGCCCTCGCGCAGCGCCCCCGCCCAGCGCACGCCGCCGCGGCGGTCGTCCCGCAGCCACCAGCCTCTCCTGATCGCGGCGTTGCTGGTGCTCGGCGCCGCGGCCCTGAGCCTCTGGTGGATCCAGCGGCAGGGACCGGATGGCGTACCCGCGCCCGGAGAGGTGGCCGCGCGCCCGCCCGTCGCCGCCACGCCTGCCCCGACTCCGACACCCAGCCCGACGGCGACGGCGACGCCCTGGCCGAGCCGTCGCCCGCCGGGTCCCCGGTGGCGGAGCCGGCGGTCCCGGTCTCGACGCCCACCGCGACCCCGGCGCCGACACCGATGCCGACCCCGGTGCCGACCCCCACGCCAGCGCCGCAGCCGACACCCACGCCGACACCTCCTCCCACCGCCGCCGGTCGCGGCCCCCGTCGTTCCGCCTCCGGCCACCGCGGAGCCCGCGACGGAACCCGCCGAGCCGGCCGTCCTCACCGCGCTCTCCCCGCTGTCGGTCCGTCGCCCTGGCCGGGCCCTGCTCGACCTGCGCGGCACCGGGCTGCGGGCCGACCTGCACGCTCGAGTCCTGCCCCTGCGCGAGGCGCCGCGGGGGATATCCGTGGCGCGGCAGAAGTGGGTGAGCTCGAGCCTCGTGACCGTTCTCCTCGAGCTCGGGGAGAACGTCACCCCGGGGGTCTACGCCGTGGCCCTCGAGGACCCGAGCGGCCGCCAGACCAAGCCGCTGCAGTTCACCGTCACGAAGTAACGCACCACGGTCTCAGCGGCGCTCGATCCACAGCGAATCCACATCGGGTGAACCGCGTTTCCACCGGCAATGCACAGCCGTCCCACAGGATGCGCACAGCCTCCTGTGGAAAACTCCGCGCTCCCCGGGCGTAGAATCGTGCGCAGTGAGCCCATGCCGACCCTGACCGAGCGTGCGCGTCTCCTCTTCCCCTCTCCCGCGGGGCACGGCGAGGGCGACGACGGGCGGCTCGCGCGGCTCCTCGACGCCTTCCTCCTGATGAGCGGGGCCGTCACCGCGGTCTTCCTGGTCGTCGCAGGGAGCCAGCTCGGGGCCCGGACCCGCATCCTCACCGTGGCCCTGCTGGTCGCGCTCCTGGGCATCGCGGTCCTGGCCCGCAGAGGGTGGCCGCGACTCGCAGCCACCCTCTACCTGGGCGGTCTGTGGCTGTTCGTCACCCTGTCGCTCTGGCTCTCCGGGGGCTTCCGGACTCCCGCGGCGAGCGCCTACACCGTGGTGGCGCTGGGGGCCGCCCTGCTCTTCGGTGTCCGGGGCACGGCCGTGGCCACGGCCGTCATCGTGATCTCGAGCGTGGGCATCGCGGTGGCCGACGTGCGCGGGTGGCTGCCGGCCTCCTCGCCCCCGAGCCCCTCGGCCGCCCTCGCCGTCTTCCTCGCCGGCCTCCTGAGCATCGTGGGCATGGCCCTCTACGCGACCGCGGAGCTGCGGCGGGCGATCGCCGGCCTCCGCGCGGAGGTCGAGGAGCGCCGCGCCATCGAGACGCGCCTTCGCGAGTCCGAGTCGAGGGTCCGCTCGATCGTCGAGTCGTCCCCGATGGGGATTCACCTCTACCGCCTCGAGGACGCCGGCCGCCTGGTGCTCACCGGCTCCAACCCCGCGGGCGACCGGATCCTCGGCACCCCGATGGACCCCCTCGTCGGCCGGACGATCGAGGAGGCCTTCCCCGGCCTCGCCGGCACCGAGGTCCCGGACCGCTACCGTCGCCTCTGCGCCGAGGGAGGCTCGTGGAGGACCGAGATCACCTACAGCGACGACCGCTCCCGGGGCACCTACGAGGTCCACGCGTTCCAGACCGCGCCGGGCATGATGGCGGTGATGTTCCTGGACGTCACGGTGCGGCGCCAGGCCGAAGAGGAGCGGCGGCGGCTCGAGGAGCAGCTGCGCCAGTCGCAGAAGATGGAGGCGGTCGGCCGGCTCGCGGGCGGCATCGCCCACGACTTCAACAACCTGCTCATGGTGATCATGGGCCACGGCGAGCTGCTGCGCCGGAGCTTCGACCCGAACGACCCGCGGCTGCGCAAGCTGCAGCACGTCATGGGCGCCTCCGAGCGGGCCGCGCGCCTCGTGCGCCAGCTCCTCGCCTTCAGCCGCAAGCAGGTGATGGAGCCGCAGGTCGTGGACCTCAACGCCCTCGTCTCGGACACCGCGCGCATGCTGCGGCCGCTCCTCGGCGAGGACGTCAGGGTCGTGACGCGGCTCGACCCCGCCCTCGGGCGGGTCCGCGTCGACCCGGCGCAGATCGAGCAGGTGCTGATGAACCTGGCCGTCAACGCCCGCGACGCGATGCCCTCCGGCGGCACGATCACCCTCGAGACGGCCGACGCGAGCGTGCCGGCCTCCGGCGAGACGGCGCCCGCGCGCCAGGCGGCCCTGAGCGTGCGCGACACCGGCCACGGCATGGACGAGAAGACGCGCGCCCACGCCTTCGAGCCCTTCTTCACCACGAAGGCCGGCAGCGGCGGCACCGGCCTCGGCCTCTCGACGGTGTACGGCATCGTGCAGCAGAGCGGGGGCCAGATCGCGCTGGAGAGCGCGCCGGGGCGCGGCTCCTGCTTCCGCATCCTGCTGCCCTGCGCCGACGGGCCGGGTGAGGCGCTCGAGGCGAGGGCCCACGCCGCGGCCCCGGCGGGCGGCGGCGAGACGGTCCTGGTGGTGGAGGACGAGCCGGCCATCCGCGCGCTCGCCTGCGAGATGCTCGAGTCGCACGGCTACCTCACCCTTTGCGCGGGGAGCGGCGAGGAGGCCCTGGGCCTCGCGGTGCGTCACGCGGGCCCGATCGACCTCCTTCTGGCCGACGTGGTCATGCCGGGCCTCGCCGGACCCGCCCTGGCCGAGCGCTTCGTCGTCGTCCGTCCGCAGGCGCGCGTCCTCCTCATGTCCGGCTACGCGGGGGACGACCTCGCCCGCCGAGGCCTCGCCGACGACGCGGCGCACTTCCTTCCGAAGCCCTTCACGCAGGACATGCTCGCCCGTCGCGTGCGCGAGGCGCTCGACGGGTAGGAGCCCGTCTGCCGGCTCTCAGGGCACGAGGCGCGCGGCGACGTCGTACCCCACCTGCCGGAGCAGCATGAGCGACAGCGCCCGCTCGAAGTGGAAGAGCGGCTGGAAGACCACCTGCATCACGACCGGCAGGAAGCCGAGGCAGCAGGTGAGGCAGCCGCCGATGACGACGACGAGACCGGTCGCGACCACGACCAGCACCTTGAGCAGCAGGTAGAGGACGAACGCGCCGGGCTGGGCGACGACCAGCGACTCGAGCAGGCGGGCCGCGGCGCCGCAGGGCAGCCCCGTGGCGATCTGGAGCGGCGCCACGAAATCGCGCAGCGCGAGGCCGGCGAGCGCGAGCAGCGGGAGGGCGAGCCCGAGGAGCACCAGCACCGGGATCATGGCGGCGAGGATCAGCCAGCCGCCCGTCCCCTGCAGCCGCCCCGCGAAGAAGGCGAACACCGTCGCCACCACCAGGCCGCCCGCGAAGAGCAGCGTGAAGACCATGGCGAACGTGATGCCGAGGCTCCAGCCGAAGTAGGACGAGGCCGCGGCCGCGTGCTGCCGCCAGGGGCGACGCACCTCGGCACGCCCCGTGGCGACGGCGTCCGCGTACATGAAGACACCGCGGGCGTTCAGCCAGAGCACGACGGCGGCCACCACGCCGAAGGCGAGGAGCCCGGCCACCGCGCCGAGCGCGACGAGCGTCGCGTGGGCCGCGAGCCACTCCGAGGCCTGCTGCACCCGGGCGCCGACGTGGCCGAGGTCGGGTGGCCACCCGCCCGGCCCGTGCCCCTCCCCGCCGCCGCTCGATCCCCCGCCACCGCGGAACGCGCGGCCGCACTGGTCGAGGAAGGCCAGCAGGCCCAGCACGAGCCACTTCTCCAGCCGGATCGGGAACAGCTGGCTCCGGGTGTGGTGATAGGCCGCGCGGGCCGCGTCGACCGGCGACACCGTGACGGAGGAGGACAGAGTGGCCATCGGGGCCTCCTGGTGCGAGTCGCGGGCAGTCTACACCCGGAGTGGGCTCACTCCGCGCGCAGCGTCGCCTTCAGCAGGTCGCGGTCGCGTGAGGAGGGACCGACGAGGATCTCGAACTCGCCCGGCTCGACCACGCGGCGGCCCTCGGCATCCACGATCTGGAACGCCTCCCACGGCAGCGCGACCTCGCACCGTCTTCTTCTCGCCGGGCGCGAGGTGCACGCGGGCGAAGCCCTTGAGCGCCTTGTTCACCCAGGTCGCCGAGGTCACGACGTCGCTCACGTAGACCTGCACGATCTCGTCGCCGGCGCGCGGACCGGCGTTCTCCACGTCGACGGAGACCGCCGCCGCCTGCCCGCGCGCGAGCGTCGGCGACGCGAGCCGCAGGTTCGAGTAGCGGTACTGCGTGTAGCTCAGGCCGTGGCCGAAGGGGAAGAGCGGCTCCTGCGTGAGGTCGGCGTAGCGGGTGCCGTGCTGGCCGCGCACCTGGCTGTAGAAGACCGGCTGCTGGCCGACGTGGACGGGGATCGAGATCGTGAGCTTGCCCGGACGGGTTCAGCTGGCCGAACACCGCCTCGGCCACCGCGCGGCCGCCCTCCATGCCGGAGTTGAAGCCCTCGAGGATCGCCGCGGCGCGCCTGGCCGAGGGCGGCAGCACGAGCGGCTTGCTGTTCACCAGCACGACGATCATCGGCTTGCCGGTCTTCTCCAGCGCGTCGAGCAGCGCGACCTGTCCGCCCTGCAGCTCGAGCGTGGCGGTGCTCTTCTCCTCGCCGATGAACTTCAGGTGATCGCCCACGACGGCCACGACCACGTCGGCCGCCTGCGCGGCGGCGACCGCGGCGGGGATGCCCGAGAGATCGTCGTCGACGATCGAGCAGCCGCGCTCGTAGCGGACCGAGCTGCCGGCGGGCGCCAGGGCGCGGATGCCGTCGAGCACGGTGGTCGTCTTCTCGCGCGGGTGCTTGCCGGCCTCCGGCGGGTGCTGCGGCGAGCCGAGCGACCAGTCGCCGAGCTGCTGCAGGTCGTCGTCGGCGTTGGGGCCGACCACGGCGATCGTCTTCACCTTCGCCGGGTCGAGCGGGAGCAGCCCGTCGTTCTGGAGCAGCACGAGGCTCTGGCGCGCGGCGGCGAGGTTCGCGGCGCGGTGGTCGGGCCGCGCGATCTCGACGGCGGCGCGCGCGAGGTCGGGCCGGCGCGGGTTCTCGAAGAGGCCCATGCGGAACTTCAGCGCCAGGAGCCGGCGCACCGGCGCGTCGATCTCCGACTCGGCCAGGCGGCCGCTGCGCACGGCCTCGATGGCCCCCTCGTAGAACTGCGGGGTGGTCATCATGATGTCGTTGCCGGCGCGCAGCGCCATGATCGCGGCGTCGGCGTAGGTCGCGGCACCTTCTGCTCGTGGACCAGGCGGCCGACGTTGTCCCAGTCGGTCACGAGCACGCCGCGGAAGCCCCACTCGTCCTTGAGGACGTCGGTGAGCAGCCAGCGGTTGGCGGTCGACGGCACGCCGTCCATCGACTGGTAGCCGGTCATGAAGGTCATCGCGCCGGCGCGCGCGGCGCGCTCGAAGGGCGGCAGGAAGTAGCTGCGCAGCTTGCGGCGCGAGATGTCGGCCTCGGAGGCGTCGCGGCCGCCCTGCGTCTCGGAGTAGCCCGCGTAGTGCTTGGCGGTGGCGAGCACGGCCGTCGGGTCGTCGAGGCCCTTGCCCTGGTAGCCGCGGATGAGCGCGGCGCCGAGCTCGCCGATCAGGTACGGGTCCTCGCCGAAGGTCTCGCCGGTGCGGCCCCAGCGCAGGTCGCGCGTGAGGCAGAGCACGGGCGAGAACGTCCAGTGGATGCCGGTCGGCGCCATCTCCTCGGCCGTCACGCGGCCGACCTGCTCGAGCAGCTCGGGGTTCCAGCTCGCGGCCAGCGCCGAGCTGGGTCGGGAAGATGGTCGAGCCCTTCCAGAACGAGTGGCCGTGGATGCCGTCCTCGCCGACGAGCAGCGGGATGCCGAGGCGGTTCTGCGCGGCGAGGTCCATCGCGCGGTCGATCTTCGCGCCGAGGATGTGGAGGAGGGAGCCGGGCTGGCGGGTGTTGATGAAGGAGAGGTCCTCGCTGCGCGCGTCCGACATCATCAGCTGGCCGACCTTCTCCTCGAGGGTCATGCGGCCGACGAGGTCGGCGACACGTTCGTCGACGCTCAGGGCGGGATTGCGGTAGGCGGCCTTCGCCGTCTGGACCTGCGCCAGCGCCGGAGCCGCCACGCAAAGGGCCACGGCCAGGGGCGTCAACAAAGCGGGGTAGTTCATGGCGACTCCTTGTCGATGCCGGCGATCCTCAAGGTGCTTCCGGGCGGCGGCCCCGGATCTTCTCGCTGGCGGCCCGCGCCGAGTCGGCGAGCCGGGCCTCGCGCGCCCGCAGCGCCTTCTCCTCGTCCGATTCCTGCGGCCCGGGGCCCGCCGGCACGGCCGCGGCCAGGCGATCGAGCTGCGGCAGCGCCTCGCGCGCGGCGGGGCCGAGGCCGGAGAGGCCGTCGACGATCCGCTCGCGCGCCGCGAGGCTCGTCCCCGCGCGGGCGAGGGCGGCCGCGAGCGTGGGCACGGCGGGCCGGCCGAGCTCCAGCAGGCCCTTCACCGCGCGAGCCTGCTCCCCGGCGCTCTTCGACCGGAGAGCCTCCGCCAGCTCGGCCCGCTCGAAGTCGTCGGCCGTCGCTCCCTCCCGTGAGAGGGCGCGGCGCAGCGGCTCCACGTCCGCCCCGGCGCGCAGCGCGAGCCCCGTGTAGAAGCGGGCCCGCGTGTCGTCGCCGCTCAGCTGGTAGCACCAGGCCGTGCCGAGCAGGCCCTCCCGGTCGAGGCGGGGGAACGCGGTCGAGACGCGCTCGTAGGCCGAGATCGCGCGGGCCCACTGCCGGCCCGCGCGGTAGCTCCGGGCGATCCCCAGCGCGGCCTGGCTGCTCTTCGGGTCGAGCTTGAGCGCCTTCTCGTACGCCGCGACGGCCTCCGCGACGCGAGGCGGCTCGAAGGAGCGGTAGATCCCGCCCGGCGCCAGGAACACCTCGGGGGTCTGGCCCTCCGGCTTCGCCGAGACCTCGAGGAGCGCGGCGATCGCCTCCTCGCGCCGTCCGTCGTAGCCGAGGTGCAGGGCGTGGCTCGTCCGGTAGGCGAGGTTTCCGGGATCGAGCTTCACCGCGCGACCGTAGGCGTCGGCGGCCGTCGCCAGATCGCCCGCGTGGTACGCCGCGTCGCCCCGCAGCGCCTGCACCTCGGCCAGTCCGGGCAGGAGGGCGGCGGCGCGGTCGAGGGCGGCCCCGGCGCTCGTCCACTCCTCCTTCTGCACGAGCACCCGGCCGAGCAACAGCTCCGCCTCGCCGGTCGCCCGGAACTCCTCGGGGAGCGCGCGCAGGGAGGCGAGAACCCCGTCGGTGTCCCCCTGGCGCAGGCGGACACCCAGGACGCCGAGACGCGGCGACGGCCAGGTCGGGTCCAATGCCGCGGCCTCTTCGTAGGCCGTTCGAGCCTGGTCGAGCTGCCCCCGGCGCTCGTAGACCCGGCCGAGCACGAGCTTCGGCAGCGGGTTCTTCGGCTCGAGAAGGCCGGCCTGCTGGGCGGCGGCGACGCCGTCCCCCTTCCCGCCCTCCGGGTCCCGCGCGAGGGCGGCGAGGCCCAGGGCGGCCTGGGCCTCGGCCGAGCGGGGATCGAGCTCGAGCGCCCGCCGGTAGGCCGCCTCGGCCTCCGCGTCCAGCCGGGCCGCGAGCCGGGCGTCGCCGCTCGCCACGTGCGCCAGGGCGGAGCCCGGCTGCGCGGCCACGGCGCGATCGGCGGTCGCGCGAGCCGCGGCGAGGCCCAGCCGCGCCTGCGCGCGGGCGAGGGCGGAGAGGCTCTCCGCGCTCGCCGAGGCGGCGACGGCCTCTTCCGCGAAGGCGAGCGCGTCGCTCGCCGAGCCCTCGCGCAGGGCGAGAGCGGACTGGAGCGAGAGGATGCGGGCACGCACGGCGGGCGGGGCGTTCCCCGCCCGCTCGCCCGCGGTGGCCAGGGCCGCGGTGGCCTCGTCGCGCCGGCCCAGGCGCGTCAAGAGCGTCCATCAGCGCGAGCGGCGCCTCCGCGTCGCGCGGGGCCTGCGCGACGGCCTTCTGGAGGATCTTGACCGCCTCGGCGTCCTTCCCCTTCGCGAGCTGGGCCTCCGCCTTCGCGACGGCCTGGTCGAGCTTCTTGTCGGCCCACGCGGGGCGCGCCGCGAGCGAGACGAGGGCCAGCAGCGTCCACGCGAGTCGCATCCGATCCTCCCGGGAGCGAGTCTACCAGCCGGCTCGCGCCGCGCGGGTCATTTCGCCGCGGGCCGCTCGCGAACGGGCTCGATCTCGCCCGCGTGCAGCCGCTGACGCGCCGGTGCGTCTCGACCAGCGCGCCCACGAGGTCCGGGTAGGGCCGGTCCGTCGCGTCCACGAGGCCGATGTTGTAGTTCTCCCCGTCGAAGCGCCCGGTGGCGGGCTGGTCCGCCCACTGGAAGTAGTGCGTTCCCACCATCTCCGGCATCGCGAAGGCGTTCTCGACGTAGTAGCGGTAGGCCTTCCCCCGCTCCGCCTGGTCGCGCACCTGGACGAGGCTCGCCGCCAGCCCCCGGCCCGGCGTGCCGAAGTGGAACTCGCCGATCAGCATCGGCTTGCCGGTGAGCTGGGCGATCTGCCTCACCCGCGCGACCGGCACCTCGTAGTCGTAGATGTTGACGCTGTAGACGTCGAAGGCGCGCGCCGCACGGACCTCGGCGGCGGTCGGCTGCCCGCCGCTGCGCATCCCGAGGTTCAGGTGGTTCGGGTCGTGACGCTTCACCGCGGCGCTCGTGATCGAGACGTAGCGGTCGAAGGCATCGCCGACGAACTCCTTCCGCCGCTCCCCGGTGTCCCCCGCGGCCAGCCACTTCTCGAGGGCGTCCCGGGTGGCGGTCTTCGGGCCGGCCAGGATGAGCTCGACGGTCTGGAGCTCCTTTTGCGGGAAGGGCGGCTCGTTGGCGGGGAAGTAGCCGAGGAGCCAGGGATCGTCCTTCCGCGGCGCGCACTGCCGGCGGGCCCGCTCGTCGGCCTCCTTCGCGAAGGCGTCCGAATACACGTCGGGCAGGCCCAGGTAGCTCACGTCGGTGATCCAGCTTTCGAGCGGGATGACGTAGGGCTTGCGCTTCGCCTCCCACAGCCTGTCGCTGCTCCAGTTGGCGACCGTGTTGAGGCCCCACGCGTCCATGCGGCGCACGGTGTGGTCGACCCAGGCCGAGGGCCAGCTCTCGCCGAAGCGGCGCAGGAGGTTCCAGGTGAAGAAGGAGACGCCGCGGTCGCCGCCCCGCTCGCGCGCGGGGAGGACGGCCGCCGGGGGTCTCGCGCGGAAGAAGCCGTCCCGCCCGGCGGCGGGCGTCGTCATCTCCGGCTGGATCACGTCGGCCCCCAGGGACAGGAAGAGGTGGCCGTCGGGGTCCGCGAACCACCACCGGCCGTCCCTCTTCTCCACGCGGAAGAAGCCCGTGGCGTCCGCCTTCGTGGCGGAGAAGCCCCCGTAGCGGCAGAAGCCGAAGTCGCCGGCCGCGAGGGCGCGGTCCTCGTCCCGCCACGCCTTCTGCAAGTCGTCGACGGAGCCGGCCTTCCCGGGCCACGTGCCGTGCGCGTACTGGCCGAGCTCGTCGAGCACGGGAAGGCCGTCCAGGACCGCGTCGCCGGGCGAGGTCTTCTCGAGGCGGACGGAGCGCACCTCCAGCGTGGGCGAGCCGATCGGGTCCTCCATCTCGAAGCCGATCGCCTCCACGTCCGTGAGCGGCACGAAGGGGCCCCACAGGGAGAGGAAGTAGCCGGACCGCGAGCGGTTGCCGACCGCGGCCATGTCGTGCCCGGTGGCCGGGGGCTTCGCCAGCATCGCCACGGGGATCGCGGCGCGGACCCACACGCCGGGGTAGGGGTGGAAGACGACGCGGCTCGCACGTTCCTTCCCGGGAGCGCCGCCGCGCGTGTGGACCTTCAGGTTGATCCGCTGGGGCGACGACGCCCGCACCTCGAGGACCAGCGCCTCGTACCCCGAGAAGTCCCGCGGGAAGTCGGCCGCGACGTCGACGAGGGCGATCCGCGCCCCGCCCTTCGGCTGCGAGGCATCGAACGTGAGGGTGACGGGCAGCGCCGCCAGGAGCACGGGCATCAGGCAAAGGCTCGTCACGGGGCACCTCCGGCCGGCTTCACGCTACGTCGGCCGGCGTCAGCCCTTCAGGTTCTTCTTGAAGAAGTCCATCGTGCGCTGCCAGGCCAGGGTCGCGGCGTCCTTGTCGTAGCGCGGGGTCGTGTCGTTGTTGAAGCCGTGCTGGGTGCCCGGGTAGACGTAGGCCTCGTAGGGGATCTTGTTGGCCTTGAGCGCCGCCTCGTAGGCGGGCCAGCCGGCGTTCACGCGCTCGTCCTTCTCGGCGTAGTGAAGCAGGAGCGGGGCCTTGATGTTGGGCACGTCCTCCGCCTTCGCCTGGCCTCCATAGAAGGGCACCGCCCCACTCAGGTCGGGCAGGCGCGTCGCCAGCATGTTCGCGATGGAGCCGCCGTAGCAGAACCCGACGGCGGCCACCTTCCCCGTGCTGTCGGCGCGGGCCTTCAGCCACTTCGCCGCCTCCACGAAGTCCTCCCGCGTCTTGGCCTGGTCGAGCTTCGGGAACATCTCCCGCGCCTTGTCCTCGTCGCCGGGATAGCCTCCGAGAGGGAAGAGGGCATCGGGTGCGAAGGCCATGAAGCCCTCGAGGGCCACTCGGCGCGCGATGTCCTCGATGTGGGGATTGAGCCCGCGGTTCTCGTGGACGACGAGCACTCCCGGCAGCTTCCCCGGGGTCTTGGCGGGCCGGACGAGGTAGCCCCGCATGGTGCCCGACCCCGTCGGCGAGGGGTACTCGACGTACTCGGCCGAGAGCCGCGGGTCGTCCTTCGGAACCTGCTGGGCCTCGGCGAAGCGGGGGTTCAGGGCGTCGAGCAGCATGGCGGCGGTGACGCCACCCACCGCGAACCGGGACGCGCGCTCGATGAAGCCGCGACGATCGAGGGCGCCGTGGACGTAGGCATCGAACAGGATCAACAGCTCGGGGTCGAAGTCTTCGGCTCTCTTCAGGTCCATCCCCGGAGCATCCACCGAAGACCGGGTGCGGCGCAAGTCGAGCTACTCGATCGGCTCGGGGACGATCGCGGTCACGACGCGGGCGAAGCGCTGCGGGTCGAAGGAGCGCAGGAGCCGCTCGGCGGTCCGGCTCGCGGTCTCGGCCGCGTGCTCGCGCAGCAGCTGCTGCACCTCGGCGGCGCCCGTCTCGTCGAGCGGCTCCATCTTCACGTACTGCCGGTTGAGCCGGGAGCCGTCCGGCTCGAGGAGGTACACGCGGCCGCCGGTGAGTCCGGCGCCGAGGTTGAAGCCGACCGGCCCCAGCACGAGCGCGACCCCGCCCGTCATGTACTGGAAGGCGTTCGCCTCGACGCCCTCCACCACCACCCGCGGCCCCTCGCCCTCGTGGCTCTTGCGCAGGCAGATGCCGAAGCGGTTGCCGCCGCGGCCGGCCACGTAGGCGCGCCCCGCGCGCGCGCCGTAGGCGAAGGTGTTGCCCACGACGGTGAGCGACGTGTCGGCGCCCTCCGGCACCACCACGATCTTCCCGCCGTACGCGGCGGTGAAGCAGGAGTCGGCGGCGAGGCCCTGCAGGTACAGCTCCATCCCGTGGACCGCGTACGCCCCGTAGAAGTGGCCGGCGGCGCCGCGGTGGCGCAGGACGAGGCGGCCCTTCGGGAGCCCCGTGTCGCCGAAGCGCCGCGCCAGGATCCCCGCCGCTCCCACGCCCACGCAGCGGTCCACGTTGGTGAGCGACTCGCGCAGCTCGGCCTCCTCGCCGGCGGCGGCCCGGGCCGCCGCCGCCTCCTCGGCCTCGCGGCGCTTCGGCGCGAAGAGCCGGCGCTGCTCCGCGTCGTCCCGCTCCCCGGGCCGCGCCGGCGGCGCGCCCACGATGTGCCCCACGTCGAGGAGGGCGGCCTTGCCGACGAGGTCGGTCCGCTTCTCGAGGAGGTCCCGCCGGCCCACCACCTCGGAGAGCCGCCGGATGCCGTTCGCCGCCATGAGCGCGCGGACCTCGCCGGCCACGTGCCGCAGCAGCCGCGTCACGTGCTGGCTCTTCCCGGTGAAGCGAGCCACGAGCGCCGGGTCCTGCGTCGCGACGCCGAGCGTGCAGCCCTGGCGGCGCTTGCCCGTCGCGTCGCCCGGCTGCGGGCCCGCGAGGTGGCACTGGCGCAGCATCGAGCAGCCCACCGCCATCAGGAGCGAGGTCCCGAAGCCCACGCGGTCGGCCCCGAGCAGCATCAGCTTGAGCGCGTGCTCGCCGGTGAGGACCCCGCCGTCGACGCTCACCTCGACCCGCTCGCGGACCCCCTCCTCCACGAGCATGTCCTGCACCGCGGGCAGCACCGCGGGCACCGGCACCCCGCCGTGCTTCTGGTCGACGCGCTTGGCCGCGCCCGTCCCCCCGCAGCCGTCCGAGAGGTGGAGGCGGTTGGCGCCGGCGTTGACCCCGCCCATGCAGGCCATCTCCACCCCGTGCGTCGCCACGAACTTGAGCGCGGCGTTCACGTCGGGGTTGAGGTGGCGCCAGCTCTCGACCATGAGCTTGACGTCCTCGATCGAGTAGAGGTTGTGGTTCACGGGCGGGGAGACGAGCTCGTACCCCGGCTCGCAGCCGCGCTGGCGCGCGATGCGCGGCGACACCTTCTTGCCCGGCAGCTGGCCGCCCTTCCCGGGCTTGGCGCCCTGGGCGAACTTCACCTCGGCCTCCGCGGCGCGAGCCGCGGTCATCGGCGTCACGGTGAAGCGCGCCCCCGCGTACTGGATGCTGCGGTTGCCGTCGTTGCCGCCGATGCGGGACTTGTCGAAGCCGCCCTCGCCGCTGTTCGAGATCGGGCCGATGCCGGCCGGCGCCGGAACGCCCGCCCGGCGGAACCGCGCCCGGCAGTAGCGGAGAAGCGCGTTCATGGCCCGCGCCACCGCGCGGTGGGCGGGCTCGGAGAGCGCGCCCTCGCTCATCCCCGGCGCCATGAAGCGCCACAGCACGTGCTCCTCCCGCTCGACCTCGTCGAGCGGGACGGGCTCGCCGTGGGGAACGATCTCGGAGCAGGTCGAGGATGCCGATGGGCTCGCGCTCGTTGACGGTGTGCGCGAACACCTCGTAGGCCGCGGTCGAGCCCGCCTCTTCGCCGCCGCGGGCCGCGTAGCCCGAGGCCGCGTGCAGCGCCTTGAAGACCTCGGGGTTGTTGGCGTGGGGACGGCCCGTCTTGCGGTAGCGGAACTCCCCGGCGTCGGGCAGGTCCGACGGCGCGCCGGGCCGGAAGGCCTCGTCGTGGAAGGCCAGCCACTCGCGATCGAGCACCTCCGGGCCGATCCCGCCGAGGTGGCGGGCGACGCCGGGGAACTCCGCGCGCAGCCACGCGGGGTCGAGGCCCACCGCCTCGACGAGCTTCGCGCCGCAGTAGGCCGAGGCCGGGGTCACGCCCATCATGGACATGGCCTCGACGAACCCGGCCCGAAGGCCCTTCAGGTACGTCTTCTCCCTTTCCCCCGCGCTCAGGCAGCCGAGCCACGGAAAGACCGCGTCGGCGCCGACCGCGACGAGAAGCGCGCAGTGCTGGATGTCCCACACCCCGGCCTCGGCCACGATCCCCACGCGGTGGCGCAGCCCCACCTTCACCAGCGCGTCGTGGAGGCGGCTCGCCGCGCGCAGGGCGGGCACCGCCGCCTTCGCCCCGTCCACCCCGCGGTCGGAGAGGACGATCACGGCGGCGCGGCCGGCCAGGTTGACCCCGCGGGAGACCACCTCGTCGAGGGCCGTCTCGAGACCGGCGGCCCCGCGCGTCGCCTCGAACAGCAGGTCCAGGGTGGCGACCCCTTCCCTCTCGGCCAGAGCGGCCGCGTCCGCGGTGGAGAGGATCCGCTCGGGCAGGACGTACACGGGGCCGGGCGTCCTGCCGCTCGTCCACAGGCCGGAGCGGTCGCCGAGCGCCACCTGCGTCTCGAAGACCCACGAGTCGCGGATGGGGTCGATGGGCGGGCTCGTCTCCTGTGCGAAGCGGAGCTTGAAGTGGTCCTCGAGCCGCCGCGGCAGCCGGTCCAGCATGGCCGCGGGCGGGGTGTCGTCCCCCATCGAGCCCACCGCCGCCTTGCCCGTCCCCGCGAGGGCCGCGAGCAGCACGTCCTCGTCCTCGCGGGTCATCCCGAAGGCGAGCTGCAGCCGGCGCAGGTCCGTCGTGGTCGCGGGCGCCTGCGCGGGAGCCGCTTCGAGGACCACGCGCCGCGGCGGGACCGGGAAGCGCTGGGTCGAGACCAGCCGGTGCACCGCGTCCGTGAGCAGCACGTCCCCGTTCTTCAGGCTCACCACGACGGTGTCCCCGGGGCCGAAGAGCTTCTGCTCCTCGACGGGGCCGAGGTCCACCGTGCCGGTGAGCTCGCTCGCGGCGAGCGCGTAGCTCTTCGTGGTCAGCAGCCACAGGGGACGCAGGCCGTTGCGGTCGAGGTGGGCGACCGCCTCGTCGCCGTCGCAGGCGACGATCGCGGCGGGGCCGTCGCAGGCGCCGAGGAAGACGCTCATCGCCTCGTGGAAGGCGGAGAGCCGGTCGCTCGCCGCCGCCATCGACGGGGCCTCGGGCAGCAGGGCCAGGATGGCCTGCGGCAGGCTCAGGCCGCCGGTGAGCAGGGCGATCACCATGTCGTCGAGGTTCGCGGTGTCGGAGCCGCCGCCGCAGATGATCGAGCGCACCCGCTCGCCGATCTTCTTCAGGCGAGGGTGCCGCTCGACGAGCAGCTGCACGAGGTCGGGCCCGATCGCCTCCATCCAGGCGACGTTGCCCTTGATGGTCGAGATCTCGCCGTTGTGGCCGAGCGCCCAGAACGGCTGCGCGCGGCGCCAGGCGGTGGTGGTGTTCGTGCTGTAGCGGCTGTGGAAGAGCACGAAGCGCGAGGCGAAGTCCTCGTGGCGCAGGTCGGGGTACAGCCTCCCGATCTGCGACAGCTCGGCGAGCCCCTTGTAGACGACGGTGCGGTTCGAGAGGCTCGCGACCGAGAAGTCCGTGCCGACCTCCTCGCCCAGCACCTCGTCGAGGGCGAGGCGGAGGAGGTAGCGGCAGGCGAGCCAGCCGTCCTCGCTCAGCCCCTTCGGGCGGCGGAAGAGGGCCTGGCGCACCACCGGCGCCGTGCGGCGCGCGGCGGCGCCCGGAGGCAGCGCCTCGAGGTCGATCGGCACGTCGGCCCAGCCGAGCACGTCGGCCTCGGCGAGCGCGGCCAGCTCCTCGACGCGCTTCACGCAGCGGCGGCGCGGGACGGCGTCCCACGGCAGGAAGAACATGCCGAGCGCCACGTCGCGCTGGGCGATCAGGCGGACGTGGTCGGGGAAGCGGTCGAGGAGGAGCGGCCAGGGGATGTCGAGCAGGAGTCCGGCCCCGTGGCCCGGGGCGCCGCGGTGGTCGAACTGCTTGCACAGGTCGAGCGCGATCTCGACCAGGCGGCGCTCCGCCACACCCTGGCGCGAGGCGAGAAAGCCCATCCCGCACGCGTCGGGTGCGTCGTCGGCTCCGCGGCGAACACGTTGATCGGCGCCCACTTGTCGTATGAACTCGCGAGAATAGAAACGGCAAGCCCTGCGGTCAATGGCCGGGGTCAGGATTTCTCGTCATGCCGCCGATGCGCGCCATTTGTCATCCCATTCCGAGGAGCTTCGGCCGCGTCGGGACGGAGGCGCAGTCCCCGAGCAGCTCGACGGGACGCCGATCGAGCGAGGGGAATCCGCCGGCGCCTGTCGCGTCAGGCGACGACGTCCGGCCACAGGTCTCGCCACTCGCGGTTGCCCTTCTCGATGAGCGCGAGCTTCTTCGCCCTCGTCCAGCTCTTCAGCTGCTTCTCGCGCTCGATCGCGGCCACGATGTCCTGAAACGGCTCGAAGTGGACGAGCCTGTCGACGCGGTAGCGAGAGGTGAAGCTCCGCGGGTTGAGCCGCTCCCGGTGCTCCGGGATGCGCTTCAGGAGGTCGCTGGTGACTCCCACGTAGAGCACCGACCGGTTGAGGTTCGCGAGGATGTAGACGGCGCAGGCCTCGAACCGCATGGGCGATTCTCGACGGCCTCCCGGCCAGGGCGGGTCCGGTGCTGGCGCGGAGATTGCGGATTCCTCGGGCGACGGCCAGACGGCGCCCTCGGAATGACAAGGCTTGGCCAGACGGCGCCCTCGGCCCGTGTCATTCCGAGGAGCGCCGGGGACGGAGGCGCAGCCCCGAGCACGACGGGACGCCGATGAGCGAGGGGAATCCGCCGGCGCCGGCGTCAGCCGATGAGGCGGGCGACGCGGTCGGTCGCTTCGAAGGCGGCGCGGGAGTTGTGGTACGGGCACTTCCAGGGCTCCACCTTGGGCAGCCCCGGGATCGGCGTGCCGTCGCGCCGGACCCGCCAGCGCCACTCGCCGTGGACGCGGTCGACGAGGAAGCGCTCGACGAAGGCCCACGCCCGCTCCGCCGCGTCGAGGAACGGCTCCTCCCGCGTGAGCTCGAAGGCGTTCAGGAAGCCGACCACCGCCTCCGCCTGCATCCACCAGTGCTTCTCGTCGTCGAGACGCCCGTCCTCGTGCCGCTCCGCGAACACCCCACCGTGCGCCGCGTCCGCGCCCTCGGCGAGAGTCACGCGCGCCATCCGCACCGCCGCGGCCTTCGCCCGCTCGACGAGCCGCGGGTCGCCGGCGACCTCCGCCGCCTCCACCAGCAGCCAGCTCGCCTCGATGTCGTGGCCGTAGGAGATCGTCCGCGAGACGGGCGCCCACCGCTCGTCGAAGAAGAGGACGAGGTGGCCCGTCGCGGGATCGAGGATGCGGTCGAGGTGCAGGAGGACGAGCGCGCGCAGGCGCTCGCGCAGGCCCGGGTCGTCCCACGCCCGCAGCAGGTTCGCGTAGCCCTCCATGACGTGAAGGTGGGTGTTCATCGACTTCGGCGCGTTGCGGTCCTTCTCGCTGAGGCGCACGTCGGCGAGCGGGCCCCAGTCTCTGCGCGCGCGCCTCCCAGTAGCCGCCCTGCGCGGGGTCCGAGGCGTGGGCCTCGATCGCCCGGTGGAGCTCCACCGCCCGCTCGAGGGCCTCGGCGCTCCCCGTGGCCCGGTGGTACTCGGCCAGCCCGTAGAGGCTGAAGGCCAGGGCGTAGGTCTGCTTGCGGTCGGAGAGCGGCCGCCCGGAGCCGTCCAGCATCCAGTACGTCCCGCCGTGCTCGGTGTCCCAGAAGCGCTGGCGTAGCTCGTCGAACGCGCGGTCGGCCATCCGCCGGTGCGCCGGGTCCGCGGTGCGGCGCAGCGCCGCGGAGTAGGTCCAGAGGATGCGCGCGCACAGCACGCCGCCCTTCGGGGCGAGCCGGTCGGGCACCCCCGCCTCGCTCAGGAAGCCGAGGAACCCGCCGTGCTCCTCGTCCACCGCCTCGCGGGCCCAGAAAGGCAGGATGTTCCCCTCGAGGTCGCAGGACATCGCCTCGGCCAGGGCGCGGAGCCTCTCGGCCTCCTTGCGCATCGCGCGGGAAAGATACACCGGAGTGGCCCCGCCCCTTCCCCCCGGCCTCCCGGAGGGGCACACTAGAGCAGGAGGTCACCATGTCGCTCCCAGGCCCTCGTGCCGCCGTTGCCCTCGCCGCGGTGCTCCTCATGGCTGCCACTCTCGAGTCCGGCCCCCGGCCCGCGGCCGCGGCGCCTCTCACCTGCGCGGCCCAGGCCGCGGACGGCAACAACCCGCGGCCGCACTGCTGCTTCACGAACGCGCGGTACGTGGGAACGTGCGAGGTCGAGCCGGACAAGGACCTGACCTGCGCCGCGATCCTCGACTACCTCAACAACCCGCAGTCCCAGGGCAAGTCCTACTGCGGCAACACCACGATCCGCGGCGGCTGGCAGCAGGTCCCCTGCGAGCCGAAGATGAAGCAGGACTAGAATCGGCGGCGTGAGCGGCGCCTTCCACCAGGTCTACGACCCCGTCGCCGGCAGCGTCCTCCTCTCGGCCCTGGTGGCCGCGCTGCCCCTCGTCGTCCTCGCCGTGCTGCTCGCCGTCGTGCGAGCGGCCCCGTGGAAGGCGGCGGTGGCCGGGGCCTCGACGGCCTTCGTCCTCGCCTGGCTCGTCTGGCGCATGCCGATCGGCCTCGCCGTCGCCGCCTTCACCCACGGCATGGCCTTCGGCCTGTGGCCGATCAGCTGGGTCGTCCTGAACGCCGTCTTCTTCTACAACCTGACCGTCGCGAGCGGCGACTTCGACGTGATCCGGCGCTCGCTCGCCCGCCTCACCGACGACCGGCGCATCCAGGCGCTCCTCGTCGCCTTCTGCTTCGGGGCGCTCGTCGAGGGCATCGCCGGCTTCGGCGCCCCCGTCGCGATCAGCGCCGCCATGCTCGCCGGCCTCGGCTTCGAGCCCGTCGCCGCCGCCGTGCTCGCGCTCGTGGCCAACACCGCCCCCGTGGCCTTCGGCTCGATCGGCATCCCGATCACGACCCTCGGCGGCCTGCTCGCCCCGATCCTCGGCCGCGACGTCGCCTCCACCACGCGCGACCTGTCGGCCATGGTCGGCCGCCAGCTGCCCCTCTTCTCGCTGCTCGTCCCCGCGTACCTCGTCGTGCTCCTCGCCGGCTGGCGGCGGATGGTCGAGGTGCTGCCGGCCGTGGTCACCGCCGGCGCCAGCTTCGCCCTCGTGCAGTTCGCCGTCTCGAACTTCGTGGGCCCGGAGCTGACCGACATCCTCTCCGCCCTCGCCTCGCTCGCCGCGCTCGCGCTGCTCCTGCGGGTGTGGCGCCCGCGCGAGTCCTGGCGCGGTGAGGGCGGGGGGCCGGCTCCCGTCGAGCGGCGCGACCCGACGGCGCGCGTCGCGAGGGCCTACGCGATCTACGCCATCCTCGTCCTCGTCGTCCTGGCCGGGCAGATGGCCGCTTCGGCCGGGCCTCAAGAACGTGAAGTGGGAGGCCCCGTGGCCGGGCTCGTACGAGGTGCGCGACGGCCGCGCGGCCCCGCTCGTCCACCGGGAGCCGCCGATCGTGGCGACCACGACGCCCTATCCGCTCCACTACCGCCTCGACGCCCTCACCTCCGCCGGCACGCTGGTGCTCGCGGCCTCCGGGCTGGCCTTTCTCGTCATGCTGGCCTTCGGCGCGCCGCTCGCCGCGTTCGGGATCACCTTCGCGCGCACCCTGCGCCAGCTGAAGCTGCCGATCGTGACCATCGCGTTCATCCTCTCGATCGCGACCGTCATGAACTACTCGGGCATGACCTCCTCGATGGCCCTCGCCCTCGCGGCCACCGGCGTCCTCTTCCCGTTCTTCTCGGCCTTCATCGGCATGCTCGGCGTCTTCCTGACCGGCAGCGACACGTCCTCGAACACGCTGTTCGGCCCGCTGCAGGCCACCACCGCGAAGGTCTCGGGCCTCGACCCGATCCTGATGGCCGCCACCAACAGCTCGGGCGGCGTCATGGGCAAGATGATCAGCCCGCAGAACCTGTCGGTGGGGGCGGCCGGCGTGGGTGCCGTCGGCCGCGAGGGCGAGATCTTCCGCCGCGTGATCGGCCACAGCCTCGTGCTGACCAGCCTGATGGGCCTCCTCGCGATGCTGCAGGCCTACGTCGTGCCCTGGATGGTCCCCTAGGACCGGATCCCCTGGCGCCTGGGCGCCGTCATTCCGAGGAGCTTCGCCTCGCCGGCGGATTCCCCTCGCTCATCGGCCTCCCGTCGTGCTCGGGGCTGCGCCTCCGTCCCCGTCTCGTCCGAGTCCCTCGGAATGACAGGCTCGCGATCCTGGCCGGGTTCCCCGTCCGCCAGGGTGAGCCGGCCGGGCTCGCCGTCGGCGAGCGAGAGCGCTCCCGCCTCCCCGCCCGCGAGCGAGAGCTGGCCGGGCTCGGCGCCCGCGAGGCGCGCCTGGATCTCGGCGATCGCCTGGCGGGCCGCGCGGCGCAGGTCGCCGCTCCGCTCGGCCGCCTCGCGCAGCGGGGCGACCGCCGTCACCGTCCCCGCCCGGCCGAGCGCCTGCGGCCGCGGCGACGGACACCGGCGCGTCCTCGCTGCGCAGCGCCTCGAGCAGCAGCCCCTCGGCCTCGGGCCGGCCGCGATGCCCCAGCGCCTCGAGGCACGCCTGGGCCGTCAAGGGGCGCCCTGCCCCCCGAGCGCGCGCCGCAGCGCCGCCTCCGCGGCCTTCGCGGACAGCCGCTCCCCGAGCGCCTCGATCGCGCGCGCCGCGCACGAGTCGTCGGTGTCAGCGCGCGTCACGAGATCGAGCGAGCGTGTCCCGTCCCTCCTCGCCGAGCGCCATCGCCGCGCGCAGGCGCACCTCCTCGCTCGCGTCCTCGAGCGCCGCGAGGAGCGCCGTCGCGCGTCGCCGGGTGCTGCCGGAACTCGCGGGCGAGCATCAGCACGGCCTGCAGCCGGGCGCCCGCCTCGCGCCTCGCGGCCGCACGTTCGCGGCGATGCGCGCGGCCACGTCCTTCGGGGCGACGAGCCGGCGCGCCACGTCGAGCACCTCGGCGAGGATCGCGGGAACGTGCTCGCGGCTTCCGGAGAGCCCGCTCTCCTTGACGCGCACCTCGAGGACGCCGTCGGACAGCGACGCGTCCACCTCGACGGGCTCCCGGCCCTCGATCGGGACGCTCCCCCGCAGCAGGCCGGCGAGCCGGCGGCGCGTCCCGGGCTCCAGGATCGCGAGGGCGAGGGGGGCATGCCCCTGCACGTAGTACTCGTCGTCGAACGAGGGGTCGCCGATCTCGATCTCCCTCTCGCCGGTGAAGCGCTTCTCGATCGCGGTCCCGAGGCCCTCGCGGCGCAGCGACAGCCCGCCCGCGCCGTGGCCGAGGCCGGTGACGACGATCTTCGTCCCGTGCTCGTACTTGCCCTCCGGTACCGCTCGAGGCGAACCCGCAGGTCCCCGGAGCGGCCCGTCAGCCGCCGCCCCCTCGAAGATCCCTCCCTCCGACGCCTCCACGTCCGCGAGCGCGCTCCTCGTCGCCGCGAGGCGCCAGACCTGCAGCTGCGCCCGCCGGCGCTCCGACGCTCACGAGGTACGCGACCGACGCCGCGATGGCGGCGGCGATCAGGCCGAAGAGCGGTTCCACGGGCCTATTCTCCCCCTGCGACTCGACCTCGGGACCCGCCCAGCCGGTGTCCCTCGGAATGACGAGGCGCATCTGCCTCAGATGAGCCGGACGACCGGCTCCTCGCTCATCAGCTCCTTGCGCGTGAGCAGGTCCACGACCGTGGCCACCAGCCAGCGCTCGGCGTTCACCCCGAAGGTGATCTCGAGCCGCGGGCGCCGGTCCTTCGGGTCGTGCGGGGGCTCGAGGTAGCCGAGCGTGGGGCTCGCGGCGTTGAGCGGCACCACCACCTGGTCCTCCCCCGTCGTCCCGCCCACCTTGTGCAGGTCCCCCGACGCGTCGAACACGAAGCGCCGCTCCGTCCCCTCGCCCCGCGCCACCTCGCAGATCACGAGCCGGAAGATCGACTCCGGCTCGCCGAGCGAGCAGGTCGGCACCAGCTGCCGCTTCCAGAAGTCCGGCGGCGTCGGGAATCGCGTGCCGCGCGGCACGATCACCGTGTGCTGCGCCTCGCCCTGTCTTCGCGTCGTGGGTGACGAACGCGTAGTCGTGGACGATGAAGTCGAGCGTCCCGATGCGGTCGGAGGCGAAGCAGGCGCCGCCGTAGGCCACCGCCTCGAACGGCTGCCAGGCCCGCATCCGCCGCCGCTCGAACCGCTGCTCGAGGCGCGCGAAGACCCCGGGCAGCAGCGTCGAGCCGCCCACCAGCAGCACGTCGTCCACGTCCTCGACCCGGGCCCGCCCGTCCTCGAACATCGCGGCGAGGCACGCGTCGAGCCCGCGGTAGAAGCCGTTCGTCTCGAGCAGCTCGCCCAGCTGCGCGCGGGTGAAGGTCTGCAGCGACGAGCCCGCGGGCGCGCCCGTCGAGAGGCGGCCGAAGCCGGGGGGCGTGACGCGGAAGACCGCGGTCTCGTCGAAGTGCACCGCCTCCTTCACGCGGCAGGCCTCCGCCAGCATCAGGCGTCGCCAGAATCGCGCGTTGTCGTCGCCCTCCGCGTCGAGCGGCGGGTAGCCCGCCTGGCGGCAGGCCTCCTCGAGCACCCAGCCGTCCACCGCGTTCCCGCCGAGCGGTCGCCCCTGCTTCGCGAGGACGCGCGCCTCGCCGCCCATCGCCCCCCGGGGCGAGAGCGCGACGAGCACCACGTGCATGGTCCCGCCGCCGATGTCGACGACCAGGACCGTGCGCTCGTGCGAGAGGCTGAGGCCGTAGCCGAGGGCGGCGGCCACCGGCTCGTCCACGAAGCGCACCCGCCGCACGCCGAGCCCGCGCAGGACGCCTTGCACCTCGGCCCGGTAGGTCTCGAAGGCCGAGACCGGCGACGTGACGACCAGGTCGCGGATGCGCTCGCCGGTCGCGTGCTTGGTCGCGACCAGCATCTCGCGCAGAAAGGCGCGGGCCACCTCGCGCGCGGTGACCGCGTGCCGGCCGAGCCTGGCCAGGGGCCGCGTGGACTCGCTCGACAGCGCGGCCTTGAAGGTCGGAACGAACGCCGGGTGCGCGGCCTCGCGGTTGCGCTCGAGGGCGAGGCGCCCGATGAGGGCGCGGCGGCCCAGGAACAGCCGGCTCGCGACCGGTGGCCACGAGCCCAGCCGGTCCAGGAGGCCCGGGGCCTCGAGCAGGTGCACCGCCGAGGGCACCATGCGCGGCGCCTCGAGCGGATCGTCCCGCCCGGGGTTTCGGCAGACGTCGGGCAGCTCGACGAGCTGCGGCTGGCCGGTCGCCTCGTCCCAGCGGGCGATGCCCGGAGTTCGTGGTGCCGAGGTCGAGCGCCCACCCGGTCATGACCGCCCCACTCTAGCGCAGTGTCACTCGTCATTCCGAGGAGCTACTCTCGCAATGACAGGGTCTATTGACGGCCGATCGCGACGGGGCGTAGCCTCGCCGACGTCAGCAAGGAGGCACCATGCACCCCGCGCGCCGTCCGGCGGCTGTCCGCTCGACCGCGTCCCCGGCCATCAGGCTCGGCGCGGTGACGATTCCACGCATGCTCGCAGCGTGCCTGGCGGCCCTCGTCGCCGCCTGGTCCGGGCCGCTCGAAGCGGCCGGGCTGCGGCTCGAGCTGCGCGAGGGCTGGGCCATCCAGTCCTCGGCGAAGGTGACGGCCGGCGGCGAGGCGCTGTCGCAACCCGGCTTCGCGACGGCGGGCTGGCACCGCGCGACGCGTGCCGACCACCGTCGTCTCGGCCCTGGTGGCCGACGGCACCTACCCCGACCCGTACTACGGGATGAACCTGCGGAAGATCCCGGGCACGACCTACAAGGCCGGCACGAACTTCTCGAACGTCGAGATGCCCGCGGACAGCCCGTTCGCCGTGCCCTGGTGGTACCGCACGGAGCTCGCCCTGCCGCCCGAGGCGGCCGGCAAGACCCTCTGGCTGCGCCTCGACGGCGTCAACTTCCGCTTCGACGCCTGGCTCAACGGCAAGAAGATCGCCGACGCCGCCAAGACGGGCGGCGCCTTCCGCCTGCACGAGATCGACGTGACCGGCGTCGCGAAGCCCGGAGCGAACGCCCTCGCCGTCCTCGTCTCCGCCCCGAAGCCGGGCGACCTCGCCATCACCTTCGTGGACTGGAACCCCATGCCGCCGGACAAGGTGATGGGCCTCTACCGCCCGGTCACGCTCACCGCCACGGGCCCGGTGGCGCTTCGGCACCCGCAGGTCGTGACGAAGGTGAGCCCGACCCTCGACCGCGCCGAGCTGACGGTCAAGGTCTTCGCGAAGAACGCCACGGCCGCGCCGGTCAGCGGCACGCTGAAGGGCCGCGCCGCCGGCGTCGCCTTCGAGAAAGAGGTGGCGCTCGCCGCGGGCGAGACGCGCGAGATCGCGATCGGGCCGGCCGACGCGCCGCGGCTCTCGATCGCGAACCCGAAGCTGTGGTGGCCGGCCCAGTACGGCGAGCCGGCCCTGCAGGACCTCGAGCTCGAGCTCGTCGTGAACGGCGCCGTCTCCGACCGGGCGACCGCGCGGTTCGGCATCCGCGAGGTGACCGCGGAGCGCACGCCGAGCGGCCTCGTCTACAGCGTGAACGGCCGCAAGATCCTCATCCGCGGCGCCGGCTGGACCTCCGAGATGATGCTCCGCTACTCGCAGCGAGCGCTTCGAGCAGGAGATCGCCTACGTCAAGGACATGGGCCTCAACACCATCCGGCTCGAGGGCAAGCTCGAGGACGAGCCGTTCTTCGACATCGCCGACCGCGAGGGCATCCTCGTCATGCCCGGCTGGTGCTGCTGCGACCACTGGGAGAAGTGGGACAAGTGGGACGCCGAGGACCTGCCGGTCGCCGTCGCGTCGCTGCGCGACCAGATCCTGCGCCTGCGCGGCCACGCCTCCGTCTTCACGTGGATGAACGGCTCCGACGGCCCGCCCCCCGCGAAGGTCGAGCAGGCCTACCTCGACGTCCTGAAGGAGACGGGCTTCCCGAACCCCGTCGTCTCCTCGGCCACGGAGAAGAAGGCCGAGGTCACCGGGGAGAGCGGCGTGAAGATGCGAGGGCCCTACGAGTGGGTCCCGCCCCTCTACTGGTACACCGACACGAAGATCGGCGGGCCGCACGGCTTCGCCACCGAGATCGGCCCGGGCCCCTCGCCGCCGCCCCTCGAGAGCCTGAAGCGCTTCCTCCCCGAGGACCAGCTCTGGCCCATCAACGAGGCCTGGAACTACCACTGCGGCGGCGGGCCGTTCAAGACGCTCGACGTCTTCACGAAGGCCATGGACGCGCGCTACGGCCCGTCGAAGGACGCCGCCGGAGTACGCCCGCAAGGCCCAGGCCGCGGCCTACGAGTCGCACCGCGCCATGCTCGAGTCCTTCGGCGAGCGCAAGTACACCGCCACCGGCGTCATCCAGTGGATGCAGAACAACGCCTGGCCGGGGATGATCTGGCACCTCTACGACTTCTACCTGCGGCCGGGGGGCTCCTACTTCGGCGCGAAGAAGGCCGGCGAGCCGCTGCACGTGCAGTTCGCCTACGACGACCGCTCGGTCGTCGTCGTCAACTCGACGCTGCAGGAGCACCGGGGCCTGAAGGCGACCGCCCGCGTCCTCGACCTCGCGTCGAAGGAGCTCGTCGCGAAGACGGCGCCCGTGGACGTGGGCCCGGACGGCAGCGTCAAGGCCTTCCCGGTCCCGGAGCCGCCGGGGCTCACGCCGACGTACTTCCTGTTCCTCCAGCTCGACGACGCGGCCGGCCGCACCGTCAGCCGCAACGCCTACTGGCTCTCGACGAAGAAGGACGTCCTCGCCTGGGACAAGTCGGAGTGGTACTACACCCCGGTCACCGACTACGCCGACCTGACCGGCCTTTCGCGGCTCCCGCCCGCCGAGGTGAAGGCGTCGGCCCGCTTCGAGAGCGGCCGGGCGAGGGTCAGGATCGAGAACCCCTCGAAGGCGGTGGCCTTCCTCGTCCACCTGGCCGTCCGCAAGGGCCCAGGCGGCGAGGAGGTGCTGCCCGTCCTCTGGGACGACAACTACCTCACGCTCCTGCCGGGCGAGACCCGCGAGATCGAGGCCACGTACGCGCCGAAGGACCTCGGCGGCGCGACTCCGGTCGTCACCGTGGACGGCTGGAACGTCGCGGAGGCCACGGCGAAGTAGAAACACCCGCCGTCATTCCGAGAAGCGTCGGTCGAGCCGCTGCCCTGTCATTCCGAGGAGCGTCGGTCGAGCCGCTGCCTTGTCATTCCGAGGAGCGTCGGTCCAGCCGGGCGACGAGGAATCCGCCGGCGCCGGCGCTGAGACTGCGGAGTCCCTCGGAATGACGAGCCGCGAGGCGCCAGGCGGCCGGAAACGCCTAGGACGGCGGGCCGGCGGCCGGCTGGCTGTTCTGCTCGAGCCAGTAGCGCTCGACGTCGGCGATCAGCTCGACGAAGCGGTCGTACTCCCCCGGCTTCACGAGGTAGCTGTTCGCGTGGAGGCGGTAGGCCTTCACCATGTCGCCCTCGGCCCGCGACGTGGTCAGCACCACGCAGGGGATGTCGCACAGGTCGGGCGCGTCCTTGATCTCGCGCAGCACCTCGAGCCCGTCGATCCTCGGCAGGCGCAGGTCGAGCAGGATGAGGTGCGGGCGGTCCGGCGCGTCGCGCGGCGCCCGCTCGCGCAGGTACTCGAGCGCGGCCTCCCCGTCGCCCGAGGTGCGTCAGCTGGAGGCGCGAGCCGTACTCCTCCAGCCCGCGCCGCACCAGCTCGGCGTGGTCGGGGTCGTCCTCCACCAGGAGGATCCGCAGGCCGGCGCGCGTCGGGCCTTCTTCCACGGGTACGTTCTTACCAGACAAGGCGACCGCGGTAAAGCAGGCCGTTGTCATTCCGAGGAGCTTCACGTCGCCGGGCGACGAGGCCGTAGTACGATCTCGGCGGTTCGGGCAAGCTTCGGAGGCGACTCGTGCGCACACCACGCCGGATGTCGGTCAGCAGGGAGCTTCGGACGATCGGCCGGTCGCTCGAGTCGATCGTGGGCGCGCTCGGTCGGCTGGGGCCCGCGCTGAAGGCCCTCGAGAGGAGCCCCGGACAGCCCGCGGCGCGCCGGCCCCGGCGCAAGCCGTCGCCGAAGCGGCTCGCCGCCCTCAGGCTCCAGGGGCAGTACATGGGCCACATGCGGAACCTCGGGCCCCGGCAGAAGGCGCGCGTCAAGGCCCTCCGGACGGCCAAGGGGATCGACGCGGCGATCCGCCTCGCGAAGCAGCTGGCCGGCTAGCCGCGACGGGGCAAACGAGCCAAACGGACTATTGCCCCCTCCGACCGGATCGCTAGACTCCCCGTAGTCGTCTCGCGGGGCCGGAAGCCCCGGAGAGTGACGCGAAGGGAGTCGTTCGGACCATGTCCGTGGGCGGGATCCTCTCGAGAGTGTTCAGCGCCGACACGCTCGCCTGCTCGCACTGCGGGAGCACGGAGCTCTACCCCTACCCCGGCCTCTTCGGCGAGCTGGGCGGGCTCCTGGGCCGCATGCGGTACGCCTGCCGCGACTGCCGCCGGCACACCTGGCTGCGTCCCGGCGCCGAGTTCCCGCAGGCGCCGCCGGACGAGCCCGGGCTCGAGGTCCCCGGCTCCGCCCAGCGTCTCCGCCTCCCTCGAGGCCCTCGACATCGACGTCGCCCCCCTCCCGCCGCCCCGCACCGACCTCCGCGCCCTGGACGACGAGCTCGCCCGCAGCCGACGCCGGCGCAAAAAGCATTGAGTCTCCCCCCGCCCCGGGGGGATGATGCGCCCAGCCAGACAGGGGGTGCCCCATGAAGAGCGGCCGAGTCCTCACGGCGACGACGGCGCTTGCGCTGCTGATCGGTGGGAGCGCGGGCGCGACCGAGTGGCGGGTGCCGGGGCGCTTCCCGACCCTCCAGGCCGCGATCGACAGCAGCCTCGTCAAGGACGGGGACGTCCTGCGCGTCCTGCCCGGGCGGCGCACGGGCGCCACGGTGACGAAGGCCGTCGTCCTGCGCGCGCTGGGCTGCGTCACGATCGTGGACGGGCCCGCCGTCAACGACCTCGGCAAGGCCGGCTTCCTCTTCCCGGGCGGCGGCGCGGGCAGCGGAGCCACCGTGGACGGCTTCACCTTCGAGGGTGTCGCCTTCCCCGTCTTCAGCCGCGGCGCGGACGACGTCTCCATCACCCACAACACGATGCACCGCCCCCTCCAGGGCGTGTCGAACTGGGCGAACGGCACCTGGGGCAAGGGCTGGGACATCACCCACAACACCATCCTCGACCTGCGCACGAGCTGCGCCGGCGGCATCGGCATCCTGATCGGCGACTACAAGGGCGGCGCCGTCACCGGCAACGTCATCGCCCACAACGAAGTCCGCGGCCGGGTGCGCGTGCCCTCGGACGACTGCGGCGGCTACGACGCGCCGGGCATCGTGCTCTTCGCCGACTGGCGCTACGCCGGCGACGGGGCCAGGATCTCGGGCAACCGCGTCACGAAGAACCGCGTGTCGCTCTCGAGCAGCAGGCCCGCGCTCGTTCCCGTGGCGGGGGTCGAGCTCAGCGACACGCGCGATGTCGAGACCGAGCTCGACATCAAGCGACAACGCGGTCGTCTACAACGACCTGCGGGGCCTGGCGGTGCCGGTGGCCCTCACGCCCGACGAGCTCTCGACCGTCAACCGCATCGAGAAGAACCTCACCGGCCCCGCGAGCCACTGGCCGGACCGCGCCATCGGCGCGCTGGCGCCCGCGGCGGCGGCCCAGGCGTCCCCGTCCCGCTGACCACGATGAGCTGCCCCCACTGCGACAGCGCCGACGTGCGCCCGTCGCGCCACTCGCTGGGGCTCGACCGCATCGGCCTCCACCGCTACCGCTGCCGTGCCTGCGGCGGCCTCTTCTGGCTCCGCCGGGGCCGGATCGAGGCCGTGCGCGCGCGGCGGCGGGAGTACCTCGAGGCCCCGGCCGGGGCGGCGCCCGCGCGGCCGAGAACCGCGCCGCTGCCGGTCACCCTCGGCCGGCTCGACCCGCCGCCGGACGCCCTCGGCGTGCTCGACCAGCCGCCCGACGCTCTCGGCGCGCGCGACCGGCCGGCGGCCGACCCGGCTCCCGCCCCGGACCTGCGGGCCCTCGACCTCGAGCTCGCCCGCCGTCGCCGCGAAGCCGAGCCCCGCTGAGGCCCGTCACGCCTCGAAGGCCCTGTCATTCCGAGGAGCTTCGTCCCGCCAGGCGACGAGGAATCCGCCGGTCAGTCGGCGGCTGTCAGGCTCGGCGAAGCGGGCGACCAGCACCTGGACCGCCGCCACGAAGCGCGTCGGGTCGAAATCCAGCCCGTTGCCGCCCTTGCGCGCCGTCATCACGGCCGCCCGCCGTCCGGCGAGCATCAGCTCGAACGCCCAGGAGGACGCCGCCGCCCCGCCCCCGGGCACGGTGGCGTGGAGTCGCGAGACGCCGGGGGCGACGGCCGGGTCCGGGGTGAGGCGCAGCTCGACGAAGCCGAGGGCCCACGCCGTCTCGCACAGGCGCCGCCACCCCTGGTCCAGGGTCGGGACGTGGCCGAGGTCGTGGTCCAGCCCGAACAGCAGGTCGTTCCCGGACGGCCTCACGAGGCCCGCCAGCTCCGCGATCGCACGCAGGATCACGCTCTCGAAGATGGGCGCGGGCGGCCCGGAGCCGCCAGCGTCAAGCTGCGCCACGCCCGCGTGGCGTCACCTGGCGCAGGGCTCTGGCTCAGGCCACCTCGACCGTCGCGCGGTGGCCTGGCGCTCTCGCGAGGCGACCGTCCGTGGTCAGCAGGGGAGCCCGGAGCGCCTCGGCCAGGGCCAGATAGGCAGCGTCGTAGGCGGTGACGTTCGCCCTCAACTCCCATATCCGGGACGACAGGACGTCGTGCGGGTGCCGACGCAGGTCCAGCTGGGCCAGATCCACCACCGCCTCGGCCGCTCGGTCCGAGGACAAAGCGCCGCGTGCTTCCCACCGCCTCAGCACCTGCAGGACCTCCACGTCGACCAGGTGGGGAGCGTGCAGGCCCTGGCTGCGTGCGGCGATCCGCCGGGCCACGCGCTTCCCGATGGCGGTCTGCAGCAGGAGCTCGATCACCGCCGAGGCGTCGAGGACGATCACCGCCCATCCCGCTCGGCCCACACCGCGTCGGCCGCACTCTCCGGGAGATCCACGGGCACGCGGCCCCGCAACCGCTCCAGCAGCTCCTCGCGCGTCGGGGTCTCCGCGACGCGCCGCAACTCCCCGAGCAAGTACTCGGACAGCGACATCCCCGCCATCGCGGCGCGCGCCTTGAGCCTTCGATGCAGCCCGTCTGGCACACTGCGAATCTGGACCATCACTGACATGTGATCAGCATGTGTGCCTTCAGTCTGCATGTCAAGTCCTCCGATGGCTTAAGCCGCGCGGGGCGGCGCCGGGGAGAGTCATCGCCATCAGGGCCCCAAGGCTAGCTTGGCTGACGGACAGGGCAGGTCCGATTCGCCCTGTCAACACGAGAAACCTCGGCGGGCGCGGGCCGTGTCATCCCGAGGCCCCGGCGGCCGCGTCGGCGGGGCCGAGGGATCCGCCGGCGGCCGGCGGCCCCCGGCGGATCCTTCCTCGCCCGGCCAGGCCGAAGCTCGTCAGGATGACAGGGCCCGTGTCAGCCCGAGGGACTCGTCAGGCTCAGCCCGAGGCGATCCGCCGGCGGCCGCGCGTGCGCGCCGCCGTTCAGCTGCGCCTCCGGCAGGAACGCCCCCAGGAACGCCCGGATCTCGTCGGACGAGCCGGAAGAAGCCAGCTCCCGCAGCCGCGACAAGCGCAGCCGCCAGCTCCGTCGGCCGGCACCCCCGCGATCTTCCCGATGAAGATCTTCGGGTGCCGCGTCTTGTCGATCGACTCCCCCGAGTACTGCAGCTCCTCGAACAGCTTCTCCCCCGGCCGCACCCCCGTGAACACGATGTCGATCTCCCCCGACCGCCGGTACCCCGACAGCTCGATCATCCGCTTCGCCAGGTCCAGGATGTGCACCGGCTCGCCCATGTCCAGGACGAAGATCTCCCCGCCCCGCCCCATCGCCCCCGCCTGCAGCGTCAGAACCGCCGCCTCCGGGATCGTCATGAAGTACCGCTTCATGTCCGGGTGCGTGATCGTCACCGGCCCGCCCCGCGCGATCTGCTCCCGGAACAGCGGGATCACCGACCCCGCCGACCCCAGCACGTTCCCGAACCGCACCGCCACGTACCGCGTCGCGAACCGGTGCCCCAGCCCCTGCACCACCAGCTCCGCCACCCGCTTCGTCGCCCCCATCACCGACGAGGGCCGCACCGCCTTGTCCGTCGAGATCAGGATGAACGCCTCCACCCCGCACTCCCCCGCCACCTCCCCCAGCGTCAGCGAGCCGAGCACGTTGTTCTTCACCGCCTCCGTCGCGTTCGTCTCCATCAGCGGCACGTGCTTGTGCGCCGCCGCGTGCGCCACCACCTGCGGCCGGTGCTCCCGGAACACCGAGAGCATCCGCTCCCGGTCCCCCACGTCCCCCACCACCGGCACGATCGACAGCGAAGGCCACGCCTCCCGCAGCTCCCGGTCCACCGTGTAGAGAGCCGGCTCCGACCGCTCCAGCAGCAACAGCCGCGACGGCGCGAACCGCGCCACCTGCCGCGCCAGCTCCGACCCGATCGACCCCCCGGCCCCCGTCACCATCACCACCTTGCCGCCCAGGAACCCGACCAGATCGTTCTCCTCGAGCGACACCGTCTCCCGGTGCAGCAGGTCCTCGACCCGCACCTCCCGCAGCTCGCGTGATCGACACCCGCCCCTGCAGCAGGTCGTACATCGCCGGGATCATCTGCGCCCGAACCGGGATCCCCTCGCAGATCTTCAGGATCCGCCGCAGCTGCGCCTGCGGCGCGTCCGCGATCGTGATGATCACCTGGTCGATCCCCAGCGCCGGCACGAGCGTCGGCAGCGCCTCGCGTCGACCCCAGCACCTTCAGCCCGTTGATCACCGCCCCCTGCTTCAGCGGGTCGTCGTCCACGAACCCCCGCAGGTCCATGTCCTGCTCGCCCCGGCTGCGGATCTCCCGCACCGCCATCACCCCGGCCGCCCCCGCCCCGACGAGCAGCACCGCCGGCCGCGCCGCGCCGCCGCTCCGGGCCGCCCGCCGTCGGCGGAGGTTGTGCTCGAAGACCGCCCGGCGCGCCACCCGGATCCCCAGCAGGCCGCCAAAGGCCGTCAGCGCGTTCATGACGATGATCGAGATGGGGATGCGCAGGTCCGCGTAGCGCTCGGGCAGGAAGAGCCGGAGGCCGAGCAGGACAGCGCCCGAGCCCGCGCCGGCGCGGACGAACGCCGGCACCTCGGCCATCCCGACGTACTTCCAGACGAAGGCCAGCGCCCCGCTGACGTAGAGGGCCGCGAACTGGACGGCCAGCACCAGGGGCAGCTGGTAGACGGCATGCTGGCGGTGGACGCCGGGGACCTGCGAACTCGAACCGCAGCAGGTAGGCCAGCCAGAAGGCCGCCACCATCACCAGCAGGTCGATCGCGAACGTGGTGCGGCGGTTCAGGAGACGGTGCCGGCGACGCCAGCGTCCTCACCAGGCTGTCCCGGCGCTCTCGGGCCGGCGCGTCTACCTGGCGATTCACTGAGTCATCACCCTCACTCGGTGAGGGGAGAATACCGGCTCGGAGCGGGCCGCCTCAAGCGCCAAGTTGCGTCACGGCCGTGGCGTCATGTGGCGTGGGTCGTCGCCGCCGCCACCAGCGCCGACCGGCCTCCGCTCGATGGGCGTCCGGCAGCCGCGCGCTCGGCCGTTTCGGCCGCGCCGCCCGGCTGGCCAGCGCGCGACATCGAATAGCCAGCCCGGAGGCCCGTCAGCGCCGGCTCCCGGCCGGCACCGCCCCCTGCAGCAGGTCGTAGAGAGCCGGCACCATCTGCACCGGCACCGGGATCCGCTCGCAGATCGACAGGATGCGGCGCATCTCCTCTTCGGAGGCCGAAGCGATCGTGACGATCACCTGCTCGATGCCGAGGGCCGGCACGAGGCGTCGGCAGCTCCTCGGTGGAGCCGAGCACCTTGATCCCGCAGATGACCGCCCCCTGCTTCCCGGGGTCGTCGTCCACGAACCCGCGCATCTCCATGTCGTGCTCGCCACGGCTGCGGATCTCGCGCACGGCCATCACCCCGGCGGCCCCGGCGCCCACCAGCAGGACCGGCGGCCGGTGCCGCACGCCGCCCTCGGCCGCCCGCCTCCGGCTGACCTCCCGCTCCCACAGCGCGCGGCGCAGCACCCGCAGGCCCAGCAGCCCGCCGAAGGCCAGGACGGTGTTGACGACGATGATCGAGATGGGGATGCGCAGGACGGTCAGGGGCTCGGGCAGGAAGAAGCGACAGGCGAGGAGCGCCGTCGCCGAGCCGACCGCCGCGCGCACGAAGGCCGGCACCTCGGCCATCCCGACGTACTTCCACACGAACGACGAGCACCCCGCTCATGTAGAGGGCCGTCAACTGGACAGCCAGGACCAGCGGCAGCTGCACGACGCCGCTGAGCCGCCAGTGGTGGGGAACGGCGAAGTCGAACCTGCAGCAGGTAGGCGAGGCCGAAGGCCGAGATCATGGCCAGGAGATCGATGCCGACGGACGTGTGCCGCATCAGGTGCCGGCGTGGCAGCGATCGCCTCTCGGCCGGACGCTCCGGCAGGCGCTGGCGAAGGGCCGCGCCCATCGGGAGGCGCACCGGGTCCTCACGCACGGGAGCGGAGGCGGGCGTCTCGCCCGCCGCGGTGCCCGCCGGCACGGACGAGGCGGGCGGCAACCGCTCGCCGCGGAGTCGCCAGCAGCCCCTCGATCACCCGCGTCACGTCGGCGTCCGTCATCTGCGTCCCGCTGGGCAGGCACAGCCCCCGCTCGAACAGGTCGGCGGCCACCGCCCCCCCGATCACCCGGCAGCCCCGGAAGACCGGCTGCAGGTGCATCGGCTTCCAGACCGGGCGCGCCTCGATGTTCAGCGCCTCGAGGTGCAGCCAGATGTCCTCCCGCGTCGCCCCGAACTCGGCCGGGTCGATCAGGATCGTCGTCAGCCAGCGCGTCGCCCGGCCGTACGACGCCTCGGGCATGAACTCGATCCCCGGCACCCCGGCGAGGGCGCTCCGGTAGACCTCGAAGATCGCCCGCTTGCGCTCCACCCGCTGCGGCAGGACGCGCATCTGGCCCCGCCCCACCGCCGCCAGCAGGTTGCTCATGCGGTAGTTGTTGCCCAGGACCGAGTGCTCGTAGTGGGGGCCGGGGTCCCGGGCCTGCTGGGCGAGGAAACGCGCCCGCTGGACGAGCGCCTTCTCCGCCGACACCAGCATGCCCCCGCCCGAGGTCGTGATGATCTTGTTCCCGTTGAAGGAGAACACCCCGATCCGCCCGAAGGCGCCGGCGGATCGTCCCCGATACGTCGCCCCGAGCGCCTCGGCGGCGTCCTCGATCAGCTCCACCCCGTGACGACGGCAGCTCTCGCCGATCGGCTCGAGGTCGGCCGACCTGCCCGTAGAGATCGACCGCGACGACGGCCTTCGGCGCCTTCCCGTTCCGGGAGGCCGTCGAAAGCGCCTCGTCCACCAGCGCCGGATCGAGGTTCCACGTCTCGCGGCTGCAATCCACGAAGACCGGCTCCGCCCCCACCCAGGTGATCGGGCTCGCCGAAGCCACGAACGTCAGCGTCGAGCAGAGGACGGTGTCCCCCGGCCCCACCCCGAGAATCTGCAGCGCCAGGTGGAGAGCCGCCGTCCCCGAAGACAGCGCCGCCGCGTGAGGCACCCCCACGGCCGCGGCGAACTCCCCCTCGAACGCATCCACCTGCGGCCCGAGCGGAGCGATCCAGTTGGACTGGAACGCCTCCTGCAGAAGGCCGAGCTCGTCCGCCCCCATGTGCGGCGGCGAAGATAGAGACGCGCCATCGCGCGCCATTGTACGGGAGTCTGCCGATCACGCATGCGCCGCATTCCGGATAGCCGCCGGTACATGCCCTCTCTGTGACGCGAGCTCCCTGTCCCGAGCGGTCCAAACGATCCGCTAACGGTAGTGCGTCGGCATCATGGCCGCCCGTTTCGTGCGTGCTATACCCACGCTGCCTAGCACGGAACCGATAGCGACTGTTCGGGCTGAGCCATGGCGACACGGACGGCAGCTACCCACATCGACTACGCGACCTACACCTACCTCCGACGCAGCGGGTGGCTGGTGATCTACGAGGGCGGGATGGTGAAGTACCGGAGAACGGGACGCTGCTCTACAGCTCCACGACCCCGCCGACGTACCCGCTCGGTGTCGACACCAGCCTCTACTCGCCAGGGGCCAGCGTGGCCGGGGCGAAGATCGGACTCGGGAGGAGTAGCTCCGGCGACCCGCACCAGACGCACCAAACCGCTCACGCCCTCCCCTTCGAGAGTGGCCGAAATCACTGTTCGGTCGGAGGCGAAGCTGTCACAATCGCCACTCCGGTGGAGTCGTCGGCCGCCGGCGCCGGCCGCAGCCCACCTGCGGCAGAGGAGGACGTATGCGGATGTCGAAGGCGAGCCTGCTCGCTTCCTGCGCGGCCTTTGTCTGTAGCCTGCCCCTGGCCGCCGCCCCCGCCGAAGCCCAGATGGCCTGGAACGCGTTGCCTCCCATGGCGACGCCGCGCAACGCCTTCACCCTGACGGCGCTCGCCGACGGGCGCGCGCTCGCGGTCGGGGGCTGGAACGGCACGGCGCTGCAGAGCTGCGAGGTCTACGACCCCGTGAGCGGCGCGTGGAGTCCCACGGGGCAACTCAACGGCCCCCGGACCGGGCACTCGGCGGTGCGGCTGAATGACGGGAGAGTGCTGGTCGCGGGCGGCACCAACGGCTCCCTGGGCCTGGCGACCGCCGAGATCTTCGACCCCGCGACCGGCCTGTGGACGGCCACGCGACTCGGCGCCCGGGGCGGCTTCACCGCCGTCGATGGCTCTCCTGACCGACGGGCGGGTGTTCCTGCTCGGGGACGCCTCGACCTCGACCAGGGCCGAGATCTTCGACCCGGTCGACGGGCCTGTGGACCGACACGAGCACCATGGGGACGCTACCGCAGCGGCGCCACCGCCACCCTGCTCCAGGACGGCCGAGTCCTGGTGGCCGGAGGCTACAACGGCACCGGCAGCCCGACCAGCCGGCACCGTCTACGACCCCGTGGCCAACACCTGGACGCCAACGGCGTCCCACGTCACGCCGCGCTTGGCTGCACACCGCCACCCTCCTCCCGAACGGGCGCGTGCTGATCCTGGGGGGACGTCAGACCGCGACGCCGACGGTGAGCGTCGCGACGGCCGAGGTCTACGATCCCGCCACGAACGCCTGGACCCCGACCGGCACCATGGCCACGTCGCGCATCTACCACACCGCGACGCTCCTCCCGACCGGCCAGGTCGTGGTCGCGGGGGGCAGCGCAGTACAACGGCTCGTCCTACTCGAGCGCCCTGAGCACCTCCGAGTCCTACGATACGAGCAGCCGGGTCCTTCTCCGCGCTGCCCGCGCTCGGACAGGCCCGCTACGGTCACCGCGAGCGCTCTCCTGCCCGGCGGCGAAGCCGATGGTCGTCGGCGGCTACGCGGCGGGCTTCCTCTCGAGCGCGGAGGTCTACGCCGAGGCCCTCGTCGGACACCGGCCCGCCCACCGTGGCCATCACCTCGCCGGCGAACGGGGCGACGCTCAGCGGGACGGTGACGATCGCGGCCGACGCCGCGGACGACACCGGCGTCGTCAGCGTGACCTTCTACGCGGGTTCGTCGGTGCTCGGAGTCGACTCGACGCCTCCCTACCAGTACGTCGTGGGACACCACGCTCGACCTACGGGGGCCCACGCGTCCTCAAGGCGACGGCCCGCGACCGGGCCAACAAGACCGCCGACAGCACGATCAACGTCACCGTGCTGGACAGCACGCCGCCGACGGTCACCCTCACCTCCCCGCAGCCCGGCGCGACGGCGCCGGACCCGATCCTGCTCGAAGCCGACGCTTCGGACGTCTCTGGCGTCGCGCAGAGTCGAGTTCCTGATCGACGGCGCCGTCGTCGCCTCGGACGACGCTGTGGCCGTACCAGGCGAGCGTCAGCGCGTCGCGGGTCACCCCCGGCCCCCACTCCGCGACGGCCCTCGCCGAGGACTACCAGGGCAACTCCGGCAGCTCGGCCCCCGTGACCTTCTCCGTCCCGCGGCCGCGGAGGGCACGGCGACCTTCGACGCGCCAGCTCGGCGCGCCCGCGTGCGGCGGCGGCAGCGAGTGCGACTCGGGGCAGCTCCTCGTGGGCCGCGGCCTCCTGGGGCCCGAGCCGAACGCGCCCAATACGCTCTTCGCCCCAGCTGCGCCGACGGGACGTCCGGGCACCTTCCACGTGGACGAGTCCCTCGATCGGCTGCGCATCCGCACGCTGGACGGCAGCCCGCTCGCGCCGGGAAGGCCGTCGAGGTCTCGGCGACGGTGTGGGCATGCTCGAGCGCGCAACTACCTCGACGTCTACTACGCGCCCGACGCGTCAGTCCCGTCTGGAGCCTGGTGCAGACGTCGGAGCCCGCCTCCGGCGAGCAGACGCTCACCGTGCCCTTCCCGCTGACCTCCGGAGGCGCGCGCCAGGCGATCCGAGGCGTCTTCCGCTGGAGCGGCGTGGCGGCCGGCCTGCACGGGCGGCGGGTACAACGACCACGACGACCTGGTCTTCTCGTTCGGCGGCGGCGGCTCGGGGGATCCAGGGCTACGACCCGTACTTCAAGGCCCCGTCGTGCCTCGGCTTCGGCACCGAGTGCGACTCGGGCGCTCTCCTCGTCGGGCGCGGCTCCCTCGGGCCCGAGCCCAACCAGCCGAACACGAGCTTCGGCGAGTGTCCCGACGGCAACTGGGGGCAGTTCCACGTGGATCCCTCGCGGCGATCGGATACGGGTGGTCAGCGTCGACTCGGGCCCCCTCCGGCGTAACGGGCCCGCGCAGATCCGCGTGACCGTCTTCGCGTCGTCCGACTACGCGAGCGAGCGGCTCGACCTGTTCGAGGCGAGCGGCGCCCAGGAGCCCGTGTACTGGCAGTACCTCGGCTCGGTCACGCCTTCCGTCGCCGGGGAGCAAGTCCTGTCCTTCGACTACACCCCGACGGACGGTCCGCTGACGCGGGTCGTGCGGGCCGCCTACCGGAAGAGCTACGCCTTGGCGCAGTCCTCCTGTTCGTACGACATCTTCGACGACCAGGACGACCTCTGGTTCCGCATCGATTCGTACCCCGGGGCGCACGCCCTCGCCGTCGACGGGACGAGCATCGACGGGGCGATCGGGAACGTCGACGTCTCCTACCCCGGCGGCGGCTCGGCGGGAGCCTGCTGGTTCGGGCCCGGTGGCCCGCGGAGCTGCGAGCTCGAGCTCCCCGACGGAGCCAACGTCACGCTGACGGCGATGCCCGACCCCGGCACGGCGTTTGCCGGCTGGTCCGGGGCCTGCTCGGGAACCGCGCCGTGCGTCCTCTCGATGACCCAGGCGCACCAGGTGAGCGCTCGCTTCGAGTCGAGCGCCAGGCCGTTCACCGTCGTGGCGGACGGCGTGAACGGCGCGCACGGGATGGTCGATGCGGTGGCCACGGGATGGCCCGGCATCACCTGCATGTACCCGGGGGCCGGACCTGGACCCGTCACGTGCGAGCAGACCTACCCTCTCGGAACGCTCGTCCAGCTGTACGCGAGCCCGGCCCCCGACTCGGTCTTCGTCGGCTGGTCCGGCGACTGCACCGGCGCCCAGCCGTACTGCCAGGTCACGGTCTCCGGCCCTCTCACCGTCCACGCCCAGTTCGACGGTCCGCGTCCGTTCACCGTCGTGGCGGACGGCGTGAACGGCGCGCACGGGATGGTCGATGCGGTGGCCACGGGATGGCCCGGCATCACCTGCATGTACCCGGGGGCCGGACCTGGACCCGTCACATGCGAGCAGACCTACCCTCTCGGAACGCCTGTCCAGCTGTACGCGAGCCCGGCCCCCGACTCGGTCTTCGTCGGCTGGTCCGGCGCCTGCGCCGGCGCCCAGCCGTACTGCCAGGTCACGGTCGCCGGCCCTCTCACCGTCCACGCCCAGTTCGACGGCCCGCGAAAGCTCACCGTGGTGGTGGACGGCGTGGACGGGGCCCAGGGGATGGTGGACGCCGTCGCGAGCGGGTGGCCGGGCATCTCGTGCCTCTACCCCGGAGGCCTGCCCGGTCCCGTCACCTGCGAGGGGACCTACCCCCTCGGCACGGTCGTTCAGGTCAACGCCGGCCCGGCTCCGGGCTCCGCTTTCATCGGATGGGCCGGTGCGTGCTCCGGCGCCGCGCCGACCTGCGAGATCGTGATCGACGGAAACAAGACGGCGACCGGGACGTTCTCCGGCCCGGGCGAAGCGGTCGCGTGGACCCGCGCCACCGGGGTGTCCGTCGCCGGGAACACGGTCACCAAGACGGCCGCCGTCGGCTGGGACAACGGCGGCGCGTCCTCGACGCGAGCGCTCGCAGAAGGTAGCGACGGCACGCAGAGTTCACCGTGCCGGCCGCGCCCGGGTTCGCCATGTTCGGCCTCAGCCACGGCGACGGCGACCTGGGCTACGCCGACATCGACTACGCCTTCTACACCTACCCGCCCGACCGGCCAGCTGCTGATCTTCGAGGGCGGGACGTACCGCGGCCAGTTGGGAGCTACGCCGCAGGCGACAAGCTGCGGATCTCGGTCGAGTCCGGCGCGGTCACGTACTGGTGCAAGGGCGTCGCCCGTCTACACCAGCTGGCTGGCGCCCGACGTTCCCGCTCCGCGTGGACACGTCGTTCTACTCGACTGGCGCCACGGTGCTGGAGGCCACGCTCGCCGGCACGCTCGTCGACGTCCCGCGCCACACGCGACGTGACCTGGCAGAACATGTCGGAGTGGGCGCGTCCGGCGACAGCCTGACCAAGACCGCTCCGCCGGCCTGGGGCAACGCGGGTGCCTCCTCGACGCGCGGCATCCCGTCGGCGGCGACGGCTACGCCGAGTTCACCGTCCCCGCCGATCCCCGGCTACGCCATGTTCGGCCTGGGCAACGGGGACTCCGACCAGGGTTACACCGACATCGACTACGCCTTCTACACCTACCCGGGCACCGGTCAGCTGATGGTCTACGAGAACGGCGTCTACCGCGGCCAGTTCGGCGCCTACGCCCCGGCGACAAGCTGCGCGTCTCGGTCGAGTCGGGCGTCGTGACGTACTGGCACAACGGGCTCCTCGTCTACACCAGCACCCAGAGCCCGACCTACCCGCTGCGCGTGGACACCTCTCTCTACTCCACGAACGCCACCGTGCAGGACGCCGTCCTCGCGGGCACCCTCGTCGACCGTGGCGCCTCCCGACCGAGCCCGTCGCCTGGCAGAACGAGGTTGGCGTGTCCTCGGTCGGGAACACGCTGACCAAGACGGCCGCGACCGCGCTGGGGCAACGCCGGCGCCTCCTCCACGCGAGGCATCCCGTCCGGCAGCGACGGCTACGCCGAGTTCACCGTGCCGCCGAGCGCCGGGTACGCGATGTTCGGGCTGGGCAACGGCGACACCGACCAGAGCTACGCCGACATCGAATACGCCTTCTACACCTACCCGGCACCGGCCAGCTGATGATCTTCGAGGGCGGCGTCTACCGCGCCAGTGCGGCGCCTACGCCGGCGGCGACAACCTGCGGTCTCGGTGGAGTCCGGCGTCGTCAGCTACTGGGGGAACGGCGTGCTGGTCTACACCAGCGCCAGCCCCGCCTTCCCCCTGCGCGTCGACACGTCGCTCTACTCCACCGGCGCCGTCGGTGCAGGACGCCACCCTGGCGGGCACCCTGGTGCCTTAGCCGCCGGGCTCGCGGGTCGCTGTGACTCGCGTCACCGGGGGCAAGGAAGGCGTGGAATAACCTGAGCGTTGCATGCCGACCCGCACCAGGGTCCTCGCCCTCGTCGCCGTCCTGTGCGCCGTCCTCGTCCTTCCGTGGCACTCCTTCCTCGGGTCCGTCGAAGCGCAGAGCGGCACCGCCATCCAGGTCGACGTCGCCGCCAACCGCCGCGCCGATCGACCCCCGCGTCTACGGGGTGAACTGGGCCGACGCGGCACAGCTGGCCGCCCTCAACGTCCCCGTCCACCGCTGGGGCGGCAACTCCACCACCCGCCACAACTGGAAGACCAACGGCGACAACCGGGGCAGCGACTGGTACTTCGAGAGCATCCCCGGCAGCGGCGCCGCGGGCGCCGCGTTCGACGACTTCGTCCAGCAGTCCAAGCAGAACGGCTCGGAGCCCATGGTGACCATCCCGCTCATCGGCTGGGTGGGCAAGAACGGGCCGGGCGGGACGAAGCTCGCCAGCTTCTCCGCCGCCAAGTACGGGGCGCAGCAGGACTGCGACTGGAGCTGGTTCCCCGACGCCTGCAACGGCGTCCGGACGAACGGCAGCCAACGTCACCGGCAACGACCCCAACGACGCGAACGTGCCGTCGAACGCCCAGTACCAGAAGGAGTGGGCGCAGCACCTCGTCTCCCGCTGGGGCGCCGCGGCGAACGGCGGCGTGCGCTACTACATCTACGACAACGAGCCCAGCCTCTGGCACTCGCACCCACCGCGACGTGCACCCGGCCGGCGCAGACGATGACCGAGCTGCGGGACCTGATGATCGCCTACGGCACCGCGATCCGGCAGGCCGACCCCGGGGCCGTCTTCGTGGGACCCGAGGAGTGGGGCTGGTCGGGCTACTTCTACTCCGGCTACGACCAGAAGTACGGCAACGACACCGGGTGCTGGTCCTGCGCGCCCGACAAGACCGCGAACGGGGGCATGGACTTCATGCCCTGGCTGCTCGCCCAGATGCGCCAGCACGAGCAGAGCGACGGGCAACCGCCTGCTCCACGTCTTCACCCTGCACTACTACCCGCAGGGCGGCGAGTTCGGCGACGACACCTCGACCGCCATGCAGGCCGCGGCGCAACCGCTCCACCCGCTCGCTGTGGGACCCGAGCTACACGGACGAGACGTGGATCGGCGACAAGGTCCGCCTCATCCCGCGGATGAAGGAGTGGGTGAGCGCCTACTACCCCGGCCTCGAGACCGGCATCACCGAGTACAGCTGGGGCGCCGACGGCCACATCAACGGCGCCACCGCCCAGGCCGACGTGCTCGGCATCTTCGGCCGCGAGGGCCTCGACGTGGGCACCCGCTGGGTGGTCCCGGACACCGGCACGCCCACGTTCAAGGCCATCCAGATGTACCGCAACTACGACGGCAGCAAGTCCGTCTTCGGCGACACGAGCGTCAAGGCCACCGTCCCCAACCCGGACACCCTCGCCGCCTTCGCCGCCGAGCGCACGAGCGACGGCGCCGCTCACCGTCATGGTCATCAACAAGGTGACCACGAGCGCGCTCGTCAACCTGAGCCTCGCCAACTTCACCGCGGGCGCGACCGCCCAGGCGTGGCAGCTCACCTCCGCCAACGCGATCCAGCGCCTCGCCGACGTCGCGCGTCGCCGGGGGCACGATCAACACCACGCTCGCCGCACAGAGCATCACCCTCTTCGTGGTGCCGCGCTCCACGAGCTCCACCCCCTCGCTCTCGATCGGCGACGCCTCGCTGAACGAGGGCCAGTCGGGCAGCGACGAACGCCACCTTCACCGTCGCCCTCTCGGCGGCGTCCTCCCAGACGGTCACCGTCAGCTACGCCACCGCGAACGGCACCGCCACCGCCGGCTCGGACTACACCGCCACCTCCGGCGTCCTCACCTTCGCCGCGGGCCAGACGAGCAAGACCGTGACCGTGCCGGTGCTCGGCGACACCGTCATCGAGAGCGACGAGACCTTCAACGTCAACCTGAGCGGCCCCACGAACGCGACGCTCGCCGACGCCCAGGCCGCGGGCACCATCCTGAACGACGACTTCCCGACCCTCTCGATCGGCGACGTCACCGTCACCGAGGGCAACAGCGGCACCACGACGCGCGACGTTCACCGTCAGCCTCTCGGCGGCGAGCGCCTCGACCGTCACCGTGAACTACGCCACGGCCGACGGCACCGCCACCGCGCGGCAGCGACTACGCGGCCCAGACCGGCAACCTGAGCTTCACCGCGGGCCAGACCAGCAAGACGATCGCCGTCGTCGTCAACGGCGACACGACGGTCGAGCCGAACGAGACCTTCGTCGTCAACCTGACCGGCCCCGTGGGCGCGACGCTCGCGGACGGCCAGGGCCAGGGCACGATCACGAACGACGACGTCGACGCCCCCGGCCGGCGAGGCCGTGTCCTGGGTCAACGTCGTCGGGGCCTCCCCCTCGGCCGGCACGCCTGACCAAGACCGCGGCGACCGCCTGGGGCAACGCCGGCGCCGCCTCCACGCCGCGCCGTCAACGGAAACGGCTACGTCGAGTTCACCCTGCCCGCGACCCCCGGCTACGCCATGTTCGGCCTCAGCAACGGCGACACCGACCAGGGCTACGCCGACATCGACTTCGCCTTCTACACCTACCCGGGCACCGGCCAGCTCCTGGTCTACGAGAAGGGCACCTACCGCGGCCAGTTCGGCGCCTACGCCGCCGGCGACACCCTGCGGGTCGCCGTCGCGTCCGGCGTCGTCAAGTACTACCGCAACGGCGCCCTCCTCTACACGAGCCTGCAGGCCCCCGTCCTCCCCCTCCGCGTCGACACCTCGCTCTACTCGACCGGGGTCGTCGTCGCGAACGCCGTCCTCTCCGGGACCCTCGTGGACGTCTCCTCGCTCCCGAGCGAGGCCGTGACCTGGGTGAACGTCGGTCGGCGCCTCCGCCTCCGGGACGACCCTCACCAAGACCGCCGCCGCCGGGTGGACCAACGCCGGCGCCGCCTCCAGCCGCGCCGTCAACGGCGACGGCTACGCCGAGTTCACCCTGCCGCGCGAGCCCCGGCTACGCCATGTTCGGCCTGAGCAACGGCGACACCGACCAGGGCTACGCCGACATCGACTACGCCTTCTACACCTACCCCGGCACCGGCCAGCTCATGGTCTACGAGAAGGGCGCCTACCGCGGCCAGTTCGGCGCCTACGCCGCCGGCGACAAGCTGCGCGTCTCGGTCGAGTCCGGCGTCGTGAGGTACTGGTGGAACGGCGTCGCTCGTCTACACGAGCGGCCAGGCCCCCACCTTCCCGCTGCGCGTCGACACCTCGCTCTACTCCACCGGCGCGGCCGTGCAGGGCGCCACTCTCGCCGGGACCCTCGTCGACCTGGCGCTTCCCACCGAGCCGGTCGTCTGGCAGAACGCCGTCGGGTGTCTCCTCGACCACCACCACGCTCACGAAGACGGCCGCCGACCGCGTGGGGCAACGCCGGCGCCTCCTCCACCCGCGGCATCGCGTCCGGCAGACGGCTACGCCGAGTTCACCGTCCCCGCCGAGCCCCGGCTACGCCATGTTCGGCCTGAGCAACGGCGACACCGACCAGGGCTACGCCGACATCGACTTCGCCTTCTACACCTACCCCGGCACCGGCCAGCTCATGGTCTTCGAGAAGGGCGTCTACCGCGGCCTGTTCGGCGCCTACGCCGCCGGCGACAAGCTGCGGGTCTCGGTCGACTCCGGCGTCGTGAAGTACTGGTGGAAGGGCGTGCTCGTCTACACGAGCAGCCAGGCCCCGACCTTCCCCCTGCGCGTGGACACCTCGCTCTACTCGACGGGCGCCTCGGTGAAGGACGCCACCCTCGCGGGCACCCTGGCGCCTTAGGCGCCTACGGGCGCACTCATCTCGACCACTCGGTGGACCATTGTTGTTTCGCCATCGAACACATGTCTTGACGAGATGCACGTCACACCAACGCGGCTCGTGTGAGTCGCGTCACTGGCGGGCGAGGATGCGTCGAATAGGCTAGCCGAGCCTCGAATTCACTCGAGGCGACCCGATCGTGATCGCGGCCGTCAGGCCGCCGCATCGCGAGGCGGTTGACGGCTTCGAAGCGGTGGCGAGATCGCCAAGCGCTGATCCCTCTGCAAACCGTGCCTCGCAACGACCCGGCGCTCCGTCGCGCGCCCCCGGGGAAGAAATCATGTCGACTCTCAAGGGAATCCCTCCGGTCCGAACGGGCCTTTGCATCCTGCTCGGCGTGCTCTCGTGCCTCGCCGCCCCCGCGCCCACCGCCGCGGCCGCGTCTCCGTGGGTCTCGGCGTACTACGCCGGCTACTTCTGGGACTGGCACAGCCAGTCGGAAGCGGTCGCCGCCGTGGACATGACCACGATGACGCACTTCATCTTCGCCCGTTACGCGCCGGGCGCCGGGACTCTGGGCGGCAGCGCGGGCCAGCTCCTCGAGGGCGCAGGGACGGGGCACACCTCCGTCGAGGACGCGCTCATCGCCAAGGCGCACGCCAACGGCGTCAAGGCCCTGGCCATGCTCGGCGGCGCCGGTGACGGCAGCGGCTGGATCGCCTCCACCGCCCCGGCGGTGAGGGCGACGTTCATCAACAACATCCTCAACAAGTCCGTGGCGAAGAACTACGACGGCGTCGACGTCGACTGGGAGGAGAACCTCGACACCACGGCTCAACAGAACCAGCTGATCGCCTTCCTGACCGAGCTGCGCGCCGCCGCCGCCGCGCGCCCCCGCTATCAGGCCCCCAACGCTCCCTTCCTCATCACCTTCCCGGGGTTCGCCGTGAACACCAACTACGAGTCGGTTGACCCGTGGAAGGTGACCGTCGCCTCGCTCGTGGACCAGTACAACCTGATGAGCTACGGCATGGCGTACGACTTCTGGGGATGGGACACGTGGCTGTGGGCCGCGCTCAAGGACGCGGGGCCGACGCACCCGACCTCCATCGAATCCAGCATCCAGGCCTACGTCGACGCGGGTGTGCCCCGCAGCAAGATGGGCCTCGGCCTCGGCCTCTACTCCGCCGGATACGCGTCCCCGGTGACGGGTCCCCGGCAATCCATGAGCTCGATGTTCTACTGGGCCGACTACTCCGCGACCTGGGCGGACCTCTACAAGAAGGGGATGCTCTCGTCGGGATACCAGTTCGACAACGCCGCCCAGGCGGGCTACTACACGTACTCGCCGGCCCGCAGCTACCAGGGCAACAGCGTCAGCATGCTGATCACCGAGGACCTGCAGAGCATCGCGGTCAAGGGCGCGTGGGCCAAGGCCGGCAATAGCGGCGGCGCGATCGTCTGGATGATCAACTACGGCTACGTCAGCGCCGCCGTGGGCAACCCGCCCATGCAGGCCGTCAAGCAGGCCTTCCTGGGGACGTCCACGGCCTACACCCTGACCGTCGCCAAGGCGGGCACCGGCACCGGGACCGTCACGTCCTCTCCGGCGGGCATCAGCTGCGGCGCGGGCTGCAGCGCGAGCTATCACCGCCGGAACCGCCGTGACCCTGACCGCCAGCCCCCGCCGCCGGCTCGGTCTTCTCCGGCTGGAGCGGAGCCTGCACCGGCACCGGCTCCTGCTCCGTCACCATGAACGCCGCCAAGTCCGTCACGGCCACGCTTCTCCGCCGCGTCGCTCTCGATCAACGACGTCACGGTGACCGAGGGCAACTCCGGCACGAAGAGCGCGACCTTCACGGTCACCCTCTCCGCGCCCCTCGGCCGGGCCGTCACCGTCAACTACGCCACGGCGAACGGAACGGCGACCGCCGGCTCCGACTACACCGCGGCCTCCGGCACGCTCACCTTCGCGGCCGGGGAGACCAGCAAGACCCTGGCGGTCAGCGTCACCGGCGACACCGCCATCGAGAACGACGAGACCTTCACCGTCACCCTCAGCGGCGGCAGCGGCGCCACCCTCGCCGATCCCCAGGGCCTGGGGACCATCACCAACGACGACTTCCCGGCCCTGTCGATCGGCGACGTGACCGTCAGCGAGGGCAACTCCGGCACCACGAACGCCGTCTTCACCGTGTCCCTCTCCGCGACCACGCCCCAGACCGTGACCGTCAACTACGCCACCGCCAACGGCACGGCCACCGGCGGGCAGCGACTACGCGGCCCAGACCGGCAACCTGACCTTCACCGCGGGCCAGACCAGCAAGACGATCGCCGTCGTCGTCAACGGCGACACCACGGTGGAGCCGAACGAGACCTTCGTCGTCAACCTCACCGCCCCCTCCAAGGCGACCCTCGCCGACGGCCAGGGCCAGGGCACGATCACGAACGACGACTCCACAACGCCTCCGGCCGGCGAGGCCGTGGCCTGGGTCGAACGTCGTCGGCGTCTCCGCCTCGGCGCGGCAGCCTGACCAAGACCGCGACGACCGCCTGGGGCAACGCCGGCGCCGCCTCCACGCCGCGCCGTCAACGGAAACGGCCACGTCGAGTTCACCCTGCCCGCGACCCCCGGCTACGCCATGTTCGGCCTCAGCAACGGCGACTCCGACCAGGGCTACGCCGACATCGACCGAGCGGCGCCGTCCCCGTGGTCTGGACCTCGGCCGTGGGCGTCTCCATCAGCGGAAGTTCGCTCACCAAGACGGCTTCGACCGCCTGGGGCAACGCCGGAGCCGTATCCACCCAGCAGATTGCCTCGGGCGACGGCTACGTCGAGATCACTGCCTCCGAGACCACGACCTCACGAATGCTCGGGCTATCCAACGGCAACTCCAGCACCGCCTACGAGGACATCGACTTCGCCCTCTACCAGAGAATGGGTGAGATCCAGCGTGTATGAGGTCGGCTCGCTCAGGGGGACCTTCGGGGCCTACGCCCCCGGCGACACGCTGCGGGTCGCCGTCGTGGGAGGAGTCGTCAAGTACAGCAAGAACGGAACCGTCTTCTACACCTCGACGAAGGCTCCGATCTATCCGCTCCTCGTGGACACCGCCCTCTACACACCAGGGCGCCACGCTCAACGGCGCCATGACCGCGGGCACCTCCACGCCGCCGCCCCCACCGCCCTCCGGCGGTTCGGTTTCGGTGGTGTGGGCCTCGGCATCGGGCGTGTCCGTCTCCGGCAATTCGCTCACGAAGACGGCCACGACGGGCTGGGGCAACGCAGGCGCCATCTCCACACAGCAGATTGCCTCGGGCGACGGCTACGTCGAGTTGATCGCCTCCGAGGCCACGACCTCACGGATGCTCGGGCTCTCCAATGGCAACTCCAGCACCGCCTACGAGGACATCGACTTCGCCCTCTACCAGAGGATGGGTGCAGATCCGCGTATATGAGGGCGGCACTCTCAAGGGCACCTTCGGGACCTACGCCGCTGGCGACAAGCTGCGGGCCGCCGTGGTCGGCGGAGTCGTCAAGTACAGCAAGAACGGAACCGTGTTCTACACCTCGACGAAGGCTCCGACCTACCCGCTGCTCGTGGACGCTGCCCTCTACACCCAGGGCGCCACGCTCAGCGGCGCGGTCATCTCGACGCCGTAGGGGCACGAGCAGCGCCGACGCGTCCGTTGCGTCACTCTTGCCGGGGGCGACACCGTCGCCCCCGGCAAGCCCCGGGATCCTGGGCATTCATCCGCGCCCAGAGAGGCGCAACTGGAAAGCACCACCGCAATCTGTCGCTGACCTTTACAGCCGCAGGCACAAGACGGGGAAGCCCACTCCGCTGGAGGCAGTGGTTAAGTGCCTCTTCCTGTTCGTTTTAGTCGGCCTACGGCGGGGTGGTGAGTACCTGGCCCGTGGCTTGCATCAGGGATCAGTACTCGTATCGCCGAGTCCAGTGCGGAGGAAACATGAGACGCCACCTTAAGTTCCTGCCTTTGGTCGTGTTGATCGCGGTTCTGACCTCGATTCCTTCGCAAGCGAGCGCGGGTCTGCTCCTGGACATCCAGTTGACGGGCCTCAACGTCAAGTACGACGGGACGGCCTTCACCGATGCCGTCGTGAATACGTCCGGCAACGGCAACCCGGCGCAGAGCGATCCCCTGCTCTCGATGAAGTTCATCCTCGACGGCACGCTGGTCGGCACGCTGGACACCAACATCTGGGCCGACATCTACCTGCCCATAACGAGCATTCCGGTCGACGGCGTGGGGAACGGAACGGGCGGCATCTTCGATCTGCTGATGCAGAACTCCGTGCCGGGTTGGGGGCTGGCACTGAACGTGAACACGTTCAAAGTCTCGTACCTGACGTTCGGCGGGCCCTCCTTCATCATCACCGGCGGCGGTACGGCGAACATCTTCGGCACCCCCAACCTCCCCTTCGGACTCTTCATCAATCAGCCCATCACCTTCGCGATGTCGTTCGCGGAGGGCACCGCCACCGAGAGCGGCGGGTTCCTCGCGACTGCCAGCGGGGCCGGAACCGGCAACGTCGTCGGCCAGGGGGGCGTGGTTCCCGAGCCCGCTACGCTGCTGCTCCTGGGCAGCGGGCTGACCGGCCTCGCGCTGCGCCGACGGCGCCGCAGCTAACCGCTCGTCGACTCGTCGGGCATCAGGCCCGCGGCTTCACGCCGCGGGCCTTTGCTTTTCGGGCCACCGCTTCAGGCCGCGGTCCCCGGGCTTCCGCCGCCAGTCCGGCGCGAGCAGCGTAGCGCAGGAGCCCCGCGCCGAAGCCGAGGCCGTGGGAGAGGACGATCGTCGGCAGGATGGCCACGACTCGCGCCACGCGGCCCGGTCCGCCACTCGACCCGACGCGCATCGCCTCCGCACCGACGGCGAGCGCCGCCAGGCCGGCCGCGTAGAGCGCCGCGTTCGTCCAGGGCAGCGCGGCCACGAGGGCGAGGCCCGTGGCCACCGCCAGGAACGGCAGGGCCGGCCGGATGGTCAGGAAGCGCCGGTGCTTCAGCAGGGTCCGTGCCCTCCCACGGCCGTAGCGGTAGTACTGGCGCGCGATGGCGGCGAGCGAGCCGCGCGGCACGTAGTGGACGACGATGTCGCGGCTGAGGTAGATCCGCCCGCCCGCGTCCACGAGGCGCTGGTTGAGCTCGGCGTCCTCGTTCGTGACGGCGGCGGGATCCCAGGGGCCGATGCGGTCGAAGACGCTCCGCTTGTAGGCGCCGAGGAACACGGTGTCCACGAAGCCCTCGTTGTCGGCGCTGCGGTAGGCCGCTCCTCCGACGCCCAGCGGGCTCCTCAGTGCCGCGCACACGGCCTTCTCGAACGGCGTGCGGCCCAGGCAACGCTGGGCGCCGCCCACGTCGTCGGCCCCCGTGCGCTCGAGCGCCTCCACGCACTTCTCGACGTAGTCGGGCGCGTACTCGCAGTGGACGTCCATGCGGACGATGACCTCGCCGCTTCGCCTCTCGTGAGGATCCGGTTGAGGCCGGCCGCCTGGACGCGGTCCGGGTTGTCGATCACGCGGATGCGGGCGTCCTCGCGGGCGAGACGGGCGAGAACGTCGCGCGTGCCGTCGGTGCTGCCCCCGTCTGCCACGAGGATCTCGAGGCGGTCGCTCGGGTAGGTCTGCGCCTGGACGCTGCGCAGGCAGGCCTCGATGAAGCGCGCCTCGTCGAGGCAGGGCATGGCGATCGTGACGAGGGGGGTGGGCATGGAGCATGCGGCCGACCGAGGATCGCTACCACTCCGGGTCTGTCGCCCTTCTTTCGGTGGGGCGAGGTCGGTGAACTACGGTCCTCTGGCGACTGAACTCGCCTGCGTCTGGTAAGATACTGTCCGTCCTCGAATTGTGCAAGAGCAGCCCGTGGCCTGGTGATTGCATCCGGCGGGGTGACAGGGGGTACGCGTAATGATGTCACGGGGTCGTTGGCTTCTGGCTTCGATCGCGGCGGTGGCTCTCCTGGTGGCGCCAATGCCCGCTGCGGCCACGGTCATCTTCTTCGACGATTTCGAGGCCGTTGGCAACCAGCCTCCCTCCCTGAACACGGTGCCGGTCGGCTGGACTGTGACCGACGGCACTGTCGACCTGGTCGGCACCGGCGGCGGTGGTTATGGGTACCTCTGCGCCGGGAGCCCGTCTCCGGGCACCTGCGTCGACCTCGACGGGAGCACCGGCAACGCGGGCACGCTCCACAGACCCTCCCGAACGTGGCTGCGGGCTCGTACCTCGTCAGCTTCTGGTCCCAGGGCAACGCGCGGGGCGGCCGACGACACGATGAACGTCTACTTCGGCACCGACCTCATCACGCTCACTCACGTGTCCGGGAGTCCGTGGCCAGTACTACAGCTTCCTGGTCGACGACGCGACACTCCAGAATCTGGCCCTCTCGTTCGCCACGGTGGCGGCGACAACATCGGCATCCTCATCGACAACGTCCAGGTCGACGCCGTGCCCGAGCCGGGCACGCTGCTCCTCATCGGCAGCGGCCTGACGGGCTTGGCGCTGCGCCGTCGCCGTCGCCAGGGCTGATCGCCGGTCCAAGGTCGATCGCCAGCAGAGCCCGCGGCCCAGGCCGCGGGCTCTTTCTCTTTGGCTGGCCTGGCCGGTTCGCGGGCGCAGATGAGCCCGGCGGCCAGAACCGATGCCACGCGACGGTCAGCGTCACTGTCAATGCCCCGCCAGCCGTTGTCAGGGGGCTTTACACTTCAGATCGATGACCGGCGGGTGGAGGTGGCCGGAACCATCCGAAGAATGAGTATGTTGCGGCGACACCGTGGATTGGCACGGAGTGTGCACTTCGGAGGGGGCAACGAAGGAGATTCGCATGATCAAGTTCCGTCGGTCCCTGGTGCTCCTGGCTTTGTTCGGGCTCGTCCTCGGGGCAGCCCCGACGCAGGCCAGCGTGATCGTCTTCAACAACCTCCTGGCCTGGGAGGCCGCGGCACCCAACGGGACCGTGGGCGAGCCTTTCGCCGGCAACGCCCCGTCCGCGGGGGTCACGATCGACTCCGGCTACCCGTCCTTCGGCATTGCGGGTGGGGTTCTGACGGATCAGGCCAACACCGATGCAGGCCAGCCCTACACCGAATGGTTGTTCGCCTCGCCAATCTTGGGCCTCGGTGCCAACTGGAACCTCGTGGTCCCGGGCGGCCCCGGCACCGGCCTCACGGTGACGCTGCTCTTCCAGGGCTCGACGCTGGTCCTGCCCCAGGAGATCAGCAGAAACCTGAACGGGTTCTTCGGTTGGATGTCGACCACGCCTTTCCTCGGTTTCCAGATCAGCGAGGGCACGCAGGGCTCGGGTCCTGGCTCCGTCGAGACCTTCCAGATGAGCAACGTCGCCTACGCCGCCCCGGTTCCGGAGCCGGGCACGCTGCTCCTGATCGGCAGCGGACTCGCGGGTCTGGCAATGCGCCGCCGCCGGCGCAGCTAGCGACAACCCGTTCTCGCCGGCCACGCCCCTGCGGCACTGCCGCAGGGGCGTTGTGTTTTCAGCTGACAGAGTGTCGGGCCTCTTTACAGGCGATCCGATGGAATTCAGGACGGCGCGACTCAGCCAAGTGGTTTTATGTCAATAGCTTGCTCGGAACTCAGCCAGCTGGCGCGACGATTGCTGTGACAGGGGTTATCTGGAGGAGTACATGTCCAAGGTGAACGGCTGGCGGGTGGTTCTGATGGTAGCGGCCCTGGCGAGCTTCGGGCCCGCCATGGCGCACGCCAACCTGATCGTCAACGGGGACTTCGAGGCGCCGATCGTGGGCGGCGGCAGTTGGGGCGTCTTTACGAGCATCCCGGGCTGGACTTCGACCATGGGGGCTGGCATCGAGATCCAGAACAACGCCGCGGGCGCCCCGAACTCGCCCAACCAGCTGGTTGAACTCGACAGCAACAACAACAGCAACATGTTCCAGGACATCACCACCCTTCCCGGGCAGTGGTACACGCTGAGCCTCTTCTACTCGCCGCGGCCGGGCGTGGGCGCGAGCTCGAACGGGATCGAGGTCTGGTGGGAGGGCGGCCTGCTGGCCACGCTCACGGGCAACGGTGGGGGCTCGACCCTCTGGAACCAGTTCTCCTACACGGTCTATGGCGACGGGCTCTCCAACCTCGAGTTCCGTGCCGTGGGAACCAGCGACTCGCTGGGTGGCTACCTCGACGACGTCGAGCTGAATGCCGTGCCCGAGCCGGGCACGCTGCTCCTCATCGGCAGCGGGCTCACCGGCCTCGCGCTGCGGCGCCGCCGCCGGCAGTAGAGCCCGGCCGTACTCACAGGGAAGAGAGCAGGAGGAGCTGATGGCCAGGTTCTTGCGGGTGTTGGCGGGCGGGCTGGGCTGACGATCTTCGGGGCGGGCGTCGCGAGCGCCGTTCCGTTCGACGTCTACGCCCTCACCCACAGCAGCGTCATCGACGGGCTTGGAGCCGTCACGGGCACGCCGCTGCACACCGGCCTGTTCTTCGAACGGGCGATGCGTTCACTGTCTCCGTCGCGGTCGACGACCTCTGGTCCGCTGGCAGCAACAGTGATGGGTTTGACCGAGAGTCGAACGCGGACGGGTTGACGGGGATTCCCCCGTACGGCGGGGACTTCTTCGCCCCTCGACCGGCGACGGTTTCACCGCCCCGTTCGGCTCGCTCGTCGGCCGGCTCGGGACCCAGTACTTCCTCGTGGGCACGAGCTTCAGCAGCGGCCTGCTCGCCCTGTCCGGCCCGACGGAGCTCGAGCTGTTCTACTGGGATACCTTCACGGCGGACAACAGCGGCTACGTCACGGTCAATGTCGAGCCCGTGCCCGAACCGGGCACGCTGCTCCTGATCGGCAGCGGGCTCACCGGCCTCGCGCTGCGGCGCCGCCGCCGGCAGTAGATTCGGACCGTACCCGGGACCCAACCCCGGTCTCGCCCCTGCGGCGCCCGCCGCAGGGGCGTCGTTTG
>CAWFSB010000051.1:0-29456 GCA_963818355.1 uncultured Acidobacteriota bacterium | reverse complement strand
GCCGGCGTCCTTCCCGGCGGGCGGCCCGGCCCCCCACGCGGCGGCCCGCCCGCCCCTGCGCGGCCTGCTGGTGCTGGGGGCGCGGTCCGTGGACGGCCTGCGCAAGGCGGTCGACGGGATGCTGGCGCGCGTCAAGGACGGCCACGTGCCGCCCGTCGCCGTGCCGGACCCGGCCGACCTCTCGGCCCGCGAGCGCATCGCGATCGACTACGAGGACGGCAAGGAGCTGGTCGAGCGCCTGCAGAAGGCCCAGAAGGCCCTCGCCACCGACGCGGCGGCGACCTGGCGGGCCTTCCAGGCCCAGGGTGTCTTCCGGGGCAGCGGCCCCGCCCCCGGCAAGATCGCCTTCCTCTTCACCGGCCAGGGCAGCCAGTACGTCAACATGGGCCGCGACCTCGCGGCGGCGGACCCGCTCGTGGCCGGCGTCTTCGAGGAAGCCGATCGCGTCCTCGCGCCCGTCCTCGGCCGCAAGCTGACGAGCTACATCTTCGTGGACCGGCAGGACCCGGAGGCGGTCAAGCAGGCGGAGGAGGACCTCAAGCAGACCGCGATCACCCAGCCCGCCGTGCTGTCGATGGACACCGCGATGTGCCGGCTGCTCGGCGAGTTCGGCCTCGAGCCGGACATGGTGATGGGCCACTCGCTCGGGCGAGTACGGCGCCCTGGTGGCGGCGGGGGTGCTCACCTTCGCCGAGGCGATGGAAGCGGCCGCGGCGCGCGGCCGCGAGATGAGCAAGGTCAGCTTCGGCGACAACGGGGCGATGGCGGCGGTGATGGCCCCGGCCGACTTCGTGATCGAGGAGCTGAAGGCGATCCCCGGCTACGTGGTGCCGGCGAACCTCAACGCGCGGGGCCAGGTCGTGATCGGGGGAGAGACGGCGGCGGTGGAGCTCGCCGTGGACGCCTTCAACAAGAAGGGCTACCAGGCGCAGCGGCTCCCGGTGAGCCACGCGTTCCACACGAAGATCGTCGCCGCCGGCCGCGGGGCCGCTCCGCCAGGTCCTCGACCGGTTCGACGTGCGGCCGCCGCGGCTGCCGCTCGTCAGCAACGTCACCGCGGACTTCTACCCCTCGGAGCCCGGGGCCATCAAGGACCTGCTCTGCCGCCAGATCGCCTCCCCCGTGCGCTGGGTCGAAGGCGTCCTGCGGCTCTACGCCGCGGGCGCGAGGGCCTTCGTCGAGGTCGGCCCGAAGCGGGCGCTCAAGGGCTTCGTGGACGACGTGCTCTCCGACAAGACGGACGTGATGTCGCTCTTCACGAACCGCCCGCGGCCGAAGGAGGTCGCGAGCTTCAACCAGGCGCTCGCGGGGCTCTACGCGGCCGGCTACGGCGCGCGGGAGGCGGCGGCCGTCTCGGTCTCGACCGTTCCCGTCGTGCGGCGCGAGTCCGCTCCGGCGCCCGCGGCCCCGGCGTCCGGCACGCTCGCCGAGCTGCGCACGCTCCTCCAGACGACGCTCGCGTCGCTCCCGGCGGCCACGGCCGTGCGTGCGGAAGGACCGTACGACCGCAACGAGGTTCCGCTGGGCTCGATCGTCATCAGCGGGACGGGCCTCGGGCTTCCCGGGGCGGACAAGCCGGTCATGGACCCGAAGAACGCCGCGCGCATCCTGGCCGGCGAGCAGTTCATCGGCCCGGTTCCGCAGCGCCACCGCGAGGGGATGGCGCGCCGGCGCATCACGCAGCTCGTCAAGACGGCGGACGGCAGCGGGCACTTCCAGGTGATCGACGACCCGAAGGACGTCATCAAGCTCGCGGGCCGCGCGGGCTCGTTCGACCTCAGCGCCGAGTACGGCGTCCCCGAGAAGCTCGTCGAAGCCCTCGACCTGACGACCCAGCTCGCGATGGCCGCGGGGCTCGAGGCGCTGCGCGAGGCGGGGATCCCCCTCGTCCAGACCTGGAAGAAGACCACCACCGGCAAGTACCTGCCCGAGCGCTGGATGCTGCCGGAGGCGATGCGCGAGGAGACGGGTGTCGTCTTCGCGAGCGCCTTCCCCGGCTTCAACCGCTTCGCCGACGAGGCGCAGCGCTACTACACGTACGAGAGCCGGCGGGCGCAGAAGCGGCAGCTCGAGGAGCTGCTGGAGACGGTGCGGGAATCGGGCACCCGGTCGGAGATCTCGCGGCGGATCGCGGAGCTCGACGTGCTCCTGGAGAAGGAGCCCTACGAGTTCGACCGGCGCTTCCTGCTGCGCATCCTCACGATGGGCCACAGCCAGTTCGCCGAGTACATCGGCGCCCGCGGGCCCAACACCCACGTCAACGTGGCCTGCGCCTCGACGGCGTCCGGCATCGCTCTCGCCGAGGACTGGATCCGGGCGGGTCGCTGCCGGCGCGTGGTCGTGGTGGCCGCCGACAACGTCACGAGCGACGCGCTGATCGAGTGGATCGGCGCCGGCTTCATCGCGAGCGGGGCCGGGGCGACCGACGAGCGCGTCGAGGACGCCGCCCTGCCGTTCGACCGCCGTCGCCACGGGACGCTCATCGGCATGGGCGCGTGCGCCCTCGTGGTCGAGAGCCAGGACGCGGTCGAGGAGCGCGGCATGCGCGGGATCGTGGAGCTGCTCTCCGCCGAGACCCGCAACAGCGCCTTTCACGCGACCCGCCTCGACGTGGAGCACGTGGCGAGCGTCGTGGAGAGCCTGGTGGCGTCGGCCGAGCGCCGTTTCGGCGTCCGGCGCGGAGGCCATGGCCCCGAAGACGGTGTTCGTGTCGCACGAGACCTACACGCCGGCTCGCGGCGGCAGCGCCGCCGCCGAGATCATGGCGCTGCGCGAGGTGTTCGGAGACGACGCGAACCGCGATCATCGTCGCGAACACGAAGGGCTTCACCGGCCACCCGATGGGCGTGGGGATCGAGGACGTGATCGGCGTCAAGATCCTCGAGCACCAGATCGTGCCTCCCGTGCCCAACCTCAAGGAGCCCGATCCGGAGCTCGGGAACCTGACTCTCTCGAAGGGAGGGCGCTACGACGTCGAGTACGCCATCCACCTGGCGGCCGGCTTCGGCTCGCAGATCGCGCTCACCCTGACCCGTCGCATCCCGGGCCCCCTCGACCGCGTGGACGACCGGGCTGGGCACGATCGGTGGCTGGCCGGCGTGAGCGGCCACCGGACGGCGGAGACCGAGGTGGTGAAGCGCGTGCTGCGCGTGAAGTCGACCGGCGGCCCGGGCCACGCGCCCGCCGCGAGCGCCTGGCGGTTCGGCCTGGGGCCGGTACGAGCGCGCACCCGAGGGCGCGAGAGCGCCTGAGGGATCTCGTCCCTGCGCACTGCGGTCTTTCCCCCGCAGAGGAAGGCCCCGCCTGGAAGGCCGTCCCGCAGGGCCTTCCGCAGACGGCGCCAACGGACGTGCGCCAGAACCACGCCGCATCCCTCGTCGCCCGTCAGGGCCGAGGCTCCTCGGAATGACGTCGTGGAGCAGGGTGCTCGAGATCGTCGCCGAGAAGACCGGCTACCCGCCCGAGATGCTGGACATGGACCTCGACCTCGAGGCCGATCTCGGCGTCGACACCGTGAAGCAGGCCGAGGTCTTCGCCGCGGTGCGGGAGGGCTACGGCATCGCCCGCCAGGAGAGCCTCAAGCTCCGCGACTTCCCGACGCTCGCGCACGTGGTGAAGTTCGTCTACGACTTCCGGCCCGACTTGAAGCCCGCGGCGCGGCGCGCCCGCGGTACAGGCCCCTGTCGTTCCGAGGGACTCCGGCCGGCCGGGTCCCGAGGAATCCGCCGGCGCGCTTGCGGATTCCTCGTCGCCCGCCAGGACCGAAGCTCCTCGGAATGACAAGGTTGCGGCAGCTTCTCAGGATGACAAGGCCAGCCCGGTCGTGAAGAAGGTGCTCGAGATCGTGGCCGAGAAGACCGGCTACCCGCCCGACATGCTGGAGATGGACCTCGACCTCGAGGCCGATCTCGGGGTCGACACCGTCAAGCAGGCGGAGACGTTCGCGGCGGTGCGCGAGGCCTACGGCATCGCCCGCCAGGAGAGCCTGAAGCTGCGCGACTTCCCGACGCTCGCGCACGTCGTCCAGTTCGTCTACGACTTCCGGCCGGACCTGAAGCCTGCGGCGGCGGCCGCGGCGGCGCCCGCGGTACAGGCCCCTGTCATTCCGAGGGACTCCGGTCGGACGGGTCCCGAGGAATCCGCCGGCGGGATTGCGGATTCCTCGTCGCCCGTCGGACCGAAGCTCCTCGGAATGACAAGTGAGCCCGGTCGTGAAGAAGGTGCTCGAGATCGTGGCCGAGAAGACCGGCTACCCGCCCGACATGCTGGAGATGGACCTCGACCTCGAGGCCGATCTCGGCGTCGACACCGTCAAGCAGGCGGAGACGTTCGCGGCGGTGCGCGAGGCCTACGGCATCGCCCGCCAGGAGAGCCTGAAGCTGCGCGACTTCCCGACGCTCGCGCACGTCGTCCAGTTCGTCTACGACTTCCGGCCGGACCTGAAGCCTGCGGCGGCGGCCGCGGTGACAGTCCCGTGTCATCCCGAGGGACTCGCCGGTCGGATCCCGTCGCCGAGCGGATTCCGTCGGTCGGACCGTCGCTCCTCGGAATGACAAGGCCGGGCCGAGCTCCTCGGATGACATGGCGAGTCCGTCGTGAAGAAGGTGCTCGAGATCGTGGCGGAGAAGACCGGCTACCCCGAGGACATGCTGGAGATGGACCTCGACCTCGAGGCCGACCTCGGGGTGGACACCGTCAAGCAGGCGGAGACGTTCGCGGCGGTGCGCGAGGCCTACGGCATCGCGCGCCAGGAGAGCCTGAAGCTGCGCGACTTCCCGACGCTCGCGCACGTCGTCCAGTTCGTCTACGACTTCAGACCCGACCTGAAGCCGGCGGCCGTAGCCGCAGGGCCTGTCATCCCGAGGGGCTCGGACGTGTCGGGTCCCGAGGAATCCGCCGGCGCGGTTGCGGATTCCTCGTCGCCCGGCAGGACCGAAGCTCCTCGGAATGACAAGGCCGGGACCGAAGCTCCTCGGAATGACCAGGCCGGGACCGAAGCTCCTCGGAATGACAAGGCGGTGGCGGCGATCGAGGATGCCGACAAGATGCCGCGGCGCGTGCCGGTGCCGTCGCTGCGGCCCGCGCTCGACCGGTGCAAGCCGACCGGGGTGGCCCTCGGCAAGGGCGCGCGCGTCGTCGTGGCGTCCGACGAGGGCGGCGTCGCCAAGGTCCTCGCGAGCGTCCTCGAGAAGCGGGGCGTCGCTGTCCTCACCATCGGCGGCGCGACGCCCACCGACGAGGTCACGAGCCGCCTGTCCGGCTGGCTGAAGGACGGCCCGGTGCAGGGCGTCTTCTGGCTGCCCGCGCTCGACGTCGAGCCGTCGATCGCCGACATGGACCTCGCCGGCTTTCCGCGAGGCGAACCGCCGTCGCGTGAAGAACCTCCACGCGGCCATGCGCGTGCTGTACGACGCCGTGGCCGCCCCCGGCACGTTCCTCGTGTCGGCCACCCGCATGGGCGGCCTGCACGGCCAGACGCCGGAGGGGGCGACCGCGCCCCTCGGCGGGGCCGTCGCCGGGTTCAGCAAGGCGTACAAGCGCGAGCGCGGCGAGGCCCTGGTGAAGGTCGTGGACTTCGCCCCCGGCGTGCCCGCGGCCGAAGTGGCCGAGGCGCTGGTGGCCGAGGCTCTCGCCGACCCGGGCGTCGTCGAGGTCGGCCGCCACGACGACCTCCGCTGGACGATCACCCTGGAGGAGAAGAAGGCCAAAGACGGACGGCCGGGCCTCACCCTGGCCAAAGACACCGTGTTCGTGGTCACCGGAGCGGCCGGCGGCATCACGAGCGCGATCGTGGCCGACCTCGCCGCGGCGAGCGGCGGCACGTTCTACCTGCTCGACCTGGTGACCGAGCCCTCCCGCACCGACCCGAAGATCGCCCTCATCCGCCAGGACCGCGAGCGCCTGAAGCTCGCGCTCATCGAGGAGGCCAAGGCGAAGGGCGAGCGGCCGACGCCGGTGACGATCGACCGCCAGATCATGGCGATCGAGCGCTCCGACGCGGCCCTGCGCGCCGTCGAGTCGGTGGAGGCGGTGGGCGGCAAGGCCCTCTGGCGATCCGCGAACCTCCTGGATGGCCCGGCGATCACGGGCATCGTCGAGGGGATCCGCGAGGCGCACGGCCGGATCGACGTCCTGGTTCACGCCGGGGGCATCGAGATCAGCCGGAAGCTCTCCGAGAAGGAGGCCAGGGAGTTCGACCTCGTCCTCGACATCAAGGCCGACGGCTTCTTCAGCCTCCTGAAGGCCGCGGAGGGCATGCCGATCGGGGCGACGGTCGTCTTCAGCTCCGTGGCCGGCCGCTTCGGCAACGCGGGCCAGACCGACTACAGCGCGGCGAACAACCTGCTGTGCGCGATGTCGAGCGCGCTGCGGCGCTCGCGGCCCGAGACCCGCACCATCGCGATCGACTGGACGGCCTGGGGCGGCATCGGCATGGCCACCCGCGGGTCGATCCCCACCATCATGGCCGCGGCCGGCATCTCGATGCTCCCGCCGGAGTCCGGCATCCCGACCGTCCGCCGCGAGCTCGTGGCGGGCGGAGGCTCGGGCGAGCTGGTCGTCGCCGGCACGCTCGGCATCATGGGCGCGGAGTACGACCCGACCGGCGGCCTCGACGTCGAGAAGGCGCAGGCGGAGCTGGCCGGCCGCAAGCGGCCCCTGCTGATGGTGGGCCACGTGAAGGCGGCGCGGCTCTACGGGGGCCTGTCCGTCGAGACGACGCTCGACCCGAAGGTGCAGCCCTTCCTCTTCGACCACCAGATCGACGGCGTCCCCGTGCTGCCCGGCGTGATGGGCACCGAGGCCTTCGCCGAGGTGGCGAGTGTCCTGTGCCCCGGCTTCCACGTGGCGGCGATCGAGGACGAGTCGTTCCTGCTGCCGTTCAAGTTCTTCCGCAACCAGCCGGCGACGCTGCACCTGCACGCCGTCGCGTCGCCGGGCGGGGTGGGGGAGGTCGTGGTCAGCGCCGAGCTGCGCTCGATCGTCCAGCCGAAGCCGGAGCTCCCGGCGCAGGAGCGCGTCCACTTCAAGGCGCGGGTGCGGATGCGCCGCGAGGCCGAGGCGAAGCCGAAGGTCGCGTTCAAGAAGCCCGCGGCGAAGGCGCTCGGCATCGGCCGCGAGCCGATCTACGAGGTGTACTTCCACGGCCCTGCCTACCAGGTGATCGAGAGAGCCGCGGTCGAGGGCGACGGGGTCGTCGCGCTGATGACGGCCGGGCTGCCCCCGAACGCGATGCCCGCCGGGGCCGAGGCGCTCGTGGCGCCCCGGCTCCTCGAGCTGTGCTTCCAGGCGGCGGGGCTGTGGCTGCTGGCGAAGAAGCAGACGATGGGCCTGCCCACGGCCCTCGAGCGGGCGGCGGTCTACCGCCCGGAGGAGACGGCGGGCGAGAAGCGCCTCTACGTGACGGTGGAGGCGCGCGGCGGCGGGGAGGCCTTCGACGCCCGCGTCGTGGACGAGAGAGGCCTCGTCCACGCCGAGGTCACGGGCTACCGCACCGTCGCGCTGCCCGGGCAGCGCACGCTGAAGAGCTGAGGGCCGGGCCATGAAGCGCAGCTTCAGCCGCGTCGCCATCGTCAACCGCGGTGAGGCGGCCCTGCGCTTCATCCACGCCGCCCTCGAGCTGAACCGCGAGGGCGAGCGTCTCCACACGATCGCGCTCTACACGGAGCCCGACCGTCACGCGCTCTTCGTGCGCGAGGCGGACGAGGCCTGGGACCTCGGCCCGGCCATGGTCGCGGGCGCGGACGGCCGGCGCAAGGTGGCCTACGCGGACCTCGGCCGGCTGGAGGAGGCGCTGCGGGAGACGCGGGCCGAGGCGGCGTGGCCCGGCTGGGGCTTCGTGGCCGAGGAGCCGGCCTTCGCGGAGCTGTGCGAGAGGCTCGGGGTGACGTTCATCGGTCCCTCGCCGGCGGCGATGCGCGCGCTCGGCGACAAGATCGCGAGCAAGCGACTGGCCGAGGGCCTCGGGATCCCCGTCGTTCCCTGGGCCGGGGCGCCGGCGACGAACGAGGCCGAAGCCGCACGGCAGGCCTCGGAGCTCGGCTTCCCCGTGATGGTGAAGGCGACCGCCGGGATCGGCGGGCGCGGCATCCGCGAGTCGGAGACGCCGGGAACGCTCCCGTCCGCGCTCAAGGGCGCGCGGGCGGAAGGGTGGAAGTGGTTCGGCCAGGCCACCGTCTTCCTGGAGCGGCGCCTCGAGGGCGTGCGCCAGGTGGACGTGCAGGTGGTGAGCGACGCGTGGGGGGGCGTGTGGGCACTGCCCGCGCGCGAGGCGTCCATCCAGAGGCGCCACCAGAAGCTCGTCGAGGAATCGCCGGTGCCGGGCCTTCCCCCGGCGCGAGAGGCGGCGATGCGGCAGGCGGCGGCGCGCCTCGTCCGGGCCGCGGGGTACGTGGGGGCGGCGGCCGTGGAGTTCCTCTACGACTCCGCCAGCGAGGACTTCTGGCTCCTCGAGGCCAACACGCGGCTCGAGGTGGAGCACGGGGTCTCGGAGATCACCACCGGGCTCGACCTCGTGAAGCTGCAGGTGCACGTGGCGCGGGGCGGCCGACTCCCCGGCGAGCCGCCGCCCGCTTCCGGCCACGCGATCGAGGTGCGGCTGTGCGCGGAGGACGCGGAGGCCGGCTTCGCCCCGGCCCCGGGCACGGTCGCGCGGCTCCGGCTGCCGGGCGGCCCCGGCCTGCGCGTCGACGCGGGCGTCGCCGAGGGCGACCTCGTCCCGGCCGAGTTCGACTCGATGATCGCGAAGGTCATCGCGCACGGACGCGACCGCGAGGAGGCGCTCGGGCGGCTCTCGCGAGGCCTCGCCCAGACGGCGGTCGTCCTGCGCGGGGGCACGACGAACAAGGCGTTCCTGCTCGACCTCGTCGACCGCGAGGAGGTGCGCCTGGGGAGGCTCGACGTGGGCTTCCTCGACCGCCTCGTCGCTCGCGGGGAGCAGACCTCGCGCCGCCACGCCGAGCTGGCGCTGGTGCGCGCCGCCATCGAGGCCTACGAGGCCGAGGCGGACGCCGAGAAGGCGCGCTTCCTGTCCACCGCCGCGCGCGGGCGGCCGGAGGTGCGGCCCGAGACCTCGCGCACGGTGGAGCTGCGGCAGGGAGGGCAGGCGTACGGGGTCGCGGTGCGGCGCACCGCCGTGGACCGCTACCGGGTGGAGGAGGACGGACGCCGGGTGGACGTGAGCGTCGAGCGGCTGGGCGCCCCCCTGCGGGAGAGGCGCCTCCAGACCTCCGAGTGGCGCCTGCTCTGCGCGGGCGCGAGCTGGCGCGTGCTGTCGCTCGTGCAGGGGCGCTCGCACCTCGTCGAGGTGGAGGGCGTGCCCCACACCTTCACCCGCGACTCGCAGGGGCTGGTCGTGGCTCCCGCTCCGGCGATCGTGGTGTCGGTGGCCGTGCAGCCCGGCGACGAGGTCGAGGTGGGGCAGCCGCTGCTCGTCCTCGAAGCCATGAAGATGGAGACCTCCGTGGACGCCCCGTTCGCCGGGCACGTCCGCGAGGTGCGGGTGGTGCCGAACGTCCAGGTGGGTCCCGGCGACCCGCTGGTGGTCATCGACCCCGAGCCCCGCCGCGTGGCCGACCCCCGCGAGCGCCGGCTGCACCTCGACGCCCTGGGCGCGGCGGCCGCCGGTCCCCCGGCCGGCTCGCGGCAGGCGCTCGAGGAGCTGCGCGGGCTGATGCTGGGGTTCGACGTGGAGGCCGTGGGCCTGCGCGAGGCCCTCTCCCGGCCGCTCGAGGGCTCCGCCGGCGAGGTCTTCGCGCGGGGGGCCGCCGGCGTCCTCGACATCTTCGTGGACGTCTGCTCCCTCTTCCGGCGCCAGGGCGAGGACGAGGAGGAGTGGGAGGACGGCAACGGCTTCGGAGCGGAGGAGTACCTCTTCACCTACCTCCGGAAGCTGGACGAGAAGGGGGCCGGCCTGCCCGCCGCCTTCCTCGCCAAGCTGCAGCGGGCCCTGCGTCACTACGGCGTCTGCGACCTCTCCCGCTCGCCCGAGCTCGAGGAGAGCCTCTACCGCGTGTGCAAGGCGCACCAGCGGGAAGAGCAGCTCGCCGCCCCGGTGTCCCTGCTGCTCGAGCGCTTCGTGGACGGAGAGGCGGCATCGCTCGCGGCGGTCCCGGATCTCCCGGCGCTCCTCGATCGCCTGATCGCGGCCACGCAGAGCCGCTACCCGGCCGTGAACGACCTCGCCCGCGAGGTGCGATTCCGCCTCGTGGAGAGGCCGCTCCTCGAGCGGGTCCGCGGTGAGGCCTTCGCCGCCGCCGAGCGCGACCTCGCCGCCCTGGGGACGGGCCCCGTCGGCGACGCGCGGGCCGCCCACGTGGAGAGCCTCGTGCAGTGCCCCCAGCCGCTCGCCGGGCTGCTCGTGGAGCGGTACGTGGCGGCCGCCCGGCCGGTGCAGGAGGCGATCCTCGAGGTGCTGTTGCGCCGCTTCTACCGGATCCGCGCCCTCGACGAGATCCACGTCGAGAGCGTTGAGGGCCATCCCTTCGCGGTCGCCAGCTACGAGCGCGAGGGGCGGAGCCGACACGCCCTCCTCACGCACGCGGGCGTCGCGGGCCTCGCCACGGCGCTTCGCGGCATCGGCCGCCTCGCCGCCGCCGCCCCGGCCGGGCGGGAGCTGGTGGGCGACGTGTTCCTCTGGAGGCCGGAGGGCCCGGGCGACGCCGAGGTCAACGCCGCGGAGATGGGCGCGGTTCTGGCCGGGGTCGCCCTGCCGCGTCCCTTCCGCCGGATCGTGCTCGCGGTGGCGGGGCCGGGCGGCATGCAGCACTTCACGTTCCGTCCGACCCCGGATGGGGGCTACGCGGAGGAGGCCCTCTTCCGCGACGCCCACCCCATGATGGCGAAGCGCCTGCAGCTGCACCGGCTGCAGCACTTCGACCTCGAGCGGCTCGCGTCGGTCGAGGACGTCTACGTCTTCCGGGCGGTCGCGAAGGGCAACCCCCGGGACGAGCGCCTCTTCGTGGTGGCCGAGGTCCGCGACCTCACTCCCGTCCGCGATGCCGCCGGGCGCGTGGTGCAGCTGCCCGAGCTCGAGCGGATGCTGCTGGAAACGCTCGGCGCGATCCGGCGCGTCCAGTCGCGCCGTCCGCCGGGCCAGCGCATCCACGGCAACCGGGTCATCCTGCACGTCTGGCCGGTCCTCGACGTGTCCGACGACGACCTCCACGCCTTCGTCGCCCGCTACGCCCCCGCGACCGAGGGGCTGGGCCTGGAGGGCGTCACGATCCAGGGCCGCGTGCCCGTCGAGGGCGCCTCGCCGCGGGAAGTGGCGGTGTCGCTCTCGAAGCCCCCGGGCCGCCCGATCGTGGTGCGGCGCGCGGCGCCGGAGGACGGGCCGATTGCGCCTCTTTCGGAGTACGAGCAGAAGGTCCAGCGGCTCGCCCAGCGCGGCCTCGTCTACCCCTACGAGCTCGTGCGGATGCTCGCCCCCGGGCGCGACGCGGCCGGGGGCCAGTTCCCGCCCGGCGAGTTCGTCGAGCACGACCTCGACGGCGAGGGCCGCCTCGTGCCGGTCGATCGCCCGTTCGGCCAGAACCAGGCCAACATCATCGCCGGGGTCATCCGGAACTTCACCCCGCGCCACCCCGAGGGGATGGCGCGCGTCCTCCTCCTCGGGGACCCGAGCCGCGAGCTCGGCTCGCTGGCCGAGGCCGAGTGCCGGCGGGTCGGCGCCGCGCTCGACCTGGCCCGCGAGATGGGCTGCCCGCTCGACTGGCTCGCCCTCTCCGCGGGGGCCAAGATCTCGACCGACAGCGGCACCGAGAACATGGACTGGATCGCGCTCGTGCTCCGCCAGATCATCGAGTTCACCCAGGCGGGCGGCGAGATCAACGTGGTGGTGAACGGCATCAACGTCGGCGCCCAGCCGTACTGGAACGCCGAGGCCACGATGCTCATGCACACGCGCGGCATCCTGGTGATGATGCCGGACTCGGCGATGGTGCTCACCGGCAAGCGGGCGCTCGACTTCTCGGGCGGGGTCTCCGCCGCCGACAACCAGGGCATCGGGGGCTACGAGCGGGTCATGGGCCCGAACGGGCAGGCGCAGTACTTCGCCCGCGACATCGGGGAGGCCTGCCAGGTGCTGTTCCGGCACCACGACCACACCTACGTCGTGCCGGGCGAGCGCTTCCCGCGCCGCGCCACGACGGCGGACCCGGGGGAGCGCGACGTCCGCACGCACCCCTACCGTCGCCGAGACGAGCACGGCTTCGCGACGGTCGGGGACGTGATCACGGACGCGGGCAACCCGGGGCGCAAGAAGCCCTTCGACGTCCGCACCGTGATGCAGTCGGTCGCGGACCAGGACCACGCGCCGCTCGAGCGCTGGGCGGCCTGGCGCGACGCCGAGACCGTGGTGGTCTGGGACGCGCATCTCGGCGGCTGGCCGGTCTGCCTCCTCGGCATCGAGTCGGAGCCGTTGCCGCGCTTCGGCATTCCGCCCGCGGACGGGCCGGAGCAGTGGACGGGGGGGACGCTCTTCCCCCAATCCTCGCGCAAGGCCGCGCGGGCCATCAACGCCGCGAGCGGGAACCGGCCGGTGGTGGTGCTCGCCAACCTCACCGGCTTCGACGGCTCGCCGGAGTCGCTGCGCCAGTGGCAGCTGGAGTACGGAGCGGAGATCGGCCGGGCGGTGGTCAACTTCCGCGGGCCGGTCGTGTTCTGCGTCGTCTCGCGCTACCACGGCGGGGCGTTCGTGGTGTTCTCGAACGCCCTCAACGACAACTTCTCGGTGATCGCGCTCGAGGGCACGTACGCCTCGGTCATCGGCGGGGCCCCCGCGGCGGCGGTGGTGTTCTCCCGCGAGGTGGACAAGCGGGCGGCGGCGGACGCGCGGGTTGCGGAGCTGGAGGCGGAGGTGGCGGCGGCCTCGGGCCACGAGAAGGCGCGCCTGCGGGCGCGGCTGCGCGAGGTGACGCGGGCCGTCCACTCCGAGAAGCTAGGCCAGGTGGCGGACGAGTACGACGCCGTCCACAGCGTCGAGCGCGCCCGGCGCGTGGGGTCGGTGCACGAGATCATCCCGGCCTCGCGCCTGCGCCCCCACCTGATCGAGGCGGTCGAGAAGGGCATCGCGAAGGAGCTCGAGCGCGTCGCCGCCCTCGCGAAGGCCTGACGGCCTGTCACAGCGTCGCTTGCGCGGCCCCGGGGCCTGCGCATATCCTGCTCCGTTCCAGAACGAGGGAGAATCCAGCCGATGAGCGACCGCAACCAGTCCATCCTCTACAGCGGGGGCCACAAGGGAACCGAGGCCGAGTTCGGCCGCTGCGCCGAGAAGTGGGGCGTCCGCCAGGTGACGCTCTCCTACGAGGGTCACGTCATGGAGTACAGCAAGGACGTGGAGGTCCTTCCTCCCGCCGAGCTGCTCAAGGGCGACGTGAGCATGGAGATCGTCTCCAAGCGCCTGGGACGAACCTACACCTCGATCGAGCAGATCCGCACCGTCTGCCAGCTCATCTTCCACATGGTGTCGCGCTCGTACACGGTGTTCGTGGTGGGCTGGATCCAGGGGGACGACACCGTGCAGGGGGGCACCGGCTGGGGCGTCGAGCTCGCCCGCTTCTTCAACCGGCCGGTGAGCGTCTACGACCAGGCCCGCCATGGCTGGTTCACCTGGAAGGACGGGCACTGGTCGCCCGACACGCCGGTCATCCCCGAGCGGCCCTTCGCCGCCACCGGCACGCGCAACCTCAACGACGAGGGACGCAAGGCGATCGGCGAGCTGTTCGAAAGGTCCTTCGGGCCCGCGAAGTAGGAACGTCAGCGGGTCAGGACGAGCGTGGTGACGCTGGAGGCCGGCATCTCGAGCCGGAAGGCGTTGCGTGCGGTCGGCGCGAGATCGGGGCCGCGTGCGGGCGAGGAGGACGTGGCGCCGATCTGCCAGGTCTGGCCGCGGGCGAAGTCCACCGGGTGGGTGACGAGGATCTCGGCGGTCGTCGGTCCCGTGGACTTGTTGACGGCGACGATCACCATCCGGTCGTCGCGGCCCTGGTCGACGCTCGCGTAGACCGACGTCGTCTCGTGGTTCGAGGTCGAGGCGCCGATCGAGGTGTCGCCGAAGCGCCCGCCCCCGCCGTCGTAGTTGCAGTAGAGCGCGAACGCCCCGTCGACGTACCGCATCCCGCCCTGCAGGTCCCAGAGGGCCGCCGCGAAGACGTCTTCCCGCCCGAAGATCCCGAGCGCGTCCGCCTGGGCGATCCCCCCCGACACGTGCTCGCCCCCGCCGTAGTTGTACTCGGTGATGGCGAGACGGGTGCCGGGGTAGTGGGCGGCGATCTTCTCCTTCATGCGGGGGACGAGCCGGATGGCGCCGACGCGGGCGTCGATCGAGATCCAGCTGTTCTCCGCGTAGGAGGGGTCCCACAGTGAGCGGGGGGCCTGCACCCGCGCCGCCGCCACGTCCGGGGAGTTGTTCGCCTCGGTGATGCGCACGCCGCCCCCGCGCGCTTCCGGGTACCAGTGGAGGTCGAGGACGTCCAGGAGGCGGCGGCGGGCGCGGCCCTCGGCCTCCCGCATCTGGTCGAGGTAGAAGTCGAGGAAGTCGCGACCTCCGTTGTCGGGGGCGTCCTGCAGCCGCACGAAGCCGGCCCAGCCGTAGCTCGCCGGGCCGAAGACGAGAGCGCCGGGCGCCACTGCCTTGATCGCCCCCGCGTACTCCTCGGTGCGCTGGAGAAGCTCCGCGTAGGTCACCTTGCCGGTCGGACGGATGCGGGGGTGGGTCGAGGCCCACAGGTCAGGCTCGTTGTCGAGGGAGTAGAAGACCGTGCGGGCGGGGTCGCTCCGCGTGTCGAAAGAGGACTCGAGCCAGGCCACGAACTCGTCCTGGTAGACCGTGCGGTCGCCGGTGTCGGGCGGGTAGGCGAAGCCGCGGCGCTTCGCGGCGCGGGACTCGAAGAACCGGGCGTTCAGGAAGTCCGGCGTCTGGTTCACGTCGCCGTTCGGGGCCCTGTCGGCCGAGACGTAACCGGCCATGGGAACGGTGACGATCATCGACGCGCCGGCCGCCAATCCTCGCGCCACGTAGGGGCGCACGGCCTCGCCTGCGACGTTGCCACCGCCGAGGTAGTCGTCGTTCTGGTGGCGGTAGTCGGAGCCGGCATTGGAGGCGTTCGTCTCCCAGTTGTAGGCGGTCCAGCGGTTGCCTCCCAGCCGCCCGAGTCTCAGGCCCCGGGATCGGCCGGCCCAGTCCGACTGGTTCATGCCGTAGATGAAGGGCGAGATCGGGTGGCGCGCGGCCGCCGAGTCGATCGTGAAGCGCACGCTGCCGGCCGGCCCCGGCGCCGGGGTGGGCGAGGCGGACGGGGCCGCGGGGCTGCCGGAGCCGCCGCCCCCGCAGGCGGGGGACAGGAGAGCCAGGAATACGAGGGCAGCGGGTCGATGACGCATCTTTCGGAAACTAGCACGCGGGCGTGCCTCCGCGAAACAGGGAAGGCCAGCCGGGAGTGAGGGGGTCCCCGGGGTAGACTGGCCAATGCACACGAGCCGGCGCTACGTTCTCACCGTCTCCTGTCCCGACGGTGTCGGGCTCGTCGCCGCGGTCAGCGGACTTCTGGCCTCGTGGGGCGGGTGGTTGACCGAGGTGAGCAATCACTCCGATCCCGACACGAGACGGTTCTTCATGCGCAACGAGATCGCCGCGGAGTCGCTGCCCTTCGGGATCGAGGAGTTCCGGCAGGGATTTCTCCCCCTGGCGCGCCGTCACCAGATGGAGTTCAGCGTCCGGGACTCAGCGGTCCCCAGGCGCGTGGTGATCCTGGTGAGCCGCCAGGACCATTGCCTGGTCGACCTCTTGCACCGATGGCGCACCGGCGAGCTGCGCTTCGACCTGCGAGCCGTGGTGTCGAACCACCCGGACACCCGGGCCTACGTCGAGCACCACGGGGTCGCCTTCCACGACGTGGCGGTCCCGACCGACGCCGAAGGCAAGGCCGCGGCGTTCGCACGGGTCGAGCGGCTGCTGGAGGCCGAGGCCGCGGACCTCGTGGTCCTGGCCCGTTACATGCAGGTGCTCCCGCCCGGTCTTTGCGAGAGATACGCCGGCAGGATCCTGAACATCCACCACAGCTTCCTGCCGTCCTTCGCCGGAGGCCAGCCCTATCGGCAGGCGTTCGAGCGCGGGGTCAAGCTCGTCGGCGCGACCAGCCACTTCGTCACCCCGACCCTCGACGAGGGCCCGATCATCGAGCAGGACGTCATCCGCGTCGATCACGGGGACACGGCCGAAGACATGATCCGGTTGGGTCGGGACGTCGAGAAGACCGTGCTCGCGCGGTCGCTTCGCTACGTTCTCGAGGAGCGGGTGATCGTCAACGGCAACCGGACCGTCGTCTTTCGTTGATCGGCGGCGCGGGCCGGAGGGGGCGTTTGACCTCTCTCCACCGGACGACGTATCGTCCGCCCGATAGCCGAATGGAGGAGCCCATGCCCGTCGCCCCCTTTGAGCCGAAGTTCATGAAGATCGGCGTGCTGACCGCCGCCCTGCAGGAGCTCACCCCCCGCGACAAGCGGGACGCCGATCCCGACCTCGCGATCGAGGAGTGGGTGGCGTTCGCGCGCGAGGTCGGGGCCGACCACATCCAGCTCTCCGCGGCCCTGCACCCGAGCAAGTCCGACGTGCCGGCGGAGGCCATGCTGGATCCCGTGGCCAACACCCTGGACCTGCGCAAGCCCTTCGACCGCGAGCGGGCGAAGCGGGTGAAGGCGGCGCTGAAGGCCCACGGCATCGGCCTCTCCGACCTCGGCTACTTCGACAACATGCTCCACGAAGACGCGGCGACCCGGAGGAAGAAGCACGACTTCATGCGGCGGGTCATGGACGCCGCCGTCCTGCTCGGGGTCGGACGCGGTCTGCGGCTTCGTCGGCCGCAACCAGGAGCACTCGATGGACGAGAACCTCCTCGACTTCGAGCGGACCTTCGTCCCCCTCCTCAAGTACGCGAAGGAGCGGCGCCTGACCTACCGCGTCGAGCAGTGCCCCATGCCCGGCTGGACCACGAAGGACAACTGGCACAACAACATCGCCTACACCCCGGGGACCTGGATCGCTCTGCACCGCATCTGCGAGAAGCACGGCGTCGGCGACAGCTTCCGCATCCACTACGACCCCTCGCACGCGATCCTGATGGGCCAGGACACGCGCTCGATCTTCCAGTACCTGAAGGACGAGGGCTACGACTTCCTGATCGGCGGCTTCCACGTGAAGGGCCAGGTGATCGACGCGAAGGGCGTCGCGGCCTGGGGCTACGGCGGGCAGACGGTGGAGCGCGGCGACTGGAGGAAGGGCCGGCCGTCGCCGAGGCCCGCGGACCAGCTCAACGCCTGGAAGAAGCAGGTCGTGCTCTGCGAGCACGAGCTGCCGGGCACGGCGAAGCACGACCCGCTCGCCTACCTCCAGAACCGCACGGTGGACTGGCTGGACCACCAGCTCGCAGCGCGCGAGCTCCTGAAGCTCGACGTGGCCAACACCCACCTGGTGGTCGAGCACGAGTACCCGAAGGCGCGGATCCAGGACAAGGAGCGCCTGAAGCCGATCCTGGCGGGCTCGATCGCCTTCACGCGGAAGATCGACGAGGCCGCGGCCTGCATGCACGCGCTGCAGAACGTGGTGCTGAAGGCCCAGGGCATCCCGGTGCAGGGCCACGGCCGGCAGGCCTATCGCAGCTGAGGCCTCACACCGTTTTGCATAGATTTAGTAGACATTCTGGCGATCTCTCTCGTAACGTGCAGTGAGCCGGTTGCACGTGGGAACCGCAAGTGCGGGGTCCCGGACGAGAGACGAGGCCGGGGCGGGGCGTCGCTTCGACGGCCGCCGGGCCCAACAGATGGAGCCAGAGCCATGAAGCGCATGTTCGTCGCCGCCGTTCTCGCCGCGGTCGCCGCCGTGCCCGCGAGCGCCGCCACCCTCTACGTCGGCCATGGCATCGATGGCCGCGACCTCGGGCAGCCGAAGGGGCTCCCCGTCGACATCTGCCTGGTGAGCGGCGCCAGCCGCACCGAGCTGTTCTCCGGGGTGGAGTTCGGCGCCTTCGCGCCCGTCCCGAACCTCCCCGGCGGCCGCTACGACGTCGAGGTGCGCCTGGCCAGCTCCGGCAACTGCGACGGGGCGGTCGCGATCGCGGCCTCCGTGTTCCTCGCGTTCAACGAGAACGCCACCGCCTTCGCCCACCTGAACGAGCAGGGTATCCCGACGCTGACCAAGTTCACGAACGACGTGCGCCCGCTCGGCTCCGGCCAGACCCGCATCTACGCCCGCCACGCCGCCGCCTTCGGCAATGTCAACGTGTACCTTCGCAACGGCAAGAACACCGCGCTCATCCGCGACCTGGAGAACCCCGACCAGGAGGGCGCGAACCTCCCCGCCGGCACGTGGCATGTCTCGATCTACCCGTCCAGCTCCTGGTACAAGCCCGCATTCTCCGCGAACCTGCCCCTCGAAGCCGGCACGGCGTACTTCGCCTACGCGGTGGGCTCGCCGGCCAACGGCACGTTCACGGTCCTGCCGCAGGCCATCGAGCTGAACTGAACGCCGGCCGCGACGGCGTGGGAAGGCCGGGTCCTTCGGGGCTCGGCCTTCCCGCTTTCTACCTTCCGGAGCGGACCGCCGGGGCCGCGTGCGGCAGGCGCACGGCGTCGTCCCCGGCCACGAGCGTGAGCCCGCCCAGGACGATGAAGAGTGCGGCCGCCACCCAGCGCATCCACTTCATGTTGACGCGGTGGGCGAGCGCCTCGCCCATCCACACGGCGGGGACGTTCGCGATCATCATCCCCAGGGTCGTGCCCGTCACCACCGCCACCAGCGAGTCGTAGCGCGCGGCGAGGGCCACCGTGGCGAGCTGGGTCTTGTCTCCCATCTCGACGAGGAAGAAGGCGATGAGGGTGGTGAGGAAGACCCCCGCCCCGCGCAGCTTCTGGTCGTCCTCGAGCTCGTCGGGCTTGAGCGCCCAGAGGCCGAAGACCACGAAGGACGCCGCGATCGTCCAGCGGAGTGTGGTCGGGGACACCAGGGTCGCGAGCCAGGCCCCGATCCAGCCCGCCAGGAAGTGGTTGGCGAGGGTGGCGACCAGGATGCCCAGGATGATCGGGACCCTGTGCTTCAGCTTCGCGGCCAGGACGAAGGAGAGGAGCTGGGTCTTGTCGCCCATCTCGGCGAGGGCCACGATGGACGTGGAGACGAGGAGGGCTTCCATCAGCAGATGAACCCTCCGTCCAGCACGAGGGTCGTGCCGGTCGTGAAGGCCGACTCGTCCGAGGCCAGGAAGAGGTAGGCCGCGGCCATCTCCTCCGCGGTCCCCAGGCGCCCCATGGGCTGGCGCGCGACGAGCGCCGCCATGGCGGCCTTCGGGTCCGGGGCCTCCTTCAGCCTCTCGTCGATCCAGGGCGTCATCGTGGTGCCGGGGCAGACCGCGTTGACCCGGATGCCGTCCTTCACGTGGTCGAGGGCCATGGCCTTGGTGAGCCCGACCACGGCGAACTTGGTGGTCACGTATGCGGCCCGATCGGCCACGGCGCGGACGCCCGCGATCGAGCCGGCGTTCACGATCGCGCCGCGGTGACGGGGGAGCATGACCGCGAGGGCCGCTCGCGACATGAGGTAGGTTCCCTTGACGTTGACGGCCATCAGCCGGTCCCAGGTCGCTTCGTCCGTGGTCGGGACGGTGCCCGAGGCCCCGATGCCGGCGTTGTTGATCAGGATGTCGAGGGGGCCGAGGGTGGCCTCCGTGTCGCGGACCGCCCGCGCGCAGTCCTCGGGCCTCGAGACGTCGCAGGGGACGGCCAGGGCCCTGGCGCCCATCGCCATCGCCTCGACGAGCACGGCCTGCGCCTTCGCCGGGGAGACGTCCGCGGCGGCGACGGCCGCGCCTTCGCGGGCAAAGGCCAGGGCCGTGGCCCGGCCGATGCCGGAGCCGGCGCCAGTCACGAGGACGACCTTGCCGCGGAAGCGATCGCTCATGGTGATCTCCTTCACCGAGGCTCTCGAGGGGCCTTCAGCAGGGCTCTTCACCCGCCTTCATCGGGGCTTTCGAGGTCCTTCGGGATCCCGCTCGACTGGGGATCCCTCAGGGGTCAGTCCGTGTGGAAGACCTCCTCCATGTTCGCCCACCAGTCCCCGGGCTCGCGGCCCTCGACCGGCGTCTGCCAGGCGTCCATGATGTCCCACCACTCGCGCATGCGCGGGGCCCGCGCGAGCTTGCGCATGCGGGCCTCGAACTCGTCGTCGGGGCCCGTGTACTCGAAGTAGGCGAAGAGCTTCCCGTCGAAGTGGAAGATGGAGTAATTGCGGATGCCGGCCTCCTCGATCGCGTCGAGGATCTCGGGCCACACCGCGGCGTGGTACCGCTTGTACTCGTCGAGGACCTCCGGCCGGAGGCCGATCAGCTGTCCGAAGCGCTTCATCGTCGTTCTCTCCTAGAGGGGCGGCGCCACGCGCTGCCGCTGCTGCCCGAGCCCCTCGATGCCGAGCTCGACCACGTCGCCCGCCTTCAGGTAGAGGGGCGGGCTGAAGCCGAGGCCGACGCCGGGGGGCGTCCCCGTGCTGATCACGTCCCCGGGCAGGAGGGTCATGAACCGGCTCAGGTAGCTCACGAGCGTGGGCACGTCGAAGATCATCTGGTCGGTGTTGCTGCGCTGGCGCTTCTCGCCGTTGACGGTGAGCCAGAGGGGGAGCTTCTGGGGGTCGCCGATCTCGTCCGGAGTCGCGAGGAACGGGCCGAGCGGCGCGAAGGTGTCCTGGCTCTTGCCCTTCGACCACTGGCCGCCACGCTCGAGCTGGTCCTGGCGCTCCGAGTAGTCGTTGTGGAGGGCGTACCCGGCCACGTGCGCGGAGGCGTCCTCGCGGGCGACGTAGCGGGCCCTGCGGCCGACGACGACGGCGAGCTCCACTTCCCAGTCGGCCTTCACGGAGCCGCGGGGGAGGACGAGGTCGTCGTTTGGCCCGCACAGGGCGGTCGTCGCCTTGAAGAAGATGACCGGCTCCTCCGGGATCTTCGCCCCCGTCTCGCGGGCGTGGTCGGCGTAGTTGAGGCCGATGCAGACGATCTTCGAGGGCCGCGCGACGCAGGGGCCGAGCCGCTCGCCCTCGGGAACGCGCGGGGCCCGGGCGCGCGTTCTCTCTCGCCCAGGCGTCGAGGCGGACGAGGCCGTTCGACGGCGAAGAAGCGCTCGTCCCAGTCCGAGCCGAAGGAGGAGGCGTCCACGCGCGTGCCGTCGCCGAGGAGGAGGCCGGGCTTCTCCGCGCCCGGCGCGCCGAAACGGATGAGCTTCATTCGCCGTCTCCTTGTGCGTGGCGCCAGCGGTCGACCGCGACCGCCACCACGATGATCACGCCGATGAGGATCTCCTGCACGTAGGTGGGCCAGCCCATCTGCTGGCTGCCGTTGCGGAGGAACGCCATGACGAGGGCCCCGATCATGGAGCCCAGGATGCTGCCCTCGCCGCCGCTGAGGCTGCCGCCGCCGATCACGACGGCGGCGATCACGTCGAGCTCGGTGCCGGCGGCCACCGTGGGGTCGCCCTGGCGCAGGCGCGACATCTGCATCACGCCGGCGAGGCCGGTGAAGAGGCCGGCGACGCCGTAGATGGCGAGCTTGAGCCGGTCGATGGCGATGCCGCAGGCGCGGGCCGCCGGCTCGCTCGAGCCGAGGGCGAACGCGCGGCGGCCGAACACGGTCCGGCGGAGCACGAACGCCATGAAGAGCGCGAGGCCGAGGGCGATCCAGACGCCGGGGGCGAAGACCATCCACGGCGCCGGCGGGAACGTGACCGCGAGCTCGTTGACCCAGGTGGCGGGGGCGTTGACGGTCGTCTGGCTGGCCAGCCACTTGGCCGTCCCGCGCGCGATGCCGAGCATGCCGAGGGTCGCGATGAACGGGACCACCCGGAGGCGCGTGATGGCGAGGCCGCTCACGAGGCCGACGAGCCCCCCGGTGAGGACGGCGGCCAGGACCGCGAGGGACGGGGCCCATCCGTCGCGCAGGGCGAGGGCGCACAGGACGCCGGTGAGCGCGATCGTCGAGCCGACGGCGAGGTCGATCCCGCCGCCCACGATCACGAGGGTCATGCCGATCGCGCCGATCGCCACGATCACGGTCTGGGCGAGGACCACGCGCAGGTTGTTGGCGGACAGGTAGCGCTCGGGCGCGCCGCTGGCCAGGGCGAAGAAGGCCACCACGAGCAGGAGGCCCACGAAGGGGCCGAGACGGACCAGGCGGTGGCGCAGCTCGCTCCTCATGACCCGATCGCCGCCTCCAGGACCGTCTCCGGGCGTCCACTCGGCCACCTCGCGGGCGGGGGAGAGGCGGCCGCGGCTCATGACCGCGAGCCGGTCGCAGACCCCCAGGAGCTCCGGCAGGTAGGAGCTCACCATGAGGACCCCCTTCCCCGCGTCCGCCGCGCGGGCCACGGCCTCGTAGATCTGCGCCTTGCTCCCCACGTCGACGCCGCGGGTGGGCTCGTCGAGGAGGAGGACGTCCGCCTCCTGGTGCACGAGGCGGGCGAAGGCCACCTTCTGCTGGTTGCCGCCGGAGAGGGTCCGCACCGCCTGGCCGGGGTCGCGCAGGCGCACGTGCAGCTCGCCCGCCCTCTCGGCCGACTGCCGGCGCTGGAGGGCCGGGTCGATGACGCCTCGCCGGGAGCAGGAGCGAAGCCGCGTGGCCGTGACGTTGTCGGCCACGGAGAGAGGCAGGGCGAGGCCCTCGCCCTTGCGGTCCTCGCTGAGGTAGCCGAGGCCATCGGCCAGGCGCCGCGACGGCGAGGCGTCGAGGGAGCGCTCCCGGCCCCCCACGCGGATGCGCCCCGCGGCCGGGCGGGCGAGGCCGAAGAGGGCCCGCACCATCTCGGTCCGGCCCGAGCCCATGAGGCCGAAGACGCCGAGGACCTCGCCCCGGCGGAGGGAGAACGAGGCCTCGTGAAGCCCGGGGGCGGCGAGGCCGCTCGCCTCGAGCGCGAGCGCGTCGGAGGGACGGCCGGCGCGTCGGGGAAAGAGCTCGCCGACGGTGCGGCCGACCATCAGGGCGATGAGCTCGTCGTTGCTCACCGACGAGAGGGCGCCCGTCCCGACCGTGCGGCCGTCGCGGAGCACCGTGAAGGCGGAGGCGACCGCGCGCGTCTCCTCCAGGAAGTGGCTGATGTAGACGACGGCGACGCCCGCCGCCGCCAGCCGGCCGATCGTCGCGAACAGCCGGTCGACGTCCCCGCGCGGCAGGCTGCTGGTCGGCTCGTCCATCAGCACGACCCGGGCCCGCGCCGCGATCGCGCGGCAGATCTCGACCACCTGCCGCGCGCCGATGGGGAGGCGTCCCACCGTGGCGTCGGGGTCGATCTCGGGGTGGCCGAACTCCGCGAGGACGTCGCGGGTGAGGCGGCGCGCCTCGGCGCGGTCCCACAGCCCGCGGCGGGAGGGCTCGGCGCCCATCAGGACGTTCTCCGCCACCGTGAGGTGGGGGAAGAGGGAGAGCTCCTGGTGGATGAGGGCGATCCCCCGAAGGCGCGCGTCGCGCGGCGAGCGCGGAGCGTAGGGCGCACCGGCGATCTCCATCGCGCCCGCCTCGGGCACGAGCAGACCCCCCAGGATGGCGAGGAGCGTGCTCTTGCCGGCCCCGTTCTCGCCCAGGAGCGCGTGCACCTCGCCCGGGCGCACCTCGAGCGCGGCGCCGTCGAGCGCCACGGTGGCCCCGAAGCGGTGGGCGATCCCGGCGAGGCGCAGCGCCGCCGTCATTCGCCGGGCTTGAGGTAGCGTGTCGAGGGGCGGGTTGAGGAGCTCCCGCACCTCGGGGGTGTCGAGGTTCGTGGGCGTCACCACGAGGACGCCGGTGTCGACGCGCTTCGGCACGCTCTTCCCGAGCAGGTGGTCGACCATGGTCTCGACGGCGAGCGCGGCCATGCGGAAGGGGTTCTGCAGGGCGAAGCCGTGGAGCTGCCCCGCGCGCATCGCGCTGACGAGAGCGGGGGTGCCGTCGAAGCCCACGAGCTTCACCTTGCCGGCGAGCCCCGCGTCCTGCAAGGCGAGCAGCATCCCGCCCGTGGAGGTCTCGTTCACCAGGAAGACGCCCTGGAGGTCGCGGCCGTGGCGATTGAGCAGGTTCTCCGAGGCCCGCTTCGCGGTGTCGACCGTGGGCCCGGCGTGCTGGTCGGCCACCAGCAGCTCCAGGCCGGGCCAGCCCGCCCTCAACCGGGCGAGAAACCCCTCCTCGCGCGCGGTGGTGCTGGCCGAGCCCTCCTGGTAGCGCAGGAGGAGAACGCGCCCCTTGCCGCCCAGGAGGCGGCCCAGCTCGTCGGCGGCCATCTCGCCGCCCTTCACGTTGTCGGTCGCCACGAAGCTCACGATCTGGTCGGAGGCGAGGGCGGAGTCGAAGACCACGGTCGGCACCCCGAGCCTCTTCGCCTCCTCGACCGGCCGGACGAGGGCCTTCTCGTCGAGGGGGGCGAGGACGATCCCGTCGACTCCCTGGCTCGCGAAGGACTCGACCACCTGCACCTGCTGCTCGCGGTCGTCCTCGCGCAAGGGGCCCTTCCAGAGGATCTCGACCTCGACGCCCTTCGCGGCGAGGTCGCGCTGCGCCTTGACCGCGCCGGCGTGGATCGTGCGCCAGAACTCGTGGGTCGTGCCCTTGGGCACCACGGCGATGCGCAGCGGCTTCCCGGGGCCGCCCTTCGGCCCGTCGGCCTTGCGGCAGCCGGGGAGAAGAGCGAGGCCGGCGAGGAGGAGGGCGGGGGCGGCGGTGCGCAGGCCCACCGCTCAGGCCTTCTCGACCCTGCCCGCGGCCGCGTCCCACCGGACCCGGGAGCCGGTCAGGATCGACTGGTTCGCGATGTGGGCCGCGCGCGCAGCTTCCACGCCGACCCGGATCGGGGCGCTCGGGGTCTTGCGGGTGCGGATGCAGTCGAGCCAGTTCGAGAGGTGTGCGCTCGTCCCGTCCGCCACCGAGCGAACGAAGATCTCCGGCTCCGGAGTCTGGCGCCAGGGCTGCCCCTTGCGCGAGTCCTCGCTGTAGACCGCCAGCCGCTCCCGGTCGACCTTGAGCGTCGCCTTGTCCCCCCGGAACTCGAGCCCGCCATCGTCGATCGAGCTCGCGTAGGTCCCGGTGTGCGTGACCATGAAGTCCTTCGGGTACTCGAGGGTCGCGGTGACGGTGTCCGGCCAGTCCATCGTCTTGACCCGGTACTTCTCCGCGGTCACCACCGCGGTGCTGGGCGTGGTGACGCCCATGTACCAGTGCACCACGTCGATCCAGTGGGTGAGGAGGTCGGTCAGGACCCCGCCGCCGAAGTCGCGGAAGTGCCTCCAACGGAAGAAGCGCTCGGGGTTCCAGGGCTGCTCCGGCGCGGACCCCAGCCAGGCCTTCCAGTCGAGCTTCGCCTGGTCCACCGGAGGCCAGGCGCCCGTGCCCATCCGCTGGTGCCAGTAGGTGTGGACGAACGTGATCTGGCCCAGCTTGCCCGAGTCGACGATCTGCTTGCCGAGGGCGAAGTGCTCCCAGCTCCGCTGCTGCGTGCCGGTCTGGACGATCCGCGTGGTCCCCTCGGCGAGCTTCAGGAGCGCGTCGCCGTCCCCGAGGGTGCGCGACACCGGCTTCTCGAGGTACACGTCCTTGCCGGCGGCGACCGCGTCGGCGGCCATCCTCAGGTGCCAGTGGTCCGGGCTTCCGATCAGGACCGCGTGGACGTCCTTGTCGTCGAGGAGGCGGCGGTAGTCCGGGTGCTTCGCCGCGCCGGCGCCGGCGATCTCGGCCGCCTCGAGCATCCGGGGCTCGTAGACGTCGCTCACCGCGACCATCTCGCAGCCGGGCAGCTCCTTCAGCAGGCGCATCAGGTAGCGTGCGCGCCCCCCGGTACCGACGACGCCGATGCGGATGCGGTCGTTCGCGCCGAGGGCTTGGGCGGGGGCGAGGCGGGGCCCGAGGGCGAGGGCGGCGCCCCCGGCGATCGTGGTGCCGAGGAAGCGGCGGCGGTTCCAGGAGGAGCGGCTCGAGGTCATTTCAACCTCCACGGGGGCAGTGATTTGCCCGGATGCCGGGCAAGCTATCCGGCCGGCCGCGACGTGTCAACTTGCACGACCCTTGCACGACCCGCGCGGAGCGCGGGTCGATCTGGCTGTCCAGCCGAGGCGCTTCGGCTCTGACGGGCGCCCCTCTGCCGTTTGGGAAGGCCCCGCTGAAGGCCCGCTGAAGGCCGCTCCGCCCCACTCGCTGTTGTATCATCCCCCTCGCCGCCCCCGGGCGGCCGATTCCAGTCCACGTTCAACCGAGCCGGAGGAGCCCATGCGTTGGGAGGGTCGTGAGCAGAGCGACAACATCGAGGACCGCCGGGGCATGCGCGTGCCCGGTGGCCGCGGAGCCGGCTTCGGGTGCATCGGCATCCTGGTGGTCATGGTCGTCGCCATGCTGACCGGAGCCGATCCCCGCCAGCTGCTGGGCCTCCTCGGCCTCGTCGAGCAGATCGCGCCGCAGGCTCAGGTGCAGCAGCCGCAGGTGCCGGCGGGACCGCCGGCGGCCAACGACCCCCAGGCCCAGTTCGTCGGCGTCGTGCTCAAGGACACCGAGAACGCCTGGCAGCGGGTCTTCGAGCGCAGCGGCAAGCGCTACCAGGATCCCACTCTGGTGCTCTTCGACGGGCGGGTCGCCTCGGCGTGCGGCATGGCATCGGCCGCCGTGGGGCCGTTCTACTGCCCCGCGGACGGCAAGGTGTACCTCGACATGGCGTTCTTCCGGGAGCTCTCGCAGCGCTTCGGCGCCCCCGGCGATTTCGCGCAGGCCTACGTGGTGGCGCACGAGGTGGGCCACCACGTGCAGAACCTGCTCGGCATCTCCGACCAGGTGACGGCTCTGCAGGAGCGGGCGCGCTCGAAGGAGCAGGCCAACGACCTGTCCGTCCGCCTTGAGCTGCAGGCGGACTGTTTCGCCGGGGTGTACGGCAACTTCAACCAGCAGTACCTCGACCCGGGCGACATCGAGGAGGGGCTCCGCGCCGCCGCCGCGATCGGCGACGACATGATCCAGAAGCAGGCCCAGGGGTACGTCGCCCCCGAGTCGTGGACCCACGGTTCCTCCGAGATGCGCGTCCGCTGGCTGAAGCAGGGGCTGCAGAGCGGCGACCCCGCGAGCTGCGACACGTTCAAGGCGCCGCGGCTCTGACGGCTGGATGTCGAGGCGCGCCACGGCCGGCGCGGTTGACGCCGCCGGCTCGCCCGCGCATAGCCTTCGGTCCATGCAAGTCCTGACGCCGTCCAAGACGTGGGACGTGTGTGTCGTGGGCTCGGGCGCCGGCGGCGGGATGGCGGCGAAGGTGCTCGCCGAGGCCGGGGCCGAGGTGCGTGGTCCTCGAGGCCGGGCAGCCCTGGGACTCCGGCAAGGACGGGGCGATGTTCGCCTGGAACTACGACTCGCCCCGCCGCGGCAAGGGCCACCGCGGCCGGCCCTTCGGCGAGTTCGACGCCTGCGTCGGCGGGTGGGACATCGAGGGCGAGCCCTACACCGTGGCCCCCGGCAGCCAGTTCATGTGGTTCCGCGGCCGGATGCTCGGCGGGCGCACGAACCACTGGGGCCGCATCTCGCTCCGCTTCGGGCCGTGGGACTTCAAGGCCCGCAGCCGCGACGGCCTCGGCGACGACTGGCCCATCGGGTACGAGGACATCCGCCCGTACTACGACCGCCTCGACCGGATGGTGGGGATCTTCGGCTCGAACGAGGGGATCGAGAACGAGCCGGACGGCCTCTTCATGCCGCCCCCGAAGCCGCGCTGCTACGAGCTCGCGATCCAGAAGGCCTGCAAGGGCCTGGGCATCCCGGTCATCCCCTCGCGCCTGTCGATCCTGACGCAGCCCCTCGGCGACCGGCCCGCCTGCCACTACTGCAGCCAGTGCGGCCGCGGCTGCTCGACCCACTCGAACTTCTCGACCCCCTCGGTCCTGCTGCCGCCGGCGCTCGCCACCGGGAAGCTGAAGATCGTGACCGGGGCCATGGCCCGCGAGGTGACGACCGACGCGGAGGGCCTCGCGACCGGCGTCGCCTACGTGGACACCGCCACCGGCCAGGATCGTCACGTGCGGGCGCGGATCGTTGTCGTTGCCGCCAGCGCCTGCGAGTCGGCCCGGCTCCTGCTCAACTCGCGCTCCAGCCGGCATCCGAACGGCCTCGCCAACTCGAGCGGCGGCGTGGGCCGTTACCTCACGGACTCCGTCGGCACGAGCGTCGGCGGCTTCATTCCCGCCCTCGCCGACCTGCCGCCGCACAACGACGACGGCGTCGGGGGCATGCACGTCTACATCCCCTGGTGGCTCGACAACCGGACGCTCGACTTCCCGCGCGGCTACCACGTCGAGCTCGGGGGCGGGCGCCACATGCCCGGCTACGGCTTCGGCGGCGGCATCGAGCAGGTGCAGGGCGGCGGCTACGGGAAGGCCCTGAAGGACGACTACCGGCGCTACTACGGCGCCTTCGTGGGCTTCGCCGGCCGCGGCGAGATGATCCCGAACGAGAAAAGCTACTGCGAGATCGACCCCGAGGTGGTGGACCGGTGGGGAATCCCGGTGCTGCGTTTCCACTGGGAGTGGTCCGAGAGCGAACGGGCGCAGGCCCGGCACATGCGCCGGACGTTCGGCGAGATCATCGAGGCGATGGGCGGGAAGGTGGTGGAGCGGATCCGCAGCCTCCGCGCGCGCGCGCAGGCCCCGACCGAGGACGGCATCTCGATCGGCGGCGAGATCATCCACGAGGTGGGGACGACCCGCATGGGCACGAGCCCCCGCACCTCGGTCCTCAACGAGTGGTGCCAGGCGCACGACGCGAGCAACGTCTTCGTGGCCGACGCCGGGCCCTTCGTGACGAACGCCCACAAGAACTGCACCTGGACGATCCTGGCCCTCGCGATGCGGACGGCCGAGAGGATCGCCGACGAGCGAAAGAGGGGGAACGTGTGAGCCACCGGGAGAAGGACGGCGGCGTGCCCGGGATCGACCGGCGGGAGGCCCTGCGGCGGGTGGGACTGGTTCCCCTGGCGGCCGGACTCGCATTCTCCCCGGCCCGGTTGCAGGCGGCGCAGGAGCACGTGCACGAGAGCGCGGCGAAGGCCGCGGCGAAGGGAGAGCCCCACGCCCCGAGATTCTTCACCGCGCACGAGTGGGCGACGGTGCGCGTGCTGTCGGACCAGGTGATTCCGGCGGACGAGCGGTCGGGAAGCGCCACCGAGGCGCTGGTGCCGGAGTTCATCGACTTCATCCTCGACGACCCGCTCGCCGAAGCCCGGGATCGCGAGAGCCTGCAGACCCGGGTGCGGGGAGGTCTCGCGTGGCTCGACCGCGAGTGCCGCGGGCGGTTCTCGAAGGCGTTCGTCGAGTGCGCCGCCGAGCGAGCGAACGGCGGTCCTCGACGACATCGCGTGGCCGGCGAAGGCCCGCCGGAGATGGCGCCGGGGGTGGCGTTTCTCACCCTCTTCCGCGACCTCGTGGCATCGGGCTTCTGGTCGAGCCG
>CAWFSB010000050.1:0-20248 GCA_963818355.1 uncultured Acidobacteriota bacterium | reverse complement strand
GCCCACGAAGAGCCCCCGCTCCCGGCTCCAGAAGCGGCCCGTCGCGGTGGCCTGGAGAGCCTGGCCGCGGCTGCGAACGCTTCTCGTCGGGCGAGTCGCCGCACAGCGCGGCCGATCGGCGAAATGGCCGGCTGCACGATCGCGGCGGTGATCAGATTGAACGCGCACTGCTTCTGGCGATGCCGGGGGAAGCAGTTGTCGATCTAGACCTGGGCACGCCCTAGCCCTCCACCGGCAGCAGGCCGTCGGTGCCGAGCCGCGCGAGGAGATAGTCGGCGAAACGGAGTAGCGCGGGTATTGATCGCGGGGAGCAGGTCCGTCTCCCCCGTCTCCGGTAGTGGTGCCAGCAGTCGAAGACGAGCTGCACGCCGTGGTCGAGCAGCGGGCCCCAGTGGGTCGTCTCGACCTGCCGCTGGGCGATCCGGTCGAGCCGATCGATCGCCGGCCAGGAGTCGAGGAAGTAGCCGTCGCGTGTCAGCCCCTGGCCGAAGGTGGTGATGTACCCGCGCCACCTGTTTTCTTTCGCCGCAGAGCAGGTGAATCGCGTGGAGCTGGTGGGCGCAGTCGCCGCTGTACTGCTGGCGTTCGCGGCCCATGCCGTCCACGAGCGTCTCCTGGGCGCAGTTGTGCAGCGTGTTGAACGCGGCCTCGAACAGCCGCTGGAGCCTCGGCTCGTCGGAGGTGAAGCCGGCCGTGCGGCCAGGGGTACGTGCGCCGCCGCACTCCCACGTCGCGCAGAGCACCGGGCCCGCGGCGTCGTGGACGTGCACCTGCAGGAAGCGGAGCGACTCGTAGTCGAACGGCTCGAAGCGATTGTCGCCCTCCCGGCAGATGAAACGCGACCAGTGTAGTGGTGCGTGTCGAGCCAGGCGGGGCCGGCGGGGTCGTGCGACTCCTGGGTCATCAGTTCGACCACCGTGCCGGCGGGCGCCTCGACCGTGAAGAACGGCAACCCGACCATCTGCTCCGGGAGCTCGAACGTCGCGAAAGCGCCCTCGCCCGGGGGCGGCTCGAGCCGCCACGATCCCTCCCCCGACGGCGCGGCCGCGGTCTGATCGACGATCTCGAAGGAGCCCGGCATGCGGTACTCGAACCAGTCGCGCGGGTCGCGGAGCCATCGGACGCCGCCGGAGCGCGTCAGGCGGCCGACGGGCCGGAACGTCTCGCGGACGAGCGGCACCTCGCGGGCCCGGAGCTCCGCGGTGGCGGGATCGATGCCGCCGTCGGTGAGGTAGTCGAGTGGCTCCCGGCGGCCGCCGGGCGGTCGGCCGGCACCTCCAGCACCTGCGCGGCCGTCCAGGACGCGTCCGGGGCTCCGCCGGGCTCGCTCCAGCCCGCCGGCCGCAGCCGTGCGTCGAAGTCCTCCTGCAGCGCCCGCAGGTACCACCGCTTGAACTGCCCCGGCCGGTGCGCACGGTCGAGGAGGGCGCGCCAGGATCCGTCGCTCACGACCTCGCGGACGCGCCCCCCGGACTCCTCCACGCGCAGGGCGAAGAGGAACCCGGGCTTGCCGAGGGGCCAGGTGCCCTCGCCGTGACCGTAGAAGAGGACCTCGACGCCGATCACGTTCGGGCCCTCCACCAGCCAGCGCGTGAGGTCGATCGGGTCGGCCTCGTAGGCGCGCGGGTCGCACGGCGCGGGGCCCCACTGCACGCGGCGGCCGTTGACGAAGAGCCGGTAGCGGCTGTCGGCCGAGATCCAGCCTCGGGCCGAGGCCACCTCGCCCTCCACCTCGACCTCGCGCCGGAAGAGGACGAAGGTGTTGGCGAGGGTACGCTCGCAGGGCAGCCAGATCCAGCGGGCGGGCGCGAGATCGATCCGCGCACCGGGCTCGGGCGACGGCCACACCCCCTGCGCGACGCGGGCGGGCGGGGCCGCGGGCTTGCGCGCGACGGTCTTGACCGGTGCCGGCGCCACCGCCTTCGCCTTGCGCCCGCCCGGGGCGGCCGCCCGCTTCTTCTTCGGCCGCTTCGGCGACTGCGCCGCCGCCGCGGGTACGGCGACCGAGGCCGCGACCGTCGCGCCGAGGCGCCTCAGGAAGGCCCGTCGGCCTCCGTCATTCCGAGCCCCTCTCGCCATCAGCGGCCGCCGCGCGGCCGGATCCGGTCCTCCGGCGGGTGCGAGCGCGGGGCCAGCAGCACATCGCGCGCCGGCGCGTGGCGCGTCTGCAGCCACCGCGCGACGATCTCGAGCGCCGGGCCGGTGTTGGAGGGCGTGACGATCGTGGCCGCGAGGACGCCGTCCGCGACCATCTTCTGGCCGCCCTGGGGCAGCCCGTCGCAGCCGAGGAAGGGCACGTTCGCCCAGTCCTTCCGGTGCTCGCGCAGCGCCTTGCGCGCGCCGAGGGCCATCGAGTCGTTCTGGCAGGCGACGACGTCGGGCCGGAACGCCTCGGCGGTCTTGAGGCGCAGCCAGGAAACGACCGCCTTCTCCCCGCCCGCCTCCGTCCAGTCGCCGTTGAGGGCGCGCACCTCGAATCCGGCGCCGACCGCCTCCTTGAGACCCTCGAACCGCCCGGCGGTGGCCGTCGAGTCCGCCGGCCCCTGCACGCACAGCACGTGGCCGCCGGCGGGGACGAGGGCCCGGCACTGCCGCCCCTGGATGCGCCCGACCTCTCTCTGGTCGGAGCCGAGCATCGCGATCGGAAGGCCCGGGTGCGCCTGCCGCAACTCGTCCACGTAGGACACCTGCGCGTTCACCACGATCCAGCCGATCCCCGCCTTCACGGCGTTGCGCGCCACGCGCTCGAGCCCCTCGCCGGTCGCCGCCTCCACCACGATGGCCGCCGGGCGCTCGCCTTCGGGCGCGTGGATGTGCTTGAAGAGCTGCTGGATCTGGACGACGGCGTGCCCCTCGGCGAAGGTCACGTCGACGTCGAGCTTCAGCCGCGCGCCGGTCTCCCGGGCGTCGTTCGCCTGGAGCTTCTGGAACTCCTGCTCCGCGTTCAGGAGAGCGACCACCACCTTCGGCATCAGCGCGCCCCGCCGGCCCGGCGCTTCTCGTTCTCGTTCATCCACGCGACGCCGGCGACGAAGTACACGACGGTCAGCGCCGCCGCCATCACCTTGAAGCTCGCGAGGCGCGACTCCCACTCCGCAGCGCTCGACACGTACACCCAGAACGGGAGAACGAGCAGGCCGACGAGAGTCGCCAGCGTGGCCAGGCCCGAGACGATCCACGCCGCCGTCCGAGGGGCCGGCGCGTGGGCCCTGGCCGCAGGGTGTGCCGCCGGCGGCGGGGCCGGGCGATGCCTCGGCCGGCAGCGCCTCGCGGGCACCGGCCACGGCGGAGAGCGCGGTGTAGACGACCGCGGTCAGGACCCAGACGGGAAGCGCCAGGAAGAAGAGGTGGATCCACCCGCTCTGCCAGGCCACGACGGCGAGGGTGACCGAGCCGAGCCAGGCGACGAGGGCCGGCCAGCTCACGACGAGCCCCTTGCGGCTGGCCCAGAACTGGGTGAGCCCGATCCGGGGGAAGATCCAGTGCTCGACCACGACGATCGCCCCCACCGGCATCAGCAGCAGGCCGTAGACCCCGACGAAATCGAGCAGCTTCGTGAAGACGAACGGCGAGCAGGCCATTAGGGTCGTGACCGCCCCCGCGATGAGCGTGACCTTCCAGCGCGGCCAGTTCGGGGTGACCACCTGGAGGGCGAGGCCCGCACGGTAGAGCGTCGGGTTCGCCGTCGTCCAGCCGGCGATCACGACCGCGAGGGCGCCGGAGACGCCGAGCGCCTGGCTGGCGACGTCCCCGGAGTCGAGTTGGGCGAGCGGCTTCTGGGCCAGGAAGGCGGCGGCGGCCCCCATGATCCCCGCGCAGATCCAGGCCAGGTAGTGGCCGACGAACATGCCGAAGGCGGAGAACAGCCCATAGCTGGACCTGCGGGCGAAGCGGAAGATCGCCATGTCCGACAGGCCCACGTGCATCGCGAGGTTGCAGATCCAGGCGAACGCGACCACGTGCCAGAAGCCGATTCCGCCGGAGGCGTGCTCGGAGGAGCCCTTCCAGATCGTCTGGTTGGCGATCGTCCAGAGGTCGCCGACCCCGTGGATGCGCCCGTCCGGCAGGACCGAGGCGAGTGCGGGCAGCATGACGATCGCCCCCGCCACGAACATCAGCACCATCCAGGGCGAGCACACGACCGCGAACTGCGCGAGGCGCTTGAATCCCAGGATGGCGAGGGTCACCACGACCGCCCCCACCGCGAGCACCACGAGGACGAAGCGCATGTCTTCCGGGTACCACTTCGTCTGCGCGGGGATGCCGAAGAGCAGGCGCACGGCCGACGCGGAGACGGTGATCATCGCCCCGGCCAGGATGCAGTACATGACCGCGTTGCACAGGTTGTACAGCAGCGTCACCCCCGGGCCCGCGATGCGGCGCAGGTACCAGTACAGGGTGAGCCGCGTCGACACCGCGATCGGGGCGCAGACGAACGTCCAGGAGAGCACCGCGAGGAGGTTGCCGAGGAGCAGGCCGAGGACGATGTCGGTGGCGCTCGCCCCGAAGCTCACGAGCAGCGCCCCGATCACGAACTCGGTGGCTGCCACGTGCTCCCCGGAGAACAGGCCGGCGAAGTACGAGCCGGGCTCGTAGCCTGTCCTCCGTGACCGGGGCTCGCTCGAACTCGTACAGGGTGTCGAGCCTCTGGACGACGTCGCTGCCGGCATCTGCTGAAATCATCAGGAGGGCCTCCTTGCGCCAGGGCGCGAGCGTCGCGGCGGGGCCAGTCTACCCGATCCCCGCAGGCCCGCTCCACGGTCCGACGGCCCATGGCCATGGGCCGTCGGGTGGGTCAGGGGGCCTCGGCGGACTCGTCCAGGCAGGGCAGGTACACCTGGAACGTGGTGCCTCGACCGGGCACGCTGTCGACCCGGATGCGCCCTCCGTGACGCTCGACGATGCGCGCCACGGTGGCGAGGCCCAGGCCCGACCCCGCGCCCGCGGGCTTCGTCGTGAAGAAGGGCTCGAAGATCCGCTTGCGGGTCTCCTCGTCCATGCCGACCCCTTCGTCGCACACGGCCACCATCACGTAGCGCCCGGGCGGCGCCGGCGGGTCGGCGCCGCCGGCGATCTCGAGGTCGCGCGTCTCGATGACGAGTCGCCCACCCCGCGGCATGGCGTCGCGCGCGTTTAGGGCGAGGTTCAGGAGGAGCTGCTCCATCTGCGTGACGTCGGCGCGCACGCGCCCCAGCCCCGAGCCTGCGCGGATCTCCACCCTGAAGCCCTCGCCGATCACCCGCTGCAGCATGCGGTCGAGCTCCGCCACCACCGCGTTGAGGTCCAGCGGGCGGGGATCCTCGGGCGAGCCGCGACCGAAGGCCAGCAGCTGACGGTTGAGCGCGGCGGCGCGCTCGGCCGCCTGCAGGGCCGGGGCGAGCCGGGCGAAGGCCGGGTGGTCGGCGGTGAGCTGGCGCCGGGCGAGCTCGATCTGCCCGGTGATCACGAAGAGGAGGTTGTTGAAGTCGTGCACGATCCCGCCCGTCAGGCGGCCCAGGGCCTCCATCCTCTCGGCGTGCGGGGCCGGGCGACGCTCCAACGGCCCGACGGGCTCCACCCGCGCCCGGGCCTGGCCCAGCTCCAGGAGGACGCGCGAGACCCGCTCCAACTGCCCGGGGCTCCACCCGCCCGACAGGCACACGTCCGCGCGGCACTCCTCGCAACCGGCATCGGATGGCGCGTGCAGCACCGGGATCGCCCGCGTTGCCAGGTCGTCCTTCAATCCCGCGATCACGGCGACGGCGTCGACCCCCGGCAGCGGGCGACCGACCACCACCAGGTCCGCCGGCCACCGCGCGGCATACGGCCCCACCAGGCTCCACCGGGCTCGCTGCAAGTGGCCCAGGCCCTGGAGGCCCTCGAGGTGGTGGACGACGCCGGCAATCACGATGGTCGGCGCGGTGTCGGCGACGCCTCCCGAGCGAGGCGTGCGGCGCTCCTGTGTTTCAGGGCGCCGCACGACGTCGCCTGCCGGTTGGCTCATCGCGTGGGAGGAGGAGGAGGAGGATCGGGCGGCGGGAAGCCGGTGCCGTCCTCCCGATTGGCGGTCGCGACCCACCCGACCTCGTCCCCCGCCGGCGCGCCCCGATCCCGGCGATCCGCACGGGACTCGTAGACGCTCAACCCGACCATCAGCAGTCCTGCGGCCATCAGGCCGCTCCACACCAGGCGCATAAGGTTCCTCCTCCAGAATGGCTCGAACCGGAGTGTATAGTAGTCGTATATTCTCTGTCCATAGGCTCTCCGGGCCAGGGGATTCACCTCTGGTTGCCGGGCGCACTTTGGGCTATAGTTCAGACCGTGAACACTCTGGATTCGATGCTCGCCCTCCTCGTCTCCGACGATCCTCGCCGGTCCGCGGACCGCATCCTCAACCGCCTCCTCCAGATTCACCTGGCCCGCGGCGGGGCCATCCTTCGCCTTGCTCGAGGAGCAGGTGGAGATCTGGATGAGCTCGGGCCTGAGCCTCGCCGCCGTGGCGGAGCTGCCGGTTCGTTGGGCCGACCACGGCGCGGACCTGGCCGCCGGCCGATCCGTCTTCGAGCCGGCGTTCGCGCTCTTCCCGGCCATGCTCGGGGACGAGATGGTGGCGGCCGTCTACCTCGCCCAGCCCGAGGGGCTCTCCGTCCAGGGACGCGGCAGTGTTCGGTGCCGGAATCGCCCAGGCGGTGCGGGCCTCGGACTCGGTCCGGGACGAGGCGCGGACCGGAGGCGAGCCCCGCCGACGAGGCGAGGCTTCAGATGCTGTCTCTCCTCGAGCGGAACGACTGGAACATCGCCGTGGTCGCGCGGCTGATGGGGGTGACGCGCCGGACGGTCTACATGCGGCTGCGCAGCTTCGGGATCGAGCGCCGGCGCGTGCCGAAGCTCTACAAGAAGATGCCGGTCCTGGGATGAACGAGGCCCAGATCCTCGTCGCGCACGCGGTCAAGCTCGGTCTGCTCGCCGTTCTGGGCGGGATCCTGCTGCGCGGGCGGCTGAGGTTGTGCTGGGTCGTTCCCGCTCTACGCCGCAGCGGTCCTCGCCGGGGAACTCGCTGGTGACGCTGTGGCCGGCGCGCTTCTACAACGCCTCGTTCTGGATGCTGAAGCAGGGCGTCTACGACGTGCTCAAGATGGCTCTCGCCCTCGAGCTGGCGTGGCGGGCCCTCGGCGAGTTTCCCGGCGCCTGGCGCACGGCGCGCGTGGTGCTGCTGGCCCTGCTCGGGCTCAGCACGGCAGCACTGTTCCTGCTGACGCCACGCTCCTCCTATCGGACGCTGTGGGAATGGCAGCCGAGCGTGGCCACGGCGGCCGTGTGGCTGCTGACCGCCACCGCCCTCCTGGTGGTCTGGTACCAGGTCCCGATCCACGACTTCCAGCGCGCCATCATGCTCGGGCCTCGCCCCGTACCTGCTCGTCTTCGTGACCGCTGCTCGACCTGCTCCGGCGCCACGGCTGGAAGGTGCGGGCCGAGGTGGCCGGCCTCGCGGACTCGCTGGCCTACCTCGCCGTCGTCGTCTTCTGGGCCTGGGCGGCGTGGCGGAGGAGCCCGGCGTGACGCGCGGAGATCGAGATCCTCGCTCTCCGGCCGGCTGCGCGGCGCTGTGCTACACCCTCGGGCGCTACAACCGCGCGCTGACGCTGCAGCGGTGGCAGTTCGTCCTCAACGCGCCGGAACGGCAGGCGATCGAGTCGCTGCGGCAGAAGATGCAGCTCGACTCGGCGCTCGCGCGACAGGCCCTCGACGCCGCCGAGCGCGCCCGCGAGGCGAACCGGATGCCCGACGCCCTCACCGTCCTGCGCGTGGCCCTGTCGATCCTCGAGGACGCCGGCGCGGATCGGCTCACGCGCCTGCGCGCGATGGGCGTCTACTCGCGCATGGTCCGGGCCATCCAGCCGCTTCCGCCGCCCGGCCCCGGCTCCTTCCGCGGCCCCGGGCTGCGCGCGACCGCTTCTCTCGCCGGCATCGCCCACCGTTTCCTCGTCGGAACCCAGGAGCGCTTCCGGCTCTGGCTGCTGTTCCTGGGCCTCGGGGTGAGGATCGTGCTGCGCGGCGGCCGGCGATCCGCGGACGAGGCGAGCCAGCAGCCGCACCGCGGCCGGCCGTGGGACCTGTTCGCGCGGGACCTCGGCGATTTCGAGGCGCTCGACGCCTCGCACCTCTCCGCGTTCGAGGCGCTCGCCGCCTCGCTCGCGGCGGTGGACCGCGGCGGCCGGCTCCGGCTCTGGGACCGGATCGCCGGCGACGCCCGCTAGCCGCGCCTAGGCGTACCGCCCCTCGATCTCGCGGTAGCGCTCGGCCGTCTCGCTCCAGCCGGGCCGTTCGCGCGGCTCGAACCGGCGCGGGCGCACGGCCTGCGCCACGAGGCGGCGGCCCTCGGCCAGCGAGCCGAGCCGGCCCGACGCCACGGCCTGCAGGAGGAGGTTGCCCGTGGCCGTCGCTTCCGCGGGGCCGGCCACGACGGGGCGGCTCGACGCGTCGGCCGTGGCCTGGTTCAGGTAGTCGTTCTGGCACCCGCCCCCGACGATGTGGATCCCGGGGACCGTCTCGCCGGTCAGCGCTTCGATCGTCCTGCACCACCGAGGCGTAGCGGAAGGCGAGCGAGTCGAGAACGACCCGCGCGAGCCGCGCCGGGTCGTCCGGCACCCGCTGCCCCGTCTCGGCGAGCGCCCCCTGCAGCTCCGCCGTCATGCTCGGGGGATTGAAGAAGCGGGGGTGATCCGGAAACACGAGGCCGGGCGAGCGCTCGATGGCGGCAGCGGAAGCGAGAAGCCCCTCGATGTCCGCGGACTGGCCCTTCTCGGCCCACTCGTGGCGGCACGAGTCGAGGATCCAGAGGCCCATCACGTTCTTCAGGAAGCGGACGGTGCCGAAGGCGCCCCCCTCGTTCGTGAAGTTGGCACGCGCCACCGCGTCGCTCACCAGCGGCGAGGTCCGCTCGACGCCCACGAGCGACCACGTGCCCGAGGAGACGTAGGCCCACCCGGGCTCGAGGGGCGTCCCCGCGACCGCGCTGCCGGTGTCGTGCGTGGCGGGCGCGATCACGCGGGCCGGCCCGAGGCCGAGCTCCTTCTGGAGAGCCGGGCGCAGCTCCCCCAGGTCCGTCCCGGGAGAGACGACGTCCGGCATGATCTCGCGCGGCAGGGCGAGGCGCGAGAACAGGTCGTCGGCCCACTTCCCGCGTCCGCACGTCGAGGAGCTGCGTCGTCGAGGCGTTCGTGTGCTCGCCGCTCGACGAGCCGCACAGAGCGTGGTGGCACAGGTCCGGGATCATCAGCAGGCGGCGCGCGCCGGCCGGAAGGCCCTCGTGCACGTGGACGTGGAGCTGGAAGAGCGTGTTGAACTGCAGGAACTGGATGCCCGTGCGGTGGAAGATCTCCTCGCGCGGCACCTTGCGCAGCACGCGCTCCATGGCGCCGTCGGTGCGGTGGTCCCGGTAGCAGACCGGGTCCTCGAGAAGCCGGCCGCCCGCGTCGAGGAGGCCGTAGTCCACGGCCCAGGAGTCGACCCCGACCGTCTCGATCGCCCCGCGCCGCCCCGCCGCCGCCCGCTGCCCCGCGGCGAGACCTTCCTTCAGGCCGTCGAGGATCGCGCCGAACGGCCAGCGCAGCCGGCCCGCCGACGTCGCCGGCGGGTAGTGGAACCGGTGGACCTCCTCGAGAGCGAGGCCGCCCGGGCCCAGCCGGCCGACCACGGCCCGCCCGCTGCCCGCCCCGAGGTCGATCGCCAGGTGACAGGAACCGTCCAAGGTCACAATTCAAGACCTGACCCCATCCGCTAGACGATGCCGGCGCCTCTCCCGGCCGGCCGGCCGGCCGCTCCTCCGCCTTGCGCTGCCGGTAGCCGCTCGCCCGGTACGCGCCGAGGGGGTCGATCGCCCCGCCCGCGCGGTGGCGCGCCATGGCGAGGATCGGCGCCACGTCCGCGGTGAAGGCCTGCTTCAGCGCCTGCAGCGCCAGGATCGCGTCGTTTCTCTCCTGCGCCTCGCGCAGCGCCGCCCGGTCCACGAGGTGCGCCTGCACGTACGCCCGCACCAGCTCGACCGCGCTCGTCATCAGCGACTCGATCGGGTCCGTCACGTTGTGCGACTGGTCGAGCATGTAGGCGGGGTCGAAGCCCGGCACCCCCTCGAGCTCGGCGTCCACCAGCTCGTTGAAGACGAGGAAGAGCTGGAACGGCTTGATCGAGCCGGCGTCGAGGTCGTCGTCCCCGTACTTGCTGTCGTTGAAGTGGAAGCCGGCCAGCTTCCCGAGCTGGATGAGCCGGGCCACGATCATCTCGATGTTCACGTTCGGGGCGTGGTGGCCGAGGTCGACGAGGGAGAACGCCTTCGGCCCCGAGCTCCCGCGTGCAGTAGTAGCTCGTGCCCCAGTCGTTGAGCACGGTCGAGTAGAAGGCCGGCTCGTAGAGCTTGTGCTCGATGAACATGCGGAAGCCGTCGGGCAGCGCCGCGTAGATCGCGCGCAGGCTCTCGAGGTAGCGCTCGAGCGCGCGGCGGAAGTGGACCTGCCCGGGGAAGTTGCCGCCGTCGCCGATCCAGACGGTGTGCGAGCGCGCCCCGAGCGTCTTCCCGAGCTCGATGCAGTGGACGTTGTGCTCGACCGCCTGCGCGCGCACGGCGGGGTCGGTGTGGGTCAGGCTGCCGAACTTGTAGGACAGCTTCTGCCCCGGCTGGTCCTGGAAGGTGTTCGAGTTCATCGAGTCGAAGAAGAGGCCGCGCGCCGCCGCGTACGCCGTGAGCTCGGCCGGGCTCTCCGGCTCGTCCCACGGGATGTGCAGCGAGATCCCCGGCGTCACCCGCACCAGCTGGTTGATGACCTCGCAGTCGTCGAGCTTCTCGAAGACGTTGCGCGGCTCGCCGGGCCCGGCGAAGCGCGCGAAGCGCGTGCCGCCGGTGCCGACGCCCCACGAGGGCACGGCCACCCGGAAGGCCATCGCCCGCTCCGTGAGCCGCTCGACGTCGACGCCGCGCCGCGCGAGCTGCTTGCCGAGGTGCGCGTAGTCCTCGTGCAGCCAGTCGAGGGCCTTGCGGTTGTGCTCGTCCACGAACTCCCGGATCACCATGGGCACACCTCCCGAACCTTCCTGACGGCTAGCGTGTGAACGACGCCACGTTGCCCGCGTCCACGTTGAGGATGTTGCCCGTGGACTTCGCCGAGAGCTCCGAGGCGAAGAAGTAGACCGCCTCCGCGATGTCCTCCGGGAAGACGCTCCGCTTCAGCAGGCTGCGCTGGCGGTAGAAGTCCTCGATCTCGGCGTCGGTGATCTCGTTCGAGGCGGCGCGCTCCGCGCGCCACGTCCCGCCCCAGATGCGCGAGCCCCGGATGACCGCGTCGGGGTTCACCACGTTCGCGCGGACGCCGATCTCGGCCCCCTCGAGGGCGAGGCAGCGCGCGAGGTGGACGGCGGCCGCCTTGGCCGAGCAGTAGGCCGACGCCCCGCCCGAGGCCACGAGCGCGTTCTTGCTCCCGATGAAGACGATCGAGCCCCCGATCCCCTGCTCCTTCATGAGCGCGAAGGCGTCGCGCGACACCAGGAAGTAGCCGGTGGCGAGGATCCCGAGGTTCCGGTTCCACAGCTCGATCGAGGTCTCCTCGACCGGCGCCGCCGAGGCGATCCCGGCGTTCGAGACCAGGATGTCGAGGCCGCCGAGCTCCCGCAGGGCGTAGGCGTAGGAGGCGCGCACCGAGGCCTCGTCCGTGACGTCGCAGCGGAAGGCCCGGACGCGGTCCTTCCCGTGCTCCTGCTGCAGCGCGGCCCAGCGCCTCGTCGAGCGCCGCCGGGTCGATGTCGGTGATGACGACGCAGGCCCCCTCGGCCAGGAGGCGCTTCGCGGTCGCCCCCCCGATGCCGCCGGCGCCGCCGGTCACGAGGGCGATGCGGCCCTCGAGGCTCTTCGGCTTCGGCATCCGCTGGAGCTTCGCCTCCTCGAGCCGCCAGTACTCGATGTCGAAGGCCTCCTGCTCCGGGATCGGCACGTAGGCCGACACGCTCTCCGCGCCGCGCATCACGTTGATGGCGTTCACGTAGAACTCGCTCGCGATGCGGGCGGTGGCCTTGTCCCTGGCGAAGGAGAGGAGGCCCACGCCGGGGACGAGCACGATGACCGGGTACGGGTCGCGCATGGCGGGCGAGGTCGGGCCGCTTGCACCGCTCGTAGTAGGCCTCGTAGCGCTCGCGGTAGCCCTCGAGGAGAGCGTCGAGGCGGCCCGCCACGGCGTCCGCCTTCTCCGTCGCGGGGTCGAAGGGGACGAAGAGCGGCCAGATCTTCGTCCGCAGGAAGTGGTCGGGACAGGAGGTGCCGATCGCGGCCAGCTCCTCGGCCCGGGCCGCGTCCACGAACTCCATCACCTCGGGCGCGTCCGTGAAGTGCATCACCTTGTGGACGCCCTTCGAGAGCTTCCCCCGCAGCCCGGGCACGAGCTCGGCCAGGAACGCCGCCTGGCCCGCCTCGTCGAGCGGCTTCGCCACCGCGTTCCCGAACGGCTCGGCCTTCCCCTTCGACGCCAGGTGGTCCGCGGCCTTCTGGATGACCCCCAGCGTCTGCTGGTAGCACTCCCTCGCGGTGTCGCCCCACGTGAAGAGGCCGTGGCCGGCGAGCACGATGCCCTTGAGGGCCGGCTGGCTCTTCGCCATCGCCTCGAGCTTCAGGCCCAGGTCGAATCCGGGCCGCTGCCACGGCAGCCAGCCGATCTCGCCGCCGAAGATCTCCTTCGTGAGCCGCTCGGAGTCTCTCGAGGCGGCGATCGCGATCACCGCGTCGGGGTGCATGTGGTCGACGTGCGCCTTCGGGATGAACGCGTGCAGCGGCGTGTCGATCGACGCGGCGCGGGGGTTGAGGTCGAAGGTGCAGTGCGGCAGGTACCCCACCATCTCGTCCTCGTGGTCGAGGCCGCGGTACAGGCCCTTCAGCGACTCCAGCTTGTCGAGGTACAGCGTCGCGAAGCCGTCCTTCTTCATGGACCCGAGGTCCCCGCCCGAGCCCTTCACCCACAGGACGGTCGCGTCCTGGCCGGTCAGCGGGTCCTTCTGCGTGACCTTGGCCGAGGTGTTCCCCCCGCCGAAGTTCGTGATCCGCAGGTCCGAGCCGAGCAGGTTCGAGCGGTAGAGCAGCCGCTCCGGCTCGCTCATCCCCGCCGCCTTCTGCTCGTCCCACCGGTCCGGAAGGCGCTCCGCGCCCTGCGCGCTTCTCATTGGCTCTCCGTCGTTCGTGCGAATGGCCCCGGAATGATAGCCAATCCCCGCCGCCCGGTAACCCTCCGTTTGACTCACGTCAGCGTTTGACGCGCCGTCACCCAGAGGGGTCAGCGTCTGCGCGTTCGTGCCTTGTCACCCCGACGAGCACCGTTCGAGTCGGGCGAGGAGGGGTCCGCGGTCCCGGCGGATTCCTCGTCGCCCGGCGGGACGAAGCCCCTCGGAAGGACAGGAGCCGAGGGAGAATCCCCATGATCCGCGCCAACGCTTCGCCCCGCCGGTCCTCATCCAGCGATGTGTCGCCCGGGTGCTCGCCATCCCGCGCTTCGCGCCTCGCTCGTCCTGCTCGCCTCGCTCGCCCTGGGGCTGCTCCCTTCCCGCGCGCAGCGCGGAGCGCGCCACCGTGCGCGAGTACAGGAAGACCTTCCGGACGTACCCCTTCTCCGACCCGGACCCGATCGCCCGCGCCGGCCGCATCTACCCCTACTTCCGCTTCGACGGCTTCACCGATCGGCCGGTCGACAAGGAGTGGACGGTGGTCGAGCTGGAGAACCGCTGGATCCGGGTCACCGTGCTGCCGGAGATCGGCGGGCAAGATCTGGACGGCGGTCGAGAAGTCCACCGGGAAGTCGTTCCTCTACGGCAACCAGGTGGTGAAGTTCCGGGACGTCGCCATGCGCGGCCCGTGGACGAGCGGGGGCATCGAGGCGAACTACGGCATCATCGGCCACACGCCGAACTGCGCGACGCCGGTCGACTACGTCACGCGCGCAGAACCCGGACGGCAGCGCCTCGGTCGTGATCGGCGTCCTCGACCTCCTCACCCGCACGCCCTGGCGGCTCGAGGTCACGGCTCCCCGCGGACAAGGCGTACTTCACGACCACGTCGCTCTGGCACAACGCGACGCCGCTCGAGCAGCCCTACTACACGTGGATGAACGCCGGCCTCAAGGCCGCGGGCAACCTGCAGTTCGTCTACCCGGGCACGCACTACATCGGCCACGGCGGCGAGGCGAGCCCCTGGCCGATCGACCCGAAGACGGGCCGCGACCTGTCCTTCTACGAGAAGAACGACTTCGGGCCCTACAAGTCCTACCACGTGCTCGGCCGCGAGTCCGACTTCTGGGGCGCCTTCTGGCACGACGACGACTTCGGCATGGGCCGCTACTCGCCCGCGCGACGAGAAGCTCGGCAAGAAGATCTGGATCTGGGGCCTCTCCCGCCAGGGGATGATCTGGGAGAAGCTGCTCACCGACACCGACGGGCAGTACGTCGAGGTGCAGTCGGGCCGCTCCTTCAACCAGGCGGCCGAGGAGAGCACGCGGACGCCGTTCAAGCACCGGGGCTTCCTGCCCTACGGCACCGACACCTGGACCGAGTACTGGTTCCCGGTGAAGGGCACGAAGGGCCTCGTCGCGGCCTCCCCGCTCGGCGGCCTCAACGTGCCGGCCGCGCGACGGCGGGCTCGACGTCCTCTTCTCGCCGCTCGAGGCGGTGAACGACACGCTGGAGGTGCTCGACGGCGACCGCGTCGTCTTCTCGACGCCGGTCGCGGCGAAGCCCCTCGAGACGTGGACGACGGCCGTGCCCGTGGCGGTCGCCGCTCGAGCGCCTGCGCGTGCGGATCGGGGGCAGCCGCCTGGAGTGGACGCGGCGACCCGAAGGCGGGAGCGCTCTCGCGGCCGCTCGAGTCGCCGGCCGACTTCGACTGGGACTCGGTCTACGGCCTGTGGCTGAAGGGCAAGGAGCACGCTGCGCCAGCGCTCCTACGGCCCGGCCCGCGAGGCCCTCGAGGCGTGCCTGCAGCAAGGACCCGCACTACGTCCCCGCCCTCGGGCGACCTCGCCCTCCTCCGCTACCGCGTCGATGGACTACGCCGGGCGCCTTCGACCTCGCGCGCCGGGCCCTCGCGATCGACACCTACGACCCGCTCGCGAACTACGCCTACGGCCTCGCCGCGGCGAAGCTCGGCCGGACCGGCGACGCGCGGGACGGCTTCGAGCTGGCCGCGCAGTCCGTCGAGCTGCGCGGCGCCGCGTGGACGGAGCTCGCGAGGCTCGACGCTGCGCGGCGGGCGACCTCGCGCGCGCCGCCGTCGACGCCGAGCGCAGCCTCGACTTCAACTGGCGCAACCTCGAGGCGCCACCAGCTCCTCGCCCTCGCCCGCCGCCGCGGCGGCACGACACGGACGAAGGCCGAGCGCGGCCCTCGACGCGCTCCTCGTCCTCGACCCGCTGAGCCCCTTCGGCCGCTTCGAGAAGGCGCTCGCCGAGGGCGGGGACGCGCCCGCGCGCCTTCGCCGCGGGCGTGCGCGGCGAGATGCCGCAGGAGACCTTCCTCGAGCTGGCCGCCTGGTACCACGGCCTCGGCCGGCTCGCCGAGACCGAGCAGGTGCTCGAGCTCGCCCCGCCGAACGCCGAGGTCCTCTACTGGCTGGCGCGCGTGAAGGACGAGCGGGGCGACCCCGGCGCGTCCGCCGTCCTGCAGAAGGCCGACGCGGCGTCGCCCGAGCGCGTCTTCCCCTTCCGCCCGGAGTCGGCCGAGGTGATGGCGTGGGCCGCGTCGAAGAGCGCGAGCTGGCGTCCCCGCTACTACCAGGCCCTCGTCCACTGGGGCGCGGGCAACGTCGACGAGGCGCGCCGGCTCCTCGAGGCGTGCGGCGAGACGCCCGACTACGCGCCCTTCTACGCCGCGCGGTCGCTCGCCTTCGAGGACGCCTCGCCGCGAGCGGTCGATGGCCGACCTCGAGCGGGCGGCGCGCCTCGACCCCGGCGCAGTGGCGCTACGGCCGGATGCTGGCCGAGCGGCAGCTGCGCCAGGGCGCGGTGGCGCCGGCGCTCGAGACGGCCCGCGCCTACGCCGCGCGGTTCCCCGAGAACTACATCCTCGGCATGCTGCACGCGAAGGCGCTCCTCGCGAACGGGCGCTACCGCGGACGCGCGCGGCGAAGCTCGCCCGCCTGAACGTCATCCCCTACGAGGGCTCGATCGAGGGCCGGCGGCTCTACCGCGAGGCGCACCTGCATGCTGGCCGTCGAGGCGTTGAAGAAGGGCGACGCCCGCGGCGCGCAGCGCGAGATCGACGCGGCCCGCCTCTGGCCCGAGAACCTCGGCGCGGGCAAGCCCTACCCCGCGGACGTCGACGAGCGTCTCGAGGACTTCCTCGCCGCGCAGGGCCTCGCGCGCCAGGGCCGCAGCGCGCCGTCGAAGGAGCTGCTGCAGAAGGTCGCGGCCTTCGAGGGGCGCGAGCGGGGCGGCTCCACCCTGGTGCACGCGCTGGCCCTGAAGCAGACGGGCCGCGAGGCCGAGGGACGAAAGCTCCTCGCCGACTGGTCGGCCCGCGAGCCCGAGAGCGCGCTCGCGGCCTGGGCCGCCCGCGCCTACGACGGCCAGGTGGGCCCGCTGCCGGAGGACGCCGCCGAGGACGCGCGGGTGCTGGCGGCGTGGATGGCCTCCGCGCGACCCTAGCGGAGGTGGACGCATGAGCCCTCGCCGCCCGTTGCTTCTCGCTCTGGCCCTCGGCCTCGTCGCCGCCGCGGGCGAGGCCCGCGTCGTGGGGATCACGATCGAGCGGCGGGAGCCGGTCCTCGCCGGCCGGCCGTTCGGCCTCGCCGGCCCCTACGAGACGCTGGTCGGCACCGTCGCCTTCGCCCTCGACCCTTCCCTGCGGCAGAACCAGGCGGTCGTCGATCTCGCCCTCGCCCCGAGGAACGAGCGGGGCGAGGTCGTCTTCACCGCCGACTTCACGATCCTCAAGCCCGTCGACGTGCGCCGCGGCAACGGGCGCGTGTACTACGAGGTCCCCAACCGCGGCGGCAAGGGCATCCTGCGGCGGCTGCAGTACGCCGAGGCCTCGACCGACCCGCGCGAGCCCGCGGACTTCGGCGACGCCTGGCTCATGGAGCAGGGCTTTTCGATCGTCTGGATGGGCTGGCAGTGGGACGTCCCGGAGCGGCCCGGCCTCCTGCGCCTGCGGGCGCCGATCGCGACGAGCGGCGGCCGGCCGATCGAGGGTCTCGTGCGGTCGGTGGTCCTCGTCGGCGAGAGGAAGGACGAGGCGCCGCTCGGCGACTCGAGCCACCTGGCGTACCCCCCGGTCGATCCCCACGGCCGCGACAGCCGCCTCTACGTCCGGGACCACCGCCTCGATCCGCCGATCCTCTTGCCGCGGAAGAGCTGGCGCTTCGTCGGGGCGTCGAAGGTCGCGCTCGACGGGGGTTTCGAGCCGGGGCGCCTCTACGAGGTCGTCTACCGCGGCCGCGACCCGCGCGTCGCCGGCTGCGGCTTCGCCGCCACGCGCGACCTCGTCAGCTTCCTCAAGAGCGAGGCCGGAGCGCAGAACCCGCTGGCGGGCGTCACGCTCGCCGTGGGCCACGGCATCTCGCAGAGCGGTCGCTTCCTGCGGCACTTCCTCCACCAGGGCTTCAACGAGGACGAGCAGGGGCGGCGCGTCTTCGACGGCGTCTTCGTCGAGGTGGCCGGGGCCGGGCAAGGCTCCTTCAACCACCGCTTCGCGCAGGCCTCGCGCGACGGCCACCAGCACTGGAACGTCCACTACCCGACCGACGTCTTCCCCTTCACCGACCGGCCCGAGACGGACCCCGAGACCGGCGAGACGGCCGGGCTTCTCGAGCGTGCGATCGCGAGCGGCACGGTCCCGAAGCTCTTCCACGTGGTGACGTCCTACGAGTACTGGAACCGGGCGGCGTCCCTGATGCACACCGACCCGACCGGCGCGCGGGACGTGGCGCTCCCCGACACGAGCCGCGTCTACCTGATCGCTTCGGCCCAGCACGGCCCCGGCACCCTGCCTCCCGCCGAGAGCGGAGCGAGCGGCAACGACGGGCTCCACCCCACGAACCCCAACGACTTCCGCCCCGCGATCCGCGCGCTCGTCCGCGCTCTCGATCAGTGGGTGGCCGAGGGCGTCGAGCCTCCGGCGAGCCGGTACCCGCTCATCGCCGACGGCACGCTCGCCGCACCGGAGAAGGCCGGCTGGCCCCGGATCCCGGGCGTGCGCTTCCCGCTCGTGCGCAACGAGCCGGCGCGACTGGACTACGGCCCCGAGTGGGCGCGTGGCGTGATCGCGCTGGAGCCGCCGCGCCTCGGCCGCGTCTTCCCCGCCCTCGTGCCCGCGGTCGACGCGGACGGCAACGACCGCGCCGGCATCCGCCTGCCCGAGGTGGCGGCGCCGCTCGCCACGCAGACGGGCTGGAACTGGCGCCGCCCGGCGGTGGGCGCGCCCGACGCGCTCGTGGCGTACCGCGGCTCTTACCTGCCGTTCGCGTGGACGCAGGCCGAGCGCGAGGCGACGAACGACCCGCGGCTCTCCGTCGAAGAGCGCTACCGCGGCCGCGAGGACTACCTGGGCCGGGTCGCGCTCTCGGCCGTGGCGCTCGTCCACGAGCGCCTACTGCTCCCGCAGGACGTGCCCTTCGTCCTCGAGCGGGCCGCCGCCCACTGGGACGGGCGATCTCACAGGCCCTCGTGCTCCAGGAAGACCGCCTTGTCGAGGCCGGCGAGGAGCCTCTGGTAGGCGAGCGGGTCGCTGACGGGGCTCACTCTCAGGACCTCGCCGCTCCTGCCGGTGACCTTCGATACGAGGCTGATGCGCACGCGCGTCTTCGCAGCCTCCGGTGTCACGTTCACGTTGACCTCGATCGCGGAGACCTCGGTCCGGCCGCTCGGGATGAGCAGCGAGGCGCCGTAGGTGGGGACGACGGTCACCCACTTCAGGACGCGGAGGCCCCGGTTCGGCGTCCGCGAGCGCCACTCCATGACGGCGGTCACGATCCCGAGCTCGGCGTCGGCGTGGCGGATCACGAACCCCTGGTCCTGAAGGACGTTCAGCGCGGCCTTCAGCACCAGGCGCGTGTCGGCGGTTTCGAAGGTGCGGCTCTGGGCCTGCCGCATCTCGACGGGTGACTGGGGCACGCGTGCACCCGCGCGAGTCGGGCACGCTGGCGCACGCCCCCAGGAGAAGGGCGAGGGCGACGGGAACCGCGTGCCGGGTCATGGCAGGCCTCCTCAGAACCGGCTGTCGTGCCAGGTGAACGTCTCGACCGTGCCCGCCACCGAGAAGCGCACCACAACGGTCAGGGTCCTCTGCGAGGAGCGCGCCTTGTCCGAGCGCTTGCCGGCATTGATTCCGAAGAGGCTCAGGAACGCGCCCCCGGCTCCCATGCCTCCCCCGGCGATCCCGATGTTTCCGCTCGAGGCTTCGATCTCGCTCGACACCTTGTCGTAGACCCACGCCTCGCGGCCCTCGCCGTCCCGCGTCAGGATGTTGGGCGCCCCCAGCCGCTCCGCCACGTCGGCCTGGGACAAGCCCGCCCGCAGCTCCTTCTGGACGACGCCCAGGGTGAACGCCGACGACAGGGCGTCCTTCGCCTTCGCGCGCTCCCCCGCCCCGGTCGGGACGACACCGACCGCCACGACCACCAGAGTCACGACCACGGTTCGGAACATGTGGGGCCTCCTTGACCGAGAGTGTGGAATCCTCCGGACTCCGAGCGACGGGGCCATGTGACGGTTTCGGATCTGTCCCAGCGCGCCCGCGACCCCACCTCCGTCGAGGCCAGGCGGAGGCGGTCGGCCACTACAATGGGCCGGCCATGCCTCTCTCCGAGCCCGCCACTCTCGTCAGCGACTGGGTGCTCGCGGCCGTCGCCGTCGCGCTCGGGGTCCGGCTCTACCGGGCCGCGGGCCGGGTCGGGCCGGACGGGCCCAGCGGCTGTGGGCGGCCGCCTTCCTGGCCGGAGCGACGGCGGCCCTGGCCGGCGGGGCCGTGCACGGCTTCGCCGCGCAGCTCACCCCGCTGGCCCACGACGTGCTGTGGAAGACCGTCCTCGTCGGCATCGGCCTCGCCGGCAGCCTGATCCTCGCCGGCGCCGTGCTCGCCACTCTCACCGGTCGCCCGCGCACGGCCTTTCTGGCCGGGGCCGCGGGGCAGCTGGCCGTCTACCTGGCCCTCGTGTCGCTCAGCAACGACGTCCGAATCGCGGTCGGGAACGGGGCGTTGACGATCCTCGCCCTCCTCGCGCTGGCGCCCACCACGGCGTCTCGCCACCCCC
>CAWFSB010000049.1:0-19773 GCA_963818355.1 uncultured Acidobacteriota bacterium | reverse complement strand
TGTAGCGCGCGGTCGTGTTGCTCGCGAGCGTGCCGATCTGCTCCATCCAGCCGCCGACGAAGGCGAGGCCGTAGAGGCCGAAGACGGTCACGCCGTTCGCGAGGGTCGAGAGGCGGGTGCCCCCGGCGAGGGCCAGCGTGAGCAGCACCGTGCCCTCGAGGAGGAGCAGCGGGAGGCCGAGGGCCGCGTTCGGCGGCGTGTAGCCGCCGACGAGGCGGGCCACGAGCAGCACGCCGCCGCAGAGGAGCGTCGCGTACAGCGCCAGGATCGCCCAGCAGCCGAGCCACTTCCCGAGGGCGACCGCCCAGCGGGGCACCGGCTTCGTGCACAGCGCCTCGATGACGCCGGACCCGATCTCCCCCGCCAGGGTGTCCACGGTGACGAGCACCGAGGTCATCACGATCAGGAAGTTCGCGGCGTAGAGCGCCGCCATCACCACGAAGCTCATCATGAAGCGCTGCTGCGCGGGCGAGCCGTGCGACCGGATGTCGCGGGCGATGAAGTGGAAGCCGAGGCCGAAGAGCAGGACGAAGGCGGCGCCCAGCACGAGGGCGGCGGCGAGGATCCGCCGGCGGCGGGCCTCGGCGAGGGTCAGGTGGGCGATCGTGAGGACGGCCCTCACCCCACCACCTCCAGGAAGACGTCCTCGAGGGAGCGCCGGCTGGCCGCGAGGTGGTAGAGGCCGATGCCCTGCCCGGCGAGCCACCGGCTCATCTCCGGCAGGCGCGCCTCCCCGTCCACGTGGAGGCGGACGACGCCCGTCCTCCTCGCGCACGTCGCGGCCGAAGCGCCGGAGCCCCTCGAGGATCGCCGGCGAGACGCGGTCGAGGCGCAGCTCGACCTCGAGGTCCCGCTCCGCGGCGCCGAGCGTCATCTCGCGGACCACCCGCCCGTCCTTCACGAAGGCGACCCGGTCGCACGTCACCTCGACCTCGCTCAGGAGGTGCGAGTTCAGGAAGACGGTCGTGCCCCGGGCCTCGAGGTCGCGGATCACGTCGCGGACGAGGAGGCGGCCGAGGGGGTCGAGGCCCGAGGTGGGCTCGTCGAGGAAGACGAGCTCGGGCTCGCCGAGGAGCGCCTGGGCCAGCCCGATCCGCTGCTTCATGCCCTTGCTGTACTCCCGGAGGCACCGGTCTGCCGGCATCGACGAGCTCCACGCGACGAAGCAGCGCCCTCGACCTCCGCCTCGAGCGCGGGGCCGCCCCGGCCCAGGAGGCGCCCGTGGAAGCGGAGCAGCTCCCGGCCCCGCAGCCACTCGTGGAAGGCGAAGTGCTCGGGCAGGTAGCCGACCCGGGCCCGGGCCTTCGGCGTCCCGATCGGCGCGCCGAGGAGCCTGCCCCCGCCCGCGGTCGGGTGGACGAGGCCGAGGAGCATCTTGATGGACGTCGTCTTGCCCGCCCCGTTCGGGCCGAGGAAGCCGAAGACCTCACCCCTCGGCACGGACAGGGTGAGGTCCCGGACCGCGGTCTTCGGGCCGAAGTCCTTGCGGAGCGCCTGGGCCTCGAGGGCGGGCTCGGCCACGGCCTACCGGACGGACTGCGCCATCTCGAGAAGCTCGACGCCCTCGCGCTGACGCCGGGCCCTGGAGCGCCAGCACCTGGTCGTCCGTCGACCACAGCACGATCCCCTGCGCGCGCGGCCGCGGGGCGGAGGCGTCGGCGGGAGCCGGCGGCTGGAAGATCACGAGCAGGCCCTGGTGGCCGGACACCTCGACCTCGCGGAACGTCCCGCCCTGGACCGGCACCGGCACGAGGAGCGTCGAGCGCCAGTCGATCGCGCGGGAGAAGCTCAGCGGCATCGGTCGCGCTCATGCCGGCGAGGCGCAGGCCGAGCCGCCCGAGGGTCGCGAGGTCGAAGCCCTCCGGCAGCTCCACCTGCGGGATCGCCGACTGGAGGAGGACGAAGCTCTCCTCGCGAGCGGGCCGGCCGTCGGTCGCCTCGATCGTGCGCGCGTAGCGCACGCCCAGCACCGGCGGCACCTCGACGTCGATCGTCGCGCCGTTCCAGAAGGCGGGGATCTCGATCTCGTCGGCGCCCGCGGCGAGGGCGAGCGCCTCGAGCTTGCCCGTGTCGACCTGGACGCGGAAGGCTGGCCGGCCGGGCCGAGCTTCGTCTCGGCGAGCTCCGTGCGCTCGCGGCAGGACGGCCGGGCAGCTGGGCGGTGATGCCGGCCGCGACCGCGCCGGCCTCGGGGCTGTCCACGGCCTCCGGCGGCTGCGGAGCGACCACGACCTGCACCTGGTCGGCGACGAGCGCTCTTGAAGTCGAGCCCGCCCTTGGCGAGCCGGGCGAGTCGCTGCGGGTCGACCGGCACCGCGGCGAAGCGCTTCACCCGGAAGAGATCGAGGAACTCGCGAGCCGCGGCCCGCACCGGCTCGAGCGTGAAGGCGAAGGCGAGCGCGGCCGCGAGCGAGACGCCCGCGAGCGCGGGGGCGAAGCGCCGCCAGGGGCCCGGCGCGAGGCGCCGCTCGCGCTCGCTCTCGTCGATCTCGCGCAGGCGCCGCTCGAGCCGCTCCGCGAACTCGGGGCGGGGCTCCTCGCGCAGGCGGGAAAGGAAATCGTCGCTCACTGTGCTCCTCCTTCGTTCCACCGGGCCCGGAGCGCGCCGATCGTGCGGTGCAGGATCGTCCCCACGTTCGACTCCCCGAGGCCGGTGATCGTCGCGATGTCACGGTTGGTGGCGCCCGCCCCGTACTTGAGGGCCAGAAGCTCGCGCTCCCGCTCCGGCAGCGCCGCGAGGAGCGCCTGGAGGCGGCGGGACTCCGCCGCTCGCAGCGCCGCGGTCTCCGGCGTCTCGTCGTCGCGGACCGTCCGCGTCCCCGATCGGCACCTCCGGCGCGCGAGCGCCGGAAGTGGTCGATCGCGACGTTGCGGGCGATCGCCAGGAGCCAGGTCGCGACGGCGGCCCGGTCCCGGCGGTAGCGGTCCCGCGCCCGCCAGGCCTTCTCGAAGGTGGCCGAGGTCAGGTCCTCGGCCGTCGCCCGCTCGAAGCCGCGGTAGCGGAAGTAGTTGAAGACGCGGGGCATCTCCTCGCGGTAGGTCGCCTCCCAGTCCACCGCCTCGACGGGGACGGCGGGGGCGAGCAGCTCGAGGATGCGCACACCACCCATTCCAGGTCGATATACGGAGGCGGGGCCAAGGTATCACACGGCCGAAAATCGCGAGGCTCTCCCGCGCCCGGGCCGGGCGTAGGATGGAGGACCGTGGGCGATCCGCGGCCGGACGCGGAGATCGAGACGATCGCCTCGGGCGGCGCGGTCGCGCCGACGGTCGTCGCGGGACGGGCGGGCCCGGAGCGAGGCGCGCGACGGCCCCGCCGAGGTGAGCCCGGAGCACTACCGGGTCGAGGGCGAGTTCGCGCGCGGCGGCATGGGCCGCATCCTGCTCGCCCGCGATCGCCGCCTGGGCCGGACGGTCGCGCTCAAGGAGCTGCACGAGGGCGCGGGCCCCGGGCGCCGCGGGCCGCTTCGTGCGCGAGGCGCTGGTGACCGCGCGCCTGCAGCACCCGGCGATCGTGCCCGTGTACGAGGCGGGGCGCTGGCCGGGGGGACGGCCCTTCTACGCCATGAAGCTCGTCGAGGGCCGCTCGCTCGACGGGCTCCTGCGCGACGCCGGCTCGCTCGCGGCCCGCCTCGCGCTCCTCCCCCACCTCATCGCGGTGGCCGAGGCGGTGGCCTACGCGCACGGCCAGCGGGTCGTGCACCGCGACCTCAAGCCGGCCAACGTGCTCGTGGGCCCGTTCGGGGAGACGGTGGTCGTCGACTGGGGCCTCGCGCGGGAGCTCGGAGCGGGCGGGGCGGTCGAGCGCGAGGAGACCGGGCGGCGCGACCGCGGCGGCGGGCGCCGGCCAGACCGTCACCGGGACCGTCCTCGGCACGCCGCAGCTACATGCCGCCCGAGCAGGCCCGCGGCCTCCCGGTGGACGAGCGGGCCGACGTCTACGCCCTCGGCGCGATGCTCTACTTCCTGCTGGCCGGCGCGCCGCCGCACGCGGGAAGGAGCGCCGAGGAGGCCCTGGCCGCGGCGGCCGGCGGGCGCGTCGAGCCGGTCGAGCGGCGCGAGCCGGAGGCGCCCGCCGGACCTCGTGGCCATCGCGCGCCAGGCGATGGCCCCGGCGCCCGGCGACCGCTACCCCTCGGCGCGCGAGCTGGCCGCCGACCTGCGCCGCTTCCAGACCGGCCAGCTCGTGAGGGTCCACCACTACTCGACGCGCGAGCTGCTGCGGCGCTTCGTGAGGCGCCACCGCGCGGCCGTCCTGGTGGCGTCGGCCCTCTCCGCCGCGCTCGTGCTGGCGGTGGCGGTCGGCTTCGTGGCCGTGCGCCGCCAGGCGCGCGTGGCCGAGGCCGAGCGCGACCGCGCGCGGCTCGCCGCGCGCAAGGCGGAGCAGACGAACGCGTTCGTGGTCGGGATGCTCGGCTCGGCCGACCCCCGCGTGACGCGGGCGCGACGTGACGGTGGCCTCGGTCCTCGACGCCGCCTCGGCTCCGCGTCGAGAGCGAGCTCGCGGGCCAGCCCGACGTGAAGGCCTCCGTCCTCGCGACGCTCGGCACGACCTACCAGGGCCTCGGCCTCTACGCGCCGGCGCGGGAGCGCCTCCAGGCCGCCCTCGACGCGTCGGTCGCCGCGCACGGCCGGAGCACGTCGAGGTGGCGCGGGCGCTCGACCGGCTCGCCGTGGCCGCCGAGGAGGAGGGCGACTACGCGGAGGCCGAGCGCCTCGACCGGCAGGCGCTCGCGATGCTGCAGCGGCTCGGGCGAGGCGGACGGGGCGGACGGGGCGCAGGTGAAGGGCGGCCTCGCCCGCGTGCTCCAGTGGCTCGGGCAAGGCGACGAGGCGGAGGCGCTCTTCCGCGAGACGCTCGCCATCGAGCGCCGGCTCGAGGGCGACCGCGGGCCCGGGGTCGCCGCCACCCTCAACAACCTCGGCGTCCTGCTCGGCCAGCGCGGCGACTGGAAGGCGGCGGAGCCGCTCCACCGCGAGGCCCTCGAGATCATCCGCGCCGTGCGGGGCCCGGAGCACCCGGAGGTGGCGGCGGGGATGAGCTCGCTGGGCGCCGCGCTCGAGGAGAACGGCGACCTCGCCGGCGCCGAGGCCCTCTACCGCGACAGCCTGGCCCTGCGGCTCGAAGCTCCTCGGCCCCGAGCACCCGGACGTCACGCGCTCGCGCTACGCCCTCGCGAGCCTCCTCCGGGCGAAGGGCGACGCCGACGGGGGCGCGTGCGCGGAGTGCCGCCAGGTCCTCGCGCTGCGGGGCCGAGCGCTCCCCGACAGCCCACCCGATGGTGGCGGCCGCGCTGCAGGTCATGGGCCTCGCCCTCCTGGACCTCGGCCGCCCGCGCGAGGCGGAGCCCCTCCTGCGGGAGAGCCTCGAGCTGCGCGCGGAAGGCGCTGCCGCCGGGCCACTGGATGATCGCCTCCTCCGAGAGCGTCCTCGGCGCCTGCCTGACGGCCGAGCGCCGCTACCCGGAGGCCGAGGCCCTGCTCCTCCGGGCCCACGCCGGCCTCGAGTCCTCCCGCGGCCCCGACCACGACCGGACCGTCGAGGCCCGGAAGCGCCTCACGGACCTCTACGAGGCCTGGGGCCGGCCCCGCGCCTCTGAGGCCTGGAGGGCACGCGTCGGCCCGTTGACGTCTCAATAAATCTTTCTTTTATAGCCTTTTAAGGCTAGACTACTCAAGTACAATATGAGCCGTGGGGGGCTCCCCCTTGGCCCGGTGCTTGCTTGTCTTCAGGGACGGTACGGGTGCGTGTCCGGAAGCCGGATACCCGCCCCGAACCGGGAGGCCTCGGATGAGCCGCTGGAATGACGGCCGAACGCCGCAACGCGGGAGGCTCCTCGTCCTGGCCGCCCTCGTCTCGCTCGCCGCCGCCCCCGCCGCGGCCCAGATGCGCGTGGCGACGGGCACCTACGTGGGCACCGGCACGGCCGGCACCCCCATCACGGTCGGTTTCGCGCCGAACCTCGTGTTCGTCAAGGCCGAGATCGGTGGCGTCGGGTACGAGGCCGCGGGGGTCACTTCCACGATGCCGGCGGACCAGACGAAGCTGCTGGGGCAGACCACCACCGTCGTGGCCGGACTGATCCAGTCCCTCACCCCCACCGGATTCGTCGTCGGTGCCGGCACCCAGGCGAACGCGCTCTCGGTCGTGTACCACTGGACGGCGCTCCAGGCGTCGCCGGGCGAGATGGAGGTGGGCAGCTACACCCCGAACAACGGAGTGGCCGACATCGTCGTCCCGGTCGGCTTCCAGCCCGACTGGGTGCTCGTCATCGGCATGGGGGGCACCCAGACCCCCGTTCACCGGAGCTCGGCGATGACGGGAGACTCCTCGGCGGTCCTCCGAGCCACCTCCTACGCGTCCCCCGCCAACATGATCAAGGCGCTCCTCCCCGGTGGGTTCCAGGTGGGAACCACCAGCAACGTGAACGCCGGCCTCGTAGCCAACAGCTACCACTACGTCGCCATCAAGAAGATCCCCGGTCGCTTCAACACGGGTGTCTACGACGGGAACAACGTCGTCCCCCGCGACATCACGGGAGTGGGGTTCCAGCCGTCGTACGTGATCGTGAAGACCCTCACCAACGGCCAGGCGGGAGTGCATCGCCCAGAGACTCTCGCCGGCAGCGAGTCTCTCTACTACGTGAACTCGGCGAAAGACGTCAAGATCGCAGCGCTGAAGCCGGACGGCTTCCGCCTCGGGGCCGTCGCCAACGTGAACTCCGCGACCAACAGCTACGTCTGGGTCGCCTTCGGGGGCAACACGAAGCTTCGTTCGATCGGCAGCGCGGCCCACTACACGGCGGGCAGCGTCGCGGTGACCAACGGATCCGCGGTCGTGACCGGAAGCGGGACCCAGTGGCTGACGGCCAATCGCGGGCGGGGCGACGTGATCCGGATCCCCTGTCCCGACGCCTCGTGCACGGGCAGCACGCCTTACACCATCCTGTCGGTCGACTCGCAGACACAGCTGCGATTGACCACCGCCTTCGCGGGCGGCTCGGGCTCGGGCAGCACCTACAGGATCGAGCGCCAGTACACGACCCTCCAGGCCTGGGAGAACTGCATCTCCTGGCAGACCCCGGCGTCCTGCAGCTGGTTCCAGGTTCCGAGCGGAGACCTCGTCACCGACAACCGTAACGAGGTGGGCATCGCCTACGACGACGCCGTGGGCGCGGACTTCGCGGGCGGCCTCGTGATCGACGGCTCGGTCACCGATGCCGGCCACGCCATCACGCTCACCGCCGACGGGACGAACCGCCACTACGGCCTCAAGGGACAGGGCGTCGTCATCGACAACGGCGCCAGCGCCCTGCCAGCGGTGTCGGTGTTCGACGACTTCGTCACGGTCGAGTGGATGGAGGTCACGGGGGGCGGGGGCACGGCCGACGGGGTCCGGGTCAATCTCCTGAGTCCCGGCGATGGGTCGTTGGTGCAGGTGCGGAACAACCTGATCCGCAACGTCACCGGGGACGGCGTCGCCCTCTACGACGGCGCCGGGCGCGTCGACGTGATCAACAACATCGTCCACGGCTGCGTGACCGCGGCGTGCTCCGGCGTCTGGTTGAACAGCGGATCGCTCGCGGCCGGGAGCCGATTCCGGGTCCTCAACAACACGATCTACGGCAATGCCTCGGGCGTCGCGAAGAATCCCGGTGCCTCGGCGGCGGCGACCTTGCTGCTGCGGAACAACATCTCGTTCGGCAGCACGTCGTACCCCGACTACGAGCCGGACCCCCGGACTCTCTCGACCCGTCGAGCAGCCACAACCTCTCGGAAGATGCAACGGCCTTCGACGCCAGCCCCGCGGGCAACGACCAGAGCGGGGTCACGCTGGCCCAGGTCGCGTTCTACTCCACCACCGTCGGGTCCGAGAACCTGCACATCCGTTACTCGAGCGTCGCCCGGGATCAGGGGACCGATCTCAGCACGATCTTCGCCGATGACGTCGACGCGTCCAGCCGCCCCGGAGGCGCCCTGTGGGACAAGGGCGCGGACGAGACGGTCCCCTTGACTCTGTACCGGTCGGTGGGGACCAACGCGGGAAACCTCAATACTTCCTCGCGTACGGTCACGATCTCGGGCACGACAGCGACCTTCAACGGCTCGATGCCGGCCAGCATCGGGGTGGGCGACGTCCTGCAGTACCAGGTCCCACCGGCCGGCCCCTTCTTCCTCGCGTTCGTCCAGTCCCGCGTGTCCGATACCGTCTACGGCGTCAGGACCGCGAGCGGCAACGTCCCGCAGGCCGCCGCGGCCGGCACTTCAGTCGGGGTCTACCGGGCCTACACGTCGCTCAGCAGATGGCAGGCCCAGGACGAGAACGACATCCTGGACAACACGGTCGAGGATTTCGACACGTCACGCGACCTCGTCGCGAGCGGGGGCGTGATGATGGCGGCCTGCTACGCCGACGGGCCCATGAACGACATGGTGAACGTCACCCTCTGGACCACGGGCCCCTCAAACTACGTGCGGATCTTCACGCCCGTCACCCGGCTGGAGGTCGGAATCTCGCAGCGCCACACCGGCCGAGCCGGCACGGGGTTCCGCCTGGCCCCGGTGGCGGCGGGCAACTTCAACATCGTCAACCTGAACACCGGCTATGCCCGGATCGAGGGCCTCGAGCTCGACGGCTCCGGGGTGACCGCCAGCCAGGCCATCCGGGGGATCACCATCCAGAACGGCCTCAGCAACGTGGGCGACATCCGCATCGACTCCTGCATCATCCACGGTCTGCACACGACCCTGGCCGGCATCCCCGGCGAGGCCACGATGGGGATCTTCGACGTTCAGACCAGCGCGGGCTCGGGCCCGCCGCTCCTCATCACGAACAACGTCATCTACGACATCACGAACAACGTGCTCGAGGGCCATATCGCGGGCATGCACGTCGGGTCGCGGGCGACGTCGTACGCGTTCAACAACACCGTCTACTCCATCAACAACATGGGCAATGGGGCCATCAGCGGACCCGCGTGGGGGATCTACACCAAGGCCTGGCCGGCCGCCTCGGGCAACGCCACGCTGATCGCCACGAACAACTACGTGGGCGACGTGCGGGCCCCGCTGGACCCCGGGGGAAACCACTGGTGCTTCGACGCCGAGACCCCGGGCGGCGTCACGACCCAGAGCAACAATGTCTCGTCGGATACCACGGCTGTCGGGCCGCAGAACATGACCGCGTACGCCACGTACTTCCAGAACATCAACAGCGGCCTGGAGGACCTTCACATCAGGAACACGTCCCTGTCCCTGTGGGGCTCCTCGGGAACCGACCTCTCTGCCACCTTCACGCAGGACGTCGACTACCAGGTCCGCACGGCACCCTGGGACATCGGGGCGGACGAGTTCGGGGCGACGACGGCGGTGACGCTGATGTCGTTCGAGGCGGCGCCGTCCGACGGTGCGGTGGATCTCACGTGGCAGACGGGCTCCGAGATCGACAACCTCGGCTTCCATCTGCACCGCTCGCTTGTCGCCGGGCGGTCCTTGGACGCGCCTCACATCGAGCCTGATCCCCGGCCAGGGCTTCTCGGCCACGGGGGCGGCCTACGCGTGGCGCGACTCGGGCCTCGCCAACGGCACGCGGTACTTCTACCGGCTCGAGGACGTGGACACGAAGTCCGTCTCGACCTTCCACGGCCCGGTCTCCGCGGTCCCCGGGACCACCGCTGCGCCACCTGCGCCTCCCGAAGGCGGCGGCTCCGGCGGCGGGAGCGGCTCCGGGGGCGGCTCGACGTCCGTTTCCTCCTGCCCCGCGTGGGCGCTCGCCCAGCTCGGCTCGTCGGCGTCCTACACCTGCGAGACCCACGGCGACCCCGCGGCCACGTCCTTCCGTGTCCTCTCCCGCACCTCTCGCTCCGCCCTCGTCGAGCTCGAGACCGGCGGCTTCCTCACCGCCCGCGACGCCTCCGGACGCGTCCGCGCCCTCCTCCCCGGCTTCGACTCGCTCTCCGACCCGCTGGCGCCGGCGCTGCCCTTGAAGCGCGCCCGCCTCGACGGCGTCGTCGGCCGCCAGGCCAGGATCGGCTCCATCCAGGCGCGCGAGAACCGCTTCTTCACCGGCCTCGTCGCCGCCGCCGTCGGCTACCCACAGGCCGTCGTCGCCCGGGACGGCACGGTGCAACCGGGTCGCCGGGAAGCCGAGCTCGGCCTCTCCCGCGGCGTCTTCCCTCGCGTGCAGGCTCGCCTCGGCGGCGAGGGCTTCCAGGGCGAGGACAAGACCCTCGCTCTCGAGCTGATGCCCCTGCGCTACGACGCCTCGCGCGGCGCGATCGTCCTGTCCCGACGGCTCACCGTGCGCGTGGACTTCGCCGGCGCCGAACCCTCCGAGATCGGACGCGGACGGCTCGGCCGCAGAATCCGCGCCTCGCGCTCCGACTCGAGTGCCTACGCCTTCCTCGCCACGTCGCAGAAGGGCTTGCACTCCGTCGCCTTCGAGGCGCTCTTCCCGGGACGACGCCGCCCCCTCGACCTCTCGACGCTCCGTCTGACTGCGGACCCCTGTCGCCCGGCTCGATCGACGGTCCAGGATCCGCCGGGGTTCGGACAGCGTCCCCGGCTCGGTCGCCGCTCCTCGGGGTGACAACGTCTCCGGCTCAATCGCCGCTCCTCGGGGTGACATTCCCTTCTTCGTCCTGCCCCAGGGCCCTCGCTTCGGGCCCGGCGGCCGGCTCTTCTTCTACGTGGACGCGACCGCTTCCTCCACGTCCTTCTCGGCGGAGACGGTCTACGCTCTCGAGCGGGGCTCGGGGGGAGTACGCATGGCGCTCGGAAACGCCACCGTGGACGGATCGGGCGGCGTTTCCTCGCGCGGGTTCGCCTCCTTCGAGACCAACCGCCTCTTCGCTCCCGACGTCCTCGACATCGAGGACCTGTGGCAGTGGGAGTCCCTCGCCTCCGGCGTGAGCAAGACCAAGCCCTTCGCCCTCGACGGCCTCGACCCGTCCTCGTCCGAGACCGCGCGGCTCGTGGTCTATCTCCAGGGCGGCTCCGACGCCGTCTCCGTCGTGGACCACCACGTCCAGCTCTTCGTCAACGGGGCCCTCGTGGCCGAGGGAACCTTCGACGGCGCCGTGCCTCACCGCATGGAGGCCGACGTCCCCGTCTCGCTCCTCGCGGCAGCGAACGAGCTGACGCGTCCGAACGTGGGCGACACCGGTGTCTCCTCCCGCGTCTTCCTCGACCGCTTCGACGTCCTCTATCCCCAGGTGACGGCCGCGCGCTCCGGGGCCTTCGACGGTGTCTTCTCCGCCGCCGGGACGGCCGAGGTCGCCGGGATCGCCTCCCCCGCCGCTCTCCTCGACCTCACCGCCGGTGTCTCCTGGCTCACCGGCTACGAGGCCGGGCCTTCGCTCCGCTTCCGCGCCGAGAACGGCCACCGCTACCTCGCCGTCTCACAAGAAGCCGTCCTCGCGCCGCGCGTCTTCTTCCCCGAGCCGTCCGCCCGCCTGCGCTCCACACAGAACCAGGCCGACTACGTCCTCGTCGCTCCCAAGGCCTTCCTCGACGCCGCCCAGCCCCTCCTCGAGCGCAGGCAGTCCCAGGGCCTCACCACCTTCGCCGCCTCCCTCGAGGAGATCGCCTCCTCCTTCGGCGGCGGGCAGGTCTCCGCTCAGGCCATCCGCGACTTCCTCTCCTTCGCCTACCACCAGTGGCGACGTCCTTCGCCCCGCTACGTCCTCCTCCTCGGCGACGCCAACCACGACCCCAGGCGCTTCAACCCCGCCTCCCAGCCGTCCCCCATGCCCTTCCTCCTCCAGAAGACCTCCTACATCTGGACCGCCTCCGACCCCGCTCTGGCCGCCCTCAACGGCGACGATCTCCTCCCCGACCTCGCCATCGGGCGGCTTCCCGCCACCACCCTCGACCAGGCCCAGACCATGGTCACGAAGATCCTCGACTGGGAGGCCCAGGGCCAGAACCTCGACGGCAACGCCGCCCTCGTCGCCGACAACCCCGATCTCGCCGGCGACTTCGAGGCCGACGCCCGCGACATCGAGAGCTCCTTCCTCGCGGGAAGGGACACGACCGAGATCTTCCTCGGACAGCTCCCCAACCGCGACGTCGCCCGCGCGCAGATCCTCGACGCCTTCAACGGGGGCCTCTCGCTCATCTCCTACGTCGGCCACGGAGGCGGCGCCGTCTGGGCCGGAGAGAACATCCTCAACTCCTCCGACCCCGCCTCTCTCCTCGCCCAGCCGCGTCAGCCCTTCATGCTCACCATGAACTGCCTCAACGGCTACTTCATCGCGCCTTTCTACGAGTCCCTCGCCGAGGGATTCCTCAAGGCACAGGGCAAGGGCACCATCGCCGCCTTCTCACCCAGCGGCCTGAGCCTCGACGGACCGGCGCACCTCTACCACCGCGCCGTCATGCAGGAGATCACCAGCGGACAGCACCAGAGGATCGGTGACGCCATCCTCGCCGCCCAGAAGACCTACGCCCAGTCCGGCGCCTTCCCCGAGCTGCTCTCCGTCTACCACCTCTTCGGTGACCCCGCCATGAGGATCCGGTAGAAGAAATCGCCGGCCGCATCCAGGTGATTGGACGTTCGTTCCCGCCCGCCTTGACAACGAGCCGGGCGCCTGCGGACACTGGTGGATCAGCCCTCCGCCATCGGAGGTTTCTTCCACACGAGAGGTCCGTCATGCCGACTGCCCGCCCCGCCGGGTTCGCGTTCTCACTCCTCGTCGCCGCGGTCGCGCTCCCCGCGATCGCCGGCGCCGCCGACGGCTCGCTCAGCGTGACCGTCCGCGACAACCACGGGGTCATTCCGCGCGCGGCGGTGCGTGCCACGAACGCCGCGACGGGCGCCAGCCAACGGGTCGTCACCGACGACGCGGGCCTCGCCCGCTTCGCGGCCCTGCCCGCGGGGAGCTACGAGGTTCGGGCCGGCCTTCCCCGGCTTCGCCGACGCGGCGGAGCCGACCGTGGCCCTGGCCGAGGGCGAGGCGAAGTCGCTGGAGCTCGTGATGCGAGTGGCGCAGCTGAGCACCAGCCTCACCGTCGAGACCGCGAACCGGCGCGAGCAGCTGCTGCTCGACGTGGCGGTGCCGGTGACCCTCATCGAGAGGACCCAGATCGAGGACACCGGCGCCCGCTCCGCGAAGGACGTCCTCGTCGAGCAGAACGGCTCCGGCATCCAGGTGAACGCGGGCGGCGGCCAGGGCTACATCTCCATCAACGGGATCCCGAACAAGGGGGTGCTCGTCCTCGTCAACGGCCGGCGCTACCTCGGCAAGGACGCGAACGGCAACCTGAACCTCGAGGAGCTGCGCCTGCCCGGCATCCAGCGCATCGAGGTGGTGAAGGGGGCGGGCTCGGCGCTGTACGGGTCGGACGCGCTCGGCGGCGTCGTGAACTTCATCACCGACGAGACGACCAAGCGCGGCGTCACGAACACCGCCACCATCTCCGCCGGCTCCTACGACGACTACCGATTCGACGACGCGCTGTCGTGGCGCGGCAGCCGGGGCGGGGTGAACCTCGCCGGCGGCTACCGGACCTACGACGGCTTCGACCTCGAGTCCTGCACGCCGGAGCTGCAGGCCTCGACGGGCTGCAAGCCGAACCCGCAGACGATCGGCCAGCCCCCGAGCACCTACTGGAACGCCTCCGGCACCGCCGACTTCGAGGTCACGAAGAAGGTCGTGGCCCGCTTCTTCGGCGACTACCAGCTGCGCGAGGTCCGCGACTACTTCTTCTCCGGGGCGACCCAGCTCGCCTCCACCGTCTACGACTCCCAGCGCGACCTGACGCGCTTCACCCTCTCGCCGGCGGTGGACTTCCTGCTCTCGCCCCGCACGAGCGTCAACGCCACCTACACCTACGGGAAGTACCTGCGCGACGAGACCCGCGTCTTCGTGGCCGACGGGCGCGTGGCGCCACAGCCCGACTGGCGCGAGTGGAACCAGGAGGCGAAGCTCACCGGCCGCCACGCCTGGCCGGCCTTCGGCCGCGAGCACCCGCTGCAGGGCGGGTACGAGTACCGCAACGAGAAGCTGCAGCGCGGGAGCCTGAGCGGGACGGGGGAGAGCTGCACCACCCTCTCCACGACCCCGGCGTCCTCCGAGTGCGACCGGAACATCAACGTCCTGTGGGGCCAGCAGGAGCTGAACCTGACCTCACGCCTGACACTCACCGCCGGGCTGCGCTACGACAACTACTCCGACTTCGGCGACCAGTGGAGCCCCAAGGCCGAGGCCGTCTTCACTCTCGCCCCGGAGCACCGCCTGCGGGGCAGCTACGGCCACGGCTTCCGCCCGCCCTACTTCGGCGAGCTCTACCTCAGCACGCCGCCCTTCTTCGTCGGCAACCCCGACCTCGTCCCGGAGGTCTCGGACGGCTTCACCTCCGGCTACACCTTCGCGGGGAAGAAGGCGCAGGTGTCGGTGGACGGCTACTACACCAAGGTGAAGAACGGGATCATCTTCTTCCAGCTGACGCCGAGCCGGTTCACCTACGAGAACATCGACCGCTACAACTCGAAGGGCGTGAACGTCGCCGCCTCGGTCAGCCTGCCGTGGGGACTCGCGCCGTCGGTCGCCTACGCCTACAACAAGCGCGAGAACCCCGAGGGGGCCGAGGTCGGGGGCTACCCCAACCACTCCGGGTTCCTGAAGCTCCTCTGGGCCAACCCCCGCCTCGGCCTGCGCGCGAACATCCGCGGGCAGATCAACGGCAAGGTGCCGCCGGGTGTGGACGGGACCTACCAGCCCTCCTACGACCTGTGGTCGGCCCAGGTCAGCAAGCGCTTCGCCAGCCTGGGCGCCTACGGCGTCAACGTCTACGCGCAGGTCGACAACATCTTCGACGAGAGCGACATCTTCCTGGCCAACGCCGACGGCACCCCGGTCCAGGGTCAGTTCCAGGTCTGGCTCGCGCCCCGGGCGTTCCAGGTCGGCGTGATCCTCGACATGGACTGGGCGCGGTAGGCGGGGCTGGCGGCTAGACCCTCGCCAGCCAGCCGATCCAGGACCGCTGCGGGCCGCGGTGCGTCCACTGGACGCCGTAGCGGGGCCGGCCCCAGCTGCCGCCCGCCCAGACGATGCGGCCGGTGGCCGGCACCCGGTGGCTCGACCGCTCGAAGCTCAGCCAGAGGATCACCTCGTCGCCGACCGAGAGGTCGCTCGTCTGGAGCGCCAGGCACGCCCCGCCGTCGGAGAGGTTGAGCGCCTCCCCGGCCGCCGTGGCCAGGATCTCCGTCTCGGCGGAGACCCGCACCGGGTGGGTGGGAGAACGCCTCTCCCACCGCCGCTGCTGCTCTGCGCTGTGCGCCATCTCTACGCCTCCTCGAAGACCACCCAGTATCCCACGGCCGGACCCGGACCGGGTCACTCCACCACCGTACTCCAGCCCCGCCGCTCCAGGTCCCAATAGACGAGCCCGCCCGCCGCGGCGGCCACCGCCAGCAGGCCGAGGCCGAGGGCGGTCTCGCCGAAGAGGACCTTGCCGACCCCGAAGAGGGTCGCGTAGACGAGGACGCAGCCCGCCGCCCAGTCCATCAGGTTGAGGAGCCCGTCACGGGTGGGCGCGACGTCCGTCGCGCGAGCCGCGATGGGCCCCCACAGCGCCGCGCCCGGCCGCACGCGCCGGTAGAAGGCGAGGAGGGTCTCCTCGGGCTCCGGGGGCGTCATGAAGGTCGCGGCCAGCCAGACCGCGGTCGAAGCGGCCACCGTGATCAGGACGATCCACGCGAACTCGCGCGGGTCCTCGCTGCGCAGGCCCAGCCCGAGCTGCAGGACGATCGACACCACGAACGAGGCGGCCATGGCCGCGACCTCGCTCCAGGCGTTGATCCGCCACCAGAACCACCGCAGGATGAAGACGCTGCCGGTCCCCGCCCCCACCGCGATGAGGAGCTTCCAGGCGCCCGCGATCGATTCCTGGTGCCAGGTCACGAGGCACGAGGCCAGCATGACGAGGATGGTCGCCGCCTGCGAGACGCGCACGTAGTGCCGCTCGGTCGCGTGGCGGACGAGGAAGCGCCGGTAGAAGTCGCTCACCAGGTAGGACGCGCCCCAGTTGAGCTGGGTGCCGATCGTGGACATGTAGGCGGCGGCGAAGGCCGCGATCATCACCCCGCGCAGCGCGACCGGGAAGACGGCCGGGTCCACGATCGTCCGGACGAACCCCGACTCCTTGTCCGCGAGGCCGGGGTAGAGGACGAGGCTGGCGAGCGCGGTGAGGATCCAGGGCCAGGGGCGCACCGCGTAGTGCGCGACGTTGAACCACAAGGTGGCCAGGAGCGAGTGCTTCTCGTCCTTCGCGCAGAAGATCCGCTGCGCGACGAATCCGCCGCCGCCCGGCTCCGCCCCCGGGTACCACGTGGCCCACCAGCTCACCGCCACGTAGACGAAGAAGGTGAGCATCGGCATCCAGGCGGAGCCGACGTCCGGAAGGAAGGACAGGATCGAGCCTCCGCCGCCCTCGGCCGCGCGCGCCACGTCGAGGGCGTGGAGCTTCTCCTTCAGGGCCGCCATCCCGCCCACCGCCCTCACCGCGCACACGGCGAGCACGATCACCATGCCCATCTTGAGCACGAACTGGAAGAGGTCCATCACGAGGACGCCCCGGAGCCCGGAGAGCGTCGAGACGAAGGCGGTGACCAGCATCATGCCGAAGACCATGGCCAGCGCCTGCCCCTTGGTCACCCCGAAGATCATGACCAGGATCTTCACCATGGCCAGGTTGACCCAGCCCATGATGATGCAGTTGATGGGGAGGCCCAGGTAGAGCGCGCGGAAGCCGCGCAGGAACGCGGCCGGCCGGCCGGCGTAGCGGATCTCGGCGAACTCGACGTCGGTCAGGACCCCCGCGCGCCGCCACAGCCGCGCGTAGAAGAAGACGGTGAGCATGCCGCTCATCAGCATGCTCCACCACAGCCAGTTGCCCGCGATGCCGAAGCTCGCCACGAGGCCGGTGACGGCGAGGGGCGTGTCCGCGGCGAACGTGGTCGCCACCATCGAGGTGCCCGCCAGCCACCAGGAGACGTCGCGGCCGCTCACGAAGTACTCCTCGGTGGACCCGGTGGCCCGACGGCGGTAGTAGAGCCCGATCGCGACGTTGGCCGCGAAGTAGGCGGCGATCGCGAGCCAGTCCAGGAGGGTCAGCTGCATCGGGCGCTCCTCGCTGCGGATAATATGTCCGGCGGGAGCGGATCGATGAACGAGGTGGAGCACGTCGTCCGCGCGGCGCGGCCGCGACTGGAGGACGGCTGGGACGACCCGGCCTGGGCCGGGGCCGAGCCGCTGGAGATCGCCCACTTCCGGCCGGAGGGCAGCAACCACCGCCCGCGGACCCGGGCACGGCTCGCCTGGGAGGAGGAGGGCCTCCGCGGCCTGTTCCGGGTCGAGGACCGCCACGTGCGCTCGGTGCACACGCGCTTCGGGGACCCCGTCTACCAGGACAGCTGCGTCGAGATCTTCCTCCAGCCGAGGCCGGGCCGCGGCTACCTGAACTTCGAGATGAACGCCGGGGGAGCCTTCCTGGCCAGCCACGTCACCGACCACCGCCGCACCCCCGACGGCTTCGCGGCCTTCACGAAGCTGACCGAGGAGGACGGCCGGCGGGTGGCGGTCCGCTCCACGCTGCCGGGGGTGATCGAGCCCGAGATCGACGGCCCGGTCGACTGGCAGCTCGCCTTCTTCATCCCGACGGCGCTGCTGGAGAAGTTCGTCGGGCCGATCGGCCCCCTGGCCGGCCAGGAGTGGCGGGCGAACCTCTACAAGTGCGGCGACCGGACGTCGCACCCCCACTGGGCGTCCTGGTCCCCGGTCGACGCGCTCAACTTCCACCTCCCCCACTGCTTCGGCCGCCTGCGCTTCCAGCCGTAGCCTTCCCGCGGGGGACGGGCGAACTCGTCATTCCGAAGGACCCCGGGAGGACGGGACGGAGGCGTAGCCCCGAGCACGACGGGGAGCCGACAAGCGAGGGGAATCCGCAGTCTCCGCGCCGGCGCCGGCGGACCCCTCGTCGCCCGGCCCGGATGGAGCTCCTCGGGGTGACAGACTCATTGCCATCGGCGACCGGCACCCGCCGGTGCCCGCTCGGGATGACAAGGCCCTTCTCTCCCCCGATCCCGGCGGAGAGGACGGCGAGCAGCATAGAATCCGTCCATGCCACGAAAGACCCTGCCGCTCGCCGTGGTCGCGGTGCTCGTCGCGACCACGGTGCTCGCCGCGAGCCCGGCCACGGACCCGAAGGCCGAGGCCTGGGTCCGCAAGACCCTGAAGCGGATGACGCTCGAGGAGAAGGTCGGGCAGCTCGTCGTGCCGGGGCTGAACGGCGTCTTCACACCGCTCGACAGCGACGCCGCGGAGAAGCTCGATCGGCTCGTGCGGGAGCGTCACGTGGGCGGCTTCCACGTCTTCGGCGGCGGCGAGGCGCTGCCCCCGGTCCTGCTCAACCCCGTCTACGGCACCTCCGGGGGACGGGCGACGAAGGCCGACCCGCTGGCGGTCGCCGTGCTCCTCAACCGGCTCCAGCGCGCGTCCGCCCTGCCCCTCCTCTTCACCGCGGACTTCGAGGGCGGCGCCGGCTACATCGTCGAGGGGGCGACGCGCCTGCCCCGCGCGATGGCCATCGGGGCGACGCGCGACGAGGGGCTCGCGGAGCGCGCGGGGCGGCTTGCCGCCGGCGAAGGCCGCGCCCTCGGCGTTCACGTGGACTTCTACCCCGTGGTGGACGTCAACAACAACCCGATGAACCCGATCATCAACGTCCGCTCCTTCGGGGAGGACCCGGCGTTCGTGGGGCGGATGGCGGTCGCCACCCTGAAGGGGATCCAGGCGGGCGGGATGCTCTCGACCGCCAAGCACTTCCCCGGCCACGGCGACACCGCGACCGACACCCACCTCGACCTCGCGGTGATCGAGCACCCGCGGTCCCGCCTCGACGCGGTGGAGCTCGTCCCCTTCGAGGCCGCGATCGCGGCCGGGATCGACGCGGTCATGTCCACGCACATCCGCCTCCCCGCGCTCGACCCGACCGAGGGGCTGCCGGCGACGCTGAGCCGGCCCATCCTCACCGGGCTGCTGCGAAAGGAGCTCGGCTTCGACGGGCTCGTGTTCACCGACTCGATGTCGATGCACGCGATCAGCCGGCGGTTCGGGAACGACAAGGCGGCGGGGATGGCGGTCGCGGCGGGGGCGGACGTCGTGCTCGACCCGCCCGACCCCGAGGCGGCGCTGCGCGGCATCCGCGAGGCGGTCGAGCGGGGCGAGATCCCGCGAGATCAGCTGGACCGGTCGGTGGAGCGCCTCCTCCGCGCGAAGGCGCGGCTCGGGCTTCACCGCGCCCGCACGGTCGACGTCGAGGCGGTGCCCGGCGCGCTCGGGGGGCGCGCCCGGCAGGCGGTGGCGGTGGAGATCGCGTCGAAGGCCATCACCCTGCTGAAGGACGAGCGCGCGCAGGTGCCGCTGCGGCTTCCGGCGGGGGCGCGGTTGCTGCTCCTCTCGGTGATCGACTACGGGAGCGGGTGGCGCGAGGGCGCGCCGGGCCGGGTCTTCGTCCCCGAGATGAAGAAGCGCTACGCCGACACGATCGCGGTCGAGGTCTCCGACCGCACGACCGCGGCGGAGATGGACCTCATCCGCGCGCTGGCCCGAAAGTCGGACGCGGTCGTGGCCGCGATCTACGTCCGGATCGCCTCCTCCAGCGGGCGCATGGGGCTCGCCGAGGCCCAGGTGGCCCTGCTGGAGCGGCTGGCGGCCGACGCGGCGAAGCCCTTCGCGGCCGTGGTCTTCGGCAGCCCGTACGTGGGCGCTA
>CAWFSB010000048.1:0-57263 GCA_963818355.1 uncultured Acidobacteriota bacterium | reverse complement strand
AAGATCCTCATCGCGAACATCGGGAGCACCTCCTTCAAGTACCGGCTGCTGGAGACGGAGGGCGAGGCCGTCCTCGCCCAGGGCAAGGTCGAGCGCATCGGCCGGCCCGGCGGGGACTGCCCCGACCACGACACGGCCATCCGCCGCGCGCTCGACGAGGTCGTGGGCGCCGGCCGGCCGCTCGGCGCGATCGGCGACCTCGCCGCGGTCGGCTTCAAGGCCGTCCACGCCGGCCCCCTCGGCGGGGCGCGCCTCGTGGACGACGCGGTCCTCGCGGCGATGGAGGAGTTCGCCTTCGTGGCCCCCGCCCACAACCCGCCCTACGTCGCGGCGATGCGGGCCTTCCGGCGGCTCGCCCCGTCGCTGCCCCTGGTCGCCCTGTTCGAGACCGCCTTCTTCGACGCCCTCGACGAGGCGACCACGACCTGGGCGATCCCCTACGAGTGGACGCGGATGGGCGTGCGGCGCTACGGCTTCCACGGCGCGAGCCACCGCGCGGCGAGCGAGCGGGCGCAGGCCGTGCTCGGGCGCGGCCGACCTGCGCCACGTCTCCTGCCACCTCGGCGGCAGCTCGAGCGTCGCCGCCATCCGCTCCGGCGTGGCCGTCGACACGAGCTTCGGCCTCTCCCCGCAGTCCGGCCTGCCCCAGAACAACCGGGTGGGGGACATGGACGCCTTCGCCGCGCTGTTCGTCATGAAGAAGCTGGGCCTCGACGTCGACGCGATGGCGCGGGTGCTCGCGAACGAGTCGGGCCTCGCCGGGATCAGCGGCGGCTCGGGGGACGTGCGCGACCTCGAGGCGGCGGCGGCGGCCGGGGACGCCCGGGCCCGGCTCGCCCTCGACGTGTTCGTGGAGGCGGTCCGCCACTACCTCGGGGCGTTCCTCGTCCGCCTCGGCGGCCTCGACGTGCTGAGCTTCTCGGGGGGCATCGGCGAGAACAGCGCCGCCGTGCGCTCCGCCGTCTGCGCCGGGCTCTCGGGGCTCGGCATCGAGCTCGACCCCGGCGCGCAACGCGGCCGCGCGGGGCGAGTCGGTGCTGTCCCCGGACGGGGCGCGGGTCGCCGTCCTGCTCGTGCCCGCGGACGAGGAGCGCATCGTCGCCCGCGCGGTCGCCGAGGTCGTGGGCGCGGCTACACGTACTCCCGGAAGAGCTCCCGCCGGGGGCGGGCGATGACGGCCCGGCCGACGAGGATGCCCTCGTCGGCCGCCACCTCGCACCCGGCCGCGACCGCGGCCTCGACGCTCGCCACGTCGCCGGTCAGCAGGACGAAGCCCTTGCCGCCGAGGGCCATCGCGAGGTGGACGCGCAGGAGCTGAACGTCCGCGGTCTTGGCCGCCGCGTCCGCGACCTCGACGATGCTCGAGGCGGAGAAGGTCTCGATCACGCCGAGGGCGCCGCTCGCGGCGTCGGGAGGCACGTCGACCGCCATCGAGATCGCGGGGAAGACCGACGGGTGCACGCGGGGGATCACCCGGCGCTCGATGAGCGCGCCCGTCGAGACCGAGGCGCCCGCGTCGACCGCCGCGGTCGTGGCGGCCACGTCGCCGCCCACCACCACGATGTACTTGCCCGAGCAGATCGTGCGGGCGAGGAGCAGCTCCACGGGGGCGGCCTTCAGCATCGCGTCCTGGGCCAGGTAGCCGGTCGCGACGCTCGACAGCTCGAGGAGCCCGATCGAATCCAGCTCTGCCATCTGCGGTTCTCCCTCGCCTACGCTTCGATCACGACCGCGCCGTCCACGTCGCGCACCGTGCCCGCGATGCTGGCGTGGATGCGGGCGCCGAGCGCGCCCTTCGCCGGCGCCGCCACCACGTCGCCCACCCGCACGCGCTCGCCGGCCCGGACCGACGGCCTCGCGCCGGCGCGCCCGGCGTGCTGCTTGAGCGGGAGCACGACGCGCCGGGGCGCGAGCGGCCGGTCCTCGAGGGGGCCGACGTTCCGGAAGCCGGTGAGGCCGAGCTTCGCCATCAGCCGCCGGGTCGGCACGCGCCGCGCGCTCGCGAGCGGGTGCGGCTTCACGTCCTCCGGCCGCCCCGCGAAGAAGAGCCCCTTCTCCCGCGCGACCGGCTTCGCCGCCACGCACACGTTCTTCGGGTCGAGGTCCTCCGGGCACGAGTACAGCGTGCAGAGGTTGCACTCGCAGCAGTAGAGCGTGCCGGCGATCATCGGGTTCTTCTCGCCGGCGAAGCCGAGGGCCTGCATGGCCCGGTGCGGCTCGATCGGGTGGCCGATCAGGTACCGCGGGCACAGCTCCGTGCAGAAGCGGCACTGGTCGCAGGCGGCGCGGCCGATCCTCTCGACCTGCGCCGGCGTCGCGGAGTGCCGGCGGGCCAGCGGGTGCGCGGCCGGGAGGACCACGATCCCGCCCGTCGTCTTCGTGACCGGCTCGTCGAGGGAGCGGGCGGGCCGGGCCATCATGACCCCGCCCAGCAGGACGGCGACGTTGGGCTCGGTCGTCCCGCCGGCCGCCGCGATCACCTCGCCGATCGACGTGCCCACCGGGACGCGCAGCGTCACCGGCTCCTTCACGGCGCCGGCCACGGTCAGGAACTTGTGGGTGACCGGCCGGCCGAGGCCGACGTTGACGAGCGTCTCGACGTTCACGACCAGGGCGCCCACGTCGCGGGGAAGGCCGCCGGGCGGGATCACCCGCCCGGTGACGTCGTGCACGAGGATGAACTCGTCGCCCGCCGGGTAGGTGTCCGAGAGGGGGAACGTCCGCACGCCCGCGGGCAGGAGCGGCTGCAGCGCGCGGATCACGTCCTCGTACTTGTCCTTGACCCCGACGACGCCCTCGCTCGCGCCGACGCGGTCCATCGACCGTCTTCGAGGCCCGCGAGCATCGCGGGCGCCTCGTGCCGGAGCAGCTCCTTGTCCTTGTGCAGCAGCGGCTCGCACTCGGCGCCGTTCACGATGACGAGCGGGACCGGCGTCTGCAGCTTCACCTCGGTCGGGAAGCCGCCGCCGCCCGCTCCCACGACGCCGCACTCCTCGATGGTCAGCCCCATCGCGCCTTGGCACCTCGCCCGGTGGGGATCGTAGCGGAATCAGCCATCGGGCTTCAAGTTCTTTCAGGATCAGTCAGCAGTAAGCTGGGCCCGGACGGGGAGCCGCGCGTTCCGGAGGTCCGCCTCGCCTCGGCGAACTCGTTGTAATCAATGGCTATTGCCGTGATGCAAACGGCTCTTGACGGATGGATCGTTGGTGCTAGAATCCTCCAGAATCGTTCAATACCTTCCATCGCGGGAAGGAGGAGCGTTCATGGCCACGGGGACGATGCCGAGCCGGTCACAGGTGGAGGAGATCGTCCGCCAGGTGGTGACCGCGCGGCTGGCCGGCGGCCCGCACCGGGCCGCCCGCGCTCGCCGTCCACGCCTCCGCGCGGCACATGCACGTCAGCCGGCGAGGACCTCGACCGGCTGTTCGGCCCCGGCTACGAGCTGACCGTCGACCGGCCGCTCCACCAGCCGGGCAACTTCGCCGCGAAGGAGACGGTGACCCTCATCGGGCCGCGGAGCCGGCTCATCTCGAACCTGCGGATCCTCGGGCCGCTGCGCTCGCGGTCGCAGATCGAGCTGGCCTTCACGGACGCGGTGAGCCTCGGGTACGACGACGTCCCGATCCGCCTCTCCGGCAACCTCGACGGCACGCCGGGCGCGCTCGTGATGGGGCCGCACGGGCGTCGTCGAGCTGGAGCAGGGCGTCATCCGCGCCGCGATGCACGTGCACATGAGCCCGGCGGAGGCCGCGCACTACGGCGTGCGCGCAGGGCGACCTGATGAAGCTGCGCGTGGGCGGCGACGCGGCGGTGACGTTCGAGCGCGTGCACGTGCGGATCGACCCGAGCTCGCGGCTCGACGTGCACATGGACACGGACGAGGCCAACGCGTGCGGCCTCGCCCACGCGCGGCAGATCGAGCTGTTCAAGTAGGGGGAATCGATGAGAACAGGCGCTGGGCATGATCGAGACGCGCGGGCTGGTCGCCCTGTTCGAGGCGACGGACGCGATGCTCAAGGCGGCGAACGTCACGTTCGCCGGCTGGGAGCCGGTGGGGTCGGGCCTCGTGACCGCCTTCGTCGAGGGCGACGTGGCCGCGGTCAAGGCCGCGACCGACGCCGGCGCCGAGTCGGCGGCGCGGGTCGGCGAGGTGGTGAGCGTGCAGGTGATCTCGCGCCCCCACGACGACCTCGACGCCTTCGTGAAGAAGGCGAAGGGCCGGAGCGCGGCCCCGGCCGCGAAGGAGAAGAAGCGATGACCGAGGCGCTCGGGCTGATCGAGACGAAGGGGCTGGTGGGCCTGGTCGAGGCGAGCGACGCGATGTGCAAGGCGGCCAACGTCCAGCTGGTGAAGACCATCGCAGATCGGCGGCGGCTACGTCACCACGGTCGTGCGCGGCGACATCGGCAGCGTGCGCGCCGCGGTCGACGCCGGGGCCGAGGCGGCGAAGGCGGTGGGGGAGCTCGTCGTCTGCGCACGTCATCCCGCGCCCGCACGAGGGCCTGGTCGAAGGACTGCTGGGCTAGCCCCGGCCAACTGAGGGCGAGGATCGAGATGGCTATGGCAATCGGGATGATCGAGACGCGGGGGCTGGTCGCCCTCGTGCAGGCCACGGACGCCGTGCTCAAGGCCGCGAACGTGGAGTTCAAGGGCTGGCGCAAGGTGGGCAGCGGCCTGTGCACCGTGTTCGTCGCCGGCGACGTGGCCGCGGTGAAGGCGGCCGTCGACGCCGGCGCCGCAGGCCGCCCGCGGGGTCGGCGAGGTGGTGAGCGTGCACGTGATCGCGCGCCCGCACGACGACCTCAAGGTGGCGCTGCCCGAGTGAGGCGCGGGGCACCGCCATGTTCCTGGCCAAGGTGATCGGCAACGTCGTCGCGACGCAGAAGGACCCGAAGCTCGCAGGGGATGCAAGCTGCTGCTCGTCCAGCCCTACGTCACGCGGGACGGGGCGCTCGTCGCCTCGGGCAGCTCGATCGTGGCCGTCGACGTCCTGGGGGCGGGCGACGGCGAGTGCGTGCTCTTCACCCAGGGCAGCTCGGCGCGCCTCACGCCGTCCACCCGTGAGGCGCCCGATCGACGCCGTGATCGTCGGCATCGTCGACACGGTCGAGGTCGAAGGGAAGGAGGTCGCGAAGCCGTGAGCACGCTCGCGGGACTTACCGACGGACGGCCGCGAGGCGCTCGTGGCCGAGATCGCGCGGGAGGTCGTCCTCCGCCTGCGGGCGGCGGGCGCCCCGGCGAAGGCGCCCTCTCCCGCTGCCCCGGCCGCCACCGCCCTCGGCGACGGTGTCTTCGCCACCGTGGACGAGGCGGTCGAGGCCGCGGCCGCGGGCCCAGCGCCGCGTCGCAGGCGATGAGCCTCGAGGAGCGCGGCCGCGTGGTCGCGGTCATCCGGCGGCTCTGCGAGGAGCACGCCCCGGAGCTCGGCCGGCGCGAGCTCGAGGAGACCGGCATCGGCCGCCTCGACCACAAGATCGAGAAGCTGCGGTCGGTGAAGCGGGTGCTCGGCGTCGAGGCCCTGCGCATCGAGGCGCGCAGCGACGCCTCGGGCCTGTGCGTCATCGAGCGCGCGCCGTGGGGCGTCGTGGGCATGGTGCTGCCGGCCACGCACTCCGCCCCGACCATGGCCAGCAACGCCATCAACGTGATCGCGGCCGGCAACACCGCGGTCTTCAGCCCGCACCCCGCGGCCTGGAAGGTCGCCGCCTTCGCCCTGCAGATGTGGAACCGCGAGATCGAGCGCGAGACGGGCCTCGACGGACGCGCTCACCACGGTGGCCGAGCCGAGCATCGCGTCCGCGGAGGCGCTCTTCCAGCCACCCGGGCGTCGCGCTGCTCTGCGTGACCGGCGGGCCGGCCGTGGTGGCGGCCGCCATGCAGACCGGCAAGCGCGTGATCGCGGCCGGGCCCGGGAACCCCCCGGTGGTCGTCGACGAGACGGCCTGCCCCACCGCCGCCGCCGCGGCCATCATCGAGGGCGCCTCCTTCGACAACAACCTCCTCTGCATCGGCGAGAAGGAGGTCTTCGTCGTGGCCTCGAAGGCCGACGCGCTTCGTCGAGGCGATGCGCGAGAAGGGCGCCGTCGAGCTGGACCGGCGGGCCGTCGAGAAGCTGACCGAGGCCGCGTTCACGTTCGACGGCGAGGGCAAGGGCTGCGGGCGCGCCCACGTGAAGAAGGACCTCGTCGGCAAGGACGCGGCCGTCCTCGCCGCCGCGGCCGGCGTGCGCGTGCCCGAGGGCACGCCGCTCCTCTTCGGCGAGACGAAGGCCGACCACGCGTTCGTCCAGGAGGAGCAGATGATGCCCTTCCTGCCGGTCGTGCGGGTGCCCGACTTCGAGGCCGCGGTCGCAGGCGGCGCTCCAGGCGGAGCACGGCTACCGCCACACCGCGATCATCCACTCGCGCGACGTCGGCCACGTGACGACGCATGGCGCGGGCCATGAACACGACGCTCTTCGTGCACAACGCGCCCGTCGACGGCGGCGCTCGGGCGTCGAACGGCCCCGGCTACCTGAGCTTCTCGATCGCCACGCCGACGGGCGAGGGCGTCACCACCCCCCTCACCTTCACCCGCGAGCGGCAGCTCGCCGTCGGCGGCGCGCTGCGGATCGTCTGATGTACCTCGCCCGCATCGACGGCACGCTCGTCGCCACGTGCAAGCACGCGACGCTCGAGGGGTGCCGCTTCCTCGTGGCCCGGCGGCTCGAGGCGGACGGCCGCGCCGAGCGGCGAGCCGGTCGTGGTGATCGACCGGCTCGGCGCCCGGCGGGGCACGACCGTCCTCGTCTCGACGGACGGCGACGCGCTCCGCCGGCTCCAGGGCGAACACCGTCCCCGCGCGGCTCTCCGTCGTCGGCATCGTGGACGCGGCCTCCGCGGAGGGCGGGCGATGAGGCTCGGCATCGTGCGCGGGCACGTGGTCCTCCACACGGCGGTGCCGGAGCTCGTCGGGCACGCGGCTCGTGATCGTCGAGCCGGTCACCGCGGCGAACCTCGCCGCCGGCAACGGCCAGGGCGGCGGCAAGGCGCTCGTCGTGGCCGACCACCTCGACCCCGGGCCCGGGCAGATGGTCGGCCTTCGTCGAGGGACGCGAGGCCGCGAACCCCTACTGGCCGGGGAAGGCCCCGGTCGACGCGTACTGCGCCCTCCTCGTCGACGCGACCGACTTCCAGCCGCCGCGAGGGAAGGGCAGCAGGCGATGAAGACCATCGATCTCTCGGCACTGCGGGTCGTCTCGGCGAAGGACGTCGAGGCCGCGGTGCGCGACGGCGCCACCGAGGTGGCGTTCGGTCCGCGCGCCGTCGTCACGCCGTCCGCGCGCGACGCCCTGCGCCGGCACGGCTGCACCGTGCGCGGGGACGGCAAGCCGGCCGCGGCGTCCGCGGCGTCGCCCGCGGCTGTGTCGCCCGCCCACGCGCGCCTCTTCGCCTCGCCGGAGGCCGAGGCGGCCAAGGCCGAGATCATCGCCGTCGGCCGCAAGCTCTGGCAGCGCTCGTACGTGGACGGCAACGGCGGCAACATCTCGATCCGCCTCGGCGGAGAACGCGGTCCTGTGCACGCCCGACGCTCGTGAGCAAGGCCGACCTGCGCCCCGAGGACCTCTGCCTCGTCGACCTCGACGGCAACCAGCTCGCCGGCACGCGCGCGCGCACGAGCGAGATCCTGATGCACCTCGAGATCTACAAGGCGGTGCCCGAGGCGAAGGCGGTGCTCCACTGCCACCCGCCGCACGCCACCGCCTACGCGATCACCGGCCGCGTGCCGCCGACCTGCGTCATCCCGGAGTTCGAGGTCTTCGTCGGCGGTGTCGCCCTCGCGAAGTACGAGACGCCGGGCACGCAGGCGTTCGCCGACGCGGTGCTGCCGTTCGTGAAGAACCACAACACCCTCCTCCTCGCAGAACCACGGCATCGTGTGCTGGGCCGACACCGTGACCCACGCCGAGTGGTACGCCGAGGTGCTCGACACCTACTGCTGGACGCTGATGCTCGCGCAGCAGCTCGGGGCGCCCATCACCTTCATCCCGCAGGACAAGGCGGCCGACCTCCTCGCGATCAAGAAGCGGCTCGGCCTCCCCGACTCGCGCCTCGACGGCGGGTCGCTCAAGGAGTGCCAGCTGTGCGACCTGCCGGAGATGCCGGGGGCGATCGCGCTGGCGCCGCCCTTGCCCGGCGGCCGCTGCGCGTGCGGCGGCAGCGGCACCGGCGCGGCGGGCGCGGCCGGCGACGACCTGGAGACGATCGTGGCCGCGGTCACGGACGCGGTGATGGCGGCGCTCGCGGAAGTAGGACGACCATGAGCCAGGCGCTGAGCTTCCTGGCCGCCGACCTCGGGGCGGAGAGCGGCCGGGTGATGGTGGGCCGCTTCGACGGGGACCGCCTCTCGCTCTCCGAGGCCCACCGCTTCGACAGCCGGCCGGTGCGCCTGCCCGACGGCCTCCACACCGACGTGCTGCGGATCTTCTCCGAGATCCAGCACGGCCTCGCCGCCGCGGCCGCGCAGGGCGGCGAGGTCGCCGGCATCGGCGTCGACACCTGGGGCGTCGACTTCGCCCTCCTCGACGCCGACGGGCTCCTCCTCGGCAACCCGTACCACTACCGCGACGCCATCGGGGGCACGGTGATGGAGTCCACCTTCGCCCGCGTGCCCCGGGCCGAGATCTTCGGGGCGACCGGCGTCCAGCTGCTGGAGATCAACACGCTCTTCCAGCTCCTGCGCCTCCAGGAGCGGGGCTCGGCCGCGCTCGCGCGAGGCGCGGCGCCTCCTGATGATGCCGGACCTCTTCTCCTTCTGGCTCTGCGGGCGGGCGGCCAACGAGTACACGATCGCCACCACGTCGCAGTGCCTCGACGTGGCCGGCGGGCGGTGGGCCACCGCGCTGCTGGAGCGCCTCTCGCCTGCCCGCCGCGATCTTCGGCGAGATCGTGCCCCCGGGCGCCGTGCTCGGCGACCTGCTGCCCCACGTCGCGGAGGAGGCGGGCCTGCCGCCGCGGCCGGTCATCGCGGTCGGGGGGCACGACACCGCGCTCGCGGTGGCGGCGGTGCCCGCCGCGCGGCGAGGGCTTCGCCTACGTCAGCTCGGGGACCTGGTCGCTGCTCGGCGCGGAGATCCCCGCGCCCCTGCGTCGGCGAGGCGAGCCTGCGCCGCCAACTTCACGAACGAGGGCGGCGTGGGCGGGACGATCCGCTTCCTCAAGAACCTGTGCGGCCTGTGGCTCGTCCAGGAGTGCCGCCGGCACTGGGCGCGCCACGGGGAGGCGGACTCCTACGATCGCCTCGCCGAGATGGCGGCCGCCGCCCCGGCCTTCCGCTCCCTCGTCGACGTGGACGCCCCGGACTTCGCCGCGCCGGGGGACATGCCGGCGCGGATCCAGGCCTACTGCCGGCGGACCGGCCAGCCGGTGCCGGAGACGAAGGGCGAGATCGTGCGCACGGCCCTCGACAGCCTCGCCTTGAAGTACCGCTACGTCCTGGCCCAGATGGAGGACATCCTGCGGCGTGCGGCTCGACCCCCTGCACGTCGTCGGCGGCGGCGCGCGCAACCGCCTGCTGTGCCAGCTCGCCGCGGACGCCACCGGCCGCGCGGTCGTGGCGGGGCCGGTCGAGGCCACCGCCGCCGGCAACGTCCTCATGCAGGCGCTGGCCCTCGGCCACCTCGGCTCCGCTCGCCGAGGCGCGCGAGGTCGTGCGGCGCTCGTTCGAGATCGACGACCTACGAGCCGCGGCGCGACGCCGGCGGTCGAGGACGCCTACGCGCGCCTCCTGCGGCTGGTGGGGCGATGAACGCGGCGGAGCGCCGCCTCGAGCTGCGCGGGATCTTCGAGCGCCAGGAGTTCGCGGACCTCGCGACGCCTGCGCGAGCGGCTGAAGGCCTCCGAGTCGACCCTTCGGCGCGACCTGATGGCGCTCGAGAAGGAAGGCGTCCTCCGGCGCGTTCACGGGGGCGCTCTCGCCGCGCCGGAGCGCGAGCAGGCCTACGACTTCGCGTGGCAGAGCGCGCGCATGGCCGAGGCCAAGGGCCGCATCGCGCGCGCGGCCGCCTCCCTCGTCGAGGACGGCCAGGTGGTGATCCTCGACGGCGGCTCCACGGTCGCGGCGGTGGCCCGCGAGCTCGCCTCCCGCTCGCTGCACGTGCTGACCAACTCGCTGCCGATCGCGGAGCTGCTCCAGCACGCGCGCGGGGTCGAGCTGACGCTCACCGGGGGCACCTTCGACCCGCGGCTCGGCGCCCTCCTCGGCCCCCTCGCCGAGCAGACGCTCGGCGCGATGGCGGCCGACGTCCTCGTCATGGGCACGGGAGGCGTCACCGAGGGCGGCTTCACCAACAACAACGCCCTGGTGGTCGGGTCCCAGCGGAAGATGATCGAGGTCTCGCGCCAGGTGGTGATCGTGGCCGACCACACCAAGTTCGGCCGCGCCGCCATGTTCCCCCTCGCGCCGCTCGGGGCGGCCCACGTCGTCGTCTCGGACGCCGGCCTCGACCCCGCGCTTCCAGGACCTGCTGCGCGCCCGGGGCATCCGCCTGATCCTGGCCTGAAATGAGCGACTCGCCGCCTGCCCCCCTCCCCGCGCCCAGCTCGCCTCTGCGCCGTTCCCTGGCCCTGAGATTCAGCCTCGACCAGGACAAGGCGGACCCCGCGGTCATCGACGCCAGCCTTCGCGCCGGAGCGGAGCTGACCGGGGCCAACGCGTGGATCCTGATCTTCGCGGTCTTCATCGCCTCCATCGGGCTGAACGTGAACTCCACCGCGGTCGTCATCGGCGCGATGCTGGTGTCGCCCCTCATGGGGCCGATCATGGGAATCGGCTACGGCGTGGGCATCTATGACTTCGCCCTGATCCGGCGCTCGTCCTTGAACCTGGGCATCGCTGGCCTGATCAGTCTGGCCACCTCCACCGTGTATTTCCTGCTCAGTCCCCTGACCGAGGCTCAGTCCGAGCTGCTGGCGCGTACCACGCCCACTCTCTGGGACGTCCTCATCGCGCTGTTCGGCGGTTTCGCCGGAATCGTGGGGGCGACGCGCCGGGAGAAGTCGAACGTGATTCCCGGAGTGGCCATCGCCACCGCCCTGATGCCGCCGCTGTGCACCGCGGGCTACGGCCTCGCCAAGGGGAACCTGTCGTTCTTCGTCGGCGCCTTCTACCTCTTCGCGGTCAACGGCATCTTCATCGCTTTCGCCACCGTCGTCGTCATCTCTCTCCTCAAGCTGCCCCACCGGAAGTACGTGGATCAGGCCACCGAACGCCGGGTCCGGAGAAGCGTCCTCGCGGTGGTGGTGATCACGGCCCTGCCCAGCCTCTACCTGGCCAACCGCCTGGTGAAGAACGAGCTCTTCGCCGATCGGGCGCGGGAGTTCGCGCGCCGCGAGTTCAGGCTCGAGACCAGTCACATGACCGATCTGCAGATCTCGCCGGCCAACCGGCGGATCGAGCTGACCCTGCTGGGCGACCCCATCGGCCCGGAGGTGCGAGCCGCGATCGAGGGGAGGCTGCCGGCGGCGGGCCTCGCCGGGACGAAGCTGGTGATTCACCAGGCGAAGGATCTCGTGGATGCGGATTCGATCAAGCAGGGCATCATGAGCGACCTGTTCCGCGAAGGTCTCAACACCTCGAGCCTCAAGGACGAGGAGATCGGGAGGCTCCGGGCCGAGATCGCGCGGCTGGCCGCGGTCCGGGCCCAGTCGAAGCAGATCGCGCTCGAGCTGCAGGCCCAGTATCCCCAGCTCCGGGACGTCGTGGTCGGCGAGGGGATCGAGGCATCGGCGAGTCCCGAGGCGCCGGACCGGACCATCCTGTTGGTGAGCGCTCACGCTGCGACCGCGCTCGCCGCGGCGGATCGCGAGCGCATCGAGGCCTGGCTGGGGATTCGGGCCCGGACCCAGGACGCGCGCCTGGTCCTGCTCGAGAGCCCGAAACCGGCGCCCCGAAGCCCGCGCCCCGAGACCGGCGGCCAGAGAGAAACCAGCGGGAGCCCGGAACTAGCCCTCGCGTGCCGCCAGCAGGCGGCCGTCCCAGCCTGAGCTGGCCTGAGAACGCCGATCGATGGCCCGCGGCTGGCGACGGTTCCCGCCAACCGCGGCGTGTTAGTCTCGATCCGATGATCTCTCCCGCCCTCGTCCTGCTGCTCGCCGCCCAGGCCGCGGCACCCCGTCCCACTCCACCGCCCACGCCCGAGCCGGACGCCATTGCCGAGACGTTGTTCCTGATCGGCGATGCCGGAAAGCCGGCGAAGGGGGGCGAGCCCGTCCTGATCGCGCTGCGCGCGCAGCTCGAGCGCGCCGGGGGCCGGGCGACGGTCGTCTTCCTGGGCGACAACCTCTACCCGGACGGCTTGCCGGCGCCGGACCACCCCGAGCGGGCGGAGATGGAGCGGCGCCTCGACGACCAGGTGGACGCGGTCAAGGACGTGGCGGCGCGGGTCGTCTTCATCCCCGGCAACCACGACTGGGCCAGGGGAGGCCCCGCCGGCTGGGAGGCGGTTCGCCGCCAGGAGCGGCGCATCGAGGAACGCGGCGGCCCGACGGTCGTCCACCTTCCGGACGACGGCTGCCCCGGCCCGGAGGTGGTCGACGCCGGCGACCGGCTGCGGCTCGTGGCCCTCGACTCGCAGTGGTGGCTCCACGCGCACGACCGGCATGAGCACCCGGCCTCTCCCTGCGCCGCCGACTCCGAGGACGAGGTGGTGGCGGCGTTCGCGGGCGCCGTCGAAGGTGCCGGAGGACGCGACGTCGTCGTGTTGACGCACCATCCGCTCGTCAGCAGCGGGCCGCACGGGGGCAAGTTCGGGCTGAAGCAGCACCTCTTTCCCCTCACCGAGTTCAAGGCGTCGCTGTGGGTGCCGGTGCCCCTCGTCGGCTCGCTCTACCCCATCGCGAGGGGCGCGGGCACCAGCGCGCAGGACACGACCAGCGCCGAGTACCGGAAGATGCGCGACGCGCTCGCCGGGGCGGTGAAGGGTCGAGCGCCGCTCGCCTGGGCCGGGGGGCACGAGCACGTCCTGGAGGTCATCGAGAGCCCGAAGTGGGGCCGGGTCCTCGTGAGCGGCGCCGGCATCTACGGGCACGAGACCTACACCCGCGGCGTCCCGGGATCGCTCTACCGCTCGGCGCGAGCGGGCTACATGCGAATCGACTTCCTCCGCGACGGCCGCCGCCGCCTGGGGGTCATCGAGGTCGCCGCGGACGGCGGGACCCGCGAGGCGTACGCGCAGATCCTCGAGTAGGAGGGGAATCCACCCCGTCCCCGCCGTCCCCGCCGTTCCCCGCCGTGGGAGTCATTCCCGTCTGCCGTCACGTCGTGCTAGCCTCCCCAACGCTCCAACGGAGGTTGCTCGTGCGGTTGACACCCTCGGCTCGCCGTCGTGCCGTCGCGTCGATTCTCGCCGGCCTGTTCGCTCTCGCCACGCGAGCCGCGGCCCAGGACTCCCAGTACTGGGACATCCAGTACGGCCCGGTCGGACAGCTCCTGGGCGGCCAGGTCGTCGGCAGCACCCGCGACCTCTCCGCGACCTACTACAACCCGGGTGGCCTCGCCCTCGGCGAGGACCCGGACTTCCTGCTCTCGGTGCAGGCGTTCAAGAGGCAGAACCTGACGTCGACGCCGGTCGAGGGCGGGGCGTTCCTCGACAACTCCGACACGGAGTGGGGGACGTTTCCGGGCTTCGTGGCCTTCGCCGCCCCCGAGAGCTGGCTCGGGGACAGGACGCGCCTCGCCTTCTCGGTCCTCACGCGGCAGGAGTCCGTGCAGCTGACCAAGCAGCGGTTCGTCGGCAACGAGCCGGTGAGCGGGGGCCGCTTCGGCCTCGAGACACTGTCCGACCAGCACATGCGGGAGACGTGGGGAGGGCTGACGCTCAGCCGCCGGATCGGAGGCCGCTGGGGCCTCGGCGCCACGCTGTACGGGGTCTACCGGGGCCAGCGCACCCGCTTCGAGCAGAACCTCCAACTCGCGTACCCCAGCGGCAACGGCCTCGCAGCGCTCGTGGTCAACGACTTCGACTACTCCCACTGGAGGGTGCTCGGCAAGGTCGGCCTCGCCTGGGAAGGCGACACGTTCCGGCTCGGAGGGGCGGTGACGACCCCGGGCGCGGGCCTGTTCGGCAGCGGCAACGCCGGCTTCACGCGGTCGGCGGCCGGGCTCGACACGAACGGGGACGGCACGCCCGACAGCATCCTCCTGAACGGCCTCGAGGAAGGCATCGATTCGGCATTCCACTCCTCGTGGGCGTTCGCGGGTGGCGGGGCGTGGCGCCGCGGAAGCGTCCAGCTCCACGTCTCGGCCGAGTACTTCGCCCCGGTGGAGCGATTCACCGTCCTGCAGGGGCAGATCGAGACGCCCGCCGGCCCCGTCGCTCTCTCGCAGGAGTTCCGGGGCGTCCTGAATGCGGGCGTGGGCCTGGAGTACTGGCTGGGAGGGGTGGAGGCGGACGCGGGCGCGCGCAACGGCGCGACCGTGCTCTACGGCGCGTTCGCCACGGACCACTCCGCCTCCCCCGACGTCGAGGTGAACGAAGCCTCCTCCTCGAACCAGAACCACTATCACCTGACCGGGGGCACCGCCTTCTCTCTCGGCTCGAGCCGCTTCAGCCTGGGCCTCTCGTACGCCTTCGGGAGCAAGCGGCGCGACGTCGGCTTCGCGGGCCTGCCGCCGTCGATCCCGATCATCGGCGAGCCGCGGCCGGTGGACGTGAGCTTCTCCCGCTGGCTCTTCGTCGTCGGCTACCTGTTCGGCCGCTAGGGCCAGCTCCCCCTCGTCAGTGCTTGCTGCGGTACTCGTCGCTGTTGCGCAGCTCACGCGCGACGTCGTTCTCGCTCCAGTGGTCCCGCAGCACGTGGTCGACGTAGCCCCGGCTGCCCGCGTCCGGCTCGCGCCCGAGGACGCTCTGGTAGGCCCGGCGCACGACCTCCTCGGCCTGCTCGCGCGTCATGGCGTTCTTCTGGCGGTACTCCGGGCTCTTGCGCAGCGCCGCGCTCACGTCCTGCTCGTCCCAGCCCTGGTTCAGGACCTTGTTGCGGTAGGTGTAAAGGCCGTTCGTGTCGGGCTCGCGCCCGAGGACGCCCTGGTAGGCCCGGCGGACGATCTTGTCGGCCGACTCCGAGCTGCGCTGCGCGTACTCGGGGCTCTTGCGCAGCGCCTCGCGCACGTCCTGCTCCGACCAGTTCTGGTCGATCATCCGGCTGCGGTAGAGGCGCAGGCCCTCGGTGTCGGGCTCCCGGTGGAGGATGTCCTGGTAGGCGCGACGGACGACGCGGTCGGGGTCCTGGACCTTCCGCTGCGAGTTCCGGCTGTAGTCGGAGCGGTTGCGCAGGTCGTCCCGGACGTCCCGCTCGGTCCAGTGCTCGTCGTACATGAGGTCCCGGTAGCGTCGCAGCTCGCGGTCCGTCGGCTGCCGGTCGAGCACGTCCTCGAACGCCCGGATGATCGCCTTGTCCTGCTGCGACGACGCCTCGAGCGGGGCCGCGAAGCTCCCCAGCAGGACGGCCCCCACCATGAGCGCCCACAACGCTTTCGTTCTCATCGAGATCTCTCTCCTGCTTCTTCCGCCCGGCCAGGACCAGGCGAGGGAAGCCGACAGACTACCCGGTCAGGCGCCGGCCCGCTATCCGATTCGCGCCACCCGGAGCGCTCACCCGTCCCCTTCAGCTCTTGCGCGGGTAGGGGTAGCCGTGGGCCAGGGCCTTCTCGAGCTGCGCGTCGTGGCCGTAGTAGTCGTCGGCGAAGTACACGACGCCCTTCGAGTCCACGTAGGCCGTGTCGTAGAAGAGGAACACGGTCAGCTTCTGCTTCAGGTTGACCTGGGTCGGCCGCTCGCCGTGCATCGCGGCGTCGATCCTCTCCGGCGTCCACTCCGGCGAGTCGCGCAGCACCCACTGGGCCAGGCGGGCCGGGTCCTCGAGCCGGATGCAGCCGTGGCTGAAGTCGCGACGGGCGCGGGCGAAGAGCGACTGCGCGGGCGTCCCGTGCATGTACACGTTGTCGGCGTTCGGGAAGATGAACTTGGCGAGGCCGAGCGAGTTCTTCTCGCCCGGCTTCTGGCGGACGAAGAGCTTCCCGGCGACCACCTTGTCGAGGTTCTCGGGCGTGGCGGGGAGGGCGGGGGCGCTCTCGTCGCCGCTCGCCACGATCTCCATGTTCTGGCGCTCGAGGTAGGAGGCGTCGCGCCGCGCCTTGGGCACGATCTCGGAGCGGATGATGCTCGGGGGCGGGCTCCAGTAGGGCCGGAAGATCACGTACGCCATCTGGCCGACGAAGATCGGCGTCTTGTGGCCGAGCGTCTTGCCGACCACCACGTTCATGCGAAGCGGGTCGTCGGGACGGCCGGGGTCGTACGCCCACAGCCGGAACAGCGGCACGTTGACGAAGACGTGCGGCTCCTTGCGCGTGTCGGGGAGCCACCGCTCGCGCTCGAGGGCGAGCTGGATCTGGCGCACGCGCTGGGCCACGGGGACGTTCAGAGCCGTGATGGTGCCGGGTCCGATGACGCCGTCGGCCTCGAGGGCGTGGCGGCCCTGGAAGCGCTTCAGGGCGTCGACGAGCGCCCCGCCGTAGACGGGCGTGCCGTCCGGCGCCGGCGCGGGCGCCGCGGCGTCCTCGGGAAGATCGCCGAAGGCGCGCAGCCGCGCGGCGAGGGCAGCCGCTCCCGTCCACGGCTTCCCCGGCTCGACCTTCTTCTGCTTCGCGGCGAGATCCGGCACCGCCTCGGGCTCGCCGGCCGCGGCCAGCGCGCGGTAGTCGGCGAGCGCCTTCACGAGGCGGCGGTAGACCGGGAACTGCGGCTCGACGGCGGCGATCGCGGCGGGGAGCCCGCCCGCGTCCCGCGCGGAGCGGAGCTGCGAGGCGAGGTCGAGCCGCTTGGACGTCACGTCGTAGTCGAACCCGATGAGGCGGGGGTCGACGCGGCCCCAGTGGGCCGACTGGAGGACCCGCATCGAGACGGCGCTCAGGGTGACGTCGAAGAGGGCGCGGTCGGCGGGAGCGACCCCCGCGCCGGACCGGATCGAATCCCACTTCTTCGCGAGGAGCTCGGCGTCGTAGTCGGCGGGGTTGATGCCCATCCGGTCGGACTGGGCGATCGCCTCGATCGCCCCGGCCAGCGCGGGGTGCGCGGAGTCGCCCGCGAACCAGAACAGGCCGTCGGGCTCGGCCGCGTAGAGGGCCTCGAGGTCCGGCACCAGGCGGGGCACGTCGGGATAGGTGAGACCGGGGACGCGGCCGGCGTCGATGACGCCCTGGATCGCGGTCTGCACCTCGGGCGAGGGCGGGCCCGCGGGCTCGACCGGGGCCTGGGACGCCGGGGCCTCCCTGGCGCGGCGCGCGCCTTCTCGGTCTTGCGGCACCCGAGGACGACGCCGGTCACGAGGAGCAGGGCCACGGTGAGAGTTCGCTTGGCATTCCGATTCACGTCGTCACCTCGCATGGTCGCGACTCGATTTCGGCGTGGGGTGACCGGGAGCCCTGACGGCTCCCGGTCGAGCGTCCGCCTATTTGAAGACGCCGATCGCCTTGAGCAGTGCGATGAGGATGGCCGCGCCCACGACGGCCATGACCCAGGCCATGGCCGGTCCCCCGCCCATCCCGAGCTGTCCGGCGAGCCAGCCGCCGAGACCTGCGCCCACGATGCCGACGAGGATGTTGGCGATCACGCCCATCTGGGCGTTCGTCTTCATCACCATGCTGGCGAGCCATCCGATCACGCCTCCGACGATCAACTGGATAATCAGGTTCATCGATGCGCTCCATCGGGGCTCACGCCCCGGGTCATGTTCGTACTCGTTTCGGTTGAACGGGGTTTGGGCCCGCCGGCTCGGACAGCCCCGGCGGAGAGGACTATTCTGCTCCTTCCGTTGCCGAGCGGCTATCCGCAAACTGCCACGGCGGCCCCGGCCTCCGGATCCTGCCACCTGTGACATCTGGTGAAGGGGGGCAATACACGGAAAAAAGGACCTTCCCGACGTTGCGTGTCGCGGCTCGTTCCCCTAGGATCGGCGGATGTTGTCGCCGCGACTCGAGGTCGAGACGCACTGCGCCACGCGGCGTCTCTTCCTGAGGGGCCTGGCGGGCGCGATGGCGGCTGCCGCCGTGGCCCCCGGACGCCTGCTGGCCGGCCCGAAGGAGGAGCGCCTGCTCTCCTTCGTGCACACCCACACGCACGAGCACCTCACCGTGCCCTACTTCGCCGACGGCGCCTACCTGCCTGAGGGGCTCTCGACGCTGAGCTCCTTCCTCCGCGACCACCGGACCGGGGACGAGCACCCGATCGACCCGGCGCTCTACGACATCCTCAACGACCTCCGTCTCGCCACCGGCACGAGGAGCCCGTTCCACGTCATCTCCGCCTACCGCTCGCCGCGGACGAACTCCATGCTGCAGGAGAACGGCCGCGGGGTGGCGAAGGGCAGCCTGCACCTGCAGGGACGGGCCATCGACGTGCGCCTCGCCGACGTCGGCTCTGCCTCGCTGCGCGACGCGGCGATCGAGCTGCAGCGCGGCGGCGTCGGCTACTACCGCGGCCCCGACTTCGTCCACGTCGACACCGGCCGCGTCCGCCGCTGGTAGGCCGGGCCCGGCGCGTCGTCGTCGCCGTCTCGCTCCTTCTCGCGGCCGGCTGCGCCACGGCGCGCAACTACGAGGATCCCGCGGCGCCCGTCTACGTTGGCGGGTCCGCGGCGGGCGGCCGCGCCGGGGAGACGCTGCGCGTCGTGACCTTCAACCTGAAGTGGGGGCGCGCCATCGACCGCGCGGCCGACCTCTTCAAGCGCCCGGGGCCGCTGCGCGACGCGGACCTCGTGGTGCTCCAGGAGATGGATCGGCCGGGGACCGAGCGGCTCGCCGGCGCGCTTGGGATGAGCTGGGTTTACGTGCCCTCGGCGGTCCACCCCGTGCCCGGGCAGGACTTCGGAGTCGCCCTGCTGTCGCCGTGGCCCCTCGAGGAGCCGCGTAAGCTCCTCCTTCCGCACCTCAATCACTTCCGCAAGCTCCGGCGGTCGGCGGCGTCCGCCACGATGCGCTCGCCGCTGGGGCCGGTCCGCGTCTACGGGGTCCACCTCGAGAGCCCGGCCGGAGCCTCGAACGGCGTCCGCCGGGACCAGGCGCGGGCCGTGATCGCGGATGCGCAGGGCTGGGTCGGGCCGGTGGTCGTGGCCGGGGACTTCAACGGCCGCTCCGGCCCGCGCGAGATGGCGGGCGCGGGCTTCTTCTGGGCGAGCGAGGCGGTGAAGAACACCGCCGGCCCCTTCGACTTCGACCACGTCCTCGCCCGCGGCCTGTGCCCGGCCGGCTCCGGCGCGGCGGGCGTTGCGAAGGACGAGACGGACGCGAGCGACCACAAGCCGGTCTGGGCGGTGCTCGCGCCGTGCGCCGCCGCGCCCGAGGGAATCAGCCGGCGCTGAGACTGCGGATCCCTCGTCGCCCGACTCGAACGGTGCTCCTCGGGATGACAGGGCTCAGGCGCGGACCAGGACTCGGCCGAGCGCGCGCCGCTCCATCAGCAGAGACGCCGTCTCGATGACCGCGTCGAGGGGGACCTCCCGTGACGCGATCGCGTCCAGCTGCGGGGGCTTCAGGTCGACGCCGAGGCGCCTCCAGACCTCGTGACGCAGCGGCATGGGGCAGTTGCCGGAGCTGACGCCGAGAAGGCTCACCCCACGCAGGATCAGGGGGAAAACACTCGTGGCGAGGTCCGGGCTCGACGCCATGCCGATGCAGGCGACCTGGCCCCAGAGGCCGACGTGGCGGACGAGCCCGGCCAGCAGCTCGCCGCCGACGTTGTCGATGACGCCGCCGTACCGCGTCGCCTCGAGCGGGCGGGAGCCCAGCTCGAGCTCGGCCGGGGCCTTCACCTCTGCCGCCCCGAGGCGGCGCAGGTAGTCGGCGTGCTCGGGCCGGCCCGAGACCGCGACCACGCGGTAGCCGCGGGCGGCCAGCATCGACACCGCGGCCGAGCCGACTCCGCCGGTGGCCCCGGTGACGACGATCGGTCCCTTGTCCGGCTGCTGGCCGTTCAGCTCCATGCGGACGACGGCGAGCGCCGCCGTGAAGCCGGCCGTGCCGAGAATCATCGACTCGCGCAGGCTCAGGCCGGCGGGGAGCGGGACGACCCAGTCGCCGGGCACGCGCACGACCTCGGCGAAGCCGCCGTCGTGGCTTTCGCCGAGGCCCATGCCGTTCACGACCACCGAGTCGCCGGGCCGGAAGTGCCTGTCCTCCGACGACTCCACGACCCCCGCCGCGTCGATGCCGGCGTTGAGCGGGAAGCGCTTCAGGATCTTCCCCCGGCCGGTGATCGCCAGGGCGTCCTTGTAGTTGACCCCGGACCAGTGAACGCGGAGGACGACGGAGCCGGGCGACAGCTCGTCCGTCGCCATCTCGACGAGCCGGGGCGCCGCGCGGCCGGCTTCCTCGAAAACCCGGCAGGCGCGAAAGCCCACGCTCAGTCCTTCCACCAGCCCAGCACGTTGCGCGCCACCGACCAGCGCGGCTTCTTCTGACGCGTGGCCTGCCCGAGGATCCAGTACCGGCGGGCCGAGGCGAAGCGCTCGTAGCCGCGCGCGACGCCGATCCAGGTGTCGACGACGCGGAGAAGCTCCGGCTCGTCGCGCGGGAGAACGTAGGCGAGGGCCGTCGCCCCGGGACGGGGCTCGAGGGCGACGGGGGCGAGCTCGGGGTGGAGGAGGCTCCACGCGCAGGCCCTCTCCCACGAGGTGAGCATCGCGTCGAGCGAGGTCGTCTTCTCGGCGAAGTCCCGGATCGACATCACCGGCACGACCTCCGCGTCGGGCAGGGCGCGCTGCAGCGACTCGCGCCACTCCGGGACCGGCGGCACACCGATCCGCAGCCGGCCCCCGCGGAGCCCGGGGATCGTGGCGAACTCGTCCCGCCGGTGGTCCTCCACGAGGAACGCCAGCGCCTCCTCGGCATAGGGCTGCGAGTAGGCCACGCGCGCGGCGCTGCGGGTGGAGGCGCGCGTGCCGGACATGATGATGTCGACCACCCCGGAGTCCAACGCCTCGAGGATGCGGTCGAGGTCCCGCGGTAGCAGCACGAACTCGAGCCGGACGCCGAGCTGGAGGGCCAGCGAGTGGGCCATCTCGGCGTCGAAGCCGACGACCTCGTCCTTCGCGTTCACGAAGGCCCACGGCACCGAGTCGTCGTCGACGCCCACCCGCAGCCTTCCGCTCTCGAGGATGGCGGCGAGGCGCGCTCCGCGCGGGACCGGCGGCTGGGGAGCCGGTGGCGGGGTGCGCAGCAGGGTGACGGGGGCGAGCGGCGGGCGGGGGGCGAGGCCCCCGAGGAGCTCAGCGGCCTTGGCGGGCTCGGGCAGGATGCGGGCGAGCAGCGCCCGGGTGCCGAGGACGGCGCCGGCCACGAGCAGCGCGCTCAGCGCGAGGTAGCGCGCGAGGCGCGCCCGCCGCAGCTCGATGCGGCCGGTGACGAGGCAGGTGCCGAGGACGGCCACCACCAGCGTGTGCATGGCCGAGGTCATCGCGCCGAAGCGGCTGTTGAGGACCCCGGAGACCACGAAGAGCTGGAAGAGGTCGGCCGGCACGCGCACGAGGTCGAGCAGGAACGGGATCGCCGTGTTGATGCTCCCGAAGACCGCGAGGAGCCCGGCGCCCCCGAGCGCCGGGTAGCGCGCGGCCGGGATCTCGACCCCGGCGTACCACCCGGCGAACAGGACGAAGCCGATCGAGAGCACCTTCGCGCCGTGCGGGAAGTTGAAGGACATCGGGACGAGCACGTCCACGATCTCGTCCTCACGCTCCCCGTCCGTCCCGCCGTCCTTCGCCCGCCGCTCGGCGAGCAGCGTGCGCGAGCGCTCCACGAGGATGGGGAGCACGATGAAGAGGTTGGACGTGACGAACGCGGTGAGGAGCGCGTCCTGCGCGAGCGCGATCGTCCGCTTGTGGCTGATCGGCGTCAGCGCGGCCACGAGCCCGGGCAGCAGCCAGAAGGTCAGCAGGCAGGTGAAGACGGCGTAGGTGAGCACGAAACCCTGCAGCCGCTCGAACTCCTCGAGCTGCATGGTGCCGGCGGTCGTCCCGGCAATCGCGAAGATGCCGAGCGGGGTGAGGCGGGCGAGGAGGCTCCCCACGCGTCCCATGGCCTCGTTGAACACGTTCAGGGGCTCGAGGAGCGTCTGCTTACGGGGCAGCGCCATGAGGCCCACGCCGGCGAGCACGGCGAAGACGACCACCGCCGGGACCACGTTGTTGGCGAGGGCGCGGAAGGGGTTGGCCGGGATGTAGAGGTCGAGCCAGTCGATGGCGCGCTCGGGCTCGAGGCCCGCGAAGGAGAAGAAGGCACCCCCCTTCCCGGAGGGGAGCGCGAGGGGGAACAGGAACACGAGGCCGAGCGAGAGGCCCCAGAGCGCGGCGAGGAGGAGGCCGCCTCGGCTGGCCAGGAGGCGGGCGTCCTCGCGCTTCATGCTGCCGAAGCCGGCGATCAGGGAGCCGGCCACGTAGGGCAGGACGGTGACCTGGAGGGCCTGGACGAAGGCGCGGCCGCCGATCTCCAGGAAGGCGACCTTGTCCCCGAAGAACAGGCCGACCGCGATCCCGGCGACGAGGGCGATGAGGATCTGTCTAGAGAGGCTCACGGGTCCGAGTATAGGCCGAGGGCGCCAGACTGCCCCCCGGCGGGCCGTGCCTCAGGCCCTTTCCACGACGCGCGAGGCGTACGGGGGCAGCGTCACCCTTCCGGTCAGCGTCGCGCCGTCCGTCACGTCGACGAGCCGCGTCACGCCGAGGTCGAGCGCCTGCTCCTTCGGCGCGAAGTTGTGGAGGAAGAGGAACGTCCTCCCTCCGCCCGCCCGCCTCTGGACCGTGACGCCGTCCGGAAGGTCGGCGTCGAGGTTGCGCCGCAGGCCCAGCTCGCGAACGAGCCCGCGGGCGAAGCCGTCGTGGAACGGCTCCTCGGCCGGCCGGGCCGCGAGGTAGTACAGGTGGCCCGAGCCGAAGCGGTTCACCGTCAGCGCGGGCATGCCCGCGTAGAAGTCGTTCTTCAAAGTGGCGAGGACGGTGGCGCCCTCGGGGTGCACCCGCTCGCAGTACTCGCGCACCGGGTGCTCGCCGGCGAGCCCGAGGGGGTTGCCCGCCGCCGCCACGATGCGCTGGTCGGTGTCGGTGGGGAGCAGCGAGTCGATCTCCTCCGCCCAGATGCCGGCGGCCTGGCGCAGGCCGCCGCCCGGCCAGCCGCCCCGGAAGACGATGTTCGTCTCGTTCACGATGCCCGAGAGGTAGGTGAGGACGAGGGTGCCGCCGCCCTTCACGAAGGCCACGAGGCGCTCCGCCACCCCCGGCTTCAGCATGAAGAGCATCGGGGCCACGACCAGCCGGTAGCGGTCGAAGGACGAGAGGCTCTCGATCACGTCCACGCTGATGCCCAGCTTCCAGAAGGGCCGGTAGTGCTCGGTGACGGTCCGGAGGTACTCCTTGTCGAACCGGCCGTCCCACCCGCCCTGGCCCTGGCGCGGGCCCTGGGTCAGCCCGAGCGCCCAGCGAGACTCCCAGTCGTGGACGATCGCCACCTCGGGCCTCACCGTCGTCCCGACCACGGCGTCGAGCTTGCGGAGGAGCGCCCCGTGGGCCGCCACGTCCTGGAAGACGCGGGTCCGGTCGGTGCCCTCGTGGTCCACCACCGCGCCGTGCATCTTCTCGAAGGCGCCGCGGCTCTTCCGCCACTGGAAGTACATCGTGGCGTCGGCGCCGTGGCCGATGGCGAGGAGCATCTCCTGCCGGTGCTGGCCGGGCCGCTTGAGGCGCGGCGTGGGCTGCCAGTTGGTGTTCGAGGGGGTCGACTCCATGAGCAGGAAGGGCAGCCCACCCTTCATCGTCCGGTAGAAGTCGTGCGCCATCGAGAGGCCCACCGCCAGCCGCCAGTCGCCGTAGAGCTGCGGGTAGGCGTCCCACGCCATCCGGTCGCAAACGTCCGCGAAGCGCCAGTAGTCGAGCCCGCCGAAGAACGTCATCATGTTCGTGGTGACCGGGACGTCGGGCGTCGCCGCCTTCAGCGGGGCGACCTCGTGCTTCATGAAGTCCACCGTCTGGTGGGTGGTGAAGCGGTCCCAGTCGAGCTGGAGACCGTCCATCGGCGCCTCGCGCGGGTCGATCTGCTCCCACGCCTGGAACTTCTGCGCCCAGAACGCCGCCCAGTACGCCTTGTTGAGCTCGTCGAGCGAGGCGTAGCGCGTCTTCAGCCAGGCCCGGAAGGCGGCGAGGCAGTAGTCGCAGTAGCAGGCGCCGCTGTACTCGTTCGAGATGTGCCAGCCGCCGAGGGCCGGGTGGCCCTTGTACCGCTCGGCGAGCTTCGTATTGACGATCCGCACCTTCTCCCGGTAGACGGGCGAGGTGAAGCAGTGATTGTGGCGCGAGCCGTGGGGCTCCCTGCGGCCTTGCGCATCGATCCGCCGGATCTCCTCGTACTTCTCCGACATCCACCGGGGCTTGGCCCCGCTCGGCGTGGCGAGCAAGGCGTGGAAGCCCCGCTTCGCCAGGCCGTTCATGACGTCGTCCAGCCAGCCGAGCTCGAAGCGTCCTTCCTCGGGCTCGAGCGTCGCCCACGCGAAGATGCCGACCGAGAAGGTGTTGCACCCGGCCTTCTCCATGAGGGCGAAGTCCCGCTCGAGGATGCCGGGCTCGTGCAGCCACTGGTCGGGGTTCCAGTCGCCGCCGTGGAGCATGTGCGGGAAGCCCTGGATGATCGGCGGGTAGCGGTCGGGGAGACGGCTCGCGGCCGCGGCCGGGGCCTGCGCGACGAGCCGGCCGGGCAGCGCGAGGAAGGCGGTCGTGCCCAGGGCACCCTGCACGAAACGGCGGCGGCGCATGGCTAGCGACCCGGCGTGACGACGATGTTGCGGAAGCGGACCTTGCCGTGGTCGCCCTGCAGCATCAGCGGACCCGGCTCGCCCTCGAAGGGGCTGAGGGCGCCGCCGGTGATTCCGTCCACGACGCCCTGCACGATCTTCTTTCCGTTGAGCGTCACGCTGACCTGGCGGCCGACGATCTCGATGTCGAAGGCCTGCCACTCGCCGGCGGGCTTCGTCGCGTCCACGGCCGGCGCGATCCGGCTGTAGACCGCGCCGCACCCGTGCGTGTCGAGCGCCATCTTCTGGTCCGGGTTGTCGAGGATCTGGATCTCGTACCGCCCGCGCAGGTACACGCCGCTGTTCGACTTCGGCTCCACGTTGAACTCGATGTGGAGCTTCATGTCCTGGAACGCCTGCTCGCTCACGAAGTCGGCGTTGTCCTTCGGCTCGATCACGGCCAGCTCGCCGTTCACCACCGCCCAGCCGTTCTTCTTCTTCGGGTCGCGCAGCTTCCAGCCGCCGAGGGTCTTCCCGTCGAAGAGCGTGACCGGCGCACCCCACACCGGGGCCTTCTTCGGGAGGAGGAGGGGGGCCCTCTTGCCCTCAAAGTGGTCGACCTTGCCGTCCGGGTAGGTGACCTGCCCCTTGAGGGTCTCGCCCTCGAGGCGGAGCCTCGAACGTGTCGATCTTCCCCTTCGTCTCCTCGCGGACGATCACGAGCGTCCCGTCCTTCAGCTCCACCGACTTCGCGGGAAGGTAGCTGCCCCAGCGCCAGATGACGCCGGCGGCGAGGGCCTCGCCCTTCTGCGTGATCTGGAAGCCGCCGCTCGACGAAGGTGTCGGGGGCGTCGGTGATCCGGACGTTCCAGCGGCCGACGAAGTCCTTCGCGGCCGGTGTCTTCGACGGGCGCCTGGGCGGCGAGCGCCCCGGCCAGGATCAGGCTCACGGTCAGCATGTCGGTGCTCCTCTTTCGGAATGGGTGCGCGCGGCCGATCGACGGCCGCCGGAGACGCTAGCCCCCGGCGGCCGGACCTGTCAATCGTGCAAACGGCGCCGCCGCCTGGACGGCCAAGCGCCGCTACTTCATGCGCGCGAGATCGGCCTCGGCCGCCACGTGGCCGAAGGCCGCCCACTGCGGGCTCGCGACCACGCGCTCGAACGCGGCGCGCGCCTCGTCCTTCTTGCCGCCGTAGAGGTAGAAGTTGCCGACCGCGTAGCCGTAGGTGTCGCGCGTCAGCGGGTCGCCACCGGCCCTCAGCAGGTCCTCCGGCGCGTAGACGCCCTTGTACATCAGCAGGCGGTTGAGGTACGAGCGGTCCTGCTTGACGTCGAGCCCGGCGTGGATCGGCTCGAGCAGGCGCGCCGCGTCCTCCGTGCGCCCGAGCCGCCGCAGCGTCATGTAGAGCCAGTCGGTCGCCGAGACCAGCCGGTCGTCGCTGCCGCGGGCCCGGTCGAGGCAGAGGCGATAGGCCTTCTCCGCGCCCGCGAAGTCGCCTTTCAGGTAGCGCGCCAGGCCGAGGTGGTAGAAGACCGAGAACTGCAGCGTCGTCGAGGGCGGGCGCGAGGGGTCGGAGTCGGGCTCGGGCTCGTCGGGCCGTCCCGCCACGAGCTGCGCGGCCCGCGTGAGGTCGGCGAGCGCCTTGTCGAGCTCGCGGACGGTGATGTAGCGGTGGCCGCGGTGGCGGTAGAGGCGCGCGTCGCCGGGGTGCTTCGCCAGGGCGCGCGTGTAGACGTCGATCGCCTCGCGGTACTGGCCGAGGGCGGCGTGGCGGCGTCCGAGGGCGATGGCGGCGTCGGCGCTGTCCGGCGCCTTCGCGAAGTCGGCGGTGGCCTTCGCCAGGCTCTCCTCCAGGCCCTTGCGCGTCTCCTCCGCCACCTCGGGGGCGAAGAGCGGCTGGCCGAGGAGCGACGTCGCCTCGGGCTTGCGGTCGCCCGCGCCCGGCCGCAGGAAGCGGTCGTACCACGCGAGGTACCGCTCCCAGCGGTCCTTCTGGTAGCTGGGCGTCTCGATGCCGTGCCACTGGTCCGGGTACACGACGAGCTCCGTCTCCACCCGTCCGACCCGCCGCAGCGCCTGGTAGAGCTGCTCCGAGTTCAGGAGCGGCACGTTCATGTCGAGGGCGCCGCACAGGAAGAGGGTCGGGGTCGTCACCTTCTCGACGTCGAAGAAGGGCGACGACAGGCCGAGCCACACGTCCCGCGCCTTCCAGGGCAAGCCCAGCTCCACCTCGTACTCCCACTGGTAGTGGTCGGTCCCGTAGCCGGCGAGGTAGTTCGCGATGCTGGCCCCCGACACCGCGGCCTTGAAGCGCGTCGTCTTCGAGATGACGTAGTCGGTGAGAATGCCGCCGTAGCTCCAGCCGCCCACGCCGAGGCGGTCGGGGTCGGCAACGCCCGTCCCCACCACGTGGTCGACCGCCGCCATCACGTCCTGGTAGTCCTTGTTCCCCCAGTCCGCCCAGATGGCACGGCTGTAGGCGGTGCCGCGCCCCGTCGAGCCGCGCGGGTTGGCGCCGACCACGGCGTAGCCGTGCCCGGCGAGCACCTGCCACTCGAGCTCGAAGGCGGTGGAGAACTGGTCCGTGGGGCCGCCGTGGATCCGGAGGATGGTGGGCACGCGCTGTCCCGGAGCGTGACCCGGCGGCAGCGTCAGGAAGCCGTCCACGACCGTCCCGTCCGCGCTCGTGGCCTGGAAACGCTCGACGCGGCCGAGGGCGACGGTCTTCAGGAACGCGTCGTTCGCGTGGGTGAGACGCTTCAGCCCTTCTCCCGTCACCGCGGAGATCTCGGGAGGCTGCTGGACCGAGCTCTCGAGCACGACGACCGCGCCCCCGGGCGCCGCGTCGAACGCCTGCACGTCGCGCTCGCCGGAGACGACGCGCTCGACCTCCCCGCCCTCGACGCTCACGCGGGCGAGGTGCCGGTTGCCCCGGTCCTCGAGGAGGAACAGCACGGCCCGGCCGTCGGGCGCGAAGCGGGGGCTCGTCACGTTGCGGTCGAGCGCGGCGGTGAGCGGCCGCGGGGCCCCGCCGGCGACCGGGGCCAGGGCGACGTGGCTCGCGCCGTACCAGAAGTCCTTCGGGTCGCCCCCGGCGACGTAGGCGACCCACTTCCCGTCGGGGCTCCAGGCCGGAGAGGCGTCCGTGCCGGGGCCCGTCTCGAGGACGCGGGGGACGGCGCCCTCGCGGGCCGCGACCACGAAGACGTTCGCGTCCTGCGACCGGTCGGGGTCGGGCAGCGTGCGGTTGCTCACGAAGGCGATCGACTGGCCGTCGGGCGACCAGGCGGGGTCGGAATCGTCGAAGGGGCCCGAGGTGACCTGGACGGAGGTCTTCTTCGCGACGTCGAAGACGTGGACGTGCTTTCGGACTTCCCGGAGGTAGCCCTCGCCGTCGCGCTTGAACTGCAGCCGCCGCAGGACGATCGGCTTCGCCGTCTCCTTCTTCTCGCCCGCGGGCTTCTCCTCGTCCTCCTCGTCCGACGCGTCGGGGTCGACGTCCCGCACCACGAGGGCGAGCCGCCTGGAGTCGGGGGACCAGGCGAGGTCGGAGACCGAGGCCTTGTAGTCGGTGAGCTTCACCGCCTCGCCGCCCTTCCGGCTCATGAGGTACACCTGCGTCTTCTTGCCCTCGCGGTCCGAGAGAAAAGCGATCCACTCCCCGTCCGGGCTGAAGCGGGGGCTCGAGTCTTCCTTCTTCGAGGACGTGAGGCGCAGGGGCTCGCCGCCGTCCGTCGACACGAGGTAGACGTCGGTGTCGGAGTCGTCCTCCTTCGCGTCGAGCGTCGTGAGCGTGTAGGCGACCCACCGGCCGTCGGGGCTGAGCCGCGGGTCCGCGACGTCCTTCAGGGAGAAGACGTCGTCCGGCCTGCAGGGGACGGCCCTCGGCCGCGAGCGGGCGGTGGCGAGAGGAGGAGAGCGGAAGCGGTGACGCGAGGCGAAGCGAGGAGGGGAGCGCGCATGGACGCGGATGCTAGCCGCGGTATCCCGCGGGCCTGCCGGCCCGGGAACTAGCGCGCGGCGGCTTCCGCGGACGCGCCTCGGCCGGCTCGAGGTGGAGGGCGAGCTCCGAGATCGCGGGGCAGACCGGCGCCTTCGTGATGCGCAGCCGGACGCGCGTCGTGGTGACGTCCTCGCCGCGCCAGAGGCGGCGGTTGCCGATCGACGTCCCCTCCGCGATCTCACGCCACGCGCCGTCCCGCCAGGCGTCGAGCGCCCAGCCCTCGACCCGCTGCCCGAGTGGCAGGTGCTCCCGCAGGCTGACGACGTTGAAGGTGACCGGGCCGGCCGAGGTCGAGGACCAGCTCCGGGCGTCGTCGACCGCGTCGTCGGTCGCCCAGTAGGTGTCGCGCGTTCCGTCGAGCACGTTCGCCGCGGCGAAGCGGGCGTCGCCGCCCCGCACGTTGCTGGCGCTGGCCGTAGCGCCTCGCGCCAGGTCGTGGGCGAACGTGGCGTCGAGGAGCTGGCGGAAGCCCCGCAGCGACGCCTCGTCGGTCTCGTGGATGCGGCCGCGCCGGTCCGGGGGGACGTTGAGCAGAAACGACGCGCCCCGCCCCACCGACTTGTAGTAGAGGTCGAGGAGGTCGAGCGGCGTCTTGACCTTCCCGTCCTCGGCCGCGTGGTAGAACCAGCCGGGGCGGATCGACACGTCGCACTCGGCGGGGAGCCAGTGCGTGCCCGGCCGGTCGCCGCGGTTGAGCCTCGCCTCGTCGGCCTCGCCCGGCGCGAAGTCGGCGCGGTTGAGCGTGGCCCACGAGGGGTCGCCCGCGATGCCCTTCTCGTTGCCGACCCAGCGCACGTCGGGGCCGGCGTCGCTGAACATCACGGCGTCCTTCTGCAGGTCGCGGACGATCTGGCGCGTGTTGTCCCAGTCGTAGTACGTCCGGCGGTCGATCGTCCGCTTCTCCCGAGCGCCGCCGTAGTAGCCGTCGCCGCCGTTCGCTCCGTCGAACCAGACCTCGAAGAGCGGCCCGTAGCCCGTCATGAGCTCCCGGAGCTGGCCGCGGTAGTAGTCGAGGTAGGCCGGGCCGGCCGTACTCCGGGTGGTTGCGGTCCCACGGCGAGAGGTAGACGCCGAAGGCGAGCCCGTGCCGGCGGCACGCGTCGGCGATCTCGCGGACGACGTCGCCCTTGCCGCCGCGCCAGGGGCTGTTCTTCACCGAGTGCTCGGTGAGCTTCGAGGGCCACAGGCAGAAGCCGTCGTGGTGCTTGGCGGTGAGGATGAGGCCCTTCAGGCCTGCCGCCTTCGCCGCCCCGACGATCTGGTCGGCGTCGAAGTCGGTCGGGTCGAAGACCGCCGGCGACTCGTCCCCGTAGCCCCACTCCTTGTCGGTGAACGTGTTCACCGTGAAGTGGAGGAAGCCGTAGACCTCCAGCTCGTGCCAGCGGAGCTGCCGCGCGCTCGGCACGGGGCCGTAGGGCGCGGGGGGCTCGGCCGCGGGCGCGGCGGGGGACGAGGCCACGAGAATCGCCGACAGCGCGAGGGCGCTCCGGATGGGCTTCGAGGACATGGGCCAGCCTCCGACGCGATGCTACGACGAGACGGGAGTTTCTTCGACCGCGGCTTTACCTTGCGGCGTCCTGTCGGCATGATGGTGTCGGAGGCTTGGACATGTCTCCGGCAGGAGGATCTCGAGCCACGTGCACGCGCGTCGATTCACCGCGACCTCCCTGGCCGCGCTCTTCGTCCTCGGGGCCGCGGCCTGCCGCTCTGCCGCCCCCGCGCTCTCCCCGGTTCCGCCCACGGACCCGGGCACCGGAGTGATCGCCGCCGCTGTCCCCGCTCCCGAGCCGCTTCCCATCACCGCCCCCGCGCCGCAGGTCCCGCCGGAGCCGGCGCCACCCGAGCCCGCCCCGGTGGCGGAGTCGGCGACGGAGGAGGAGCCGGCCACCGAGCCGGAGCGGATCCAGAAGGAGGCCCTCGAGGCCTGCCAGTCGGCCGAGGAGCTCCTCGGCCGGGGCGAGGTGGACGCGGCCCTCGCCGCCGTGGACCGCGCCTACGAGCGGATGCTGGAGCTGCCCGCGAACGGCGACGACACCTACCTGCAGGCGAAGGAGGACATCCGCATCCTGGCCGCGGACCTCATCGGCCGGATCCACGGGGCCGGCCGCCGCGCGGCGGCACCCACGTCGACCTCGTGGGACCTCGCCCTGCCGATCGTGGACAACCAGCACGTCCAGCGCGAGATCCAGAGCTTCACGAGCGGCGAGCGCGAGCAGTTCCTCGAGGGCTATCGCCGCTCGGGCCTCTACCGGCCCCTGATCCTCGCCCGCCTGGAGAAGGCCGGCCTGCCGAGCCAGCTGAGCTGGCTGCCGCTCGTCGAGAGCTGGTTCAAGGTCCGCGCCCTCTCGCGGGCCAGCGCGCTCGGGCTGTGGCAGTTCATCTCGTCGACCGGCGTGCGCTACGGCCTCGGCCGGGACACCTGGGTGGACGAGCGGCTCGACCCCGAGAAGTCCACCGACGCGGCGATCGCGTACCTCATCGACCTGCACGGTCTCTTCGGCGACTGGCCCAAGGCCCTCGCCGGCTACAACTGCGGCGAGGCCCGGGTGCTGCGGCTCTCGCGGCCCCAGGAAGGGGAGTACCTGGACTTCTGGGACCTCTACGAGCTGCTGCCGCGCGAGACGCGCCGCTACGTGCCCCGCCTCCTCGCCGCGCTCCAGATCATCGAGAATCCCGCGAAGTACGGGATGACGCTGCCCGAGCCCGAGGCGCCACCGTCGGGTGTCGCGACCCTGCGCGTCGAGCGCTCGGTGCGGCTCGACCGGCTCGACGCCGCCCTCGGGCTCTCGGCCGGGCACGCTCGCCGCGCTCAACCCGGAGTTGCGGCGCCAGGCGACGCCACGCCGCGCCTACGAGCTCCGGTTGCCGGCGGGCCAGGAGGAGGCGCTTCGCGCGCAGATCGCCTCGGTGCCGGAGTGGACGCCCCCCGCTCCCCAGTACGCGACGCACCGCGTGCGCAGCGGCGAGACGCTGTCGCAGATCGCCGCGCGCCACGGGACGAGCGTCTCCGCCCTCATGCACGCCAACGGCCTGCGCAGCGCCAACCGCCTGCGAGTCGGGCAGCGGCTGCGGGTGCCCGAGAAGGCCGCTCAGGCCACCAGGTAGCCGGAGGCCAGCTTCCGGAAGGCGTCCACCTGCGCGTCCTTCCAGGCCTCGTCGCGCCCCAGCTCGCGGGCCAGGAGCCGGCCGCCGCCGGGGCCATCTCGATCGCCGCGCGGGCGTTCAGGAAGAGGGCCCGCGTGCGCCGGGCCAGCGCGTCCTCGACCGTGCGCGCCATCTCGAACCGCGCCGCCCACACCACCTCGGCGCCGCAGGTCGGCAGGGCGGGGTGCAGCGGCGCCCCGAGCGCCGGCTCCCCGCGGATGAGGTCCTGGATGTGCAGCGCGTCCGACCCGTAGACCGCCAGGGGGCCGAACCGGGCCGCCTGTCGATGGAAGCCGTGGATGTTGAGGTTGCGGGTCGGGCAGGGCTTCTCGGGCAGACCCTCCAGCATCGCGGCCGTGTTGACGCAGTGCTCCGCCATGCTGCGCCAGGTGGTCCACTTGCCCCCGGTGACGGTGATGAGCCCGGTGGGGTCGATGTGGATCACGTGGTCCCGGGAGAGAGCGGAAGTGATCTTCGCGTCCCCGGACCGCACCAGGGGCCTTATGCCGACGAACACGCTGAGGACGTCCGCCCGCGTGAGGGGCTGGCGCAGGTAACGGCTCGCCGTTTCCAGCACGAAGTCGATCTCGTCGTCGAACGGCCGCGGCTCGAGCGACGCCTCCTCGATCGGCGTGTCCGTGGTGCCCACCACGGTGTGGCCGTGCCACGGGATCGCGAACATGACGCGGCCGTCGCTGGTGTGCGGCACCATGATGGCGGCGCCGCCCGGCAGGACCGACCCGGCGAAGACGAGGTGGATCCCCTGGCTGGGCGCGACCAGCGGGGCGCAGGCCCGGGTCGGCGAGCCGCCGCACCGCGTCGCAGAAGGGGCCGCCGGCGTTGATCACGACCCGGGCCGCGGCGCGGATCTCCCGCCCGCCCTCGAGGTCGCTCGCCACGACGCCGTTCACGAAGCCGTGCTTGTCCCGCAAGAGCGCCGTCACCGGCGCGTAGTTCAGCAGCGTCGCCCCCTGCTCGGCCGCGGTGGTGGCCATGTTGACGAGGAGGCGCGTGTCGTCGAACTGGCCGTCGTAGTAGACGACGCCGCCGCGCAGGCCCTCGGTCCGGATCGTGGGCAGCCGCGCCAGCGTCTCCTCCTTGGAGAGGATCTCGGAGGTGCCGAAGCCGTAGCGGCCGGAGAGGAGGTTGTAGACCTTGAGGCCCACCCCGTAGAACGGCGCCTCCCACCACTCGTAGTTCGGGACCACGAAGGCCAGGTCGCCGACCAGGTGGGGGGCGTTCTGGCGCAGGAGGCCCCGCTCCTTGAGCGCCTCCATCACGAGGGAGACGTTGCCCTGCTCGAGGTAGCGGACCCCGCCGTGGACGAGCTTGGTCGAGCGGCTGGAGGTCCCCTTCCCGAAGTCGCCCTGCTCGAGCAGCAGCACGTCGTAGCCGCGGGCGGCCGCGTCGAGCGCCACGCCCACGCCGGTGGCCCCGCCCCCGATCACGACGATGTCCCAGGCCTCTCGCGGCGCGAGCGCCCGTTCCAGCATCTCCGCGCGGTTCATGGATCAGGCCTCGTCACGCGTGCGTGTGGTGCCGGAGGTGGGGATCGAACCCACACGGGGCGTGAGCCCCTCGGGATTTTGAGTCCCGCGCGTATGCCAGTTTCGCCACTCCGGCAGCGGCAGGGTCAGTGTACGACGAACCGGCTACGCCTTGTCGCCCGGCGCCCCCGCGAGCTCGTCGGCGCTGACCACGATCAGGTCGTCGGCGCGAGACGTCGGCGCCGAGGCGTCGGGCGGGGCGGCGGCCACCGCCGCGGCCAGCACCTCGGCCGTGGGCTGCAGCGTGAGCCTCGGCACGCCGGTGGCCGGAGTCACGGACGCGATGGCCAGCAGGGTGCCGGGTGTCGGGGTGAAGTCGGCCGCGACGCGCGTTCCCCGAGGAGGCGTCATGTCCGCGGCGAGGGCCACCGCCTTGCCCTCGGTTCCGGGGGCGGGCGCCTGCTCGTGGGCCGCGCGCTCCCGCGGGTCCTCGTTCCCTTCGATCGGCAGCGGCATCTGCGCCTCGTCGCCGCCGAGATAGGTGGGCTCGTGGGCCAGCACGCGGTTGCGGCCCGAGCGCTTGGCCTCGTACAGGGCCTCGTCGGCCGCGCGCACGAGGGTCGCCGCGTCGCTGCCGTCGAGCGGGCACTCCGCGACCCCGCCGCTGACGCTCATGACGCCGAGGGGCTGGTCGAAGCCGAACGGGAACTCGTGGGCCGCGATCGCCTGGCGCACGTTCTCGGCCGCGGCCAGCGCCTGGGCGCGCTTCGTGTTCGGGAAGATGACCAGGAACTCCTCGCCGCCGTAGCGCCCGAAGATGGTGTCCTTGCGCACGTTCTCCACGACGAGCTTGGCGAGCCGCTGCAGGAGGCGGTCGCCGGCCACGTGGCCGTTGCTGTCGTTGTAGTGCTTGAAGTTGTCCACGTCGAAGATGAACACCGAGAGGCTCGAGAGGTCGTCCTGGGCCTTGCGCATCTCCTCCGCGAGGCGGTGGGTGAGGTAGCGCTTGTTGAAGACCCCGGTCAGGCCGTCGATGCTGGCGGTCGCCTTCATCTCGGTGTAGCGGGCCTGGGTGTGCACCGACACCGCGCCGACCTGGGCGAGCAGCCGCAGGGCGTCCTTCGCCTCCGCCAGGCCGCGCTTGGGGGCCTCGACCGCGATGACGCCCACGACCTCCTCGTTGAAGACCATGGGGGCGACGATGTCGGGCAGGCAGCCCGGGTCGGTCTCGTCGCGCAGGCGCTTGCGCGTGGGCGGCGGCTGGCTCTCGAAGTCGCGCCGGTCCATCACGCGCTGCACGTCGGCCGCGTAGCCGATCTCGCCCTGGCCGATCGGGATCTCGGCGCCGATCCTCATGCAGCCCTCCGGCGACGTCGCGGCGACCGCGAGGCGGAGGTGACGGTCGGGATCGCTCTCCGCCGGCCGCCGGCGCACCGCGATGACCGCCTTCCTCGGCTCGAGCATCCGGACCACCGCGCCCAGCAGGAGCTTCGGGATCTGGCGCCCCGCGGCTCCCGCGTGCAGCTCGTGGGCGATGTGGGGCAGCTCGCGCACGAAACGGGCCAGGAACTGCTGTTCGGCGTCCGCCTGGGCGGCCTGCCGCCGCGCCGCGGCGAGCTCCTTCTCCGCCGCGGACAGGCGCGCCTCGAGGGATCGAAGCGCGGTCTTCTGGACGGAGCGCCGACCGGCGAGGAGCGCCAGGGCCAGGAGCGTCCCGACCACCAGCGCGGAAGTGAGGTGTGTCCAGTCCATGGGACTGCAAATGGATGCAACGGTCGTGCCGCCGGACTCGTGGCGCCAAGCACCCTGGTTTCAGCAGCTTGGCCTGCGGCCGCCCCGGGGCCGCTGGCGGCTTTTCGGACGCCGCGGCTCCTCGCCGCGGCCGAAGGGCGGCCGGCGCCCGCGTGAGCTATCCTTGCCCGCCATGACGACGCTCTGGGACGACGTCCGCGGGGACTTCCCGGGCCTGGCGGGCAAGGTCTACCTCAACGCCGCGGCCACCTCGCTCCCCCCCCGTCCCGTTCGCGAGGCGGTCACCGCCTTCTACCGTGAGCTCGAGGAGGGCGGAGACCGCCACTGGGACGCCTGGCTCGAGAAGCGCGAGGCGGTGCGCCGGAAGGTCGCCCGCTTCGTCGGGGCGGAGCCGGACGAGATCGCCTTCGTCCCCAACACGTCGGCCGGCATCAACCTGATCGCCGACCTGCTCGAGGGGGACGGGCCGGTGCTCTCCGACGAGCTCGAGTTCCCGACCGTCACCCTGCCCTGGATCCACCGCGGGGTCCTGGTGCGCTTCGTCGCGGCCGTCGAGGGTGTCCTGCGGCTCGAGTCGTTCGCGGAGGGCGAGGCGCCGCGCACGGCCACGATCGCGATCAGCCACGTGCAGTTCTCGAACGGCTGCCGGCAGGACCTCGACGCGTTCGGCCGCCTCAAGGGCCAGCGCCACCTGGTGGTGTGCGGCAGCCAGTCGGTCGGGGCGTTCCCGGTGGACGTGAGGCGCAGCGGCATCGACGCGCTGGCCACCGCCGGCCACAAGTGGCTCGGCGCCGGCTTCGGCGCCGGCTTCTGCTACGTCCGCAAGGCGCTCCTCGCCGCGCGTCCGCCGCGTGCGGTCGGGTGGATGAGCGGCGACGACCCGTACGCCTTCGACAACCGCCGCCTCCGGCTGCTGTCCTCGAACGCGCGCACCGAGATGGGCTGCCCGCCCTTCGGGCCGATCTTCGCCCTCGGCGCCGCGGTGGACTACCTCTCCGGCATCGGCATCGACCAGATCGCGGAGAGGGTGCTCGCCCTCAACATGTACCTGACCTTCCGCCTCGGCCGCGCGTCGCTCGAGGTCCTCTCTCCCGGCGGCGAGCACCGCTCGGGGGAGACCCTCGTGCGCCTGCCCGACCCCGGGCGCGCGAGGGCGTTCCTCCTCGAGAGGGGCGTGCACGTCACGGAGAAGCCCGAGGGCGTGCGCATCTCGACCCACTTCTACAACTCCGAGCAGGACGTGGACGCCTGCGTGGCCGCGCTGGTCGCCTACCGCGAGCGGCTCCTGCTCTAGGCGCGCTTGATTGCGTCGAGGTTTCGCGCAGGGCAGGTGCGGCGCTCATGGTGCACTCCGCTCGATTGCCCCGGCTGCGGCCGGCTGGTAAAATGTCGTTGGTCGTCACGTCGTTCTCCCCCGCAGGAGCCCCCCCCAGCCACTGGGAAAGAGAGGTCACCGTGGAGTTCCAGGTCGGCGAGAAGGTCATCTACCCGAATCACGGGATCGGCGTCGTCGAGAGCATCCAGACGCGCCCGGTCCCCGGCGGCAAGATCAGCCTGTACCAGCTCCGCATTCTCGCCAACGACTCCAGGGTGTGGGTGCCGCAGCAGAACGCCGACGGAGTGGGCCTTCGGCCGGTGATCCGCCTCACCGAGGTCCGCAAGATCTTCACGCTGCTCGGCGACGGCAAGATCGACCAGGTCGCCAACTGGAAGGGCCGCTTCAAGGAGAACTCCGACAAGATGCGGACCGGCAGCCTCTTCGAGGTCGCCCTGGTCCTGAAGGGGCTCACCTTCCTCTCGCGCAAGAAGGCGCTGTCGTTCCGCGAGAAGCGGATGCTCGAGCGGGCGAAGTTCCTGCTCATCAGCGAGATCGCCGAGGCCGAGGACAAGACGCGCACCGCCGTCGAAGAGCGCGTGGACAAGGCCCTCGAGAGGACCTTCGGAGCGATGGGACAGAAGCCGACGCAGCGCCCCGTGGGCCTGGGTCGCCCGCCCGCCAACGCCTGACCGGCCCGCTATCCCCCGCGGTTTCCTTGACTTCGGGGGATTCGCCGGGCTAGAATCCGCCGTCTTTCCCCGCTGGCTGGGGGAGCGAACGGAGTCCTGGGGACATGGCCGAGCCGTCTCGAACCGCAATGACCAAGGCGGACCTCATCGGGGTCGTGGCGAAGCGCCTCGACATCACCCAGGTGCAGGCCGGGATCATCGTCGAGGCCGCGCTCCGGAGCATCGTCTCCGCGCTCCAGAGCGGGCAGGAGGTGGAGATCCGTGGCTTCGGCTCCTTCCGCTTCCGCAACCGCGCCCCGCGCAAGGGCCGCAACCCGAAGACGGGCGAGAAGGTGGACGTCCCGCCGAAGAAGATCCCGTACTTCAAGATGGGCAAGGAGTTGAAGGCGCTCCTCAACTTCGTGGCCAGCTCCGACGAGGCGCCGGGTCCCGCCGTCGAAGGCCAGTAGGCGCGGGGAGCGACCGCCCCCCCAATGGCCGTTCCAGAAGAGAAGCGGCAGACCCAGCGCATCCAGCCGTTCGTGGCGCCCTGCCGCTACGTCCAGGGCGATCGGCGCCACGCCGGCTTCCTGACCGACATCAGCGAGCGCGGCGGGCGGATCCACACGGAAGACGAGCCTCCCGCCATCGGCACGCGTCCTCACCGTCGAAGCGCACCTGGGCCGCCAGGCCACGAGCGTCCGCCTCCCCGCGACCGTGCGCTGGGCCCGCCCCGCGCCGCGCGGGGGGTTTCTCTTCGGGTTGAGCTTCGACGGCATCGGCCCCGAGGAGCAGGGAGTCGTCGACGGCGTGCTGGACGAGTTCCGCCGCCGGGCCGCCTCGATCGAGTGAGCGGGGCCTCGTGACCGACGGCCGCGACCTGCGCCTGGCCGTCGTCGCCGGCCCCCTCCCCGGCGACGAAGGCTGGCTGGCGCTCCCGGACGACGAGCTCGTGTTCCGCATCGAGTCGCTGGGCGCCGAACACGCCCACGACGAGGACCTCCTCGCCGTGGTCCGGAGCAACCGCCACTTCTTCGTCCGCCAGGAGGCGGCCAAGCGGATCCGCGACGCGGAGCGGCTCAAGGCCTTCGCGGGCGACCGCCACATCGGCCAGATCCTCGCGCGCCAGATGCGGCGGGAGGAGGACATCGACTACCTCGAGCAGCTCCTGCGGGAGAGCCGCCACCTCGAGGTTCGCAACGCGGCCCAGGTGCAGCTGCGCCTGCTGAAGAAGACGCTCGGCCGCCAGCCGTAGGCGGGCGCCGGCTTCAGGCCCGATCGCCCGGCAGGGAGGGCAGCAGCGCCCGCAGGGCCTCGTCGAGGCTCGAGGCCAGGACGTCGGGGCGCGACGCGACGAGCGCCTCGTGATTCGGGAACCCCCCCGGAATGCCGACCGCGAAGGCGCCCGCCGCCTTCGCCATCGCCACGTCCTCGGGGCTGTCGCCCACGTAGGCGGTCTCCGCGGGGGCGAAGCCGAGCCGCCCGAGCGCCACGAGGAGCGGCTCCGGGTCGGGCTTGCGGCGCGCCGTCTCGCCGCCGCACACCACGGCGCCGAAGAACCGCTCGAGCCCGAGCGCCTGGATCTCGCGACGCACGCGGGTCCCGTCCCCGCTCGAGACGAGGCCCTGCGCGAGGCCGGCCCCGGCGAGCCGCTCCATCGTCTCCCGCGCCCCCGGGACGAGACGGCTCGGCTCGGCCTCGTAGCACGAGATCCAGCGCGCGTCGGCCTCGGGCCAGTGGCCGCGGGGGAGGCCCACGTCCTCGTAGGTGCGGTACCAGTCGGGCGAGTAGGTGCGCTCGAAGGCCGCGTGATCGTAGCCGATCCCGTAAGCCGAGAAGACCCGCACGTAGCAGCCGTAGGTCCGCTCGGCGGAGTCCACGAGCGTTCCGTCCCAGTCGAAGAGCACCGCGCGAAAGCCGTTCGATGGGGCCATGTGGAGCGTGATCGTAACCGCAAAGGCCTCGGGACCGGGAGCGTAGAATCAGCGGTGGTGTCCCCTCTCGCCGCCGGGCTGCCGGCCCTCGCGCTCCTCGCCCTTCTGCCCGGGGCCCTCGTCGTGCGCGCCCCGTGGACGGCGGTGCCCGCGCTGTCGCTCGCGTTCTGGGTGCTCTGTGCCTGGTGGCCGCCGCTCGCGGGGCGCGGGCGCTTTCTCGCGGCGGCCCTGCTGGTCTTCGGCCTGCTCGCCCTGCTGCGCCTCCTGCCCCAGCACGAGGTCCCGCCGCCCCCCGGCTGGCGACCGCCGCCGGCGCCTCCGCCGCCGGTGCGGCCGGGCCTGCCGCCACCGCGCGTCACGAGCGGCCCCTCGCTCCTGGTGATGGCCGTCGCCCTCGCGCTCCTCGCCCCGCTGCCGCTCTGGCACCACGCACCCGGCTCGCGCCTCGCCTTCCAGACGACCTCCGCGCGGCTGCTGCTGTGGCGCGACGGGATCCCGGCGACGGCCCAGCCCCTGCTTCCGCTCGCCCCGGTCGGCGCCCACGCCCCGGCGCTCGCGACGCTGGCGGCCGACGTGTCGCGCCTCTCCGGCCTCGATCCCGCTCCGGCGCTCCTGCTCGTCGTCGTGGCCGCGGCCGGCCTGCTTCTCGTCGGCCTCTTCGCGCTGCACGCCACGTGGGCCCCGCCGTGGGTCGCGGCGCTCGGCGCGGTCGCCGGCCTCGCCGCGGCGCCCTGGCCCGGCGCGCTCTCGCCGTGGGGAGAGGGCGAGGGGCTTCTCGCCCTCGCGTTCGCTCTCCCCGCGGTGGCCCTGCTCGTCGGCCACGCGTCGCGGTCCTCGGCGGCTGCCGCCGGGATGCTGCTGGCGGCGGCGGCGCTCGCCCAGCCGCTGCTGGCCGCCGGGCTGCTGCTGGCCGCCGCGGTCGGGCGCGGACGGCGGGAGAGCGCCGGCCGGTTCGTCCTGGCCTTTGCCCTCGCGCTGGCCCTCGCGGCCCCCGGCCTGTGGCCCCTGGCGCGGAGTCTCTCTCTCGGTGAGGTCGTGGCCCTGGCGCGGGCGATGCGGCCGGGCGAGGTCGTCGCCTTCGCAGTCGGGCTCGCGATCGCGGCGTCTTTCCCGCTCGCGCTCGTCCGGCTGGCCGACCTCCGCTGGCGCGCCGGACGGCTCGCCGCGTCGGGACTGGCCGCGGTCGGCGCCGCGCTGCTGGTCGTCCGCGTGCACGGCTGGGTCGCGTCCGGCCAGCTTCCCGCTCCCACCCGCGTTGCCCTGGAGCGCGCCGCCGCCGGGACGCGCCCGCTCGACGCCCTGTGTGCGCCGGACGGAGTGCGCGACTGGGTGCCGGCCCTCGCCGCGCGCGAGGCGGGCGAGCCCGGCCCTTGGATTCCGACCGTCTACGCCGACGAGTGGGCGGCGAGGACTCCTCGCCCCTGCGGAGCCCGCCTGGAGGACTTCGCTTCGAGCCGGTGACAACCTTTGACGGCCGAAGACGAAACCGCCGAGCCTCCCGAACGTACTACTGGTTGGGACGGGGGAGCGTGACGCAGCCGACGTGATGACGGCGCGCCCGGGCCGATCGAATGCCCCCAGAGAGGCCCGCCAGCGCGGTCCGTCGTGTCGGGCGGAGCGCTCCCCCGCCTTTTTCCCGTCCGCTCGTCTATGATGGGCCGTTCCAACACAGGAGGGGCGGGGCTCGCATGCGGAAGAAGGTCTGGCTCAAGCGCATCGCCGTGACGGCGGTCGTGGCCTTCGTCCTCTTCGCGTTCGGGTGGGTCCCGTACTTCCTCGCCGGCATCGCCACCACCCGGCGCTTCCAGTTCCCCGACAAGGAGAACGCCGGCCTCACGCCGGCCACGTTCCAGCTCGCCTTCGAGGACGTCGCCTTCCGCTCCGCGGACGGGGTCGACCTCGAGGGCTGGTGGGTTCCGGCGCCGGGGGCGAAGGGGACCGTGGTCATGGTCCACGGCCTCAACCGCTCGCGGATCGAGATGGTGCGGCGCGCGCCCTTCGTCCACCAGGCGGGCTGGAACGCGCTCCTCGTCGACCTGCGCCACCACGGCGCGAGCGGGGGCGCAACCACGACCTTCGGGGTGAAGGAGCAGGAAGACGTCGAGGCCGCCGTGCGCCTGGCGCGCGAGCGCTCCCCGGGCCCGGTCGTGGTCTGGGGCGTGTCGCTCGGGGCGGCCTCGGTCGTCTTCGCCGCGGCCGGGGATCCCGAGGTCAGAGGCGTCATCTGCGACAGCAGCTTCCGCTCGCTCGAGGACACGGTCCGGCACCACCTGCGGCTGTTCCGTGGCTTCCGGTGGTGGCTGCGCATCGTGCCCAGCTGGCCGGTGGCGGACCTGGCGATCTTCTGGATGGGCCAGCGCGGAGGCTTCGACACCAGGGCCGCGGACGTGCTGGCCGCCGCGGCCCACCTGAAGGGGCGACCCGCCCTCTTCGTGGCGAACTCCGACGACCGGCGCATGCCGAAGGAGATCGCGTTCGACCTGCAGGCGGCCGTCGGCCCCGGCGCCGAGGTGCTGATCGTGCCCGGCAAGAGCCACGGCGGCGCGTGGCGCGACGGCACCGCAGCCTACGAGGCGGCCGCGGCGGCACTGCTCGCGAGAGCGCAGCGGTGATGGACGCTCGGAACTGAAACGAGGAGCCGACTGTGAGCGACGAGAAGCCGCACCACCACCAGCCGTTCCCGGAAGACGAGGAGGGCGCGCCGCGACCCCAGCCGGCCTCCTACACGATGGTGGACCCTCGCTTCCGCGAGATCTACTTCCAGTTCTACAAGGAGACCTACAAGCCCTCGGTCCTCGACCGCAAGACCAAGGAGCTCGTCGCGATCGGCGCGAGCCTCGCCGCGAAGTGCCAGGGGTGCCTCGAGGGGCACGTCAAGAAGGCGCTCAAGTTCGGGGCGAGCCGCGAGGAGGTGTCCGAGGCCATCGCCATCGCCATCGGCGTCAACGCCGCCGCGATCGTGGACCTCACCGACATCGCCGCCGACAACATGAACCTGCACCTCTTCCCGGGGCCGGAGAAGCCCGAGAAGCGCGGCCCCAAGAAGTCAGGCCGTCCGACGGGGGGTTTGGGGGGCGAAGCCCCAAAGGCCTGTCATCCCGAGGAGCTCCGATCGAGTCGGGCGACGAGGGATCCGCAATCCCGGCGGATCCTTCGGGACCCGGCGGGCCGGAGTCCCTCAGGATGACAGGGCCTACATCTTCGAGCCGAGGTGCTCCAGGATCGACAGGGTGAGGATGTCGGAGAGGACCTCGAAGTGGGCCTCGCCCTCCTCGGCGCTGGCGGCGGTGGGGTCGCCGAAGTAGGCGTCCTCGCCGCCCGCCTCCGCGAAGGTCTTGGCTCCCTTCTTGAGGCCGGGGCCAAGCGGGTCCATCGGCGGGAGGCTGATGCGCTCCTTCTCCCGCACCTGCGCGCGCGCGCAGGCCATCATCAGCGACGTCTCGAAGCTGCCCGCGTGGTCGCCCGCGTTGAAGGCCGCCCCCAGCCGGTCGTTCCAGCGCTTCTTCGCGAACTCGGTGAGGCAGACGCTGGCCCCGGCCTTCTTCGCTTCCTCGGTGGCCCGCCGGATGGCCTCGAGGTTGGCCGCTTCCTGGTTGACGCCCACCAGGGCCACCGCCCGGAACTTCTTCGCGAGCGCCGTGCTCACGTCGCGCAGGAGCGCGACCACGGTGTCCGCCGGGAGGCTCACGGTGCCGGGGAACTCGGCTGCCAGCTCCGACACGCAGAACGTGATCGGGGGAGCGATGAGGGCGTGAACGCCCCGCTTCTTCAGCTTCAGCGCCGTGCGACGCGCCATCTCGATCGCGATGACGGTGTCAGCGGCCACCGGCAGGTGGGGACCGTGGGCCTCGGTGTTGCCCACGGGCAACAGCGCAACCGGACGCTCCTTGAGCGCCTCCTCGACCTCGGTCCAGCTCATCTCGGGCATCAACACGTTCTCGGCCATGGTCCTCGAAGGAAGGGCTTTCCTTCTGCTCCTTTCGTCGCTTTGGGGGGGTCTCTCGGTGGGATTTCGTCTATCTGATCCGTCTTTATAACCGATCGCCGCCGCCCTTGCCACTCGGCGGCGCCCCGTCGAGCCTCCGGTAGGAGCCCGAGTGGTACAGGAGCGGGCGCCCCGGGTGGGCGGAGAGCGAGCGCACCTCGCCCACCCAGACCGCGTGGTCGCCCTCGTCGTGGAACGAGCGCACGCGGCACTCCACGTGGGCGAGCGCCCCGGGCACGAGCGGGCAGGCCCAGCTTGCCCTCGACGAACGGGAAGCCTTCGAGCTTGGCGCGGCCGGGGGCGGCGAAGCGCCGCGAGACGTCCTCCTGCTCCTCCCCCAGGACGTTCACCGCGAACAGCCCGCTCTCCCGCATCCCCTCGTTCGCCTCCGAGCGGTGGTCGACGCAGACGAGGACGAGCGGCGGGTGCAGGCTCACCGAGCAGAAGGCGCTCACCGTGAGGCCCAGCGGGCGAGCGGAGGCGTCGCGCGTCGTCACCACCGTCACCCCGGTCGCGAACTGTCCCAGGGCCCGGCGAAACGCCGTGGCGTCGATGCTCATCGGCCCCGGGCTCGCTGCAGCTCCGTCTGCCCGGCGAGGAGGGCGAGGCGGAGCGCGATGCGCACGGCGACCACGGCCTCGAAGAGCACGAGCGCCAGGAGCTGGCTCCGCCAGCCGATCACCTCGAGCCGCGCGTCGAGGGCGCCGAAGAGGGCCACGAGCGCGACCCCGGCGGCGCCGATCACGAGGTACTGGCCGAGCGCCGCGAACGCGTTCCGCGCGCAGAAGCCGAGGCTCGAGAGGAACGCCAGCACCGAGGAGAGCCGCTCCTCGCGCACGACGAGCACCTTCGCGTGGGACGAGACCATGTGCACGGCGACCAGCGCCAGCAGGAGCACGGCGTGGCGGCCCAGGGTCAGGGCGATCGCCGTCCTCTCCGGAGACGGCCTCCCGCGCGAGGCCGTCGACCCAGCGCGCGAGCGGCGCGTAGAGGGCGAAGACGACCCCGGCCGCGGCGAGAGCGAGGAGGCTCACCCGGAAGAGGCGCCCGAAGTAGAAGCCCGAGCCGTGCAGGAAGCCGCGCACCGTCCAGCCGCCGGTGGGCGCGCGGAAGACGCCGAGGAGGCCGCCGGTCAGGAAGACCTGCAGCAGCAGGTAGAGGACACCCAGGCCGAGGATCGTCGGGTCGAGCGCGCCGCGGTCCCCTCGCGCGAAGAGGCCGCCGGGCAGCGAGCCCTTCAGCAGCAGCTCGAGGTTCCGGAAGGCGAAGCCGGTGCCGAGGATGTCCGGCGAGAGGGCGGAGGGCGGACCCTCCTGGCGCTCGGACCACTGCGCCCACCAGTCGTAGTCGAAGCCGTACATCATCGCGCTCGACGCGCCCCGGTGGGCGAGGTCCGCCTCGAGCTGAAGGGAGAGGGGAACCGCGAGGACGAGAGCGAAGGCGAGGTTGCCGACGAGCACGAGGAGCACGAGGCCCCAGTTGCGGCCCACGGAGCGGAAGCCGGCGCGAAGAGCGGTCAGCATGGCCTCACCCCACCACCGCGTGGAGCTCCAGGAGGTTCTGGAGCCAGAAGAGGTAGCGTGCGGCCCACTTCGTGGCGGCCCGTCGCGCCGGGCCGGGCGTCCGAGATCCACTCGTTGTTGGAGGGGTCCACGTCGATCGCGATCTTCGCTCCCGGGTCCACGACCGCGCGGACGACACCCGCCCCCTCGTACCGGAAGCGCACCCAGCGGTCGCGGCCGTCCCACCTCTCGGTGACGGTGCGCCCGTCGGCCAGGTCGACGCGCAGCTCGACCGGCAGGACGCACCTCGCCGTGACGCACGACCGTGACGCGCGACTCGAGGCGCTCGTCGCCCTCGCCCTTGTCCTCCCGGTCCGTCCGCTCGGCGCTTCAGGTCGAGCCGGCCGTCCGTCCCCTCGAGCCAGCCGGCCGGCGTGCGCACCGGCTCCTCTCTTCACCTCGACCCCGTAGTCGCACAGGTTCGCCGAGAAGACGGTCTCGTCGAAGAACCACCGCCAGTCCTGCCCGGTGACCTCGTTCGACCGTGGCGATGAAGTCCTCGGCGGTGGGGTGGGCGAAGCGGTAGCGGCGCGCGTAGGTGCGGAGCACTCGGACCATCGTGTCCTCGCCGAGCAGCCCCTCGAGAGTCTGCAGGACGAGGGCGGGCTTGCCGTAGGAGTTGAGGCTGTAGGACCCGCCGTCGCGGTAGGTCCAGGCCTTCCTGGCCATCACGTCGGCCTCACCGCCCTCGCGCAAGCCGGGCACCGTGTCGCTGCCGCGGGCGATCCGCACGCCGGGCGCCACCACCGGCCACCCGGTCCGCGCCGCCGCGGCCGTAGTCGCCGCCGAAGTAGCGTCGCCCCCAGCCCTCGGGGCCGAGCGAGTGGTCGGTCGCCTTCGAGGTCATGTAGGTGTTGAAGCCCTCGTCGAGCCAGGCCTCCTCGAACTCGTTGTTCGCCACGAGGCCGTACCAGAACTGGTGCCCGGCCTCGTGGATGGTGACGCCCTCGGGGCTCTGGAGCTCCTCCGGGGCGAAGACGGAGGCGCCGCCCGTGAAGATCGTCGGGTACTCCATGCCGCCCGAGGCCGAGCCCCAGGCCGGGTCGACCACCGTGATCTGGGGGTAGGGGTAGGGCGCCGACCAGGTGCCGTAGGTGCGCAGCGCGATCTTCGTGGCCTCGAGGTAGCGATCGGCGAGGTGCGCGTGCTCGGGCTGGAGGAGCAGCCGGACGTCCACCGGCGGGTAGCCGGGGTCCTCGAACCGCGAGCGCCGCTCGAGGAAGCGCCGGCTCGCGGTCCAGGCGAAGTCGTGGACGTCCTCCTGCACGAAGCGGAAGGTCTCGCTGCCGTCCGGGTTGTCGGTCTTCGACTCGAGCCGTCCGGTCGCGCCCACCACGAAGCCGTGCGGGCAGGGTGAGCTTCACGTCGTAGACGCCGAAGTCGGAGAAGAACTCCGTCCAGGGGTAGAAGGGGTGGGCGTTCCACCCGCCCTTCCAGAAGACGCCGATCTTGGGGAACCACTGCGCGACGAAGTGGTAGTCGTGCACCCATCCGGCGCGCCCGATGCTGCCGTGGGGGACGAGCGCGTCCCACTCGATCCGGAAGCGGCCCGTCTCGCCCGGCGCGATCGGCTGCGCCGTCCGCACCTCCATCACCGTGCGGTCGTCGGTGTTGCCGTCCTCGTTCAGGTACCGGATCGTGGGGGTCAGGTCTTGAATCGTGCTGTCCTGCCCGGCGGCGTCGAGGAGCCGCACGCTCCGGACCTGGGTCCAGCCGAAGGTGCGCTCCTCGCGCTTGCGGTCGCCCGGGGCGCGCCGGCCCTCGCCCCGCGCGGTCGTCGAGAGGTTGTTGCGGAAGGCGTTCCAGTAGAGGTGGAAGGGGAACGTGGAGAGCGCCTGGTCGCTCGTGTTGCGCCACTCGAGCACCAGCGTGCCGGCGATCGTCCGCCTCTCCGGGTCGAGGCGGGCCTCGATCGTGTAGCTGGCGTTGCGTGGCGACACCTCCGGCAGCGGCGGCAGGCCGGGGGCGTCCTTCGCGGCGACGGGTGGCAGCGGCGGCGGCACGTGGCCGGGAGAGGCGGCGCGCGCGGGCGGGAAGGCGAGCGTGAGTCCGACCAGCGCGGCGAGCAGGGCGCCGGCGGTGCGTGGGCGCATGGCGGAGAACCTCGGGACCCCGCGGATCGTGCCGCGGGGGTCCCGGGATTCTATACCCCGCCCCGGTCGGGCGCGGGGGCTCCGCCGTGAAGCGGATCGTTCAATCCACCGGCTTCATGAGCTGGACGGGCCCGACGAGGCCCATGGAGATGGGCGGGAACCACCAGGACCAGCTCTTCGCGACGGGGTTGTCCTTCAGCGAGCGCATGCGGTTGCCGAGCGTCGTCGTGACCTCGACCTCGAGAACGTTGCGGCCACGGGCCAGGACGCCCGTCGCGTCGTAGAGATGCCGGCCCCACCAGCGCACGCCGAGGTCCTTCCCGTTGAGCCGCACCGACGAGACGCCGTGCACCGTGCCGAGGCCGAGGACGCGTGCGCGTCTCGTCCGTCCAGTCGAACTCGGCGCGGTAGAGTCGCGACCCCGCCGAAGCCGGCGACCTCGGGATCGCCGGCGGCCAGGCTCAGGTCGAAGAGCTGGGGGAAGCGGCGGTGGAAGGGCGCTGCCGCCCGCGGGGCGCAGCGCCACCTCCCACGGCGCGACGACCGGCAGCCAGTCCCGGCCGGGGCGGGCGGGCCTCGGCCTGTCGTCCGCCGGCCTCGGCGCTGAGACTGCGGATTCCTCGGGACCCGTCGAGCCGGGGTCCCTCGGAATGACAGTGGGCTCGAAGACCAGGAGGAGCGACTCGAGCGGCTCGAGGTGGAGGGCGAGCGTGTCGGGCTGCGCGGAGAACGGCACCGGCGCGCGCGTGCCCGTCTCCGGGTCCCAGCGCCACGGCCGGCGGTCGCCGGTGGGGAAGCGGGCCACGGAGTCGACGCTCTCGGTCCGGCTCGCGTTGGCGAGGAAGAAGATCTCGCGCTCGCCCGAACGATGGTGGACGAGGCCGAGGTCGGGGTGCGGCGCGCTCACGGTCACGTCCGGCGCCGCCCCGATGCGCGGCATCCACACGAGCGCCCACTGCAGCAGCGAGCGGCGGGCGAAGTCGGGCAGCGTTCCGCGCGTGACGTCGCCTCGCAGCTCGCCGCCCGGCTCGGGGGCGGGCGGGAACGCGGCGCGGTCGCGCAGCGCGCGCGACCGCCTCCTCCACGCGCCGATCGGCCTCGGGGGCGTCCTTCAGGCCGGGCGCGCGCTCGGGCTTGCGGCCGACGAAGACGACCTTCCCTCCCGCCTCCCCGAAGCGCGCGATCGCCTCGGCGGTCTCCGGCTCGAGCGAGACGACGTCCATGAGCAGGAGGGTGTCGTAGGCGCGCGCGCCGTAGACGATCCGGCCGCCCTCGACCCGCGCCCCGCGCAGGACGCCCTCGCTGACGAAGTCGGTCCCGTAGCCCGCCTGCTGCAGCGCCTGCCAGAGGTGGTAGTGGTACCAGGGGCGGGAGACCTCGGGGAACGGCTGGTAGAGGAGGCCGTCGCGCGCCCACTCGTCGGCCCTCGGCCCGAGGAGCGCCACGTTCGCCTGGAACTCGGAGGACGAGAGGACGGTGGTGAGCCGCGCCGCGTAGTCGGTGAAGCGGCGCACGTGCGGCCACCAGGGGTTCTGCTCGTTGAACCAGGACCCGAACCGCACCCACCCGGGGAAGCCCGCCTCGCGGGGCGAGTAGCTGAAGCCGTGGAGGACGGGGTGCAGGACGCCCGGCGAGGGCGCTCTGGTCCATGCCGAGCTTGAAGTCCTCCGGCATCTCGCGGAAGACCGGCACCGCGTTCGTCATCGCCTCGAAGCTCACCGGCCCCCGCCCGGCGAGGTGGGCCGCCGAGGAGACGTACTTGTTCGCGACGGTCGGGCTCACCACGATCCGGTCGTGGCCCGACCACAGCCAGCTCTCGCCTTCCGGCAGGTCCACCTGCAGGCTGCCCTCGAGCACGTGCGTCTCGCGGCCGTAGGCCTGCATGCGGGCGAGGAGGCCGTTCTCGTGCGCCCAGCCGACGTAGGTCTGCAGGAACCGCTCCTGGAAGAGCTCGACCACGGTGCGGTGGAAGTCGTAGCGGGCCCGGCGCACGGTGTCGGCGCGGGGGGAGTCGTCGCCCGGCTCGTCGCGGTCGAGGACGAAGGGCAGGTAGGGCGCGAGGTCGTAGCCGCGACGCCGCGCGAACTCGGCGGGCAGGTCGTCCGTCCAGTTCGCGTGGTCGAGCTCGAGGCTGTCCACGAAGCTCGCGCGCAGCGGGCCGCCCGAGCTTCTCGCCGAGCCGCCCGCCGAGGGCGGGGGCGAGGCCCGCCGACATGTGGTCGAGGTAGCGGCGCACCGCGGCGGCGCTCCAGTGGTCCACCACCGGCCCGTCCGCGCCCGGCGCCCCGAGCTTCACGTTCGTGAAGCCCGTCTCGAGGAGCCCCACGTGGAGGACGTGCGGCCCCGCCGGGACGCTCACCCGGACGCGTCCTTCCCGCAGCGCGCCCGGGGCCAGCTCCCGGCCGGGGACGAAGTCGGTCCCGCCCGCCGGCAAGAGCCGGAGGAAGGCGAGCCGCGGCGCAACCGCGACCTCCTCGCGCTCCTTCTTCCCGGAAGAGGCGAGCTCGGCGAGCGAGGCCTCGAAGACGCTCGGCCCGCTCACCTCCTTCTTCACGAGGCGGACGCGCTTCGTCTGCTCCGACGGCGTCAGGAAGCGCCCCCCGAAGGGCCAGCCCGAGCCCACGATGATGTCGGCGGTCAGGCCGCGCTCGCGCGCGCCCTCGGCCGCCGCCTTCACCGCCGAGCACCACTCGGGGCTCAGCCACGGCCGCTCCGGGAAGGCGGCGAGGCCGTCCTTCGGCACGTCGTCCCGCATCGCGATCGTGTTGATCTCGAACCCGCCGATGCCGGCGGCCTTCATCACGTCGAGCTGGCGGAGGATCTCGGCCTCGTTGACCCGCGAGCCGTTCCACCACCAGCGCACGAAGGGGCGAAGACGCTGGGGAGGGCGGGCGAAGCTGTCGAAGAGCGGGTCCGGGGCCGTCGCCGCCCCGCTCCCCGCGGGCACGCCCAGGAGGCCGAAGAAGGCGATCATGCCCAGCCAGCGCCGGCCGGAACGCGGAGTCGGGTCGAGCCTGTGTCCCATGGCGGCAAGCCTATACTCTCCCTCCACGGAACATGCCACTCCCACCCGGCGCTCCTCGCCCCGGCCTCGATCTGCTCGCCTCGACGGTCGCGGATCTCGAAGGCCCGCTGGAGAGCCGCACGCGAGCCCTCGCCCTGCGCCGCTTCCTGACCGAGGGGCGGCCGGGGGCGCTGCCGGCTCGGGTGGCCGGGGTGGCGCAGCCGGCGTGGGCCCGGCTCCGGGCGGAAGCCTTCTACCCCGCGTGGAGCGAGGTCTCGCGCTCGACGAGCGGAGACGGCACGATCAAGCTCGCGCTCGGCCTCGGCGACGCCACGGTCGAGACCGTCCTCGTTCCCGGGCGGGGGCGCAGCACCGTCTGCGTGTCCTCGCAGGCCGGCTGCACGCGGCGGTGCGACTTCTGCGCCACCGCGCGCCTCGGGATCGGCCGCAACCTGCGCGCGGGCGAGATCGTGCTCCAGTACCTCGTCGCCGCCGCCGAGGAAGAGGAGCGTCCGCCGCGCAACGTGGTCTTCATGGGGATGGGGGAGCCGCTCGACAATCCCGACGCGGTCTTCGCGGCCGTGCGTGGCCTCACCGACGTCTTCCCCGGCCTCTCGCCCCGCCACGTCACGGTGTCGACGGCGGGTGTCCTGCCCGGCATGCGGCGCTTCCTGGCCGAGTGCGACGCGAACCTCGCGCTGTCCCTCAACGCCACGACCGACGAGGTGCGCACGCGGGTGATGCCGCACAACGCGCGGTGGCCCATCGCCGCGATCCTCGGCCTGCTGCGCGAGGAAGGCGCGCGCCAGCCCAAGCGCCGGTTCTTCGTCGAGTACGTGCTCCTCGCCGGAGTGAACGACACGCGAGCACGACGCGCAGCGGCTCGCCGGGCTGCTACGCGGGATTCACGCCCAGGTGAACGTCATCCCGCACAACCCGTTTCCCGGGAGCCCCTACGTGGCGCCCTCGCGCGCGGCCACGCTCGCCTTCCAGCACCAGGTGAAGTCGCACGGGGTCAAGTCGATCGTGCGCTGGCCGCGCGGCGCCGACATCGCGGGGGCGTGCGGCCAGCTCGCGTGCGAGGCGGCCGGGACCGGCCGCCTCGGCGGGTGACCGCTTTCTACCAGATGCTGCGCTTGCGGGCGCGGACGTTGCGTCGGCTGCCCTTGGGGCGATTGCCCCCACCCGGACCGCCCGGGCGCCCGCCCCCACCGCCGCCGCCGGCTCCGAACGGCCGGCTGAAGCCGCCGCCGCCGCCGCTCCCGCCGCCCGGGCGCATCGGGCGCTCGGTCGAGGCTTCGTTGACGCGGAGGTTGCGCCCGCCCAGCTCCTTGCCGTCGAGCGCCAGGATCGCGGCCGCGGCCACCTCGTCCGTGGCGAACGAGACGAAAGCGAACCCGCGCGGCCGCCCGCTCATGCGGTCCGTGGGGACCACCACCTCGGTGACCTCGCCCGCCTGTGCGAACAGCTCCTGGAGCTCCTCACGCGTCGTGTCGAAGCTCATGTTCCCGACGAAGACCTTCGTGCCCATCGCTCTCCTTCTCTCTCGGGGCTCTGGGCTGGCGGGCTCAGGGCCGGCGGCGACCATTCGCCCTCACCCGCCTCCTTCGAACGGAGGCACCCGCCACGTAGCAAGTCAGGACACTCCATTATAGGCCGAGTTCCCACGGTAGAATCGCGGGCCCCCCGGCGACGCGGAGAGCCCATGCCCAAGGCCCGCACCTTCACCACCGCCTGCCCCCGCAACTGCTACTCGACGTGCGGGATGCGGGTGAGCGTCGAGGACGGGCGGCTCGTGCGGATCGAGGCGCACCCGGCCAACGAGGCGACGCCCGAGGCCGTCTGCCTGAAGGGCCTGAGCTACGTCGAGCGGGTCTACGCGCAGGACCGGGTCCTCCACCCGCTGCGACGGACGGCGGCCGGGGCCTTCGAGCGCATCACCTGGGACGAGGCGCTCGGCCTCGTCGCCGACCGGCTTCGATCGCTCCGCGAGCAGCCGCAGTCCGTCCTCTTCTACTCCGCGAGCGGTACGAAGGGCCTGATGAACGGCGTCGCCACGTCCTTCTGGCGGCTCTACGGCGGCTGCACGACCACCTACGGCGACCTGTGCTGGCCCGCCGGCCTCGAAGCCACGCGCCTCGCCCTCGGGGCGAACGAGACGAACGCGCCCTGGGACCTCGCGAACGCGCGGCTCGTCGTCTTCTGGGGGAAGAACGCGGCCGAGACGAACGTGCACCAGATGCCGTTCGTCCAGCAGGCCGTGGACCGGGGCGCGCGGGTCGTCGTCATCGACCCGCGGCGCACGGAGACCGCCGAGCGCGCGGCGCTGCACCTGAGGCCGCGGCCGGGAACGGACGCCGCCATCGCTCTCGCGGTCGCTCATCGGTTGATCGAGCGCGGGTGGGTCGACGAGCCGTTCGTGCGCGATCACGTCCACGGCTTCGAGGCCTTCCGCGACGAGCGTGCGCGAGCGGACGCCGGCCTGGGCGGCGGGGGTCGCGGGCGTGCCCGAGGCGCAGATCGAGCGGCTGGCCGAGCTCCTGGGCACCGTGAAGCCGGCCACGATCAACGCCGGCTTCGGCATGCAGCGCTACACCAACAGCGGCCAGACGCTGCGCGCCATCATCGCGCTCCTCGCCCTCACCGGGAACGTCGGGAAGCCGGGGGCGGGGTGGATCTTCGCGAACCTCAAGTCCCACGTCTTCCACCCGGTGAAGGACCCGATCGCCTTCTACCCGCCGGAGACGCCCGACGGGGTCTTCCGCGTCTCGATCTCGACGGCCCTCCTCGGCCCGCAGATGCTCGCGACCGCGGACCCGCCGCTCCGAATGGCATGGGTCGAGCGCGGCAACCCGATCCCGCAGAACCCGGAGACGCCGACGGTCCTCCGGGCGTTCCGCGCCCTCGAGTTCCGGGTGGTCGTCGACGAGTTCCTGACCGACACCGCGCGCGAGGCCGACGTCGTCCTGCCCGCGAAGTCGATGTTCGAGCAGACCGACGTCATCGGCGCGTACTGGCACGACTACCTCCAGCTCAAGCAGAAGGCGATCGAGCCGCCGGGCGAGGTGAAGCCCGAGTCCGAGGTCTACCGGCTGCTCGCCGAGCGCCTCGGCTTCCCGCGCGAGGCGATCGCGCGCGAGCTGCCCGGGCCGTCCGACGCCGAGGTCGAGGCGTTCCTCGAGGCGAAGCTGCGGGCCGTGGACCCCGTCGCTCACGCTCGACCGCCTGCGCGAGGGGCCGGTGCGCGCCCCGGGCGCCTGCGACGTGGCCTTCGCGGACCTCCGTTTCCCGACGCCGTCCGGCAGGATCGAGCTCCTCTCGGAGGAGGCCGCGCGCCGGTGGGGCGTCGATCCGCTGCCGACCTGGACGCGAGCCGGTCGAGTGGGCGCGCGGTGACTCCCGCTACCCGCTGCACCTCCTGACGCCGAACACGAAGAACCGCATCCACTCGCAGTTCGGCAACCTGCCCTCGATCCGCGCGCTCGACCCCGAGCCGGTCGTCCGCCTCGCACCCGGAGGACGCGGCGCGGCGCGGCCTGCGCTCCGGCGACCGCGTGCGCGTCTTCAACGACCGCGGGCGAGCTCGCGCTCCGCGCTGCGCGTCGACCACGGCCTGCGGCCCGGCGTCGTCGTCGTCCACAACGGCTGGTGGCTCTCCGAGGGCGGCGCGGTCAACGTGCTCTCGAAGGCGCGCGAGACCGACATGGGCTTCGGCGCCGCCTTCCACGAGAACCTCGTCGAGGTGGAGAAGGCGTGAGCGCGGCACCTCCCGCCTTCGTCCACGACCTCGCCACCTGCGTGGGGTGCGACGCCTGCGTCGTGGCCTGCGCGAGCGAGAACCGCACGGCGCCCGGCGGCTTCTGGCGGCAGATCGTCACGTTCAACGAGGACCGCCACCCCGGCCTGCCGCGTCTTCCACCTCTCGCTCGCCTGCAACCACTGCCTCGACGCGCCGTGCGAGCGGCACTGTCCGGCCCTGGCCATCGCGCGCGACGATCGCACGGGCGCCGTCCTGATCGACGCGGACCGCTGCATCGGCTGCCGCTACTGCAGCTGGGTGTGCCCGTACGACGCGCCGCGCTTCGACGCGGGGCGCGGGGTGATGGGGAAGTGCACGCTGTGCCACCACCGGCTGCGGGACGGCGGGAAGCCCGCGTGTGTCGGCTCGTGCCCGACCGGCGCCCTGAAGCTGGGGACGCTCGACGGCGACGGGCCGCGGAACGTGGCCGGCTTCCCCGACGTCGGGATCCGGCCCGCGATCCGCTTCCTGCCGCTGCGGGGCCGTGCGCCCGATCCCGCGGCGGAGGAAGCGGCCGCGGCGGCGGGCGTCGCGACGCCCGAACCCTGGCCCGTGCCCCCGCGGAAGATCTCGCTGCGGTCCGAGTGGACGCTCTTCGCCTTCAGCTCCCTGGTCATCGGCCTCGTCGCGTGGCTGGCGTCGTCGCTTCTTGGAGGGCCCGCGGTCCATCCAGTGCCCTTCCTGATCCTCGGCGCGGCCGGCCTCGCGCTCAGCACGCTGCACCTCGGCCGGAAGGAGCGCGCCTGGCGCGCCGCCCTCAACTGGCGCCGGTCGTGGCTCAGCCGCGAGGTCATGGCCGTGCCGCTCTTCCTGGCCCTGGCCGCCGTCCACCTGCTGATCGCACCGCCGAACCGGCTCGCGGGCGCCCTGGCCGTGGCTGCCGGCGTGGCGGCCCTCGTCTGCATGGACCGGGTCTACGTCGTCATGGCGCGGGAGAAGCGCCCACGGCTCGACGACGTGGCCGCCGTCACGAGCGCGCTCCTTCTCGCCGGCGCGCTGGCCGCAGAGCCCTGGCTGTTCGTTCCGGCGTCTCTTCTGAGGCTGGGGGCCTTCTTCGAGAGGCTGCGACGCGGCGGCGAGGCTCGGGACGCCGGATCGCTGGTCGGACTGCGCATCGCCCTCGGATGCCTGGCGCCCGCCTCCGTCTGGCTGCTGGCGAGCTCACCGCTGCTCTTCGCCGCGTGGACGCTGGTCGCGCTGGCCGAGCTCGCCGACCGCGCCCACTTCTACGACTCGCTCGAGGTCCTCACCCCGCGCAGCCGGATGACGGCCGACCTCGCGGCTCGCCTGAAGGCGCCCGTGTCCTGCTAGAATCCCGCCTTCACAGCCGGTCCCGGGCAGGCGTCGGCGGTCAATGGCGCGGCGACGTCCGCGTGTCCGCCAGGCGTGACGACCGCGTTGGATCTCTGTTCGTCGGAGGCTGGGCGCTCGCGCAGCGGCTGTTCTGGGTGGCGCCGATCCTGGAGCGGCCCTGGCCGGGGCCGCGCACCGCGGGCTGGCCGTCCACGACGGCCGGTGATCGGAGCAGCGTCGCGGAGGCGGCGGTTCGAGAGATGACCGACGACTGCCGCTGACATTCGAAGAGCCGGCGTCCGGATCACGCGCTTCGCGCGAGGGTCGCGACCGGCGACAGGAGTGATGACATGGAGCTCGACAAGGACAAGCTGGCCACGATCCTCTCGCGCAACTGGTGGGTGCTGCTGCTGCGCGGCATCGCCGCCATCGCGTTCGGCGTTCTGACCTGGTTCCAGCCCGGGATCTCGCTCGCCTCGCTGGTGCTGCTCTTCGGCGTCTACTCGATGGCGGACGGCATCCTGGGGGCCTGGACGGCCATCGCCGGTCGCAAGGAGCGGGATCACTGGTGGGTCCTGCTGCTCGAGGGCCTGGTGGGGATCGGGGTCGGCCTGCTGACCCTCTTCGCCCCCGGCGTCACCGCGCTGGCGCTCCTCTTCTACATCGCGATCTGGGCGATCGCCACGGGCGTTCTCGAGATCGTGGCCGCGATCCGGCTGCGGAAGGAGATCGAGGGCGAGTGGCTGCTCGTCCTGGGCGGGCTCGCCTCGGTCGTCTTCGGGATACTGCTCATGGCGCGGCCCGGGGTCGGCGTCCTCGCCGTGCTGTGGCTGGTCGCGGCCTACGCGGTCGTCTTCGGCGTCCTCCTGGTGATCCTCGCGTTCAAGGCCCGCAGCTTCGGCCGCCAGCTCGTGGCCGGCGCGAAGTAAAGCGGTCCCGATCGTCGGTCCAGCGGGCCGAAGACGCGCTCGTCCGCCCGGTACAGGCGGACACCGTGGCTTCGGCCCGCGGTTCCGGCCAGTCTCTGATGCCGCTCAGCGCGGGGGGTTGACGACGATGTAGGTCGTCGAGCTTCCCGACATCTGCGGCTGGTACCAGGTGCTGCCGCACTGCTGGTACGCGAAGCCGTTCACGATGACCGTGCTGCAGCCCGACGGGACCGTGTTGACGATCGAACCCACCACCGCGGCGGTGACCATGGCGGTCGCGGTGACGGCCGCGGCCGTGGCGACCGGGTGATAGCTGCTGTAGCAGCAGCCTCCGCCGTAGTAGCCACCGTGAACGTGCACGTCACGGTCGACGTTGACGTTCACGTTGCGGTTCGAGTTCACGTTCACGTTCCGATTCGCGTTGACGTTGGTGTTCCGGTTGACGCTGCTGCGCGACTGGCTGCGGACGTTCTTGGCCTGCGCGGAGCCGGCCGCGGCCACGAGGGCGATCGCCAGTGCGACGCGAAGCTGCCTGGTCGTCTTCATGTGTCTACTCCTACTTTCCGGCCGGCGGCGGCGACCGTGGCGAGCACGACCTTGCCGGCTCCGGCCGGCGGGTCGAAGGTGAAGGCGGCGTCGTTGAACGAGGGTGCCAGGTTCCAGGTGTAGACGGCGGTGTGCTGCGGCCGCGCCTCGTCGGTCCTGGTCGTGATCACGAGCTTGCGCGGCAGCGGGTAGTCGCCCTTCTGGATCCAGATCTGCCAGTCGATGTCGGCCTGGCGGTAGGCGTAGTGCTGGCACGTCGTGCCCTGCACGACGCTGGGGCCGAGGTCGGTCGCGCCGGTGATGCCCGCCGGTCCCCAGCTCGGGGATCCCCAGCGGAAGAGGTCCGAAAGCGGAACGCCGAGGCCGTATTCCTCGTCCAGCTTGTCGGCCAGCTGCGCGAGCGTCGGCGGTGCGGCCACCGTCGCGTAGTAGTTGATCCGCTTCCCGAAGAGGGTGAAGCTCTTGCCGTCGTAGAAGTACAGCCGCTCCTTTCCGGTCGTCCGACACCTCGGCCCGCAGCCCGTTCGGCAGCCGGGCGAGGATGGTCGCCGTCCCGGAGTACTGGACCTTCTGGCCGTCCTCCAGCACGTCCTCGTCGGTCGTGTCGGCGACCACCTGGAACGACTTCAGGGTACGCAGGTAGGCGCCCATGCTCGTCAGCGCGTCGAGCGCGCCGGGCTCGAGCGCGACGGCCGGCGCGGCCGGCTTCGGTTGGGCCTCGGCGGACACGGCCGCCACGATCAGCGACGCGGCGAGCGCGACACCGCGGATTTCGAGTCGTCCCATCGTCTTCATCTCCTTCACCGTTCGATAGAGGGCGCGCGTGCTGCCCAGCTGTGTGCAAGAGGCTCGCCAGGGCGCCGCACGCCTCCGGACCGAGCCAAGAGTGCCTGTTTTCCAGTCCATCGCGGTCTTCGGGGGCACCGGCGGCCAGCGCCGAAT
>CAWFSB010000047.1:0-22449 GCA_963818355.1 uncultured Acidobacteriota bacterium | reverse complement strand
ACGGACCTCCATCCGGCTGATCAGGCGGTAGACGCTCACCGCCACGGGCCGGCCGCGGTAGCGCACCGGCTCGTAGCGCTGCTGGCGCAGTGCCTCGAGGAGCGCACCCTCGCCGTGGGCGTCGCCCTGCAGGACCGTCACGCCGGCCACCGAGCCGTCGCGGGCGACGACCGTCTCGACGAAGAACGAGCCCTCGCCTCGGCCCGCCAGCGCCTCGGGCGACAGGTCGAGCGCCGCCATCTCGCGGGGCAGGTCGACGTCCGCGGACGGGAAGAGCGGGTTCGCCTCGGTCCCGGAGGCCGGCACGGCGCCCCAGGCGCCCGGGAGCGAGGTGCACCTCGGGCAGCGGGCCCGAGTCGAGCGCCAGCACCGCCGCGAGGACGCCCACCAGGACGAGGGCCGCGGGCACGAGGCTGGGGAGCATGAGAGGGCGCGCCGCCGCGAAGCCGCGGAAGAGCACCGCCAGGGCAGGGCGGCGCGCCTCGGCCTCCATCTCGAGGCGCTCGAGCACCTGGGCCGCGACCGGCTCGCGGGCCTCGAGTCGCGGGAGCTCGGCGAGAAGGCCCGAGACGCGGCGCAGCTCGTCGGCGCGGCGCGCGCAGCCGGGCACGCGACGGTGCGCCGAGACCTCGCGCGCCAGCGCGGGCTCGAGCTCGCCGTCGAGCCACTCCGAAAGCCGCCTGTCGACGCGTGCGCACGTCATGACGTTGCCCCTTCCTCGACCAGGTCCCGCAGCCGCACGCCGCATCGCTTCGCGCGCCCGGGACAGGCGGCTCTTCACGGTTCCGTCGGGCACCCCGAGCGCGGCCGCGACCTCCTCGCACGTGAGCCCCTCGACCTCGCGCAGGACGAGCACCGAGCGGTGCTCGAAGCTCAGCTGCGAGCAGCGCGGACTGGACCCGCCGCGCCCGCTCCCCCTGCCGCGCCGCCTCGTACGGGCTCGCGTGCGTACTCTCCCGGGGCCCGGCGCCCGCTCGACGAGGAGGCCCTCGTCGAGAGCTTCCTCCCGGTCCCGGCGGCGGCGGTGCCAGAAGCGGCGCCGGTTGTGGCACTGGTTCACCGCGATGCGGTAGATCCAGGTCTTGAGGCTGCTGCGGCCCTCGAACCGGCCCAGCATGCGGTAGACCTGCAGGAACACGTCCTGGGCCACGTCGCGGGCTTCCTCGCCGTCTCCGAGAAGCCGGGCGGACAGGTTGACGACCATGCCCTCGTGCAGCGCCACGAGCCGCGCGAACGCCGCGGCGTCCCCGGAGCGGCAGGAAGCGACGAGCGCGCCTGTCCGGCACGGCGCCCGCCAGGGCCCGCGCCTCGAGCGGCATCTCACCCGCGCCCATGGCGATCCTCCTGCCGCGCTCCATCGAACTTGGACACCGGTCGGCCCCGAGGCGTTCCCCCAAGCATCGCTACTCCCGCGGAGGCGCGGCTATTCCGCCTTGCTCGGTGCCGGAGCGATCGCCCCGCCGGGCCGCCAGGGTCGCGGCCGTGGCCAGCCCTCCGAGGACGGCCAGGACGACCAGGCCGACCGTGGTCGTCCACTGGCCGACGCCCGACGGAGACGCCACCGCGCCGAGGGCGGGGAGCGCGGTGAACCCTCGCCCGGCGTGGAGGCCCGAGAGCCCGCCCACGAGCGCGATGGCGCACAGCCCGACGGCGAGCGTGACCAGGCGCCCCGCCAGCGGCCCGGGCGGCGAGGGCCGCCTCGCGAGCGGCGGCCCCCGCGACGGCGCCAGCACCTCGAACTCGACGTCCCGCGCGCCGCCACGGCACGAAGCGCGCGAGCATCACCATCCCCGGCACCCCGAAGACCACCGTCAGGACGAAGAAGTCGCGCCAGCCCAGGCTGTCCGCCATCACCCCGGCCACGGGCCCGGACAGGATGCGCGGCAGCGTGAAGAGGCTGGAGAGCAGCGCGTACTGCGTCGCCGAGAAGCGCTTCTGCGTCAGCCGCAGCAGCAGCACGCCGAACGCCCCCTGGCCGAGCCCGCTCGAGCCCAGCTCGAAGGCCTGCGCCGCGTACATGAGCGGGCGGTTGACGCCGACCTGGGCCACGGCGGCGTAGCCGAGGTTCGACGACGATCTGGAGAAAGCCGAACATCCACAGCGCGCGGCCGAGGCCGATCCGGTCGGTCAGCAGCCCGCCGACGAGCGTGCCCAGCGATGGCAGCCGCCTGCCCGATCGTGGCCGTGGCGACGCCCACGTCGAAGTCGTTGAAGCCCGCCTGCACGAGGAAGGGCCGGGTGAGCGCCTGCGTCAGGTTGTCGCTGAGCTTGTAGAGGACGACGAAGGCCAGGATCTCGAGCGCGCGGTGCTGCGCGAGGAAGCCGACGAACGGGCCCCCACACGGCCTCGCGCAGGGTGCGCGGCGGGCGCCGGAAGCGTCCTCCGGCTCCGGGGCCAGCCAGCTCACCACCATGAACGGCAGGTAGAGCAGCGCCGAGGAGCACGTTGACGAACGCCCACGAGGTCTCGGCCGCGAGGGTGATCGACACTCCGCCCGCGACCAGCATGGCGGCACGGTAGAACGCCGTCCTCGCGCCGCTGGCGAACCCGAGCTCCTCCCGCCGCAGCACCTCGACCGCGTAGGCGTCGATCGCGATGTCCTGGGTGGCGGAAGCGAACGCGATGGCGAGCGCGAAGGAGCCGATCACCCAGACCGCCTCCGGGTGGCTCGACACGCCGGCCAGCCCCAGGCCGAGTGCGAAGAGGGCGACCTGGCCGATGAGGATCCAGCCTCGCTTGCGGCCCAGGAAGGGCGGCGGGAAGCGGTCCATCGACGGGCGACCACAGCAGCTTGAACGACCACGGGGCCTGGGCGAGCGTGAAGAGGCCGATCACCTTGATGTCGACCCCGGCGCGGGCCATCCAGGCGGGGATCGCCAGCCACACGAGGCCCAGCGGCAGGCCCGAGGAGAACGACAGCAGGGCCACCGAGAGCAGCCTCCAGCTGCCCGTGACGGAGCGCAGGCCCGCCCCGAACCCGACGCGGCCTTGCGCTCCCGGTGGCTCCGCCACGACGTCCTCCCCCCGCGATGGTCGGCGAGGATAGCACCGCTCACGGGCCGGCGACGACGAGGCCCAGGCGCCGGACCTTCAGCCAGAGGGCCTGGCGGGTGATGCCGAGCTCCGCGGCGGCGCGCGCGAGGATCCGGTCGTGTCGCTCGAGCGCGTCCTGCACGAGCTCGGTCTCGCGCTGCCGTAGGGCCGAGTGCAGCGTCCCCGGCCGCCGGGCGCGGCGCTCCTGCAGCGTCGGCGAGAGGTCCTCGACCGCGACCGGTCCGGCCGGGGGCCCGCACGTCGAGCTTCCGCATCTCGCTCTGGAGCTCCCGAACGTTGCCGGGCCAGGTGTGGGCGAGGAGCGCCGCCTCCGCGTCCGGCGACAGCGCCGGCGGGGCCTCTCCGCGCGCGGCCGCCTCCGCGCGCAGGAAGTGCCGCGCGAGGAGGAGCACGTCCGCCCCGCGCTCGCGCAGGGGGGGCACGCACAGGACCTCGTCGGCCAGCCGGAACCACAGGTCCTGCGCGGAAGCGTCCCTCCCGCACGCGCTGCGGCAGGTCCACGTTCGTCGCGCTGATCACCCGCACGTCGGCTCGCCGCGCGGCCGTCTCGCCGAGGCGCTGGTACTCTCCCCCCTCGAGGAAGCGCAGGAGGCGCACCTGCGCGAGCGGCGACATGTCGCCGACCTCGTCGATGAAGAGCGTGCCGCCCTCGGCCGCGGCCACGTGGCCTTCGCGCGCGGTCACCGCCCCCGTGAACGCCCCGCGCGCGTGGCCGAACAGCTCGGACCCGAACAGCTCGTCGCTGAAGCCGGCCACGTTCACCGGCACCAGCGGCCGGCGGGCTCGAGGGGACGCCTCGTGCAGCGCCTTCGCCACCATCTCCTTCCCCGTCCCCGTCTCCCCGAAGACGTGCACGCGCAGCCCGCTCGGCCCGAACCGCGCAATTTCCCGCTTGAGGCTCTCCATCGCCGGGCACCGACCGAGCAGACCCGCGAGGGCCACCCTCCCGCTCTCCATCCGTCCCTCCTTTTCAGGCGACTTGCGAACGCGAACGACCGGAAACGCGGCGCAGAGTAGCGGCGCGCCCGGAGCGGCAGGGGGCCGCGTGTCACACATCCGCGACCGTCACAGAGCCCCGTTCCTTGACACCACGGAATGCGTGCTCCACGATTCCGCCCGTGCTGCGCTTTCTCACTGCCGGCGAGTCGCACGGTCCCGGACTGACCGTCGTCGTGGACGGCCTGCCCGCGGGCGTGAGCGTCCTGCGCGAGGAGATCGACGCCGACCTGCGCCGTCGGCAGGGTGGCTACGGCCGTGGCGGCCGCATGAAGATCGAGACCGACACGGTCGAGATCCTGTCGGGGGTGCGTCACGGGCGCACCCTGGGCAGCCCGGTGAGCCTCCTCGTGCGCAACGCCGACCACGCGAACTGGAGCGACGTGATGTCGCCCGACCCGCAGCCGGACGGCGCCCGCGAGCGGCGGCGCCTGCGTTACCCGCGCCCCGGTCACGCCGACCTGGCCGGGGCCTTGAAGTACGGCACCGACGACCTGCGCAACGTGCTCGAGAGGGCGAGCGCCCGCGAGACGACGGCGCGCGTCGCGGCCGGGGCCCTCGCCCGCGCCCTGCTGCGCGCGGCGGGAGTCGAGGTGCGCAGCCACGTGGTGCGCATCGGGGCCGCCGCCGGGCCCGCGGGGAGCGTCCCCTGGGAGGCCCTCGACCGCATCGAGGACTCTCCCGTCCGCTGCGCGGACGCCTCGGCCGCCGGCGCGATGATCGCCGAGATCGATCGGGCGAAGAAGGACGGCGACAGCGTGGGCGGCGTCGTGGAGGTGATCGCGCGCGGGGTCCCCCCCGGCCTCGGCTCCTACGTCCAGTGGGACCGGAGGCTCGACGGGCGGATCGCGCAGGCGCTCATGTCGATCCACGCAGTCAAGGCGGTGGCGATCGGAGAGGGGTTCGCCGGAGGGGAGACGCGCGGCTCGGCCTTCCACGACGAGATCCTCTGGGCCGCCTCGTCCGGCCTCGAGCGGCCGACGAACCGCGCCGGGGGCCTCGAAGGCGGAGTGACGAACGGCGAGGAGATCCGGGCGGTCGCGGTGGTGAAGCCGATCCCCACCCTCCTCATCGCGCTGCGCTCGGTGGACCTCGCGACGAAGGAGCCGCAGAAGGCCTCCGTCGAGCGGAGCGACACGTGCGTGGTGCCGGCGGCCGGGGTGGTGGCGGAGGCGATGCTCTGCCTCGTGCTGGCCGACGCGCTCCTCGACAAGACGGGCGGCGACTCTCTCGAGGAGGTCCTCGCCCACCTCGAGGCGACCCTCGCGCAGCAGCGCCGCCTCGCCGGCCCCCGCTGACGCCGGAGACGGGCGAATCCGGCGATAATCCCCCGTCATGCCCATCCGCCCGATCGTCAAGTTCGGCGACCCCGTCCTGCACGCGCCCGCCGCCCCCGTGGACCGGATCGACGACGGCATCCGCTCGCTCTTCGACGACATGATCGCCACCATGTACGCCGCGCCCGGAATCGGCCTCGCCGCGCCCCAGATCGGCGTGCCCCTGCGCGTGATCGTGATCGACCTCTCGGTGGGCGAGGATCCCTCGCGGGTCATCCGGCTCGTGAACCCCGAGTTCGTGGAGCGCGAGGGCGAGCAGAAGCACGAGGAGGGCTGCCTCTCCGTGCCGGGCTACGCCGGCTCTCCCACCCGGCCCGAGCGGGTGGTCGTGCGCGGTCTCGATCCGGAGGGGCACGAGCGCGTCTACACCGCGACGGAGCTGCTCGCCCGCGCCTTCTGCCACGAGATCGACCACATCGACGGTCTCCTCTTCGTGGACCGCCTGTCCCCCCTGAAGCGGGACCTCATGAGGCGCAAGCTGCGCAAGCGCGCCCGGGACGGCTGGGAGGAGGAGTAGCCGCGTGCGCATCGTGTTCCTCGGCAGCGGCCGCTTCGCGATCCCCAGCTTCCTGGCCCTGCTCGACGCCGGCCACGACGTGCCCGCTCTCGTCACCCAACCCGACCGCGAGAGCGGCCGAGGCCAGGCCCTCGCTCCCCCACCGATCAAGCCGGTGGCCGAGGAGCGGGGCATCCGCGTCCTCCAGCCGCGCCGCGTGCGCGAGCCCGAGGCGCAGGAGGCGCTGCGATCGCTCGAGCCGGAGCTGCAGGTCGTGGTCGCCTTCGGCCAGATCCTCCCCCGCGCCGTGATCGACGTCGCGCCGCGCGGCACGGTGAACGTCCACGCCTCGCTCCTGCCGAAGCTGCGGGGGGCCGCGCCCATCCAGTGGGCGATCGCCACCGGAGAGACCGAGACCGGTGTCACCACCATGCTGATCGACGAGGGCCTCGACACCGGCCCCCTCCTGCTCGCCCGCTCGACACCGATCGGCCCCGACGAGACGGCGGCGGAGCTCGAGCCTCGCCTGGCCCGTCTGGGTGCCGAGGTGTTGCTCGAGACCGTGCGCGGTCTCGAGGGCGGCACGCTCCTGCCGGTGCCGCAGGATGCGCTCCGCGCGAGCCTCGCTCCGATCCTGAAGAAGGAGGACGGCCGGATCGACTGGTCGGCGCCCGCGGCCGCGATCGCGTGCCGCGCCCGCGGGTTCTCTCCCTGGCCCGGGGCCTTCACCGTGCACGAGGGCCGCCTCCTGAAAGCCGTACGCGTGCGCGAGGCCGCGGCGCCTCCGGCGACGGCAGGCACGATCGTGGCCGTATCTTCGGACGGCGTCGTCGTCGCCTGCGGCGAGGGCACGAGCCTCCGGCTCGTCGAGGTCCAGCCGGAGAGCCGACGCGCCATGCCCGCGTCGGCGTGGGCGGCGGGCGCGCGCCTTCGCCCCGGCTCGCGGCTGGGCTGAGCGTGACGGCCTCCGCGCGGGCGGTTGCCCTCGAGACCCTCGGCCGCCTGCGGGCCGGCGGCATCACCGTGGCCGACGCCCTGGCCGCGCCCGGCGCCGAGGCGCTCGACGAGCGCGACCGCGGCTTCCTCCACGAGCTCGTCCTCGGGACGCTGCGGCGCCGCGGCTGGCTGGATCACGCGTTGTCCGGCCTGTCGAGCCGGCCGCTCGACCAGCTCACGCCGGGGGTCCTCGACGCCTTGAGGCTGGGGGCGTACCAGCTCCTGTACCTGCGCGTGGCCGAGCACGCCGCGGTCTCCGAGTCGGTCGAGCTCGCGCGGGCCGCCGAGCCGCGCTCGGCCGGCTTCGCGAACGCCGTCCTGCGGCGCTTGCAGCGCGAGGGCCCGCCCGCGCCGCCCGACCCGATCGCCGACCCGCTCGGCTGGCTGACCTCGGCGGGCTCGCTTCCGCGCTGGCTGGCCGAACGCTGGTGCGGGCAACTCGGGTCGGAGGGGGCGATCGCCCGCGCACGCTCCCTCCTCGATGCGCCCCCGACGTACTTCCGGCTGAACCCGCGAGTCGACGACGCTCTGGCCCGGCTCGCCACGGCCGGCGTCGAGGCCCGCGAGACGGTGATCCCCGGCGCGCTCGAGCGGATCGAGGGGCGGCTCGCACCTCTCGCCGCGGCCGGGATCCTCTACGCGCAGGACGCCGCCTCTCAGATGGTCGCACAGCTCGCCGCCCGCCCGGGCCTCGTGCTCGACGCCTGCGCCGCGCCGGGCGGCAAGGCGCTGCTCATGGCCGATCTGGGCGGGCCCGGCACTCGAGTGATCGCCGCCGAGGCGTCACGGCGCCGGCTCGCCACCCTGGCCCGGCTGCGCTCGCGCTGGGGCGCGACGAACGTCTCGGTGCTCTCCGCGGACGCGCTGCGCCCGCCCTTCGGGCCCGCGTTCGACTCGGTGCTCCTCGACGCGCCCTGCAGCGGGCTGGGTACGCTGGGTCGCAACCCCGACGTCCGCTGGCGGCTCGCGCCGGCGGACGTCGAGCGCCACGCCGCGCGTCAGCGCGCCCTGCTCGAGAGTGTCGCCGCCCTGGTGCGGCCCGGCGGGCGGCTCGTCTACGCGACCTGCTCGATCGAGCCCGAGGAGACCCAGGGCGTCCTCGGCCCGTTTCTCGAGACGCACCCGGAGTTCGTGACCGAGGGCCTGCCCTCGTGGGCGGAGCCGTTCCGCTCGGGCGAGCTCGTCCGGGTCGACCCCGCCCGCCACGCCGTGGACGCCTTCTTCGCCGCCCGGCTCCGGCGGGAGGGCTGAGCAGGGGATGTGGTAACCTGACAATCCGCGTCTTCCGGGCGCGTCCCACGCCTTGAACTCTTCCAAGATCCTCCGCCTCGTCGCCCGCAACGCTCTCCTCGGCGCCGCCTTGCTGGCGACGCTGGCGACGAGCGCCATCCTCACGATGCGGGTCGTGCTCTCCTCGCGAGACGTCGCGGTGCCGTCGCTCTCCGGCCGGGCTCTCGCCGACGCGGGCGCCCTCGCCGCCGAGCGCGGCCTCGCCCTCCGGGTCGAAGGCCGGCGCCACGACGGCTCCGTGCCCGCCGAGCACGTGGTGGCGCAGGAGCCGCCGCCCGGGGGCACGCTCAAGGCGCACCGGGCCGTGCGGGTGTGGGTGAGCCTTGGCCCGCGCCGCGTCAACGTTCCCCCGGTCGAGGGCGAGTCGGCGCGGACCGCCCGCATCGCCCTCGAGCAGGCGGGCGCCCCCGTGGCCCGCCTGGTCGAGATCGAAGACTCGGCCCCCGAGGGCACCGTGCTCGTGCAGCGGCCGCCGCCCGGCGAGGCGGACCTGTCCGACGACGGCGCGTCACTTCTGGTGAGCCGCGGGCCGGGCGGCGCCAGCTACGTGATGCCCGACCTCATCGGGCGCGAAGTGGGCGAAGCCCTGGCCGTCCTGCAGTCGGCCGGCCTCAAGGTCGGGGACGTCCGCTACCGCACCTACCCGGGGGTCGAGCCCGGCATCGTCCTGCGCCAGGCGCCGCCCGCCGGATACCCCGTCAGCCCGCGCGCCGCGCTGACCCTCGACGTGAGCAAGGCGGCCTCATGACTCCCTCGGGACTTCTGCCATGAAGGTGCTGGTCACCGGCGCCGCCGGATTCATCGGCTCCCACGTCTCGGAGAGCCTCCTCGCCGACGGCCACGAGGTGGTCGGCATCGACTGCTTCACGGACTACTACCCCCGCCCCGTGAAGGAGGCGAACCTGCGGCCGCTCCGCGCGAACCCGAAGTTCCGCCTGGTCGAGGCCAGCCTCCGGGATGCCGACCTCGCGCCCCTGCTCGACGGCGCCGAGCACGTCTACCACCTCGCGGCCCAGGCCGGGGTCCGCGCGTCGTGGGGCCGGGAGTTCTCGCTCTACTCCGACCACAACGTCCTCGCCACCCAGCGGCTGCTCGAGGCCGCGCTCGCCGCCGGGCGCCCGAAAGTCGTGTACGCGTCGTCTTCTTCGGTCTACGGGGACGCTTCCCCGCTCCCGCTCCGGGAGGACGGGCCGTGCCAGCCGGTCTCCCCCTACGGCGTCACGAAGCTCGCGGCGGAGCACCTCGCCGTCCTCTACCACCGCAATCACGGCTTGCCGACGGTCAGCCTCCGCTTCTTCACCGTCTACGGCCCGCGCCAGCGGCCCGACATGGCGTTCCACCGCTTCCTGAAGGCCGCCCGTGACGGCCAGGCGATCACCGTGTTCGGGGACGGACTGCAGACCCGCGACTTCACCTACGTCTCGGACATCGTGAGCGCCGTGCGGGCGGCCCCGCTTTCGGGCCGGCCCGGCTCCGTGTATAACGTGGGAGGAGGCGAGCGAGTCGCCCTGAACGAGGTCCTGCGCATCATCGAGAGCGTCACCGAGCGGCCCCTGCGCATCCAGCGCGACGAGGCCCAGAAGGGCGACATGAGAGACACCTTCGCCGACACCACCGCCGCCCGCCGCGACCTCGGCTTCCGGCCGACCGTCCCCCTCACCGAGGGCCTCGCCCGCGAGTGGGAGTGGATCCGGGGGCTCAATTGAAGCGTCTCCTCGCCCTCGCCGCCGTGGCCCTGGTGCTGCCCGCCTGCGCCGGCCACAACCTGGACCTGCAGGCGCTCTCGAGCGCCTCGGACCAGGTGGTCTGGGAGGCGGGCGAGAAGGCCGTGGCCAAGAAGGACTGGGAGTCGGCGAGGCAGTACTTCCGTCGTCTCATCGACGCCTTCCCCCAGAGCGAGCACCAGCCCGACGCGCGAATCGCCCTCGCCGACAGCTACTTCGAGGAAGGGGGCGTGGGGAACTACGTGCTCGCCGTCTCCGCCTACCGCGAGTTCCTCACTCTCTTCCCCCAGCACCCGAAGTCCGATTACGCCCAGTTCCGTGCCGGCGAGTCGTACTTCAAGCAGATGGGCTCGCCCGACCGCGACCAGACGGCCACGAATCAGGCACTCGAGGAGTACCAGCGGCTCCTCGACGTCTACCCGCAGTCCACCTGGGTGGAGCCCGCCCGCGACAAGATCCGCCAGTGCCGCCAGGCCCTGGCACGCTCGGATTTCCAGGTCGGCTACTTCTACCAGAAGACGCGCAAGTCCTGGCGCTCCGCCATCGGTCGCTACGAGACGATCGTCACGGAGTATCCCGACTACGAGAAGTTCGACGAGGTCCTCTTCCGGCTCTCCCAGTGCCTGGCGTTCTCCGGCCGCTATGCCGAGGCCCGTCCCCACCTGGCCCGGCTCCAGGCGGAGTTCCCGCAGAGCGCGTTCATCGAAGAGGCGAAGAAGCTCGAAGCCTCCTTCCCGGCTTCGGCGGTCCCCGCGCCGCCGCCCCCCGCCCCCGCCGGGCCGCCCCCACAGGGCAAGCCGGCCAGCCCACCCCAGAGCGGTCCCCCGCCGGAGCGCGACTGACCTCAAGTGTCACTTTGAGGATGTGCGTAAAGACCTCTTGACGACAGGCCTTTTTTCCTGATACCTTGCCCGCGAGTCCGGGTCTCGGTCGGAGACCCTTGGGCTCTGGAGGACGGGGCCGGAACCGTCCGGGAGGAAAGGCTGTGAGACCGAAGCTGATCCTGTGTGGCCTCGTGACAACCGTTCTCGCAGGGGGCCTCGCGCTCGCGCAGGATGCGCCGGCGGGCCTTCAGACGGGGCCGGCCACGATCGCCCCTCACTGGACGAAGAACACGTCGTTTCCCACGACAGTCCCGGAGGGAACGGCGTACTACATCGTCGCGCGCGGGGACACGCTGTGGGACATCGCCGCCCGCTACCTCAAGAGCCCGTACCTTTGGCCCCAGATCTGGGACCAGAACAAGTACATCAAGGACGCCCACTGGATCTACCCCGGGGACCCCATCCTGCTGCCGAAGATGGCGATGGTCGCCGAGCAGGCCGGTCAGGCCCCGCTCGAGGGCGGACCGGAAGGCGTCGGGGAGGCCTCCGCCGAGGGGGCTCTCGGAGAGGCCGCAGCCGGCGCCGGATCGGATGCCGGGGCGGCGGCCGCCCTCGCCCCGGTGACCGAGGAGATGGCGCTGCAGTGCGCGCAGTACGTCGTGTCGGAGAAGGAGGACGAGAGCCTCTACGTCCTCGGCTCCGAGCTCGGCGGGGACAAGAACGCGCTGTCCGACCGGGACCTCGTCTACCTCAGCAAGGGAAGCAACGCCGGCGTGAAGGCGGGCGACCTCTACACGCTCCACCACGTGGCCTACACGGTGAAGCACCCCACCTCCGGCAAGAAGCTCGGGACCAAGATCGAAACCACGGGCTGGGTGAAGGTCATCATCGTCCAGGAAGACACCGCCTGCGCCGTGATCGAGCGGGCCTGCCTCGACGTCCACGCGGGCGACTACCTGAGGCCCTTCGAGAAGGTCAACGTGCCCATGGTCGTGCGGCGAGCCCCGGCCGAGTGCTGCGCGCCGGCCAACGGGAAGATCGCCCGGCACGTGGTCGACCTGCAGGACGACGCCACGATCGCGGGCCAGGGCCAGTTCCTCACGATCGACGCGGGAACGGACGACGGCGTGGCGCCGGGCAGCGTGTTCTCCGTTTTTCGCATCATCTACCCGTCCGTACCCACGCCCCGTTCCGCGCTGGGTGAGGCCACCGTCGTCTCGGTGCGCGACAAGACGGCCACCGCCAAGGTCACCTACTCCGCAAGGGAGATCATGGTGGGCGACGAGGTGGAGCTCCGGTAGCGGGGGTCCGGGGGGCGCTAAGCCCCCCGGCTCTCCCTCCTCCTGGACCTGCCCCTTCCCCCCGGTCCCATTTCTTCCGTCCCGTTGTCTCCGTCCCGCAGAGTCCCCTCGAAAGCCCGGGGGTTGTTCTACCGCCCCTCCTACCCCCGCCCTCCCCGCACCACGCTCCAGAACCGGCGGAAGTAGTCCGCGCCGGAGACGAGGGTCACCGCCACCACCACGGCGAGAGCGACGAGGCCGGGGAGGCGCAGGGCCGGCATCGGCCGCGAGAGCAGGAGCAGCAGGATGGCCGTCACCTGGGCCACCATCTTCGCCTTTCCCAGGCCCGAGGCCCGGATGAGGATCCCTCTCCCTGCCGCCAGGTTTCGAAGGCCGGTCACCGCGAGCTCCCGGGCGAGGATGATCATCACCACCCAGGCGGGCACGAGGCCCATTTCGACGAGCGAGAGAAAGGCGGCCGCGTTGAGCAGCTTGTCCGCGAGGGGGTCGAGGAGGATGCCCAGGCGAGTCACCTGGTTCCGGCGCCGCGCGACGAAGCCGTCGAGAAAGTCCGTGAGGACGGCCACGCCGTAGATGGCGGCACCGAAGTACAGGTGCCACTCGAAGCGCGTGAGCAGAACGACCACGAGCAGCGGCACGAGGAAGATGCGCAGGACGGTGAGCGCGTTCGGCAGGTTCAGTGCCCGGCCTTGGTGACTCAACGCGCGGACTTATAGTGGACTCGGCGGCCGGCCGTCAAGGAATCCCGGAGGGGTCCCCGGAGCCCCGGGCGGGGCGAGGCCCCGGGGTGCTATGATCCGCGGCCCAGGACCATGAAGGCAGTCATCCTCGCCGGCGGCGAAGGCACCCGGCTCCGCCCTCTCACCCTCACCACCCCGAAGCCCGTCGTCCCCGTGGTCGACCGGCCGTTTCTCCGCCACCAGCTGGACCTGCTGGCGGGCGCGGGCGTCCGGGAGGTCGTGTTCTCCGTCGCCTACCGCCCGGAGCGCGTCGAGGCGGTCTTCGGCGACGGGTCGGCGTTCGGCGTCCGCATCCGCTACGCGGTCGAGGACTCCCCGCTCGGCACCGGGGGCGCCGTGCGCAACGCGCTGCCGCTGCTCGACGAGCGCACGATCGTCCTGAACGGCGACGTCCTCACCGACGTCGACCTCGCCGGGGTCGTGGCGCGTCACGACGTGGAGGGCGCCTCGGCCACGATCCTGCTCACCCCGGTGCCGAACCCGGCGGCCTACGGCCTCGTCGAAACGGACCCCGACGGGCGCGTCCGCCGCTTCCTGGAGAAGCCCCGGCCCGACGAGATCACGACGAACACGATCAACGCCGGCATCTACGTGCTCGAGACCCGAGTGCTCGACCTGATGCCCGAGGGCGTCAACTACTCGATCGAGCGCGGTTTCTTCCCGGCCCTGCTCGCCCGCGGCGACCGGGTCCTCGGGCCGGTTCATCGGGGGTACTGGATCGACATCGGCACGCCGGACAAGTACCTCCAGGTCCACCGCGACATCCTCAATCAACGCTTCCCCGTGGCCCTGGACGGGGTGCCCCGCGCCGAGGGATTCGTCCACCCGACCGCGCGCGTGTCGGAGGGGGCGCTGCTCGACGGGCACTTCTACGTGGGGCCGGGATGCGAGGTCGAGGCCGGGGCGCGGCTGGGCCCCGACGCCGTCCTCGTGGCCGACGTGCGCGTCCGGGCCGGCGCCACCCTGCGCGACAGCGTCCTGTGGCGGGGCGCCGAGGCGGGGCCGGACTGCGAGCTGCAGGGCTGCCTGATCGGCTCCGGCGTCCGGCTCGGCCGCTCGAGCGTCCTGCGCAACGCCGTGCTCGGCGAGGGGTCGGTCGTCAGCGACTTCTCGCGGACCCTCTAGCGCCCCCGCACAGGAGCCCATGACCGCCATCGACCCCGGCATATTCAAGGCCTACGACATCCGCGGGCTCTACCCCTCGCAGCTCGACGCCGAGGTGGCCCGGCGCGTGGGCCGCGCGTTCGTCGACTACCTCGGCGCGCGCCGCATCGCGGTGGGCCGCGACTGCCGGGTCTCCTCGCCCGAGCTCTCGGCCGCGTTCGTGGCGGGCGCCCGCTCGCAAGGCGCCGAGGTGACCGACATCGGCGTCGTCGGCACCGACATGCTGTACTACCACGTCGGGCGCCACGACCTCGACGGGGGCGCGATCGTCACCGCCTCCCACAACCCGAAGGAGTGGAACGGGGTCAAGATGGTGCGCCGCGGGGCGCTCGCCCTCTCCGGCGACGCCGGCATCAAGGAGATCCGCGAGTGGGTGACCGGGGGGCGCTACGCGGACGCGCCGCCGGCCACGGGCGCCTTGCTCTCCGAGGTGGTCCGCGAGGACTACGCCCGCCACTGCCTCTCCTTCGTGGACACGGCGATCGTGCCGCGCCTGAAGGTCGTCCTCGACACCGCGAACGGCATGGGAGCGGTGGGGGCCTCGGCGATCTTCCCCCACTTGCCGGTCGAGACGGTGAGGATGTACTTCGATCTCGACGGGAGCTTCCCCAACCACCCCGCCGACCCCCTCCTCGAGGAGAACCGCCGCGACGTGGTCGAGCGCGTGCTCTCGGAGAGGGCCGATCTCGGCATCGCCTGGGACGGGGACGCCGACCGGTGCTTCTTCGTGGACGACACCGGGGAGTACGTTCCGGGCGATTTCGTGACCGCGATCCTCGGCGAGGCCTTTGCCCGCCGCGAGCCGGGAGCGAGGATCGTCTACGACGTGAGGGCCTCGCGCGCGGTCGCCGACCGCGTGGGCGCCGCCGGTGGCATCGCCCTCATGAACCGCGTGGGCCACGCCTTCATCAAGAAGCGGATGCGGGACGAGAGCGCGATATTCGGCGGCGAGGTCTCGGGCCACTTCTACTTCCGCGAGAACTGGTTCGCGGACAACGGCATGATCCCGGCGCTCCTGGTCCTCGAGCGAATCGGGCTCGAGGGGAGAAAGCTCAGCGAGATCCTCGCCCCGCTGCGCGCGCGCTACCACGTCTCGGGCGAGATCAACTCCCGGGTGAGCGACGTGGCGCGAGCGGTCGCCCGGATCGAGGAGCGCCACGGGGACGGGCGGATCACGCGGCTGGACGGCATCTCGGTGGACTACGACGACTGGCACTTCAACGTCCGCTCCTCCAACACCGAGCCCCTCCTGCGCCTGAACCTGGAGGCGGAGAGCCACAGCGAGATGGAGAGGCGCCGCGACGAGGTGCTCGCCCTCATCCGCGGCTGATCCGGCTGACCCGCTTCGCCTTGACCCCGCCCGGGGGGGTCGCTATCATGCGCTGGTCGAGCGCAGGCAGGCGGGCGTAGCTCAGTTGGTAGAGTACGAGCTTCCCAAGCTCGGAGTCGCGGGTTCGAATCCCGTCGCCCGCTCCAGCCGCCCCTCGCCGGCGCCGGCCAGCGGGTCCACTGGGGAGGATGGTATGGGAATCTTCGGCAAGACGGACGACAAGCCCGGGCAGAGCGCTCCTCGCGCCGCCGTCCCCACCCCCTCGACGGCCCCGGCGCCGGCGCGGGTTCCCGCCGCCCCCGGCGGGTCCCCGTGCGTGATCGGCGCCAAGACGCAGTTCAAGGGCGAGATCAACGGGTCCGAGAACGTCGTCGTCGAGGGTGTGGTCGAGGGCACGATCCGCATCACCGGGGACCTGCGGGTCGCCGTCGGCGGTGTCGTCAAGGCCACGGTGTCCGCCCAGTCCGTGCTGGTCGCGGGCGAGCTCGTGGGCGACTGCCATGCGACCCAGCGCGCCGAGATCCAGGCCAGCGGCCGGCTGACCGGCAACATCCGCGCCCCCCGGGTCGTGATCGTGGAGGGCGCCACCTTCCGCGGCAACAGCGACATGTCGCCCGGCGGCGAAGGCGGGAAGGCCTAGAGAGGTCGACATGAGCGACACCTTCGGGAACTACATCGACGGGCAGTGGAAAGGCGCCGCGTCCGGGCGCACCTTCGAGAACCGCAACCCGGCCGACACCGCCGAGCTCGTCGGCCACTTCGCGGACTCGGGGCCGGAGGACGTCGAGGAGGCGGTCACGGCCGCACGGGAGGCCTTCCCGAGATGGAAGTCCCTCCCCGCCCCCAAGCGGGGCGAGATCCTCTACCGCGCGGCCGAGATCCTGCTGCGCCGCAAGGAGGAGTTCTCGCGGGACATGACCCGCGAGATGGGAAAGATCCTGGACGAGACCCGCGGGGACGTCCAGGAGGCCATCGACATGACGTACTACATGGCCGGCGAGGGCCGGAGGCAGTTCGGCCAGACGACACCCTCCGAGATGCCGGACAAGTTCCAGATGTCGGTCCGCCAGCCGGTCGGCATCGCGGGGCTCATCACCCCCTGGAACTTCCCGATGGCCATCCCCTCGTGGAAGATGACGCCGGCGCTCATCCTCGGCAACACGGTGGTGATCAAGCCGGCGACCGACACTCCCCTGTCCGTGGTCAACCTCGTCAAGGCTCTCGAAGAGGCCGGCCTCCCGGAGGGCGTCGTGAACATGGTGACGGGCAGCGGCTCGAGGGTCGGCTCGCCGCTGATGGGCCACGAGGACGTCGGGATCGTCTCCTTCACCGGGTCGACCGACGTGGGGCGAAAGGTCTCCGAGGCCTGCGCGCCCGCCTTCAAGCACTGCCACCTCGAGATGGGCGGCAAGAACGTCATCATGGTCATGGACGACGCGCGGCTCGACCTCGCGGCCGAGGGCGCGCTCTGGGGGGGCTTCGGCACCACGGGGCAGCGCTGCACGGCCGCCAGCCGCGTGGTCGTGCACCGCAAGGTGTACGCGGAGTTCGTCGAGCGCTTCGTGGCGGGGGCGAAGGGCCTGCGGGTCGGCAACGGGCTCGACCCGAAGACCCAGATGGGCCCCTGCGTCAACGCGTCGCAGCTCGAGACCGTGGAGAGCTACGTGAAGATCGGCAAGGCCGAAGGGGCGAAGCTGCTCGCGGGCGGGAGCCGGCTCTCCTCGGGCCCCCACGCGCGCGGCTACTTCCACGAGCCCACGATCTTCGGCGACTGCGACCCGAAGATGCGCGTGGCTCACGAGGAGATCTTCGGCCCCGTGGTCTCGGTGATCCCGGTCGGCTCGCTCGAGGAGGCGATCGAGGTCGGCAACGCCGTGGACTACGGCCTCTCCGCCTCGATCTACACCCAGGACGTCAACAAGGCCCTGACCGCGATGCGGGACATGTACACGGGCATCTTCTACGTGAACGCCCCCACGATCGGGGCCGAGACGCACCTGCCCTTCGGCGGGACGAAGAACACGGGCAACGGCCACCGCGAGGCCTGCGTCCAGGCGCTCGAGGTCTTCTCCGAGTGGAAGAGCATCTACATCGACTTCAGCGGAAAGCTCCAGCGCGCCCAGATCGACTGAACCGGGTATAATCCAACACGATAAGATGCCCGCGACGCCTCTGGACGACCGCAGGAGAGAGGTCCTGCGGGCCCTCATCGAGCTCCACGTCGATACCGGCGACCCGGTCGGGTCGGAGAGTCTCTCGCGCTCGCTTCGGCGTGCGCTCTCCCCCGCCACCCTCCGCAGCATCATGGCGGACCTCGAGGCGCTCGGGTACCTCGACCACCCGCACACGAGCGCCGGCCGCGTCCCGACCGACGAGGGCTACCGTGCGTACGTCGACTCGCTGGCGGGACCCCTTCCCCTTCTCCCCGGCGAGGCCGAGCGCATCCAGAGCGAGCTGCGCTCCCCTGACGCCTCGGCCGAGCAGACGCTGGAGCGGGCATCGCACCTGCTCTCGCAGCTCAGCCGCAGCGTCGGCTTCGTCCTCGCGCCCGACATCGCTCGCGCCAGCTTCCGCCACGTGGACCTCGTCCCCCTCGGCCACCCGCGCATCCTCGTGGTCATGGTCTCCTCCACGGGCATCGTCACCCACAAGGTGATCGAGGTCGAGGAGCGGCTGTCCCCCTCCGACCTTTCGGCCTGCGCCAACTACCTCAACGTCCACTTCGCCGGCATGACCCTGGCCGAGATCCGCACCCGCCTCCTCGAGCTGATGAAGCAGGAGAAGGCCCTCTACGACACCCTGCTGCAGAACGTGGTCGCTCTGGGCGAGCGGGCCTTCTCCGTCTCGGAGAGCGAGGCCAGCGTCTACCTCGACGGCACCTCGAACATCCTCGTGCGGCCCGAGTTCGACGACGTCGAGCGCATGCACGCCCTCTTCCGCACCTTCGAGGAGAAGAGCCGGCTGGTCCGGATCCTCAACGCCTGCATCGCCGGCGACGGGATCCGGGTGCTGATCGGCCACGAGAACCCCGACCCCGGGCTGCGGGACATGTCCCTGGTCACCGCGAGCTGCCGCGTCGAGGGCGAGCCCGGGTTCGGCGTGGGCGTCCTGGGCTCGACGCGCATGGAGTACGCGCACGTCGTCTCCCTGGTGGACCACGTGGCGCGCGCCGTGTCCCAGATCCTGCAGGGGAACCGCGCTTGAGCACGAAGGGCAACGGCAACGACGAGGACCTGCCGGTCGCGGCCGCCCCCGCGCCCCGAACGGAGGAGGACGCCGCGGCCGGCCCGGAGGGGGCCGGCGAGGAGACCGGGCTCGCCCCGGGCGTCCCCGACGACCCGCTCGAGGCCCTGCGCCAGGAACGCGACCAGCTCAAGGACGCCCTGCTGCGCCGCCGGGCCGAGTTCGACAACTACCGCCGGCGCGTCGAGCGCGACCGCGGCTCCGCGGCGGCCGAGGCGGAGGCCGGGATCCTGCGGCCGCTCCTCGACACCGTGGACAATCTCGAGCGGGCGCTCGCGGCCGGCGGCGGAGACTCCGGCCTGCGCTCGGGGGTCGAGCTGACTCTGCGCGAGCTGCTGGGCCTGCTCGACTCGCTGGGCGTCACGACGCTCGTCCCGCTCGGGGAGCGGTTCGACCCGAGCCTCCACCAGGCGATCCTGCACGAGCCGGCGGCCGGCTTCGAGGCGGGGACGGTGGCGGAGGTCTACCGGAAGGGGTACCAGTACAAGGGCCGGCTGCTCCGGCCCGCGCTCGTCAAGGTCGCGAGCGCCGGGTCGCCGGAGGCCGGCGGGGCGGACGTGCAGTAACGGCGGGTCGGGAAAAGGAGCGAGGTTCACAGTGGGAAAGATGATCGGCATCGACCTGGGCACGACGAACTCGTGCGTGGCGGTGATGGAGGGTGGCGTCCCCCAGGTCATCCCCAACCAGGAGGGCGCGCGCACCACCCCCTCCATCGTCGGCTTCACCGCGAAGGGTGAGCGGCTCGTGGGCGCAGATCGCCAAGCGCCAGGCCCTCACCAACCCGAAGAACACCGTGTACGCGGTGAAGCGGCTCATCGGCCGCAAGTTCGACTCGCCCGAGGCCGAGGAGGCGCGCAAGTTCATGCCCTTCCCGCTCGTGGGGGCCCCCAACGGCGACGTCCACATCCAGATCGAGGACAAGGTCTACTCCCCGCCGGAGATCTCGTCGTTCGTCCTGCAGAAGCTGAAGGCCGCGGCGGAGGACTACCTCGGCGAGGCGGTCGAAGAGGCGATCATCACCGTCCCCGCCTACTTCAACGACCCCCAGCGGCAGGCCACCAAGGACGCCGGGCTCGTGGCGGGCCTCAAGGTCTCGCGCATCATCAACGAGCCGACGGCGGCCGCCCTCGCCTACGGGCTCAAGAACAGCGGGCAAGAACGGCCAGTTCGTGGCGGTCTACGACCTCGGCGGCGGCACCTTCGACATCACGATCCTGGAGATGGCCGACGGCCTCTTCCAGGTGCGGGCCACCGGCGGCGACACCTACCTCGGCGGCGAGGACTTCGACCAGCGGATCATCGACTGGCTGATCGGCGAGTTCCAGCGCGAGACCGGCATCGACCTGACCCAGGACCGCATGGCCCTCCAGCGCCTGAAGGAGGCGGCGGAGAAGGCCAAGTGCGAGCTCAGCACCGCGCAGCAGACCGAGATCGTGCTGCCCTTCATCTCGGCCGACGCCTCGGGGCCCAAGCACCTCAACACCGTGCTCACGCGCCAGAGGTACGAGGAGCTCACCGACGAGCTGCTCGAGCGCACGATCGAGCCCTGCCGGCGGTGCCTCACCGACGCCGGCATGAAGCCCGAGCAGATCGACGAGGTGCTCCTCGTGGGCGGCCAGACGCGCGCCCCGAAGGTGACCGAGGTGGTGCGCAAGCTCTTCGGCAAGGAGCCCAACCGCGCGGTCAACCCCGACGAGGGCGTCGCCATGGGCGCCGCGATCCAGACCGGCATCATCCAGGGCGAGGTGAAGGACCTCGTCCTCCTCGACGTCACCCCGCACACGCTCGGGCATCGAGACGAAGGACGGGACGTTCACCTCGCTCATCGAGAGGAACAGCACGATCCCCACCCGCAAGAGCCGGGTGTTCACCACCGTCGCCGACAACCAGACGCGCGTCGAGGTGCACATCCTGCAGGGCGAGAGCGACATGGCGGCGTACAACAAGAGCCTCGCCAAGTTCGAGCTGACCAGCATCCCGCCCGCGCCGAAGGGCGTGCCGCAGATCGAGGTGACCTTCGAGATCGACGTCAACGGCATCACGTCCGTGAACGCGCAGGACCAGGCCACCGGCCGCAGCCAGAACATGGTCATCCACCCCTCGGGCGGCCTGAGCCAGGCCGACGTGGGCCGCCTGGTCGCCGAGACCCGCGCGCGCGAGTCCGAGGACAAGGTCAAGAAGGACCAGGAGGCGGTGGTTCGCCAGCTCGACGGCCTCGTCGCCAACACGATGCGCTCCGTCCAGGCGCTGGAGGGCAAGCTGACCGCGGACGAGCAGCAGCGCATCCTCGACGCGATCGAGCGGGCGAAGAAGGCCCGCACCGAGTCCGGCCTCGACGAGCTCAAGGGGCGCCTCTCGGACATGGAGAAGGCGGCGGGCATCATCGGCCAGGCCATGCTGCGGCCGTGAGTCTGGGCGACGTGACGGCCACCGCGACGATCCCGCGCTGCCGAGCGGAACACACCACAGGCGACGGCGTGGGGGGCTCCTACGCCGCCCCCCACACCCCCCGCTAGCATGCCCCCGCGCGACTACTACGAGGTCCTTGGAGTCCCTCGCAATGCCTCCGAGCAGGAGGTGAAGTCCGCCTACCGGAAGCTGGCCCTCAAGCACCACCCCGATCGCAACCCGGGGGACCGGCAGGCCGAGGAGCGCTTCAAGGAAGCGGCGGAGGCCTACGGCGTCCTCGGCGACGCGGACAAGCGGCGTCGCTACGACGCCTACGGGCACGCGGGCGTCAGCGGCGCCTCCGGGGCCGGCTTCGACCCCACGATCTTCGCGGACTTCAGCGACATCCTGGGCGACTTCTTCGGCTTCGGGGACGCCTTCGGCCGTCAGCGCCGCGGACCGCGTCGCGGGCAGGACCTGCGCTACAACCTCGAGATCTCCTTCGAGGAGGCGGCCTTCGGCACCGAGACGCAGCTTCGGATCCCGCGGGCCGAGACCTGCTCCTCCTGCTCGGGCAGCGGCGCCGCCCCGGGGACGAAGCCGACCAGCTGCCCGACCTGCCGTGGAGCGGGCCAGGTCACGTTTCAGCAGGGGTTCTTCAGCGTGGCCCGAACCTGCAGCCACTGCCGGGGCACCGGCCGCATCGTGGCCGAGTCCTGCAAGACCTGCCACGGCGAAGGCCAGGTCCCGATCGAGCGGACCCTGCAGGTCAAGATCCCGCCCGGGGTCGACACCGGGAGCCAGCTGCGCATCGGCGGCGAAGGCGAGCCCGGAGCCCTGGGCGGCCCGCCGGGGGACCTCTACGTGGTCCTGCGAGCGGCCGAGCACGCGTTCTTCAAGCGCGACGGCACGAGCCTCTTCTGCGAGATGCCGGTGAGCGTGCCGCAGGCCGCCCTCGGCGCGACGCTCGAGGTGCCGACACTCGACGGTGGCAAGACGAAGCTCGCCGTCCCCGAGGGGACGCAGTCCGGCACGGTGCTTCGCGTCAAGGGACAGGGCATCCCCGCGCTCGGCGGCCGGGGCCGGGGGGACCTCCACGTGCTCGTTCGCGTGGTGGTCCCGAAGCACCTCACCGCCGAGCAGCGCAAGCTGTTCGAGCAGCTCGGGAAGACGCTCCCGGTCCCCGATCTGAAGGACAAGGACAAGTCTCTTCTCGAGAGGATGAAGGACCTCCTCGGCTGAGGCCGGGAGCACCCGCATGCGCGCCTGGCGCGTCACCGTCGCCGCCGACGACGAGGACCTCGCGATTGCGGCGCTCTGGGAGGCCGGAACCGCCGGCGTCGAAGTGCAGGCGGCGCCCGGGGGGCGCGCCTCTCTCCTGGCCTACTTCGCCGACGACGCTTCGCCGCTCACTCTCGCCCTCCTCCCTCCGCGCGCGACCCTCGAGCCCGCGGCGGTGCCCGACGTGGACTGGGTGGCGCGCTTCCGCGAGGGCTTTCGGGCCTTTCGCGTGGGCCGATTCCTCGTGGCGCCGCCCTGGGACCAGCCGGACGAGCCGTCCGCGG
>CAWFSB010000046.1:0-26068 GCA_963818355.1 uncultured Acidobacteriota bacterium | reverse complement strand
ACGAAGACCGGCTCGCGCTGCCTCACCCGGGTCGAGAAGCAGCTCGAGGTCTGAGGGAGGGCGCCCATGCCACTCACTCCCGGGACCCGGCTCGGACCCTACGAGATCGTCGCGCCGCTCGGCCAGGGCGGCATGGGCGAGGTCTACCGGGCGCGGGACACGAAGCTCGAGCGCGACGTCGCGATCAAGGTGCTGCCGGCGAACCTCGCCGACGACCCGGACGCGCTCGCGCGCTTCGAGCGCGAGGCGAAGGCGGTCGCCGCCCTCTCGCACCCGAACATCCTCGCCATCCACGACTTCGGCGGCGACGAGGGCACCGTCTACGCCGTGATGGAGCTGCTCGAGGGCGAGACGCTGCGCGAGCGGCTGCGGACGGGGCGCTGCCGACCCGCAAGGCGGTCGAGATCGCGCTCGAGATCGCGAGCGGGCTCGCCGCCGCGCACGAGAAGGGCATCGTCCACCGCGACCTCAAGCCGGAGAACGTGTTCCTCCTCGGGACGGGCCAGGTGAAGATCCTCGACTTCGGGCTGGCGCGCAGCCCGGTCGCTCCGAGGGAGGCGACGCCGACCGATGTCGCTCTCGACGGAGCCGGGCCGGGTGATGGGCACGGTGGGCTACATGGCCCCCGAGCAGGTGCGCGGCAAGCCGGTCGACGCCCGCGCCGACATCTTCTCGTTCGGCGCCATCCTCTACGAGATGCTCACGGGCAAGAGGGCCTTCCGGGGCGAGAGCCCCGTGGAGACCATGAACGCGATCCTCAACGAGGACCCGCCCAGCCTCGTCGAGTCCACCCGCAACGTCTCGCCCGCGCTCGAGCGCATCGTGCGCTGCTGCCTCGAGAAGCGGCCGGAGGAGCGCTTCCGCAGCGCGCACGACCTCGCCATCGCGCTCGACGCGATCTCGACCTCCTCGACGCGCAGCCTGACCACGGAGGCCCTGGTGCCCTCGGGCGAACCGCCCGCCGGTCGTGGCCGCCTCCTCGAGCGGCTCCTCCTGGTCCTGGCCGGCGCCGCCCTGGCCGGGGGCGCCATGCTGGCCTGGTCGCGCGCGCACCCGGCAGAGGCGAACGGTGCCGCGGTGTTCCGCTGGATGAGCTTCTCCGGCCGCGACTCCTCGCCCGCGGTGTCGCCGGACGGCCACACCGTGGCGTTCACCTCCGACCGCGACGGCCAGCCCCGGATCTGGCTGAAGCAGGTGAGCGGCGAGGGCGAGGCCCCGCTCACCTCCGGTCCCGACGACTCTCCGCGGTACTCGCCGGACGGGACGCAGATTCTCTTCGCCCGGCCCGACGGGGCGGGCACCTCGCTCTACCGCGCGGCGGTGCTCGGGGGCGAGGCGCGCCGGCTGCTCGAGGGCGCGACCGAGGGGGACTGGTCACCCGACGGGAAGCGGATCGTCTTTGTGCGCCTGCAGAGCGAAGGCGGCCAGACGGTGAGTGTCGTCGGGCTGGCGGCGGCGGACGGCTCGGAGCCGCGCGAGATCGCGAAGGTGCCGGGCGGGATGCGCGCGCCCCGCATGGCGCCCGACGGGCGCACGATCGCGCTCGTGCCGGCGCCGGGGGCGCTGCTCGCCGGCGCGCAGCAGGGCGCCGTGCTGGTGGGCGTCGAGGACGGCCAGGTGCGCGCCGCGCCCGCGCCCGACCCGCGCCGCAACATCTCCGCCGCGGCGTGGACCGCGGCGGGCGAGATCGTCTACCTGCAGGCCGAGTCGGTGGTCAGCGCGGCGGGGAGCACGGCCATCCTCGTGCGGCAGGACGCGGCGAGCGGCCGCGTCGTCTCGCAGACCTGGAGCCCGTCGAGCGCGCTCGTCCTCGACGTGCTGGGCGACGGGCGCGTCGTCTTCGACACGCGCTCGCCGCGGCAGAACCTGCGCGAGGTGACGCTCTCGTCCCGGGGCGCGACGGCCGCTGGCTCTCGCGCGGGGAGTCCACCGACCGCCAGCCGGTCTACTCGCCCGACGGCGAGTGGGTGGCCTTCTCGTCCAACCGCGGCGGCGGGATGAACCTGTGGCTGGTGTCGACCGCGACCGGCAAGCTGCGTCGCGTGACCGAGTCCCACGTGAACTGGGACCCGGCCTTCACGCGCGACGGGCGGCGACTCCTCTGGAGCTCGAACCGCGGCGGCAACTTCGAGATCTGGACCGCCGACGTGGACGGCGGCGGCCCGCGGCAGGTGACGCGGGACGGGGGCAACGCCGAGAATCCGACCGCCACCCCCGACGGGCAGTGGATCGTCTACAGCTCGGGCAACCCGCAGAAGGCGGGCCTGTGGAAGATCCACCCCGACGGGGGCGGCGCCGTCCGGGTCGTGACCGGGCGGGTCAGCCTGCCCGACGTCTCGCCGGACGGACGGCACGTCCTCTACCGTTCCTTCTCGGGAAAGTACCCGGCCATCCTCCGGGTGGTGCGCCTCGAGGACGGGCAGGCCGAGCCCTTCGAGATCGCGGTGGACGCGAAGCGGCGGACCACCGTCACCCTCGGCCGCGCGCGCTGGATGCCCGACGGGAAGGGGATCGCCTTCGTGGGACAGGACGAGAGCGGCGCCTCGGGTGTCTACGTCCAGGACTTCGAGCCGGGCCGCGACACCGCCGCCACGCGCCGCAAGCTCGCGGGCTTCGACCCCGACGTCGCGGCCGAGTCCTTCGGCGTGGCGCCGGACGGCTCGCGCCTCGCCCTCGCCGGCTGGGTGCAGCTGTTCAGCCTGATGGAGGGCGAGGGGCTGGCCGGCCTTCTCGCCCCGCCCCGCGTCGGCGTGGCCCCCTGAGGGCCCGACCGCGCGTGGCAAACCGGGGCCGCACCGGTCCATAATCCCCCAACTTCGACGGGGTGGACCAGTGGACTTCGCGCTCAATCGCAGGGGAGGGGTGCCGCTTCACGATCAGCTGCTCGCGCAGCTGGAGCTCAAGATCCTGAGCGGGGCCATCGCTCCCGGCCAGCGACTGCCGTCCGTGCGGGTCCTCGCGAGGCGTCTCGGCCTCCACGCGAACACGGTGTCCTCCGCCTACCGCGACCTCGAGAACGCCGGGCACGTGGAGCTGCGGCGCGGGGCCGGCGTCTACGTTCGCGCGGGCGCGCCCGGGGCGCTCGAGGAGGCGCGGGGCCTCGACGAGATGATCCGCCTGGCGTTGAGCGCCGCCTTTCGCAAGGGCCACTCGGGCATCGAGATCCGCGCGGCGGTCGAGCGGTGGCTGCGGGCGGCTCCCCCGGAACGGGTGGTCGTCGTGGACCCCCGCCGGGAAACGCTCGACCTCATGGGGTTCGAGATCCGGGGGGCCCTGGGCGTCCCCGCCTCGGGCTGCACCCTCGACGAGCTCGAGCGCGAGCCGGGGATCGCGTCCGGGGCGCTCCTCGTGGTGCTGCCCTATCACGCGGCGAAGGTGGCCCGGGCAGCGCCCGGGGCGCCTCTCGAGACCGTCCACGTCGAGGCCTCCCCGGAGGACCAGAAGGCCGTGCTGGCGCTGCCGGCGGGGGCCACCGTCGTGGTCGTCTCCAGCTCGCCGATCCTGCTGCAGATCGCCGCGGCGTTCGTCGGCGGGCTGCGTGGCGACGAGCTGCTGGTGGAGACGCGGCTTCTCGGTCGCCGCGCGGAGTGGCGGCGCCTGCTGCCCGTCGCCGACGTCGTCTTCGCGGACGCCCTGGCCGCCCCCGCGGTGCGCGAGGCCCGCCCCCGCCGCGTGCGCGAGCTGCGTCTCCTCGGCGAGCCCGATCTCGCGCGCATCCGCAAGGCGCTCAACATGGCCGCGCCCGCGGCCTAGGAGGATCCTTCCTTGCCCATCGCTTCCGCGGCCTTCCTCTTCATGGCCGGCGCCGCGTCCGGCTTCTCCCCCTCAGCCCTGTGGAGCGCCTGGCCGCAGCGCCGCTTCGTGGCGACCTCGGCTCCCTGCCTGCGCCACGCCGAGCTCGTCGAGCGGCTCTTCGCGCTCGAGGCGCGCTACCCGGGCCGCCTGAAGCTCGAGGAGGTGGGTCGCTCCGTCCAGGGCCGGAAGATCCACCTCGTGACGCTCGGAAGCGGGCCGCGGCGGATCCTGCTGTGGTCGCAGATGCATGGCGACGAGCCCTCGGCCACACCGGCCCTCCTCGATCTCGCCGACACGCTGCTCGCCTCGGACGAGCCCGAGCCCCGCGCCGTTCTCGAGGGGCTCACCCTCCTGATGGTGCCGATGCTCAACCCCGACGGGGCCGAGCGGTACGCCCGGCGCAACGCGCAGGCCATCGACATCAATCGCGACGCCCTTCACCTCGCGACGCCGGAGGGGCTCCTGCTCAAGGCCCTGCGCGACCGTCTCCAGCCGGAGCTCGGCTTCAACCTGCACGACCAGAACCGGCGGACCACGGTCGGCGACACCGGCGTCCTGTCGACCATCTCGCTGCTGGCGGTGTCGGGCGACCGGGAGGGAACGCTCACTCCCGGCCGGGCGCGGGCCAAGCGGGTGTGCTCCGCGATCGCGCGCACCCTCGAGCCCTTCGTCCCGGGCGGGATCGGGCGCTACGACGAGGACTGGAACCCGCGCGCCTTCGGCGACAACGTCACCGCGTGGGGCACGCCGGTGGTGCTGATCGAGAGCGGGGGAATCCCGCCCGGCCGCCCGCTGACCGACCTGACGCGGCTCAACTACGTGGCGCTCGTCACCGTGCTCCACGGCCTCGTGCGGGACGACCTGCGTGGCGAGTCGCCCGAGCTGTACGAGGGCCTGAAGCGCAACGACGACGGCAGCTGGACGGACGTCCTGCTCGCCGGCGGCCGGGTCTGGCAGCCGTGGGCGGGCGAGCCGTACCGGGCCGACGTGGCCTTCGACATCCTCGACGACGACCCCCTCGCCGCCTCCTGCGCCGAGCCCGGCTGGCCCGGCGCCTCGCGCATCCGCGAGGTGGGCGACGGGCGGCTGCTCGGGTCGGCGCGCCGGCTCGACGTCGCGGGCCGCCTGGTGGCGCCCGCCTTCACTGCGTCCGTGCGAGGGCTCGACGCACGTTCCTGGCTGACGGCGGAGACGCTCGTCGCCGCGGGGCGGCTGGGAGTGGCCCGCGTCCGCTGGCACGTCGCGCCCGCCGATCGGCCCGCGGCCCTGGCGCAGGCGGACCGGCTCGCGGCCCCCGGGCGGCCTTCGGTCGAGGTCGTGGACGCGGACGCCTCGACGAGCTTCCTCGAGGTCGCTGCTCCGCCCGGGACTCCGTCGTCTCCGGCGGTGGAGTCGGCGCTCGACGCGCTGACCCGCAGCGCGTGGCGGACCTGTGCCGCCGGCCGGACGCTCGGCGAGCTCCTCGGCGAGCTGGCCGGGGCCGGCCCGGACGCCTCCTCCCCGATCGTGGCCGTGGACGCGCGCGCCTCGCTCCTCGTGCTCCATCCTCGCGAGGGCCTGGCGCTCGACGCCTCCTCGATCGACCTCGAGGCGGTCTTCATCGACGGGCGCGAGCCCGCGGGAGCGCGGTAGGCATGGCCCTGTGGACCGATCCGCAGATCCCGGAGCTCGGGCCGAACGTGCAGCGCGCCCACGGCCCCTTCGCGGCGGCGGTGGGCCGCCTCATCATGGGCATCCGCGGCTGGCGCGTGGAGGGGGAGTTCCCGAACGTCCCGCGAATGGTCCTGATCGTCGCGCCCCACACCTCGAACTGGGACTTCCCCACCGGGGTCTGGGTCAAGCTCGCCATGAGGATGGGCGGCCGCTTCGTGGGCAAGCACACCCTCTTCCGCGGGCCGCTCGGCGTCTTCATGCGCTGGCTGGGCGGGGTGCCCGTCGACCGCTCGGCCGCGGCCGGATTCGTCGAGGAGACCGCGCGGATCGTGAGGGAGTCCGAGCGGATGACCCTCGTCGTCGCGCCCGAGGGGACGCGCAAGCGCTCGGACAAGTGGAAGTCGGGCTTCTACCGGATCGCGGTGGCGGCGGGCGTCCCGATCTTTCCCGTGGGCTTCGACTACCGGCGCAAGGTCATCCGCTTCGACCCGCTCTTCCACCCCACCGGCGACTACGAGACGGACCTCGCGGAGCTGCAGTCCCACTTCGACGCCGGCATGGCCCTGAAGCCGGAGAACTACGGCTCCTGATCGCCGATCGTGTCCTCGAGGTGGTGCAGGAGGCGGGCGCCGTCTTCCCGGCTGTAGGGCTTCGCGTAGAAGGCGTCGAGGTCGAGCGGCGGGTGGATCTTCAGCGAGCAGCGCTGAAAGAGCTTCCCCGGCAGCTGCTTGTGCAGGAGCAGGTCGCGGAAGCCGTCCACTCGCAGGGGGAGGGCCACCGCCTTCGTGTTGTGGAGCAGCCGCGAGACCCCGGAGCGCAGCGGCGCGCCCTTCTTCGTGGTGCCGGCGGGGAAGTGCAGGAGCCAGCCCTCCTTGATGGCCTCCTCGACCCGCGCGACACCGTCCATGTCCACCGGGCGGTTCACGTCCACCCCGCCCTCGCGGAAGCTGCGGCGGAACGTCACGCCCCCGGCGAGGCTCATGAGCTTCGTGAGCAGGTTCTTCTTCATCGTCTCCTCCGCGGCGGAGAAGCGCAGGAGCGGGTCTTCCAGGTGGAACTGGTGCCGGACGTAGACGAGGTCGAAGAAACTCAGCGCCTCGAGGAAGTACGTCTGGTGGTTGGCGAGGAACACCACGTTGCGGCGGGGGAGGCCCTTGAGGACCTCGTCACCCTCGACGTGCACGTCGTTCAGGATGGCGAGGTAGGGGACGGTGAAGCCGACCCCGAAGCCGGCCAGCAGCCCCCGCCGCAGCCAGCGGTTGAGAAAGGTGCGCGCGGCCTCCTTCTCGGGGAGTACGCCCCCCAGGAGCCTGACGCCCGGGATCGCTCCGTCCGGCCCGCCGGACTGATGTCGTTGACTCAATCGGGTCTCCGCGTGAGGAGTTTAGCGCACGCCGGCCGCGTGCCTACTTCTCGGCCGTCTCGACCGCGAGGTCGTACTTCCAGTACTGCGTCACCTTGGCCTGCATCTCGTAGCGGATCGTCCAGGTGGTGGGGAGGGTCAGACCCTTCACCGACTTGAAGTCCCCGAAGGTCTCCTGCGCCTGGAGGTACGTGTCGGGTTCGCTCGACGAGGACACAATGCTCGTGCCGAGCTGCTGGGCCCGACTCGCCCTGTAGACCGAGGCCACGTGCCGGAAGGTGTCGGGGTCGAAGTAGAGGAAGACGTCGAGCGTGTCCTGGCCCTTCTTCGCCCGGTAGCGCAGGCGGTGAACCTCGCGCCCCTCGAGCTTCTTCAGGCCGTCGTAGCTCACCTTTGCGCCCCGCCCCGCCAGGCCGAAGAGCGGCCAGCCGGCGTTGAGGACCCCTCCCAGCAGGCCCTCGCGCAGGATCACGTCGTTCGTGCTGACGAAGTTTCCGAGGCCGGAGCGCTTGCCCGGCTGCACGAAGCCGACGTCGGCCAGGCCGCCTGCGAGGCTGAAGCTCTCCGCCGGGTAGGCCTGCGACGAGAACATCATTCGCAGCGCGAACCGGGAGGCCTCCGAGTCGAAGGCGAAGCGGCCGAGCAGCGCGCCCGCGACCCCGCCGCTCGCCGGCGCCTCCAGGGCGCACGGGCCCTCGACCTTGCGCCCGGCCGTGCGGGCCGTCTCGGTCCCGACCGCCTCGAGGTGGTGGGCGACCACCTCCTCGGGCTTCATCTTCTCCGCGGCAGAGGCGCCGACGGAGAGCAGGGCGGCAACGAGCGCGAGCCAGCGTGCCATGGACCCTCCTGACCCGGCGATTCTGGGCGGGCCTCTCTCTTCCGTCAACCGCCATCCCCGCGGCATATACTCGCGGCCGCGAATACCGGGAGGACGCCATGAGCTCACGACGCCTGATCTCCGCCTGCGCACTTTGGCTGGCTCTCGCCGCGGCGTCGGCGGCCGCCGCGGAGGCCTCGCGGCTGCGCGTTGCGGTGCGCTTCCCGGCCTCGCTCGAGAAGGGGCCCCTCGACGGGCGCCTTCTGCTGCTGCTCTCGACCGACCCCTCGGCCGAGCCGCGCTTCCAGGTGAGCGACACGAACGTCGCGAGGAGCCAGCAGGTCTTCGGCATCGACGTCGAGGGCTGGATGCCGGGGCAGGAGGCCGTGTTCGACGCGGGCGTCCTCGGCTACCCGGAGGAGAGCCTCGCCGCCGTGAAGGCGGGCGCCTACCGGGTGCAGGCGCTTCTCCACCGCTACGAGACGTTCCGCCGCGCCGACGGGCACGTCGTGAAGCTGCCCATGGACCGGGGCGAGGGCCAGCAGTGGAGCCGCGCGCCCGGCAACCTCCTCAGCGCGCCGCGCGAGATCGCGATCGACCCGGCGCGGGACGAGGTGGTGAGGATCGAGCTCGAGAAGGCGATCCCGGAGATCCCGGCGCCCGTGGACACGAAGTACGTCAGGCACGTGCGGATCCAGAGCGAACGCCTGACGAAGTTCTGGGGTCGCCCCATGCACCTCGGGGCCGTCGTCCTCCTTCCCCACGGCTTCGACGAGCACCCCGGGGCGCGCTACCCGCTCGCGGTCTTCCACGGCCACTTCCCGTACACCTTCGCCGACTTCCGCGAGGAGCCGCCCGACTCCCGTTTGCCCTGCGAGTACTCCGAGCGCTTCCGCCTCGACTGCTACAACCGGATCCAGCAGGAGCAGGCGCACCAGCTCTTCCGGGACTGGACGGCCCCGGGTTTCCCGCGCTTCATCGTCATCCAGGTACAGCACGCGAACCCCTACTACGACGACTCCTACGCGGTGAACTCCGAGAACCTCGGGCCCTACGGGGACGCCATCCAGTACGAGCTCGTCCCGCACGTCGAGAAGACGTTCCGCGGCCTGGGCCAGGGCTGGGCCCGCTTCATGTACGGGGGGTCGACCGGGGGCTGGGAGGCGCTCGCCGTGCAGGTCCTCTACCCGGACGAGTGGAACGGCTGCTGGGCCGCGTGCCCCGACCCGATCGACTTCCGCGCGTTCGTGACCACGAACCTCTACGAGGACAAGAGCGCGTTCTGGGCGGAAGGGCCCTTCGGCCGCGTCGCGCGGCCGGGCCACCGCAACTGGCTCGGCCACGTCTCGGCGACCCTCGAGCAGTCGAACCGCGCGGAGCTGGTCCTCGGCACCAGGAGCCGCTCGGGGGGGCAGTTCGACATCTGGGAGGCGGTCTACTCGCCGGTCGGACCGGACGGCTACCCGAAGCGGATCTTCGACAAGCGCACCGGCGTGATCGACCGGGGCGTCGCCGAGCGCTGGCGCGAGAGCTACGACATGCGCCACATCCTCGAGCGCGACTGGTCGAAGGGGCTGGGGCGCAAGCTCGCGGGCAAGATCCACGTCTACTGCGGCGACATGGACAACTACTACCTCAACAACGCGGTGTACCTCGCCGAGGACTTCCTGAAGGCGGCGAGCGACCCGCCGTACGGGGGCGAGGTGGACTACGGCGACCGGGCCGAGCACTGCTGGAACGGCGACCACACCCGCCCCAACGCGTACTCCCGCCTGCGGTACGTCCAGATGTTCGCGCCGAAGATGATGGAGAGGATCGAGAAGACGGCGCCACCGGGGGCGGACACGACGAGCTGGCGCTACTGATCCCCCGCGCGGGGCCTCATCCGACTTCCTCCAGCACGCCGCACCACGGTCACGCCCCGGGTTCGGCCGACTTCGGGGCGAGGTAGCGGTTCGGGACGTTCTCGGAGGGCCGCGCGAAGCGCTTCGGCGTCGTCCAGGAGGACGGGCGCCAGCACCGGGTCGTCCAGCACCGCCCCGCGCTCGAGCAGGACACGCAGGCAGCCCGGGAACCGGTTCGACCGCGTGTACATCTCCACGAGCCAGGTGACCGGGGACTTTCCCCGGATGGGGGCGATCGGGTCCGCTCCGGCGTCGAGTGCCCTGCGGATCGCCTCGACCGAGTGCAGCTCGAACGCGACGAGGAGGTCATCATCGACAGTGGGCATCGGCCCGCTCCCTTTTCCCGAGAATCGTGGCTTCAGGACGCCGGGCGCTCGAGGTCCGCCGCGAGCTCGACCACGTCCTCCTCGCGCAGGGCGGGCGAGAACCGGCGGACGCGGGCGAGAACGTCGGTCGTCTCGAAGTACTCCCGCGCGCAGGCTGCGTGCACGAAGCCGGAAGGCGCGAAGCGCCCCTCCTCGTAGAAGACGAGCGCGATGCGCCAGGCGCCCTTCTCGATGGAGGCGCGGCAGGCGCGGCACTGGGCCCGGCCGGTCGGCGCGCGACCCGCCCCGTCGACCCGCGGCAGGCGCCGGTGGGCGAGGCCCAGCCGGGCCTCGGCCGCGAGGCGCTCCCGGCCGTCGAGAGGCTCGCTTCGCGCCTCGAGGGCCTCGAGGAAGGGCTCGGGCCGCTTCAAGGCGGCGCAGTCGAGGTGGAACCACAGGGTCATCTCGCCGTCGGCGAACGGGTTCTTCAGGCTCTCCCCGAAGCGCAGCGCGCCGGCGGCGATCCGCTCGCCGCAGCCGCGGCACTTCGCCCGGGCGCTCGAGGCCGGCTCGATCCGATGCGCCGCCTCGCTCACGCGAGCTTCAGCTCCCGCGTGAGGGCGCTTCGCAGCGCCTGGCCCTCGGCCTCGAGGCGCGCGCGAGCGGGCGCGACCTCGCGACGATCCCTCGCCTGGCCCACGAGCTCCAGGTAGAACTTGATCTTCGGCTCGGTGCCGCTCGGGCGCACGGTGAGCCGCGCGCCGTCCTCGGACTGGAAGGCGAGGACGTCCGAGGGCGGCAGGCCGGACGGCCGCCGCTCGCCGCGGACGCGCTCCTCGCCCTCCGCCGCGTCGAGCACGCGGACGACGGGGCTCTCCCCGATGCGGCCGAGCGGGCTCGCCCGAAGCTGCGCCATCGCGGCGTCGATGCGCGCGCGGCCTTCCGCCCCGGGCAGCACGACCGACCACTGCACCTGGTGGCACAGCCCGTGCGCCACCAGCAGGTCGTCGAGCCGGTCGAGGAGCGTCTCGCCGCCGGTCTTCAGGAAGCGGGCGAGCTCCGCGAGCCGCAGCGCGGCCCCGATGCCGTCCTTGTCCCTCACGAGCGACCCCATCGTGTACCCGAGCGCCTCCTCGTAGCCGAAGACGAAGGCGAGGCCCTCCTTCTCTCCGCGCATCGCCTCGTCGACGATCCACTTGAAGCCGGTGAGCGTCTCGCGGCAGGCGACGCCGCGGTCCCGCGCCATCCGCGACAGCAGGCTCGACGACACGACGGTGGTGACGACCAGCCTCTTCCGGCCGCCGGTCGCGGCGTACTCGATCGCGTCGTCCGCGAGCAGGACGCCCGTCTCGTTGCCGGAGAGCATGCGGTACCCGCGGCCCGAGGGGTCGGGAACGGCGGCGGCCAGGCGGTCGGCGTCGGGATCGTTGGCGAGGACGAGCTCCGCGCCGGTCTCCGCGGCCAGCGCGAGCACGCGGTCCATCGCTCCCGGCTCCTCGGGGTTGGGGAAGGACACGGTGCGGAAGGCGCCGTCGGGATCGGCCTGCGAGGGCTCGGCCGCGACGCCGTCGAAGCCGGAGCGGGCGAGCGCCCGCACCGCGAGCCGGTGGCCCACGCCGTGCATCGCCGTGTACGCGATGCGCAGGGGCGCGGCCACGCCCCGGTGCAGGGCGCCTTCCGCGAGGCCGCCGAGGTAGGCTTCCTCGACCGCGGTGTCCTCGACGTCGAGGAGGAGGCGCAGGCCGTGGGCCGCGGCGTCGGCGGGGGGCGGCCGACGGATGGCGGCCGCGCGCGGCGCCTCGGCGATGCGGGCCGCGATCGCGGCGTCCACCGGGGGGACGAGCTGGGCGCCGCTCGCGAGGTAGACCTTGTAGCCGTTGTCGCGCGGCGGGTTGTGGCTGGCGGTGACCGTGAGGCCCGCCGCCGCGCCGAGGTGAGGGACGGAGAAGGAGAGCAGAGGCGTCGGGACGGGGTCGGGGAAGAGGCGCACCGGGATGCCCAGGCCGTTCAGCACGGCCGTCGCGTCCTCGGCGAAGCGCCGGCTCGAGTGGCGGCCGTCGAAGGCCACCACGACCCCGCGCGAACGCGGGTCGGGGCCGCCCCGCGCCGCCTCGTGGAGGAGGTGCGACCCGAGGCCCCAGGTGGCCTTCACGACCGCGAGGCGGTTCATGCGCGAAAGCCCCGCCTCGACCCGGCCCCGCAGGCCCGCCGTCCCGAAATCGAGCGGGCCCGACATGCGGTCGGCCAGGTCCCGCCCCGCCGCCTCGTCTCCGGCCTCGGCGCGGCCCACGAGGGCCTCGAGCTCGGCGCGGGTCTCGGGGTCGGGGTCCTCGGCCAGGAGCGCGCGGGCGGCGGCGAGGGGGTCGCTCATGCGATCAACCCTTCCACGGGTGCACCCAAGGCCCGCGGTACTCACGCCTGACGAGCGCCGCCGCCTTCGGGTTGCCGAGCACCTGCTCGGTCGAGGCGTCCCAGTCCACGCGGCCGCCGGCCTTGAGCGCGATCATCGCGAGCTGCACCGCGGCCGTGGACCGGTAGGCGTCCTCCGGCGGGCAGGACACCTGGCCCCGCGTGCGCACCGCCTCCAGCCACTCCGCGACGTGCTCGGTCTGCTGGTCGTTCTTCGCCTCCACCGTGCGGCGCTCCAGGCCCCTTCGTGGTCGGGATCACGACGTAGCGCTCGTCGGTGAGGTAGACCGTCTCCTTCTCGCCGTAGAAGAACATGCCGTTCGTCGTCTCCGGCGTGTACTCGGCGGAGCCGAAGATCCGGTGGGTCCACGTGACCGGGCACCGCGTCGAACTCGAAGTGCGCGGTGAGCGCGTCCGGCGTCGTGATTCGGCCCTTCAGCCGCGTAGAGGCCGCCCGCCGACTGGACGGAGCGGGGCATTCCCAGCCCGAGGACGACGCGGATCGCGTCGATCCAGTGGATGCCCCAGTCCACGAGGTGGCCGTTGCCGTAGGCCTCCTCGGCGCGCCAGTTGAAGTGGCCCACCTGCGGGCTGTAGGGGAGCTTCGGCGCGGGGCCGCACCACAGGTCCCAGTCGAGTGTCGCCGGCGGGTCCTGGGGCGTCGGGTCCGCGAGCTGCGCCGGGTAGTGGATCTGGGCGGCGACGGTCACGATCCTCCCGGCGTTCCCCTCGGCGATGTACTGCCGGGCCTGCCGGATCGCCGCGCTGTGCCGGCGCTGGAAGCCGACCTGCACGACGCGGCCGCTCGCCTTGGCGGCATCGACCATCGCGCGGCCCTCGCGCACGTCGTAGGCGAGGGGCTTCTCGCAGTAGATGTCGAGGCCTCGGCGGCAGGCCTCGATGAAGGGCAGCGCGTGCCAGTGGGGCGGGGTCGCGATGACCACCGCCCTGCGAGGCCGGGGACGTCGAGCAGCTCCCGCCAGTCCTTGAAGGCCCGCGGCGAGCCGCCCTGCCAGCCCCGGATCTGATCGGCGGCCTTGAGGAGGTGCGCGTTGTCCACGTCGCAGACGGCGATCACCTCGACGCCGCCGGCCTTGAATGCCGCTTCCGTGACCACGAGCCCATACCAGCCGCAGCCGATGAGCCCGAGCCGGATCTTGTCCTTCGGCTCCTCGGCCGCGCCGCTTCGGCCGAGGGCCGCGGCGCCCGCCGCGAGCGTGCCCAGGAATGCCCGACGCTCCATCACGCACCTCCCAGCACATCATAGTGCTAGGATCGCCCGCGGCGGCGGCCCACCCGCCGCATCACCGGAGGCCCTCATGAGAGCAGCGTTCCTCCTCCCCGGCGCGTTCCTCGCCTGCGCCCTCGTCGCCGCCGCGCCCGCTCCCGCCGCCGAGGGGCCGAGCGTTCCCACCCTCGCCATCGGGGCGAAGGCCCCCGACTTCGACCTGCCCGGCGTCGACGGGAAGCGCTACACCCTCGCGAGCTTCGCCGGCGCGAAGGTGCTCGTTCTCGTCTTCACCGCGAACCACTGCCCGACCGCGCAGGCGTACGAGGGGCGGATCGAGCGTCTCCACGCCGACTTCGCGGGCCGCGGCGTCCAGGTCGTGCTCGTCTCGCCGAACGACCCCCTCGCCCTGCGCCTCGACGAGCAGGGCTACACGGACCTCGGGGACACCCTCGCGGACATGAAGATACGGGCGAAGGACCGCGGCTGGACGTTCCCCTATCTCTACGACGGGGAGACCGAGGCGATGTCGCGCCAGTACGGGCCGGTGGCGACGCCGCACGTCTTCGTCTTCGACGCGGAGCGGAGGCTGCGCTTCGTCGGCCGCGTGGACGACGGCGAGAACCCGGCGAAGGTCACGACCAGCGACGCCCGCAACGCGATCGAGGCGGTGCTCGCGGGGAAGCCCGTGCCGGTCGAGACCACCAAGGTCTTTGGCTGCTCGGTCAAGTGGTCGGACAAGCGGCCGTGGGTGAAGGAGGGCTACGAGAAGTGGGCGCAGGAGCCGGTCACCCTCGAGACGATCGACGAGGCCGGTATCCGGGCGCTCGCGCGCAACGAGGGCGGGAAGAAGCTCCGCCTCCTCAACGTCTGGGCGACGTGGTGCGGGCCGTGCGTGATCGAGTTCCCCGACATCGTCTCTCTCAACCGCATCTACCGCGGGCGCGAGTTCGAGGCGGTGACGGTAAACGCCGACGAGGGGAGCAAGCGGGAGAAGGCGCTCGAGTTCCTGAAGACGCAGCAGGCCTCGACCCGCAACGTCGCCTTCGACAAGGGCGACCCCTACGCGCTCATCGAGGCGGTGGACCCGAAGTGGCAAGGCGCCCTGCCGCACACGATCGTGGTGGCGCCGGGGGGCGAGGTGATCTACCGCAGCGAGGGAGCCTTCGACACCCTGAAGCTGCGCAAGGCGATCGTGGGGTGGCTCGGACGCTACTTCTACTCGACGCCGGGAGGGAAGTGAGATGCGCGGCTCGCTCGAGGTCTCGGTGGTCGCGGCCTTCGTTCTCGTGGCCGCGTCGCACGCTTTCGCGCAGGCGCCGGCGGTCGCGGGCGCCGACCCTCGTGTTGGGAAGGGCTTCATCGCGACGCCGGTCTTCACCGCTCGAGGATGACCGCGCGCTCCTCGCTCTCTTCGAGGGCCTGCGCGTGGCCGACGTGACGGACGGCATGGACGCGATGGGCCTGCAGAACGTCGGGCTCATGGACCCGGAGGTGCGCCCGCTCTGGAAGGACACGCAGGACTACTCGCACCGTTTCGTCGGGATCGCGGTCACCGCGCGCTACGTCCCGACGCAGCGCGCGGCCGCCGGGAAGCGGCCGATCGAGGAGTACGACAAGTGGTCGGGGGACTGGTACAACACGTTGTCCCCCGAGCCGTTCCAGGACCTCATCCGGCCCGGCACCGCCCTCGTCATCGACGACGCGGAGAGGGCCGACGTCGGCTCGATCGGCTCGAACAACATCATGGCCTGGAAGCTGCGCGGGGCCGTCGGCGTCGTCACCGACGCCACCGCGCGCGACACCGACGAGATCGCCACCGAGAAGATGCCGCTCTACTTCCGGCGGCCCGGCCGGGGCATCCGCCCGGGGCGGAACGAGATCGAGTCGGTGAACCGACCCATCGTCTGCGGCGGGGTGCTCGTCATCCCCGGCGACGTGATCGTGGCCGACGGCGACGGCGTCCTGGTCGTGCCGCGTGCGGTGGCGGCCGACGCGGCCCGCTACGCGAAGCGCATTCTCGAGGGCGACAAGGACGGCCGCCGCAAGCTCTACGAGAAGCTCGGCCTGCCCAAGGACAAGTCGGTCGAGTAGGTCAGCGCCCCGTCGTGATCGCGTCCTTCGCGGCGCCACCCCCCTCGACCTTGCCGTAGTCGAGCTGGCTGCCGCGCAGGCTGTGCGGGACGAGGTAGACCGCGATCGTCACGAGGCAGGCCGCCACCACGGTCCAGCGGGCCACGCGATCGCCCGGCTCCCGGCGGCGCGCGAGCACGGCCACCGCGACGACCCACGCGAGCCACATGGCCAGGGTCTTGTTGTCCGTCAGGTCCTCGCCGAAGGGCCACCCCGTCCAGTACGCCCCGAAGGCGTACTTCTGCACGATCGGCCCGAGCACGAGGCCGCCGAGGCCGATCAGCACGACCGCGACCCACGCGTAGCGCCTCGCCTCGGGCCGGCCGAGCGCCGCCGCGAGCGCGGCGCGCACGCCGATCATCATGCCGAAGAACATCGCCACCACGTGGGGAACGAGGACGCCGGCCGGCACGTCGCCCTTGAAGCGCATGACGACGGGCTCGCCGCCCGGGACCCTCACGGAGCCGCCGCCGGCGCCGAGCGTGACGTAGTACTCGAGTTTGCCGGCCGGAGGCTGGGTGGGCAGAAGGCCCACGAGGGTTTCGCCGTCGCGGTTCATCGGGATCTCGCGGAAGGGCTCGTCGAGAGGAAAGCGGCGGTAGCGGAGCGTCCCCGGGACGCCGCGCGGCGCCGGCACCGCGACCATCAGCGGCTCGCCGGTGGTGCCGCTGCGCAGGAGGCGCCACTTCACGGTCTCGCCGGCGACGATCACGTGGCCCCGCTTCGGGTGGGTGGGGCCCGTGAGCCGCTGCCAGACCGCGGCGCCGGCCATCAGCACGAAGGCGGTGACCCAGAGCACGGCCGCGACGCGACGGGTGCGGGATTCAGGCACGGGCGAACGCTCTCACCGGGGCCAGGAGGAGCAGGGCGACCACCAGCACGGGCCCGAACGGCTGGTCGAGTCGGATCGCGGCCACGAAGGACGCCAGGTAGGCGGCGACGCCGAGGCCGACCGACCACGCGATCGTGCGCCGCCACCCGTGCGCGAAGCGGAACGCGACCCACGGCGGGACGAACACCAGCGCGAAGGCGGCCATGACGCCGATGGCGGTGGCCGACAGCGCCAGGGTCACCGCCACCAGGATGTCGAAGACGAGGTCGTGGTGCGGGTTCGCGATCCCGTTCGCGCGGAAGTGGTCGGGGAAGAACTTGCCGAGCAGCAGGCGCGGCGACAGCCACGGCAGCAGCGCGAGGGAGGCGGCGAAGAGGATGCCGATGCCCTGGAGGTGCCCGGGGCCGGTGAAGTAGATCTGGCCCTGGATGAGCGCGCGCCCGAGCTCGTCGCCGTGCGCCGCGAACGAGGCGCCGATCAGGCCAACCGCCCAGCCGAGCAGGATCATGATCGCGTAGGCGTCGTTTCCCGCCGCCCGGCCGAGGAGCGCCTTGGCGGCCGCGGCGAGCGCGGCCGCGGCGAGGGCCACGAGCCCCACCGGCTCCATGAAGATGGCCCCGACCACGACGCCCGCCGCGGCCACCTGCGCGAGGCCGAGTGCCGCCAGCCACTCCTCCCGCAGGCGGATCCACGCCCCCAGCAGCGGCAGGAGCACGGCGAGCAAGAGCCCATTGACGAAGGGCAGCAGGAACATCTGGTCGAACAGGTCGTGGAAGCTCATCGGCGAACCACCTCGACGAGCCGCGTCGAGACCCGCTCCAGGAAGTCGTGCTCGTGGCTGACGACGAGCATCCCGCGGCCCCCCTCGCGTGAAGCGAGGACGACCTCTTCGAGGGCGGCCATGGCCCGCGGGTCCATGTTGTTGGTGGGCTCGTCGAGCAGCACCAGCTCGGCGGCGCAGCCGAGGCAGGCCCAGACGTTGAGCAGCTGGTACTGGCCGCCGCTCATCCGGTCGAGCCGCAGGTCGAGGAGCGGCTTCACGCGGGCGGGCACCTCGTGGCGGTCCGCGCCGGTCAGGCGCAGGATCTCGATCCCCGTGACCGGCATCTCCCGCAGCCGCGACGGGACCTGGGCCTGGACGGCGACCCGGATGCCCTCGCGCCGCCGCACACCGCCCGAGAAGACGCGCGTGGTGCCGATGATGGCGCCGAGAAGGGTGGACTTGCCGGCCCCGTTCGGGCCGGCAAGTCCCACGACCTCTCCAGGGTCGAGCGAGAACGAGATCGGCCCGACGACCGCCTCGGTGTAGCCGGCGACGACGCCGTCGACCTGGAGGAGAGGGCTCACGGCTTCCCGGCGGCGACGGCCGTCACCCATCGATCGACGTGGTCGAGGTACCCCGCTCCGTCGGCGTCGAGGCCGCACTCGAGCTGGAGCTGCTGCGTCTTCCAGCCGAGGTTGCGGGCCAGGAAGCCCGGCCCGTCTCCCGACTGGAACGTGTTGTAGAGGATCACGCCCTTCTTCCCCGAGAGGCTCCGGACGAGGTCCTGGAGGTGGGCCGCGGTCGGCGGGATGCCGGGCAGCGGCTCGACGTAGCCCAGTATAGGCACGTTGAGGAGCGCCGTCAGGTAGTTGGTGTCCTTGTGGTAGAGCACGGCGCCCGGGGCGCCGGCGGCGCGCTGCTTCCAGCCGGGCACCCGCTCGGCCACCGCCTTCGCGAACGCGTCGGCGTTCGACCGGAAGCGCGCCGCGTTCGCGGGATCCACGGCGGCAAGCCGCCCGGCGAGCGCCTGGGCGACCCGGCTCATCCGCTCGGGGTCCATGTAGTAGTGCGGGTTGCCCATCGGGTGGACGTCGCCCTTCGAGCGGTCGGCCGCCTGGCCCACCTCGATCAGGTCGATCTGGGCGGCCCCCTCGAAGTAGCCCGACTGGCCGGGGAGGATCCTCGGGTTGTTCGCCCCCTGGATCGCGGCCGGCAGCCAGCCGACCTCGAGCTCGGCCCCCACCGCGACCAGCAGGTCCGCGCGCCGCAGGGCCACCATCATGCTCGGCTTCGCGAGGAGGTAGTGCGCGTCGCGGTCGGGCGGGGAGAGCACGGTGACCTTGACGGCGTCGCCGCCGACCATGCGCGCGAGCATCCCCATGCTCGACGTGGTGGCGACGACGTTGACCGCGGAGTGTGCCGGGACGGCGGCCAGGGCGGAGGCCGCCGCCAGCGCCGCGACGAGTAGCTTTCGATTCATGGCTTTCCCCCTCCCTAGAACTTGTGCGCGCCGTGCGCGCCGAGGCTCATCTGAAACTGCACGTAGACCTGGTCGTACTTCTCCCGCGCCCCGCCGACCGAGAAGTCGCCCCGCGTGTACTGGACGCGGAAGCGCGAGAACTCGGTCGGGTTGAAGGTCAGGTTCGCGGAGAAGCGACGCGAGTCGTCGAAGGACTCCGTCTCCTCGCCGCCCTCGATACGGTTGGTCATCCCGGCCACGTCGTAGCGCAGCCCGAGGGTGACGCGTGAGGCGAAGCCGTAGACCGCCTGGGCGTAGAAGCCGTCCTGGGTCGCCTTGCGCGTCTCGCCCCCCGCGGCCTCCTCTCCGGCGCCGACAAGTGAGAGATCCGTGACGCGGCGCAGGTACTCCGCCTGCAGGCTGAAGTCCCCAGCCCCGAACTGCCGGGGGGAGTCGTACCTCCAGACGAAGTCGAGCCCGAGGACCTGGCCGTCGCCCTGGAAGGCCTCGTCGATGTGGCCCTCTTCGCCCTCTGGCTCCTCACCCTCGTGGTGCTCGTGCGCCACCAGCTGCTGGTGGCGGCGCGAAAACGCGTAGGACGCGCCGATCTGCAGGGCGTTGCTGTAGCCCAGGTTGGGGGAGACCTTCAGCCACCCGGTGAACAGCCGCGGCCCCGCCTTCTCGTCGAAGAAGGGGCTCTCCTCGCCGCCGAGCTGGGTCGAGAAGCCCTCGTTGTCGCCCTGCAAAGCCTCGACGCCGAGCTGCGTGTAGAAGGGCAGGCTCGGCAGCCATGTGAGCTGCACGCCGGTGTCGTTGATCGCGCCCCCGAGCAGCATGTCGTAGGGCAGGTTCTGGTCCACGAAGTCCCACTGGTGCGGGTGCTGCTTGTTGACGTACCCGAAGCCGCTGTAGAACTTGCCGGCGCGAAGCTGGAGCCCAGGCAGGAACTTGCGGGTCTGGAAGTAGCCCTCCTCGACCTCGATCTCGCCGTCGCCCACCGCGAAGATCGCCCACACGTCGAAGTAGGGGTCGACCGCGCCCGAGAATGCGATCTCGGCCTCGCGCAGGCTGAAGCCGCGCTCCGCGGCGCCGCCGTGGGAGTGGCCGCCCTCTTCTGCCGCGTGGTCGTGGCCGGCGCCGAAGCCGTCGGCCTCCTCCATGATCTCGCCCACACCGCCGTCGCGGCTGTCGTTGTAGTAGACGCCGTCCGGGATCACCGAGACTGACGGGTTGAAGGCCGACCCGGACGAGACCTGGCCGGTGCTGCCGAGCACGTTGTAGGTGCCGAGGCCGGCGGGGTCGGCGGGCCCGCGCGGGCCGGTGGCGGCGGGCGGTGGGGCCTGGGGGGTGGGGCTCGGCGACGGGGCCGGGGAAGGCGCGGCCACGGGAGCGGGTGCCGTGGGCTGGGTCTGGGCGGAGAGTGAGGCGGCGCTTGCGGCGAGGGCAAGGGCCACGAGGGCGATTCTGTTCATGCTGTCCTCCGCCTACCGCGCCGCCGGAGCGACGAGCGAATCGATCTGGGCCACCAGCGCCAGGATCTTCTCGTGCTCGGCGCTCATGGCTTGGTGCTCGGCCTTCATCTTCGCGTGCTCGGTGGCTGCCTGGCGGTGGGCCTCGGCGAGCGCCGGTGAGTCCCCTCCCGCAGCGAGCTTCCGCTCGTGGGCGGCGATATCCGCTCCGTGCCTGGCGATCTCCGCCTGATGGGCGGCCACGCTCTTGTCGTGCTTCTCGATAGCTGCCTGGAGTCGCTTTGTGGCGTCGAGGGCCTTCTGGTGATCGGCCTTCCAGGCCTCGTGGTCCTTCTGGAACTGCGCGTGGTCGGCCTTCCAGCCCTGGTGTTCCTCCTTCATGGCGGCCGGGTCCTGGGCCCAGGCGAGGCCGGCGGCAAGGACGACGGCGATGGCGGGCAGCCTGTAAGAGTGCTTCACGGGTTCTCCTCCTCGAATGAAATGCGTCCTGCTCTCGATGACGATGCCTGCCGGGCCGGTGGCCCGGGGCGGAACGGGATGACGCAGACGCCACTCCGCCCGCGCACGCGCGCGGACGGGCGACGTCAGGCGGCCGTCGTCAGGAGAGGGGAGGGCCGCGGGAGGAGGCGGCGTCCGGGGCGGCGTCGGCGACGCGGGCGGCGGGCTCGGCCCAGGGGACCTCGGCCGCCTCGGTCGGCTGCGGCAGCGCGGCCGGGGCCGTGGCCTCGACCACGGAGTCCGCGGCCCAGCGGCAGGCCAGGCAGTCCTTCTCGAAGTGGCACCCGTGCCCCTCGTGCGACGCGAACGTGCCGACCGTCAGCGCCAGCAGCGGGAGGACGAGGAGCGCCGCGACGAGAGCACGCCGCCGGGAGCTTCGGAACCGCATGAGCCGATAACGCTAAACGCAGTCGCTACCCGGGTGTCAAGCGAGCATGTCAGGCCGCGTGGCCGTCAGGCCGCGGCGCTTCGAGGCTTCGAGGCCGTCGACTAGACTTCAGTCCATGGTCCGCCCCCTGCCCGTCACCCTGGTCGCCGGCTTCCTGGGGGCGGGCAAGACGACTCTGCTCAATCGGCTGCTCGCCGGCGCGTCCCCCCTGCGGGTGGGCGTCCTGCAGAACGAGCGGGGCTTCGCCGGCATCGACGACGCGCCGGTCGCGGCCCGGGCCCGGGTCGAGATCGCCGAGGGCTGCGCCTGCTGCGTCCGGAACCCCGACCTCGTGAACGCGGTCCGCGAGCTCTCGAGCCGCGGCGACCTCGACTGGCTCCTCTTCGAAGCGTCGGGCCTCGCCGACCCCCTGCCTCTCCTGTGGACCCTCGGGCGGCCAGACCTGGCCGACCGCGTGCGGGTAGACGCGGTGCTGCTGGTGGTCGACGCCTGCCACTTCGAGACCGCGCGCGGCGTGGAGTGGGAGGCGCAGGTGCGCGCGGCCGACCTCGTCCACGTCTCGAAGCGGGACCTGGCGGGCGAGGTGGCGGCGCGCGCGGCCGAGGCGGCCGTCCTCGAGCTCCGGCCGCGGGCGCGCTTCCTGCCGCACGAGACGGCGCCGGCCGGCGGCGCCGACCCGCTGGTTCGCCTCGTGATCGACGCCGGGGAGGAGCGGCACCCGGCTCCGCCCGCCCCGGCGTCACCGGCCCTGGGCCGACACGCTCCCTTCGCGACGCAGGAGGTGGCGAGCCGCGGCGTCCACCGCCTCGAGGCGCTCGAGGACTTCCTGGCCGCCCTGCCCCCGGCGGTCTTCCGCGCGAAGGGGATCGTGCGCGTCCGGGACGGCTGGGCGCGGTTCCACGTGGTCGGCGGGCGCGTGGACCTCGCCCTCGGCGTCCCGCCGCCCGACCACGGCGAGAGCCGTCTCGTCTTCTTCGGCCGCCAGCTGCACGAGGCGGACCTCGCCGGCCTGCGCGCGGTCGGCTTCGACCTGCCCTCCTGAGCCGGAGGGGTCGGTCGGCTCGAGACGGCGTGTTAGACTAGTCTTCGACTGGTCGATTTGGGAGGACGGATGAGCAAGGTGACCGCATTCGAGGCCAAGACCCGCTTCGGAGAGCTGCTGGACCGCGTGTCCAGGGGCGAAGAGGTCGTCATCACCCGCCACGACAAAGCGGTCGCCCGGCTCGTGCCGGAGGGCGCGCCGCGGCTCGACGAGGTTCGGCGCGCCGTCTCGGGGCTGCGCGAGCTTCAGGATCGCATTCGCCGCAGGTCCAGGGCGAAGCTGTCTCTCCGCGAGGTTCGCCTGGCCATCGAAGAGGGTCGGCTCTGATGCGGGCTTTCGTCGCCGACGCGTCCGTCGCGATCGGCTGGGTGCATCCGGCCCAGGCCACTGCGCAGACGGACTCGATGCTGGAGGCGATCGCCGGCGGCGCGACGGTCGAGGTGCCCGCGCTGTGGCCGCTCGAGGTCGCGAACGCGCTCACCGTCCTGCGGCGCCGCCGGAAGCTGACCGAGGACGAGCGGCAGGCGGGCCTGGGCTGGCTGCGCCGCCTCCCCCTCCGCCTCGACCACGAGATGGCCCTGCTCGCCTTCTCGCGGCTGTCGGAGCTGGCATCCGCTCACGATCTCTCGGTGTACGACGCCACGTACCTGGAGCTCGCGCAGAGGAAGGGGCTCGCGTTGGGCTGCAAGGACGGCCCGCTGCGAAAGGCCGCCGGGCAGGCCGGCGTCGACCTTGTGGAAGTGAGGTCGCTCAGCCGCGCTCGCGCCCGTTTCAGCCGAGCACGCGGATCCGGCCGACGCCCGCGCCCGTGAAGCGCCCGATCCGGCAGGCGGCCGCGACGCCCCGCGCCCGCAGCGCCGCGAGCAGGGCCTCCGCCCGCTCCTCCGGGACCGCGATGAGGAGCCCTCCGGAGGTCTGCGCGTCCGCGAGGAGGACCCGGTCGACGCGGGACAGCCCGGGCGACCAGTCCACGAAGGGCGAGACGTGCTCGAGGTTCTCGAGCGATCCCCCGGGCACGACGTCGGCCGCCGCCATCTCGCGCGCGGGAGAGAGAACGGGCACGGCGCTCGCCTCGATCTCGGCATCGACGCGGGAGCCCGCGGCCATCTCGCGCAGGTGGCCGAGCAGGCCGAAGCCGGTCACGTCGGTGCACGCGTGGGCCCCGACTTCCTCCATCGCCTCCGCCGCGGCCTTGTTGAGCTCGCGCATGACGGCCACGAGGCGGCGGGCGACGTCCTCGTCCGCCAGGCCGCGCTTGACCGCCGTCGCCAGGATGCCGGTCCCGATCGGCTTGGTGAGGACGAGACAGTCGCCCGCGCGGGCGGTCGCGTTCTTTACCACGCGATCGGGGTGGACCACCCCCGTGACCGCCAGCCCGAACTTGGGCTCCGTGTCGTCCACGGTGTGCCCGCCCAGGATGAAGATGCCGGCCTCGCGCGCGACCTCCGAGGCCCCCTCGAGGATGCGCTCGAGGACCCACAGGGGCAGGCGTCGCGACGGGAAGCCCACGACGCTCAGCGCGAAGAGCGGCTTCGCCCCCATCGCGTACACGTCGCTCAGGGAGTTCGCCGCGCTGATCGCGCCGAAGTCGAAGGGGTCGTCGGCGATCGGGGTGAAGAAGTCCACGGTCGTCACGAGGGCGAGGTCCGGCCGCAGGCGGTAGACGGCGGCGTCGTCCGAGGTCCCGGCGTCGACGAGCACGGCGGGGTCGGTGACCTTCGGCAGCTTGCGCAGCACCTGCTCGAGGTCCTGGGGGCGCAGCTTGCACGCGCACCCCATGCCGTGGGTGAAGCGCGTGAGCTTCACCTCCTCCGCACCCACCTCGACCGGCCCCGCGCCCGTCTCCGGGCGGAGCCGCCGGACCGCCTCGGCAACGATGCGCACGGCCTCGTCGATCTCGCTCTCGGTCGTGCCGCGCCCCACCGAGAAGCGCACGGTGCCCATGGCGTAGCGCATGGGCACGCGCATGGCCTCGAGCACGGTGGACAGCTCGACCCCGGCCGCGTGGCAGGCGGCGCCCGCGGAGGCGGCGAGCTTCTCCCCGACCTCGGCCAGGAGCGTGTCGGCCTCGACGCCTCCGATCCCGACGCTGAGCGTGTTGGGCAGGCCGGCCTCGGCGCTGCCGTTCCTCCGGAGGTCCTCGACCTCCCGGGAGAGGCCCGACCACAGCCGGTCGCGCAGGGTCGCGAAACGGCGGCGGTTCTCTTCGAGGTCCCGCGCCGCGATCTCGCAGGCCTGCCCGAGGCCCACGATCTCGAGCACGTTCTCGGTTCCGGCCCGCCGCCCCGACTCGTGGCCGGCGCCGTGAAGCAGGCGTGGCATCTCGACGCCGGAGCGGACGTAGAGGACCCCCACGCCCTTCGGCGCGTAGAGCTTGTGGCCGGCCAGGCTCAGGAAGTCGACGCCGAGCTCGCCCACGTCCACGCGCACCTTGCCCGGCGACTGCGCCGCGTCCGTGTGCACGAGGATCCCGCGCTCGCGGGCCAGGCGGGCGATCTCGGCGATCTCCTGGATCGTCCCCACCTCGTTGTTGGCGTGCATGACGGTGACGAGGATCGTCTCCGGGGTGAGGGCCGCGGCCACGTCGGCGGGGTCGACCCGCCCTTCCCCGTCGACCGGGACCCGGGTGACCCGGAAGCCCTCGGCGGCGAGGACGGCGCAGGGCTCGAGGACGGCCGGGTGCTCGACGGCCGAGGTCACGACGTGCCGGCCCCGCGAGCGCAGCAGGCGCGCCACCCCCAGGATCACCGTGTTGTTGGACTCGGAGCCGCCGCTCGTGAAGACGATCTCCTCGGGCCGGGCGCCGAGGAGGGCCGCCACCTGCCGACGGGCCTTCTCGACCGCGCCCCGGGCCACCGCCCCGTAGGCGTGGCTGCTCGAGGGGTTGCCGAAGTGCTCGTGGAGGAAGGGGAGCATCGCCTCCGCGACCGCGGGGTCGACGGGCGTCGTCGCGTTGTAGTCGAGGTAGATGGGGCGGCTCATGCGAGCGCCGGTCGGCTCACAGCGTGAGCTTCTGCCCCTCGCGGGCCACGAGGTGCCCGTCCGACTCGGCCGCGAGGTCGCGCTCGATGCCGGACATCACCTCGTCGTCGTGGTCCGGGTCGTGGTGGAAGACCACGAGCCGCCGCGCTCCCGCCCGCTGGACGAGGCGCAGGCCCTCCTGCCAGGTCGAGTGTCCCCAGCCCACCCGCGCCGGGAACTCGGTGTCGGTGTAGGTCGAGTCGTAGATGACGAGGTCGGCCCCCGCGATCAGCTCCAGCACGTTCTCGTCGGGGCGACCCGGGACGTGCTCGGTGTCGGTGACGTAGCAGACCGAGCGACCCTCGTGCTCGATGCGGTAGGCCGTGGCGCCGTTGGGGTGGTTGAGGGGAGCGGTGCGGGCGCGCAGGCCGGGCCCCAGGTCGAGGGTCTCGCCCGCGCGGAAATCGGTGAAGGCGAGCCGGGCCCGCATCACGTCGAGAGGCACGGGGAACATGGGTTCCTGCATGTGACCCGCGAGCGCCTCGCGGATGCCGCCGGCGTCGCTGAGGTGTCCCGCGAACACCCGGAAGGCATGGTCGGGCTCGAAGGCGGGAGAGAAGAACGGAAACCCGGTCACGTGGTCCCAGTGCGTGTGGCTGAAGAGGAAGTCGGCCTCGCGCGTCCCCTCGCGCCGCAGGTGCTGGCCGAGGGAGCGGACGCCGGTGCCCGCGTCGAGAATCAGGATCCTCTCGCCCGCGCGCACCTCGACGCAGCTCGTGTTGCCGCCGAAGCCCATGTGGGTCGGCGACGGGCAGGCGATGCTCCCGCGGACCCCCCAGAAGCGGACGGTCAAGGCCGATGCTTGCCCCATGCGATGGAATGATAGGGCATTCCGGCCCGTACGTGACGGGGCGCGTCCTGGGAGAGAATCGGCCGTATGCACATCCCGGACGGCTTCCTCGGGGCGGGCGTGGCGGCGGGGACCTGGGTGGGGGGCGCGGGACGCTCGGCTGGGCGCTGCGCGCGGAGAGGTCCCTGCCCGAGCGGGT
>CAWFSB010000045.1:0-44540 GCA_963818355.1 uncultured Acidobacteriota bacterium | reverse complement strand
CGCCCGGCCGCGGCGGATCGCGAGGCGGGTCAGTGGCCCGAGGGCGAGGGGCGCCTTGCCTCCGCGGCGCCGGCCGCGACCTGGATCGCGAACGTCGCGTGGTCGATGTTGCGCGCCGCACACCACGACGCCCACGCGCTTGCCGTGCGAGCCGCTCGCGCAGCGGCCCCATCAGCGCGGCGAGCGCCGCGGCGCCGGCCGGCTCCACCGCGAGCTTGGCGGACGCGAACAGCAGTCGCATGGCGTCGCCGCATCTCGTCGTCGTTCACCAGCACCACCTCGTCGACGAACCGCCGATTGAGCCCGAAGGAGTACGGCTCGCGGCGGCGCGCCCAGGGAATCGGCGATGGTGCGCACCGCGTCGATCGACTGCGGCGAGCCGGCCGCGAAGCTGCGGTGCAGCGAGTCGGCGCCCTCGGGTTCGACGACGTACACCGCGGTTCGCGGCGACTCAGCTTCACCGCGGACGCCACGCCGGCGGTCAGTCCGCCGCCGCCGATCGGCCACGATCACCGCGTCGAGGCCCTCGGCCTGCTCGATGAACTCCAGGCCGACCGTCGCCGTGCCCAGCGCCGTCTTCGGGCCCTCGAAGGGGTGCACGAACGTGCGGCCCTCGGCCTGCTCGATCTCCCGCACGCGCGCGAAGGCCTCGGTGCACGTCGTCCACCAGCTCCACCTCGCGCCGCAGCTCGCGGCACACCTGCACCCGGAAGGCGTTCGCCGATCTTCGGCATCACCACCTTGGCGGTGGTGCCGAGCACGGCCGCGCGCGTAGCCGAGCGAGATCGCGTGGTTGCCCGCGCTGACACCGCGGTGACGCCCCGCGCCAGCGCCTCGGCGTCGAGGTCGAGCATCACCGACAGCGCGCCGCGCGGCTTGAAGCTGCCGGTGCGCTGGAACAGCTCCTCCTTGAGACAGACGCGCGTCCCGGGCCCGACCACGCGGCTCGAGCGCGCCGTCCTGCCACAGCCGCACCGGGGTGGTCAGCACCCGGTCGCCCAGGCGGGCACGGGTCGCGCGGATCGCCTCGAGCGTGGGCCCGACCGGCAAGGGCAGGGTCATGGGACGCCGGCGAGTATAGGCGAACGGGGCGCGCCTCGGCCCTTTTCCCTGACTGGAACGGTCCGTTTCAACTGGTGCCCCTGCATCATTTGGATCATTGCCCGGACTTGTGTCGTACCAGTAATCTGGCACGGCCGGGTCGGCACCCGGAGGAGTCATCCATCGCGCAGCCTTCTGGCTGCGCCGAAATCGAACGCCATCCGGAGGCGCGCATGTTGCGAACACTCATGAACTCGAGAAGGACCGCCCCCTTCGCGGCGATCGGCGCGCTGACGGCGCTCGCGCTCGGCACCTGGAGCTGCGGGGGCAGCGCCGGCACGACCAGCTACTCGAACCCGATCACGACGACGACGACCGACAGCGCCATCATCGACGCCGCGACGCTCGCGAAGTGGACGGACGAGGGCAAGGTCAACGCCCCGCTCGGCACCGCCGACCGCGTGGTCGTGGTCTCGGTCGCGACCCTCGCGAACTTCACCTCGACGACCAAGAAGCACATCCCGGACGCCGTCCTGCTTCGACTACCCGAACGAGCTCACCATGACGCGCGAGGAGGGCCTCGGGCCCGCGGGCACGATGATGCTGAGCGGCCCCCGGATGGACGCTCTCGTCCAGAAGCTGGGCATCGACGCGTCCACGACGATCGTCCTCACGATCCCGCGGGGCTCGGCGGACTTCGACGCGTACCAGCAGTCGGTCGCCTTCTGGACCTTCCGCTACTGGGGCTTCTCGCGCGAGCGCGTGAAGTTCCTGAACGGCGGCGACGACGCGTGGGACGTGGCCGGCCGGCCGCTGACCGACGCGCTCCTCGTGCCGACGCCGTCGACCTACACGGTGAGCGGCAACAAGACGCTCAAGGACACGATGCGGTACTCGGTCGGCGAGATGCTGGCGCTTCGTGGACTCGGTCAACCGGGACCGGAGCATCCTCAACACCTGGCAGATGCTCGACGTGCGCGGCTTCGCCACGACGCCCTACGTCGCCAACACCTACCGCGGCAGCGGCGGCTACCAGTTCGTCACCGACCGGGTCAACGGCGAGGCGACCCGCAACCGCCTCTACCCCGACCGGACGACCCTCGTCTCCCGGATGGCGGCATCGCCCGTCCTCGACGGCGCGGCCCAGACCTTCCTCTCGCCCGAGCAAGAAGACGCTCGTGATGTGCGGCACCTCCACGAGCGCCTCGCCCACCTTCGTGCTCTTCGACGCGGTCCTCGGCGTGCCCGAGGGCGACGTCGCGCTCTACGACGGCTCCTCGAGCCAGTGGAACAACTACAGCGTCGCGAAGATCCAGGCGTCCGGGGCCAGCGCGGCCCAGGCCGGCACGTGGGCCTTCGACGTCGCCACGGCGGGAACCAGCGCCCTCGCGCGCGATCGGCACCCTGCCCGCGCCGGTCCCGGGCGAGAACGCCTTCGTGCCGGGCAACTTCGTCTTCGCGCCGGCCCAGAGCGAGGCGAACCAGATCGAGACCGCCGACAAGGCCCACATGGCCGCGACGCAGGGCGGGAGCACGCCCGGCGGCGGCGGCGGCGGCGGTTCCACCGGCGGCGGCTGCTGAGGCAGGAGACACGACAATGACCAAGAACAACTGCCGCATCGGCCTCCTCCTCGCGCTCTCCTTCGCGCTCCTCGCCTCCCCCGTCCTCGCCGAGGACGAGAAGGGCATGACCGCCCCGCCGTGGGGCGACGCCGGCGCCCGCATCACGTTCGGCGACGAGGACCAGGGCGCCCTCCAGATCCAGTACAAGGGCGAGTTCCGGGTGAACTACCGGGACATCGGCTCCGGCGAGGACGGCACCGACTCCACGACCAACCTCGGCTTCCGCCGCAACCGGCTCGCCTTCATGGGGGCCTGGAGCGACAAGGTCAGCCTCTACGTCCAGGGCGAGTTCGCCGAGCCCGAACCTCGCGCCCGTCGACTTCTCCGGCGCGGCCTTCGACAACGACTTCCAGCTGCTCGACGCCGCCGTGCGCTTCAGCTTCAGCGACGCGTTCAAGGTGACGGTGGGCCGCTTCAAGTACAACCTCAGCCGCGAGAACCTCGAGGAGTGCGAGGCGGCCCTCACCCTCGACCGCTCGCTCTTCATCCGGACCTCCTACGTCGCGACGCGGGACGACGGGATCGCGATCTGGGGCAACCTGTTCGGCGACCGCTTCCAGTACCGCGTCGACGCGATGGAGGGCCGCCAGGCGGCGCGCGGGCACGATCGCCCCGTCCTCCAGCCCCCGCTACAGCGCCCGCGGCCACGTCACCCTCCTCGAGCCCGAGAACCGGTACGGCTACAAGGCCACCTACCTCGGGGAGAAGAAGGTCCTGACCGTCGGCGCCGCCTACCAGATCGAGTCCGACGTCACGTACGTGGACACCGACACGCGTGCTCGGGAAGAAGGACTACCAGGCCTGGACGGTGGACGGCTTCTTCGAGTACCCGCTCGGCGGCGGCGCCGTCACCGCCTCGGCCGCCTACCAGAAGATCGACCTCGACGGCGCCTACCAGGGCGCCAACCCCGACGACGGGGCCACCGGCCTCATCGGCGAGAAGAACGGCTGGTACGCCAAGGGCGGCTTCCTGCTCCCCGGCACCCCGCTGCAGTTCTTCGGCCGCTACGAGAAGTGGCGCTTCGCCTGCCTCAACAACGTGTTCGACCAGATCGTGGACTGGTACGGCTTCGGCGCGAACTACTACGTCTGGGGCCAGAACCTGAAGCTGACCGCCGAGTGGAGCAAGACGGACTTCGACCAGGAAGGCACGTTCACCAGCCTGCGGTCGACCCGCACGACGAAGGACTTCAGCCAGTTCGTCGTCCAGATGCAGTTCATCTTCTAGCGATTCCACCAGCCGGGAGGGGCACGACCCACCCTCTTGCCCCTCCCGCGGATCTCTTCCCGAGAATGGAGAAGCACTCATGATCAAGCGATTCGTGGTCGCAGCCGCCGCGGTGGTCCTCAGCGCCGCGTTGGCCTTCGCCGCACCGGTCAAGGCCAAGGTGGCCTCCATCGACGGCAAGAAGGTCCAGGTCGAGCTGGTCGGCGAGAAGGCCGACTGGATGAAGAAGGGCGCGCCGGTCAAGTTCAAGGGCGGCGTGGGCCGCATCATCGAGATCACGGACAACAAGGTCACGATGAACAGCAAGAAGGCCGACATCCTCAAGGTCGGCGACGAGATCGAGCTCGACAAGGGCCCGGCCACGCTGGAAGGCTGCTAGCCCGCGCGTCACGGTGAACCCATGACCAGGCTCCTCCGGAAGGGGCTCCTGCCGGCGCTCGCGGGGACGGCGGTGCTCGTCCTCGCGGGCGTCGTCTCGTCCGCCCCCGCTCCCAAGGCGCGCGCCGCCGCGGTGCCCGGCAAGGCGAACTCGATCGCCGAGCTGGTCGCCCGCTACGACTCGAGCTCCTGCGTCGAGTGCCACCAGGAGGCCCACGACCAGTGGGCCCGCTCGGTGCACTCCCGCTCCATCTTCGGCACCGGCCGCACCGCGGCCACCTTCATGACCTCGATCAAGAACGGCCTCATGGACTGGCCCGCCTCCGGCGTCAAGAGCCCGAAGGACGTGAAGGTCGAGCACCTCATCGGCTGCGCCAAGTGCCACCTGCCCCAGCTCGCCGACGCCACCGACAACGTGGCCCAGGAGATCGTCACCACCATCCAGGAGTGGCAGGCGGCGACCGAGGAGGACGACGAGGCGCGGATCGACAAGGCGAAGAAGACGCTCACCTCGCTCAACATCAACTGCCTCGTCTGCCACAACCGCAACGCGGTCATCCACAAGTGGACGGACGGCTTCCCGCAGAAGGACACCGTCTACGGCGCCCAGGACGGCGAGCACGCCGACCCGAAGTTCCCGAAGATGGCCAAGGGCCTGTCGCTGTCGGAGTCGATCTTCTGCGGCCAGTGCCACGGCCAGGGCCCCAACTTCGAGCTTCCCAACCCCACCCAGTGCGCCACCGGCTACGGCAGCTACCTCTTCGCCTACATCCCCGAGGGCGGCAACAAGACCTGCCAGGAGTGCCACATGAGGGAGTCCGGCCTCGGGCACGACATGCAGAGCTACCGCTCGGAGGTCATGGCGAAGGCGGCGGTCGACATGCACGTCGAGGCCCAGGGCGTCTTCTGGCGCGACAACCGGGAGCTGCGCCCCAAGGCCACGGTGCGGGTCGAGCTCCGGAACAACACCGGCCACGGCCTGCCCGACGGTTGACCGACCCCCAACCGACTGGTTCTGTCGGTAAGCGCGAAAGACAAGGACGGGAAGGAAGTCTTCAACAACGAGCGGATCTTCATGCCCGTCCCGCAGCAGCTGGGCCGGGGCAACCGGATGGGGCGCGGGCCCTACGAGAAGAGCGGCCTGGTGCAGGACTCGAGCCTGCCGCCGCTGCGCACCGTCACCTCGACCTTCGACATCTTCTTCCCCTACGAGGAGAAGGAGAACGAGGACGGTGACACCGTGCGGACGTTCCCGAGCGACAGCCTCGACATCGCGGTGAAGCTCACCTACATGCCCTACGGGACGCCGGACGACGACGCGTTCGTCTGGCGCGAGGAGAAGCGGACCGTCAAGATCACGGCGGGCAAGTAGTCACGCGCGCCCTTGTGGGCGCGCTCTCGAAGGCCGGCGGGGGTCGCCTCCGCCGGCCTTTCGTCCTTTCGCTCAGTGGTTGCAGTGCCCGCCGGCCTCGCCGTGATGGCCCCCGCACGCCTCGCTCACCGGGAGCACGCGGACCGCGCCCGTTCGGAGCGCCTCGACGGCCTCGTCCACGCGCTGCGCCTGGGTCACCAGGACCCGGATGCCCGCGCCCTCGAGCGCCGCCACCGCGCGCCGGCCGACGCCGGCAGCAGAGGATCGCCTCCACCCCACGGCCCTCGAGGGGCCCCGTCGGGTGGCAGTGCCCCTCGCCGTGGGGGGCGTTCGGCAGGACCGCGACCTCGCCGCTGTCGGTGTCCACCAGGGTCAGAAACGGCGCGCGGCCCAGGTGGCCGGCCACCGCGGCCTCGAGCCCTTCGTCCGTGTGGGTGGGGATGCAGATCTTCATGGTCTCGTCCTCCTGTTGAGCCGGCGAACCGGCGAGAGTCGCGCCCCGGGGGGCTTGACTATTCTGAACATATGTTCATTATAGGGATGATGAGCCCGGTTGTCCAGGGCGAGACATCCCGCGGTGGGACGGGGCTCGCCGGGCCGGGTCTGTGGCCGGAAGGCGGAAGAGAACGACGTGAGCACGCTCGCCTGGATCGTCGCCTCTGGACTCGCGATGGGAGCGATCTCGCTCGTGGGGTCCGTCACGCTCCTCTTGAACGAGACGACCCAGCGGCTCATCACGCGTCCCCTGGTGGCGTTCGCCGCCGGCTCGCTTCTCGGAGGTGCGCTTCTCCACATGATTCCCGAGGCGAGCGCGCAGACCGCCGGAATGGCCCCCTACGTCTCGGTGCTCGCCGGGTTCTCGCTCTTCCTCGCCATCGAGCAGTTCCTCCACTGGCACCACTGCCACCGGGAGACGGCCGACTGCCACCCTCCGCTGGGCTACCTGATCCTCGTCGGAGACGGGCTGCACAACCTGCTGGGAGGGCTCGCCGTGGGGGCTGCCTTCGTCGCCGACTTTCGCGTCGGCCTCACCATCTGGCTCGCCGCCGCGGCCCACGAGGTGCCCCAGGAGCTGGGGGACTTCGGCGTGCTCGTCCACGGCGGCTGGTCGCGCCGGCGCGCGCTGGCGTTCAACCTGCTGTCGTCCTCGACGTTCCTGCTCGGGGGCGTCGTGGCGTGGGCTGCCGCGGAGCGCTTCGACACTTCGTGGCTTCTCGGCTTTGCCGCGGGGAACTTCCTCTACATCGGGGCCTCGGACCTCGTGCCCGAGGTGAACCGCCACCGCGACCTGCGGATGGGGGCGCTCCACTTCCTCGCCTTCACGGCCGGGGCCGGGCTGCTCGCCGCCCTCAAGCTCGCGCTCGGAGACTGAGATGCCCCGGCCCCGCTGCCCGCGCCGCGTCGCCGAGCCTCCGCGCTGCTCCTACTTCAAGCCCGCCGGCGTCCCCATGTCCCGCCTCGAAGAGGTGGCTCTCAGCGTCGACGAGCTCGAGGCCCTCCGCCTTGCCGACCTCGAGGGCCTCTACCAGGACGCCGCGGCCGCCCGGATGGGCGTGTCGCGCCCGACCTTCGCGCGCATCGTCGAGGCCTCGCGCCGCAAGGTGGCGGAGGCTCTCGTTCACGGCCGGGCCCTGCGCATCGGCGGAGGACCGGTGGCCTTCGTCGGCGAGCGCCGCTTCCGCTGCGAGCCGTGCGGGCACGAGTGGTCGCTCCCGTTCGGCACGGGCCGCCCGGAGGGCTGCCCCTCCTGCCGGGCGGATGCCTTCCGGCGGACGGACGCCGGCCCCAGGGGTGGTGTCGCCGGGCGCCCCCCCCGGAGGTGACGAAGGAAGGAGGCGCTTCATGCGCCGTGTCGTCGTCGCCGTGCTCGTCCTCGGTTCCACGCTCGGCTTGACGGGTTGTCGCCGGGCTCCCTCGCGAGGCCGAGTGCTCGCTCTCGGCCTCGCCGTCTTCTCGAAGGACGCCGCCGGCCGCCAGGTCCCGGGCCACGCCACGGCCGGCATTCCTCGCCCCCGGCGGGAAGGCCTGGCGCCACGGGACGCTGACCGACCCCGAGAGCAACGTCTTCCACAAGCTGCTGGAGTACTGCCCGGCGAGCGGGGACTGCGGGCTCCTGAGCGTGGGCGGCAGCGCGGCCGCGCTCAAGCTGTGGCGCCCCGGAGCCGAGCCGCAGGTGCTGTGGAAGACCGACTTCGGGGGCCGCTTCTCGCGGCTGCGCGACGCCGAGGTCGCCGACGTCCTCGGCGACGGCGTCCCGACGGTCGTGGTGGGCACGCACGACCAGGGCGTCGTGGCGCTCGTCCGCCCCGACGGCAAGGGTGGGTTCTCCGCGAAGGAGATCGACCGCCAGGACGAGACCTTCGTCCACGAGATCGAGGTGGGGGACCTCGACGGCGACGGCGTCCGCGAGGTCTACGCGACGCCGAGCCGCCCGAACGTGCTCGACGGCACGCCGCAGCCCGGCGCGGTCGTGCGCTACGTTCCCGCCCGAGGCGAGGGGCGCGCGGTGTTCGCCGATCTCGGGGACCGACACGCCAAGGAGATCCTGGTCACGGACATCGACGGCGACGGCAGGGACGAGCTCTACGCCTCGGTCGAGGCGGTGAGCGGGGGGGTACGTCGAGATCCGGCAGTACCGCGCGGGCCCGCTGCCCTCCCCGGCGCGAGACGATCGCCTCGCTCACCGACCAGATGTGCCGCTGCCTCACCGCGGGCGACATGGACGGCGACGGCCGGCGCGAGATCGTGGCCGCGGCGGCGAAGACAGGCCTCTGGCTCCTGCGCCCCGGGGCACCCGGCTCTTCCTGGTCGAAGGACCGGATCGCGTACGACTCGTCCGGGTTCGAGCACGCGGCGCTCCTCGCCGACCTCGACGGGGACGGCCGCGACGAGCTCTACGTGGCGAGCGACGAGCAGCACGAGGTCCGCCGCTACCGGTGGCGGAACGACGCCTGGGACAAGGACGTCCTCTACCGCTACGAGGGGAAGATGCCGGGCTTCACCTGGAACCTGACCGCGGTGCCCGCCGCCGTCGTGCCCCCGGCCGCCTGGGAGTGAGGAGACGTGACCGCTATCGCCTTTGGCCCCGTGCCGTCCCGCGGCCACGGACGGGGCCGGAAGAGCGCGTCTAGACCTAGAAGAACACGATGCGGGCCGTGTCGTGCTGCCCGTTCGGCAGCTCGACCGTGTAGGCAGACGGTGACACCGGCGCTGGCCTCGTGAGTGACCCGCACCACCCGCTCCTTTTCCGGGCGCCCCCCTGCGGAGCGCGGGGGCGAAGAGACGGGCCAGGTCGGGGGCGGCCTCGAGGTCGAACGTCCCCTGGCCCTCGCAGCCGGGGAGCTCGACGGAGCGCCACTCGATGGCGTCGTCGATGTGGGCCTCGATGACCGGTCGCGCCAAGCGAGGCATAAACTTCATCGCGTCCCTCCCTTCTGCGGCCTGAATCGGCGAGCTCCTTCCACCCATCCGTGAGGGTGTGCAGGAACGCCACCACGTCCTCCAGCTCCTGGTTCGTCAGGCGGAGGTTCCCCAGCCTCCCTGTTGACGTTCTGCCCCACCTCCGGGGCCGGCCACTGCGCCGTCGCGCGTGTTGGCAGAAGGCCAGGACCTGGAAGAGGGTCTTGAAGACGCCGTTGTGCATGTAGGGCGCGGTGACCGCTACGTTCGCGCAGCGTGGGCACGCGGAACTTGCCGTTCTGCGCGGGGTCCTTCACCACCGCGCCGAGGCCACGATTCGACCTGAACGCGAAACCGTCGGGGTTGAGGCGGCGCTCGAGCAGGTAGAAGGGGTTCTCCGGGTTGGGTGAGAACGCCGAGGTTGTCGTAGGTGAAGTCGGTGAAGAGCGGCGGCGAGCCGTCCTTCCCCGGCCGGCTCGGGTGGCAGGCGGCGCAGTTGCCCTCGTCCTCGGCCTCGAAGACCTGCAGGCCGCGCCGCTCCTGCGCGCTCAGCTCGACCTCGCCCCGCAGCCAGCGGTCGTACTTCGAGTCGAAGGGGCTGACCTCGGGGTCCTCTCGTAGGCGGCGATGGCGTCGGCCATCGTGATCGAAGGCCTGGTGCGGGTCGGCCAGGGACGTCCTCCCCGTAGGCCTCGGTGAAGAGCCGCTGGTAGTCCAACGCCCGCAGCTTCGCGACGATCGTGTCGACGTCCGGGTTAGCCATCTCCAGGGGGTTGAGGGGCGCGCCCCTGGGCCTGCTCGGCTCGAGTCGTAGGGTCCGCCCGGCCGTCCCACGAACAGCCCCCCGATCCAGTGTCCCTCCCCGGGTCGCGGCGGCGGGGCGGGATGCACGCAGGCGTCGGCGACCGGTTGGTCGTTCCGGTTCCCGTAGAGGCCGCCGCGCCGGGACCGGAGACCTGTGTCCGGATTGGCAAACGCCGCCCGAGGTTCGTGGCAGGCGGAGCATGGCCTGCCCCGGCGGCGTCGAGAGGCTCTGCTCGAAGAAGAGCCGCTTGCCCAGGCGCTCCTTGGCGGACAGGGGAGCGCCCGCGGCGGCGACGGCGAGCACGACCGCGATCGCGAGACTCAGGTCCAGACCATCCGTCCTCCGTAGCCGTCCGGCCTCGTCCCCGAGGGACTCGGCCGAGGCGGCGGCCTTGACGATGTCGTCCTGGCACCAGCTCCGGCCTGGAGCAGGTAGAGCGGGCCGAGGTCGCGCTCCAGCCAGGCCCGGACTCTGGCCGGCGGCCGATCGTGACGGGGTGCTTGTACTTGACGATCAGCTCGCGCCGTACCGCCGTCAGCCCCTCCGCGAAGAGGCAGTGGGTCATCGCGCCATCGAGAGCGGCCGCGATCACGCCCCCGTGGAGTAGACGCCCCCCGTAGCCCTCGAGCCGAGGCGTCGCCGTCGAGGATCGCCTCCACCCCCTTCCGGCCGCCGGGGCGCGTAGCGCAGCCGCAGCCCGCGCGCGTTCGCCCCGCCGCAAACGACGCAGCCCGGCGTGCACGGTCCCGGGGTCGACGGTCAGCTCGGCCGTCACGAGCGCTTCTCCGCGGCTGCGTCGAGGATCGCGAGTGGCATCGTGCCCGAGGATCCGCTCGGCGTTTCGATGCCGAGCAGCGTGGCGAGGGTCGGCGCGAGGTCGTTGAGCGCGACCATCCGGTTGTGGCGCCCTGGCCGGATGCCCGGGCTCCGTGACGCATCAGCGGCGATGTGGGTGTCGTAGCGCAGTACACCGCGCCGTGGCTCGTTCCCGAGGAAGCGGACAACCAGTACGGATCGAAGATCACCTCCACGTCTCCCGAGGCGCTCGCGGACGGAAGGACAGCAGGACCCGGCGGCTCCACGGGCCGGGCGGCACTGGCCCAGCCGCTCGCTTTCGAGCGCCTTCTCCGCCAGCGCGACGAGGAGGTCGTTGCCGAAGGCGCTGTTGTAGAGGCTGCCGTAGTAGGCGGGCCCCGGTGTCTCCGGCATGCGGCCGGGCGACGGTGCCGGTCACGCAGGCGCACCCTTTCGGCGGCTCGGGCATCGCGCTTCCTTCCTTTGTCGACCGCAGCGAAGTGGGGGACGGAGCCCCCCTCGTACCCACGGTGCACGGATTCTATGTTGTATCAGTATTCAAATACAGAAGCTACACAAGTGTATCGGAATAGCTGGTATTGTCGCCGCTGGCCCGACGAAGAAAGCCATGACTCAGCCTCCGGTGACCGCGTTCGTGCTGGACCAGCTTCGCGCGTTGAGCGACGAGGCCCGCGGGCTCGTTCGACTGGCCGCCGGGCAGGAAGGCGAGTCGGCCATCACCGAGACGATGGACCGGGTCGTCTTCGAGTGCGCGGGGGGTCCCACGGACACCTGGCCCGAGGAATGGCTCGGTTGACCGAAGGCGGTGCGGCAAACGACCTGGAGCGCCGGGTGGGCGGGCAGCTGCAGGCGGTGCGCCGCCACCGGGGGTGGTCTCTGCGCGAGCTGGCGGAGGCGAGCGGGCTCTCGCTGACGACCGTGCACCAGAGCCGTGCGCTCGGCTCGACCTGCGCGGAGATCGAGACGGGCCGCACCTCGCCGGGCCTCGGGACGCTGCAGTCGCTGGCCACGGCCTCGGCGTCCCCGTGGGCGCGCTCTTCGATGGGCACGGTCCGGCCACCCCGGCCGTGCGCGTCGCGGCGCGCGAGCGGCTGGGAGTGGAGATCCCAGGGGGCCGCCTCGAGCGGGCTCGCCTCCGGCCTCGCGAGCCAGCGCCTCCGAGGCCTCGTCCTGACTCTCGGACCGCAACGCGAGACCGGCCCCGCGCCCCTTCGTCCAGTCCCGGCCAGGAGCCTCGTGCTGGGGCTCGAGGGGGTCTGCGTCTACGAGGTGGCCGGCCAGCGCTTCTCGATCGAGACGGGCGACAGCCTCCTGTTCGAGGCGAGCCAGCCCCACCGCGCGCTCAACCCGGGCTCCCGACCCGCGCGCGTTCTGCTGGCCCTGTACGCACCCGAGGAGGAGCCCGGCTGGATCGAGTCGCACGTCACGCCTGGCAACCCGGTCCAGGCCGGGAAGCGGAGGTCATCGTGAAGATCGGCATCGTCATCTGCGACCGCTACCGCACCTGCGGCGGCGGCAAGTGCTTCCGGGCGGTGACGCGGCGCGCGGGGGCCTCTCGCGCTACCCCGCGCACGAGCCCCTCGAGGTCGTGGGCTTCTCGACCTGCGGCGGATGTCCCGGCGGCAACGTCGAGTACGTGCCGGAGGAGATGGTCCGCAACGGGGCCCAGGCCATTCACCTCGCGACGGGGCTGGTCGTGGGCTACCCGCCGTGCCCGCACCTCGAGGATCTCGTGGCGTTCGTCGAGCGCCGCTACGGCGTCCCGGTCGTGATCGGGACCCACCCCTCCCGGAGAAGTACCGGCTCGTGCACCGGGACCTGCGCTCCTGGGGGCTCCTCGAGCGGCACCCGGAGCTGCTGGCCACCGAAGAGGTCCGCCGGGCCTACGACTCGAGCCCGGCGGCGAAGCGACGACAGTCGAAGAAGGAGGAGGCCATGACGCCGAGAGTGTTCTTCGCGATGATCTGCGTGACCGCAGCGCTCCTGGGCGCGACGCCGCCCCCTGGCCGATCAGCTCGCCGACGATCCGCTGGTACTCCCGCCGCGACTCGTCCCGCACCCGGCCGCGGCAGAGTTCCTCGTAGATGACCCGGTGCACCGTCTCCCGCTGCTCTGCCCCGGGCACCAGGACCTCGAGGCCGTGCTCCCGCTCGAGCCGGCCGCGGTAGAAGTCCTCCTCCATCGTGAACCTCGTGCCGAGCAACCCGACGCGACCGAGCCTCGCCGCCTTCACGCGACTCGCCGTGGCGTCCGCGATGTGCAGCAGCGGAACCCCGACCGCCGCCTCGATCTGCGGCGCCACCTTGTGCATCGTGTTCGTGCACAGCACCAGGAAGTCCGCTCCCGCCCGCTCCACCGCGCGCCCCGCCGAGGCCAGGATCTCACCGGCCTCGGCCCACCGGCCCGCGTGCTGGAGCTGCTCGATCTCCTGGAACTCGACGCTGTAGAGGACCATCCTCGCGGAGTGGAGCCCCCCGAGCGCCTCGCCGACCACGCGGTTCATGACCTGGTAGTACGGCACCGTCGACTCCCAGCTCATCCCCCCGATCAGCCCCGCGGTCTTCACGGCTCGCCCCCTTCCCAGCTTCCGGCCGGAACGCGCTGAGGCAGAACGCCGGCTCAGCGAGCGATCGGCTGGATGACCACCTCGTGGTCCATGAACTTCGGGATGAGCAGCCGCTCCCGGCCGGTGTCGATGCCGAGGTCGGCCGGCGCCGGGATGCCGGTCATCATCTCGGCGAATGGTCCGGAGACGGGCCCCACGTAGACGGCCTGGCCCTCCCAGCTCGACACCGCCCAGCGGCCGTCGGGCAGGCGCACGAGCCCGTCGAGTCCCCCCTTCGGGAGCTGGGTGAGGACCTTCCTCGCGCCGCCCTCGACGGTGAAGAGCTCGGCGGCCCCGAAGGTCACCACGAGGACCCGATCCCCGTCGAACGCCACCCCGTTCGGCCCCGGGAGCGTCGCGTCCTTCAAGAGCGGCTCGACCGTCCCGTCGGCGTGAACGTGGTAGACGGCGGCGCTGCCCGACGGCTCGAACCCCGCGGCCCCGGCCTGCAGACCGCTGTCGGTCAGGTAGACGCCACCCGCGGGTGCTACCGCGAGGTCGTTGAGGAACGTCGCGCCCTTGACCGCGATCTCGCCCTTCGGCGCCCCGGTCGCCCGGTCGAACGTCCGCAGCGTGTCGATGTCGGCCACGTAGAGCGTGTCGCCGGAGATCGCCATGCCCTTCGGGGCGTTCAGGGTCACGCCCTCGGCGGCGCCGTCGATCCACTTGAGCGCGAGAACCTGGCCCTCGGGCGAGACCCGCGAGATGAAGCCGTTGTCGTCCTTCTCGAGGGGGGAGCCGTTGATGTTGCTGACGAGGTAGACGTCGGCGGCGGTGTCGTGGAGAACGGACTCGGGGGTGGCGAAGCCGACCCCGGACACGCGAATGGGCGCGGCCGGAGACGGGGCCGCCTTGGCCTCCGGGGGCGGGGCCTGGGCCCGGCAGCCGAGCGCGGCCAGCCCGATGCCGACGAAGAGAGCGAGCGATCTGTGCAGGCGCATGGAAGCCTCCGTGCCGCGCGGGTGGCGGGCGTGTCGGCCGCGAGTCTAGCAGGAGGACGAACCGAGGGGTCGCCTTCCTGATAACCTTCCGCCTTTCCACGAGGGGGCAGACCCATGGCCGCACCCAGCCTGCTGGCGTTGCTCGACGACATCACCACGATCCTCGACGACGTCGCGATCCTCACCAAGGTGGCCGCCAAGAAGAGCGCCGCCGTCGCCGACGACGTGGCCGTGCTGACCAAGGTGGCCACGAAGAAGACGGCCGGCGTGCTGGGCGACGACCTCGCCCTGAACGCGGAGCAGGTGACCGGCGTGCGCGCCGACCGCGAGCTGCCCGTCGTGTGGGCCGTGTTCAAGGGGTCGCTGGTCAACAAGGCCATCCTCGTGCCGGCGGCGCTCGTCGTGAGCGCCGTCGCCCCGTGGGCGGTCGTGCCCCTCCTGATGCTGGGCGGCGCCTTCCTGTGCTACGAGGGGTTCGAGAAGGTCGCGCACAAGCTGATGCACCGCGCCGGGGAGGACGACGCGCACCGCGCGGAGCTGACCCGGGCGCTTCTCGACTCGCAGGCGGACCTCGTCGCCCTCGAGCGGTCGAAGATCAAGGGCGCGGTGCGGACCGACTTCGTCCTCTCCGCGGAGATCGTGGTGATCGCGCTGGGCACGGTCTCCGCCGCGCCGTTCGCGACGCGCCTGGGCGTGCTGGTGGGCATCGCCCTGGTGATGACGGTCGGCGTCTACGGCCTCGTGGGCGCAATCGTGAAGCTGGACGACGCCGGGCTCTACCTCGCCCGCCAGGCCGGGCCGGGCGGCCTCGCCCGCGGGCAGCGGGCGCTCGGGGCCGGCATCCTCGGCGCCGCGCCGTGGCTGATGCGCTTCCTCTCGGTCGCCGGCACCGCGGCCATGTTCCTGGTGGGCGGGGGCATCCTCGCCCACGGCATCCCCGCCGTGCACCACTGGACCGCGGGCCTCGCCGGCGGCGGCGGGCTCGCGGGTAGCCTGGGCCCGGCGCTGACGAACGCGGCCGTGGGCGTCGCGGCGGGCGCCGTGCTCGTGGCGCTCGCGACCCTCGCGGGCAGGGTGAAGGGCGGTCGGCCGAAGCCGGCGTAAGCCCTGAACCCGCGCCTTCGAGGTCCGAACGATCTGACCCGGGAATCTAGGTACCGGTCCTGGGTGCTGGCATACGGCCGCTGCGACGTGCGCGATTGCGTCTCATAACTCGCCCATTTCGTTTCAGTATGTGCCGTTAGGTTGAAACGTTATGAAACGCACGGTCTGCGACCACCCCAAGGCGAACGCTATTAAGCAATTGATCTATAATGGTTTAACAGCATTTCTTCTCCGCACCAAGAAGACGGCACGGAACGTGAAGTACATCCGGCTGCCATGGACTCAACGCTCAGACGACGATACGCCCGCGAGAGAGCGGCCCGATGAGGAAGATCTTTGGCGGCCTCGCCGTTTCTCTCGCCCTGCTGACCCTCGCCACCCTCTCCCTCGTCCGCCGCGACGTCGAGCGCTCGCCGACCGAGGCGCTCCGGGCGCGCTACACGCGCAAGACAACTCCCTCGGTCGACCACTCCCGCTTCCCGCAGTTGCAGCGGACCTTCGCCGAACCGCAGCAGGTGACCGAGGCCTGCATCTCCTGCCACAACGGGAGAGCCGAGGAGGTGATGCGCTCGTCCCACTGGAACCACGAGCGCGGTGAGTACATCGAGGGCCGCGGCGTCCGGTACATCGGGAAGCGGAACGTCCTCAACAACTTCTGCATCGGGGTGGCGGGCAGCCGCGAGAGCTGCAACAAGTGCCACATCGGCTTCGGCTGGGGCGACGAGCCGTTCGACCTCGCCAGCGCCCGCAACGTCGACTGCCTGTCCTGCCACGACGCGAGCGGCACCTACGTCAAGAAGGGCGGCGGAGCGGGCTACCCGGATGCCAGCGTGAACCTCACCGAGGTGGCGACGCACGTCGGGCGCCCGCAGCGGACGAACTGCGGAACCTGCCACTTCTTCGGCGGCGGCGGCAACAACGTCAAGCACGGCGACCTCGAGATGGCCCAGTTCGACACCACGCGCGAGGTGGACGTCCACATGGCGAGCGACGGGGCGAACATGTCGTGCGTGGACTGCCACACCGCGGCAAAGCACCAGATGAAAGGCAAGAGCTACTCGCTCTCGTCGATGAACCGCGACCGCGTGCAGTGCGAGGAGTGCCACGGCGCCGAGCCCCACGCCAAGGAGATCCTCAACGAGCACACGCTCAAGGTCTCCTGCCAGGCCTGCCACATCCCCACCTACGCGAAGGTGAACCCCACGAAGATGCGGTGGGACTGGTCGACGGCCGGCCGCCTTCGCGACGGCCAGCCGTACGAGGAAAAGGACGCGCACGGCGACGACGTCTACATGTCGATCAAGGGCTCCTTCGTGTGGGGCCGGAACGTGAAGCCCGAGTACCAGTGGTTCGACGGCACCGCGTCGCACTACCTGCTCGGCGACGCGGTCGAGGAGGTCCCGGTGCCGCTCAACCGGCTCCACGGCCGCTACGACGACCCGGACTCGAAGATTGTCCCCGCGAAGGTCCACCGCGCGCGCCAGCCGTGGGACGAGCAGGCCCGCATCATGGTGCAGCCCAAGCTCGCCGACGGGAAGCCCGGGGATGGGGCCTTCTGGAAGGACTTCGACATGGACCGCGCCGCGCGCGAGGGCATGGCCATCGTCGGGCTGCCCTACAGCGGCAAGCTGGGCTTCGTCGACACGGAGATGACGTGGCCCGTGAACCACATGGTGGCACCGAAGGGACAGGCCGTCGGCTGCGCCGAGTGCCACACGCGGGAGGGCTCGCGCGTCGCTTCTCTCACGGACTTCTACATGCCGGGGCGCGACTCGAACCGCTGGGTGGACGGCCTGGGGCGGCTGGCGATCGTGCTGTCGCTCGCCGGCGTGGTGCTGCACGCCGGGGCGCGGGTGGTGGTCTCGAGGCGCCAGCCCGACGGGAGGAAGGATCGATGAGACGCGAGTACGTCTACAAGGGATTCGAGCGCTTCTGGCACTGGACGCAGGCCGCGCTCATCCTGTTCCTGGCCCTCACCGGCTTCGAGATCCACGGCTCGCTCGCCTTCTTCGGGTTCGAGCAGGCCGTGGCGTACCACGGCGCGGCCGCCTGGGCGCTGCTGGTGCTGATCGCGTTCGCCATCTTCTGGCACCTCACGACCGGCGAGTGGCGGCAGTACGTCCCGACCCTCGAGAACCTCAGGGAGCAGGCCGAGTACTACACGGTCGGCATCTTCCGCTCCGCCGAGCACCCGACCCGCAAGAGCGCCGTCAGCAAGCTCAATCCGCTCCAGAGGCTCGTGTACCTCGCCCTCAAGGTGCTGGTGATCCCCGTCGTCGTGACCTCGGGGCTGCTCTACATGTTCTACCGGTACCCGCAGCGCCTCGGCGTCGAGGCGCTCAACGTGGAGGGCCTCACCGCGATCGCGGTGCTGCACACGGCGGGGGCTTTCTTCCTCGTGGCCTTCCTGATCGGGCACCTCTACCTGATCACCACCGGTCACACCCTCTCGTCCAACCTCAAGGCGATGATCACCGGCTGGGAGGACCTGGAGGTCGAGCCTGCGTCGGCGGCGCCGGCGTCGGCGGAGGAGGTGGCCGCGTGAGCACCCGTTACATGAACCCGTACCTGGCCGGGCTGCTGCTGGGCCTCGTGCTCCTGTCCGCGATCTTCGTGAGCGGTCGCGGCCTCGGCGCGAGCGGCGCCGTCAAGAGCGCGGTGGTGGCCGCGGTCGTCACCACCGCCCCCGCCCACGCCGCGAGCGCGCCGTTCTACCGCGAGTACACCGGCGAGCACGCCGGCAACCCGTTGAAGCAGTGGCTGGTCTTCGAGGTGATCGGAGTCGCGATCGGCGCCTTCCTCTCGGGGCTCCTGTCGAACCGCCTTGCCTGGACGACGGAGAAGGGTCCCCGCATCGGGGGCGCCACGCGCCTCGCGTTCGCGCTCGCGGGCGGGGCCCTCTTCGGCATCGGCGCGCAGCTCGCCCGGGGCTGCACGAGCGGCGCCGCCCTCAGCGGGATGGCCGTCCTGTCGACGGCCGGCTTCGTGACCATGCTCGCGATCTTCGGCACCGGCTACGCCGCCGCGTACTTCTTCCGGAGGCTTTGGATCTGACATGGCGCCCCTGGTGCCGGACCTCGTCTCGAACGAGCTCAGCATCCTCTCTGCCCTCCTCATCGGGATGGCCTTCGGCTACGTCCTCGAGCAGGCGGGCTTCTCGTCCTCGCGGCGGCTCGCCGGGCTCTTCTACGGCTACGACTTCACGGTGCTCCGCGTATTCTTCACCGCCGCCATCACGGCCATGGCCGGCACGCTCCTGCTCGGCTACGCGGGGATCCTGGACCTCGACCTCATCTACGTGAACCCGACCTTCCTGTGGCCCGCGGTCGTCGGCGGCGTCGTGATGGGGCTGGGATTCGTGCTGGGAGGCTACTGCCCGGGCACGAGCGTCTGTGCTGCCGCAATCGGAAAGAAGGATGCGCTCGTCTTCGTGGCGGGCGGCTTCCTCGGCGTTTTCGGCTACGGCGAGGTCTACCCGGCCATCGCCGGGTTCGTCAACGGCAGCGCCCTCGGTCCGATCCGCGTCTACGACTCGGTGGGACTGTCGCGGGGCCTGTTTGCCTTCCTGTTGACCGCCGGCGCCCTGGGCGCCTTCGCCTTCACCTCGTGGCTCGAGCGAAAGCTCCATCCGTTCGCGCCCTCGGCCTCGTTCCCGGTGCGGGCGCATCGCCTGGCCGCAGCCGGCGCGCTCGCCCTCGCCGTCCTGCTCCTGCTCCTGCCCGACCGCAAGGCCCACCTGCTGGCCGAGGTCGCGAGCGCCGACTACCAGCGCGAGCACCCGGCTCGGTACATGGACGCCGACGAGCTGGCCTTTCGCCTGCTCGACCGCGACCCGAAGCTGCTCGTGGTGGACGTTCGCGCCGAGGACGCCTACAGGCGGATGGCGTTGCCCGCGTCCGTCAACATCCCCCTCGACGGCCTCTTCGGCCGGGAGTGGGCGTCCGTCCTGGGGCGGCGGCACACCACGAGGGTGTTCGTCGACGAGGACGGCTCGTCCGCCTTGCGCGGGGTGCTGCTCGCCGAGCGCCTGGGCTACGACGACGTGCGCGTGCTGCGCGGCGGTCTCGCGGAGCTGAAGCGCACGATCCTCGGCACGCCGCCGGCGACGCCCTTCCGGACCGCCGCCGAGGTCGATGCGCAGCGGTTCCGGGCCGAGGCGCGCCTGGAGCTTCCCCGCCTGATCGCCGAGGCGAAGGGCCAGTCGAATCGTCCGAAGCCGGTGGTGAAGACGATCAAGGGCGGCTGCAGCTAGCCGGCCGGAGGCAGATAATCGGCATGGAGCGTGCTACATGAGCCGAGTGGTCATCCTCGGAGCCGGTGTCTCGGGCCACACCGCCGCTGCCTTCGCCCGCAAGTGGCTCGACCGCCGGGACGAGGTCGTCGTCGTCTCGCCGCTCCCCCACTACAACTGGATCCCCTCGAACATCTGGGTGGGCGTGGGCCTGATGGAGCCAAGCCAGGTCACCTTCCCGCTCGCGCCCGTCTACGAGCGCCACCACATCGACTTCCGGCAGGCGCGGGCGGTGGCAATCCATCCCGAAGGCCGAGAGAGCGACGCCCAGCCCTTCGTCGTGGTGGAGTCGACCCGTTCCGGCCACGAGGGGGAGCGCGAGGAGATCCGCTACGACTTCCTCGTCAACGCCACCGGGCCGAAGCTCAACTTCGGCGCCACCGAGGGCCTCGGGCCCGGCGGGCACAGCCTCTCGGTCTGCACCGAGAGCCACGCCGCGGAGACGGCGCGCGCCCTCGACGAGGCGGTCGCCCGCATGAAGCGCGGGGAGCGCCAGCGCTTCCTGGTCGGCACCGGGCACGGGGCCTGCACGTGCGAGGGCGCCGCCTTCGAGTACATCGTCAACCTCGAGTTCGAGCTGCGCGCCCGCAAGGTGCGCGACCGGGCGGACATCGCCTGGATCACCAACGAGTACGAGCTCGGCGACTTCGGCATGGGCGGCATGCACATCCGCCGCGGCGGCTACGTCACCCCGAGCAAGATCTTCGCCGAGTCGCTCTTCGCCGAGCGCGGCATCCGCTGGATCACCCGCGCCCACGTGCGCAAGGTCGAGCCGGGCCGCGCCCACTACGAGACGGTCGAGGGCGACACGCGGGAGGCCGACGTTCGACTTCGCCATGCTCCTGCCGCCCTTCTCGGGGGTGGGGTTGAAGGCGGTCGACCGCTCCGGCGCCGACGTCACGCCGAAGGTCTTCCAGCCGAACGGCTTCACGCGGGTCGATGCCGACTACACGACGAAGCCCTACGAGGAGTGGTCGGCGCGGGACTGGCCGAGCACCTACCAGTCGCCCGCCTACCCGAACGTCTTCGCGGCGGGAATCGCCTTCGCCCCGCCCCACGCGATCTCGCGGCCCCGGCAGACCCCGAGCGGCGCGCCCGTCGCCCCCGCCCCCCCGCGCACGGGCATGCCCTCGGCGATGATCGGCAAAGCCGTCGCCCGCAGCATCGTCGACATGCTGCGCGGGGCCAAGGGGCCCACCCAGAAGGCGTCGATGGCGACCATGGGAGCCGCTTGCGTCGCCTCGGCGGGGGCCAACCCGTTCACCGGGACCGCCGTCTCCATGACGGTCTTCCCCATCGTGCCCGACTTCGAGCGCTACCCGGAGTACGGCCGCGACCTCGATTTCACGTTCGGCGAGGTGGGCCTCGCCGGGCACTGGATCAAGATCCTGCTGCACCACCTGTTCCTGCACAAGGCGAAGCTCCGGCCGGGCTGGAGCCTCATCCCGGAGTGATCATGGAAACAACGGGTCCCGCGACGCCCGCCCGCCCGTACCTGACCGAGCAGTTCTACGCCACGAAGCCCACCCGCTTCACGGTGTTCCTGCGCACCTTCCTGCCGTGGCAGCTCGTGCGCTTCGCCTTCATCAACCTGAAGATGCTGCGCATCATCCGCCGGAGCCACGGCGGGCACTGATCGGAGGACGACTGCGATGGACGCATTGACGCTCGCGCGGTGGCAGTTCGGGATCACCACCGTGTACCACTTCTTCTTCGTCCCCCTCACCCTCGGCCTCGTCTGGGTCGTGGCCGGGCTGCAGACGGCCTGGTACTTGACCGGCGACGAGGTCTGGAAGCGCCTCACGAAGTTCTGGGGGAAGCTCTTCCTCATCAACTTCGCGATGGGCGTCGTCACCGGGATCGTCCAGGAGTTCCAGTTCGGGATGAACTGGTCGGAGTACTCCCGCTTCGTGGGCGACGTCTTCGGCGCGCCGCTCGCGATCGAGGCGCTCCTCGCCTTCTTCCTCGAGTCCACCTTCCTCGGCCTCTGGATCTTCGGCTGGGAGAAGCTGCCGAAGAAGGCCCACCTCGCCGCGATCTGGCTGGTCGCCATCGGCTCCAACATCTCGGCCTTCTGGATCCTGGTCGCCAACTCCTTCATGCAGCAGCCGATGGGCTACGCGCTGCGCAACGGCCGAGCCGAGATGGAGAGCTTCTGGGCCCTCGTGTCGAACCCGCACGTCTTCGTGCAGTTCCCTCACGTGGTGACGGGAGCCATGGCCACCGGCGCCTTCTTCGTCCTCGGCATCAGCGCCTGGCACCTCGCCCGGGCGAAAGACGAGGAGACGCGCGAGGCCTTCCGGCGGTCGTTCCGCATCGGCGCCGTGTACGGCCTGGCGGCCACCCTCGCCGTCATGGTGGTCGGCCACTCCCAGGCGCAGTACATGGTTCGCGTCCAGCCGATGAAGATGGCCGCGGCCGAGGCCCTCTGGGAGACCGCGGATCCCGCGCCGATGTCGCTGTTCACCTTCGGCAACGAGCGCGAGCGCCGGGACGTGTTCGCGGTCAAGGTGCCCGGCCTGCTGAGCTTCCTCGCCTACAACCGCTTCTCGGGCGAGGTGAAAGGCATCAAGGACCTGCAGGCCGAATACGAGTCGGCCTACGGGCCCGGTGTCGACTACGTGCCGCCCGTCAAGTGGACCTACTGGACCTTCCGCGCCATGGTGGGCGCGGGGACGGCGATGCTCGGCCTCGCCGCGTGGGCCCTCCTCGGAGTGGTCCGTGACTCGTTCGAGAAGAGCCGGCTCCTCCTCGCCCTTCTCGTCCCCGCGATCGGGCTGCCGTTCGTGGCGAACAGCGCGGGCTGGATCTTCACCGAGGTCGGCCGCGCCCCCTGGATCGTGTTCGGGGTGATGCGGACGGAGAGCGGTGTCTCGACGGGCGTTTCCGCCGGAGAGGTCCTCTTCACTCTCGTGGGCTTCACCTTGCTCTACGCGGCCCTCATGGTCGCCGAGCTCTACCTGCTCTCGAAGTTCGCGAAGGCCGGCCTCCACCCGCCGGAGCTGGATGCGGCCGAGGAGCCCGAGATCGGCGTGGCCGGCGCCGTGCGGGCCTGAAGGGAGAAGCCACCATGGACCTCAACACGCTCTGGTTCGTGCTCGTCGCCGTCCTGTTCACCGGCTTCTTCGTCCTCGAGGGCTTCGACTACGGCGTCGGGATCCTCCTGCCCTTCGTGGCCAAGACCGACTCCGAGAGGCGGCGCGTCATCAACACCATCGGGCCGGTGTGGGACGGCAACGAGGTGTGGATCCTGACCGGCGGAGGCGCGATCTTCGCCGCCTTCCCGCACTGGTACGCCACCCTCTTCAGCGGGTTCTACCTCGCGCTCTTCCTGATCCTCGCCGCCCTCATCGTGCGGGGCGTGGCCTTCGAGTTCCGCAGCAAGGACGAAGCCCCGCCTGGCGAGCGACCTGGGACCGGGCGATCTTCGTCGGCAGCCTGCTGCCGGCGCTCCTGTGGGGAGTGGCCCTCGCCAACCTCCTCAAGGGTGTCCCCATCGACGCGAAGAAGGCGTACGTCGGGGGTTTCTTCGACCTCCTGTCGCCCTACACGCTCGTGGCCGGCCTCGCGTCGCTCAGCCTGTTCGTCACGCACGGGGCGATATTCCTCAACCTGAAGAGCACGGACCCCATCCGCGCGCGGTCGAGCGCGATCATCAAGAAGGTCGGCCCCGCCGCCACCGTGCTCCTGATCCTCTTCGTGGTGGGGACCTACGCCTCGACCGACGTCTACGCGCGGCTCGGCGTGAACCCGGGCCTCGTGCCGATCCTCGCCCTCGCCGCCCTCCTGAGCGCGGGCTACCTGATCCACCGGGACCGCATGGGATGGGCCTTCGTGATGACGACGCTCACCATAGTCTTCTCCGTCGCCACTCTCTTCATGGCCCTCTTCCCGCGGGTGATGGTCTCGAGCCTCGACCCCGAGTGGAGCCTGACCATCTACAACGCCGCCTCGACGCCGTACACGCTGCGGATCATGAGCATCGTGGCCGGGATCTTCGTGCCGGTCGTCCTCGCCTACCAGGCGTGGACGTACTGGGTGTTCCGGCACCGGATCACGGCCGAGACGAAGCTCGAGTACTGATACCGTTACCGGGTGCGGACCCTCACCCGGCTCATCCCTCCCGGGGCGAGGTCGCTCCACAGCGGCCTCGCCCCCTCCGTCGCTTGCGGGGCGGCGGCGGGTCTGATCGTCGTTGCCCAGGCCGCTCTGCTGAGCCAGGTCATCGACGCCGCCTTCCTCGGAGGAGCCCGCCTCGCGTCGCTCGCGCCCGTCCTCTTCGCGCTCGCCGCCGTCGCCGTCCTGCGCGCCGGGCTCCTCTGGCTCCAGGAGACGCTCGCGCAGCGGTTCTCGGGAGAGTTGCGGCAGGCGGTGCGCGACCGGCTCGTGCGCCATCTCCTGGCTCTGGGGCCGCGGTTCCTCTCGGGTGAGCGGACCGGGGAGCTCGCGAACACCCTCGTGGGCGGGGTGGAGGCCCTCGACGCCTACGTCGCGCAGTACCTGCCGCAGGTCGCCCTCGCCGCGATCGTCCCCGCGATCGTGCTCGCGGCGGTGCTGTGGGGCGACCCCCTCTCCGCGCTCGTCCTCCTCCTGACGTTCCCGCTGGTCCCGCTCTTCATGTGGCTGATCGGGAGCGCCGCCCGGGAGCGCACGCGGAGGCAGTGGGTCACGCTCTCGCGCCTCTCCGCGCGGTTTCTCGACGCGCTCGCCGGCCTCGCCACGCTGCGGGCGTTCTCTCGCGCGGAGGACGAGGCCCTGGCCCTCGAGGGGGCGAACGAGCGCCACCGGACGGTCACCCTGGAGGTCCTGCGGCTCGCCTTCGTCTCGGCCCTGGTGCTCGAGGCCCTCGCGACACTGGGGACGGCGGTGGTGGCCGTCGAGGTCGGCCTCCGCCTGCTCTACGCGCGGATCGAGTTCCGCGAGGCCCTCTTCGTGCTCGTGCTCGCGCCCGAGTTCTACCGGCCGCTGCGCGCCCTGGGGGCGGCGTTCCACGCCGGCATGGCGGGGCGGGAGGCGGCCTCGCGCATGGCGGAGATCGCGGATGCAGAAGGGCCGCTGGCCGCGCCGGCGGTGCTCGGCTCGGGGGGCGCGGCGGCACGGTCGATCGCGGGGCCCCGGCCGGCCCGGGCCCCGCGCATCCGGTTCGAGTCCGTGGCGTTCTCGTACGACGGCGAAGGGCCCCGCGCCCTCGACGGTTTCACCCTCGACCTTCCGGCCGGGGAGACGGTCGCGCTCGTCGGGCCGACCGGGGCCGGGAAGACGACGGCCGCGCACCTGCTCCTGCGGTGGATCGAGCCGCTCGGCAGGCCGGATCCTCGTCGACGACGTTCCCCTGGCCGCGCTCACCCCGGAGGAGTGGCGTCTCCGCCTGGCGTGGGTGCCGCAGCACCCGCGGCTCTTCCACGGGACCGTGCGCGAAAACCTCCTCCTGGGCCGAAGGGATGCCTCCGACGTCGAGCTCGCTCGCGCGCTCGAGCTCGCCCACCTGGACGACTTCGTGCGCGCACTGCCCCGCGGCCTCGAGACGCCGGTAGGCGAAGGTGGCGAGCGCCTCTCCGGTGGCCAGGCCCAGCGCCTCGCACTCGCCCGGGCCTATCTGAAGGACGCGCCGGTCCTGGTCCTCGACGAGCCGACCGCGCAGCTCGACCTCGCGACCGAGGCCGCGGTCGTCGACGCGCTCGGGCGCCTGTGTCGGGAGAGGACCGTGCTCCTGGTGGCGCACCGCCTCACGACGGTGGCCGCGGCGCGCCGGGTCGCCCTCGTCTCCGCGCGGTCGGGTGATCGAGGAAGGCGCCCCGGAAGCGCTCGCAGCCTCGGGCACCGTGTATCCCCGGCTCCTCGCCGCGTGGGGAGGGGCGCCGTGAGCGGGCCCTGGCGCCGCCTCCTCGCCCTCGCCCGCCCCGAGCGCCGCCGGGTGGCCCTCGCCGTCGTCCTGCAGGTGCTCACGATCGCCTCGGGCGTGGGCCTCATGGCAACCTCCGCGTGGCTGCTCTCGAAGGCGGCGCTTCACCCGTCGATCGCCGCACTCCAGGTGGCCATCGTGGGGGTGCGAGGGTTCGGGGTGTCGCGCGCCGTCCTCCGCTACCTCGAGCGGCTCTCCTCTCACGACGTCACGCTGCGGCTGCTCGCCCGCCTGCGGATGGCGCTCTTCCGGGCCCTCGTTCCCCTCGCTCCGGCACGGCTCCTGACCCACGGCGGGGGTGATCTCCTCGGCCGGGTCATCGAGGACGTCGGGACGCTCGAGAGCCTCTACGTGCGCGTCCTCGGCCCAAGCCTGTCCGCGATCGGGATCGCGATCCTCGCGGGCCTTCTCCTGTGGACCTTCTCGGGAGCGCTGCCGGTCGCCGCGGTCCTCGGGCTGGCCGCCGCTGGCGTCCTCGCCCCGCGGCTCTCTTACCGGCTCGGGGAGGCGCCGGGACGCCGGCTGGTGGCCCTCCGCGGCACGCTCTCGGCCCGGCTCGTGGACGGGGTGCGCGGCACCGCCGACCTGCTCGCTTTCGGACGGGAGGGCGACCACGCCTCCGCCATGGCGGCGCTCGGTCGCGAGGCCACGGTCGAGCAGGCGAGCCTCAGTAGCGCCTCGGCCCTCGGAGGCTCCCTGGCCGTGCTTGCGGCCGATCTCACCACCGTCGCCGTGCTGGCGCTCGGCATAGGCGCGATCGGGGCCGGCCAGCTGGACGGCGTTCAGCTCGCGACCGTCGCGCTCCTCACGCTGGCGTCGTTCGAGGCGGTGGCGCCGCTGCCCCTCGCCTGGCAAGGCCTGGGGGCGGTGCGAGAGGCCTCGCGACGCCTGTTCGAACTGATGGACTCGCCGCCGGCCGTGACGGAACCACGCCACGCCACGCCCGCGCCCGTGACCAGCGCACCGCTCGTCGAGGTGCGCGATCTGCGATTCGCCTACCCTGGTGAGACGCGAAAGGCGCTCGACGGCGTGAGCCTGCGCCTCGATCCCGGCCGCAGGGTCGCGATCGTGGGGCCGAGCGGCTCGGGAAAGTCGACCCTCGTCCACCTGCTCCTGCGCTTCTGGGATGCGCCATCGGGGTCGATCCTCCTCGCGGGCCACGACCTCGGCGAGTGGCCGTCGGACGATGCCCGCGCCCGAGTGGCATTCGCTGCCCAGCGCGCCCACGTGTTCACGGGAACCCTTCGCGAGAATCTCCTGCTCGCCCGACCGGGCGCCAGCACGGACGACCTCCTCGCGGCCCTCCGTGCGGTGCGCCTCGACGCTCTCGTGGAGCGCCTGCCGCGAGGCCTCGACGCCTGGGTCGGCGAGGCGGGCCAGCGCCTCTCGGGCGGGGAACGGCAACGCCTCGCCCTGGCGCGGGCCCTCCTGCGCCCGGCGCCCCTCCTCCTCCTCGACGAGCCGACCGCGCACCTCGACGCCCTCACCGAGCGCGAGGTGCTGGCCGAGATCGTCCGCGCGGGCGAAGGCCGAGCGACCCTTCTCGTCACCCACCGTCTCGTGTCTCTCGACGCTTTCGACGAGGTGCTGGTGCTCGATCGCGGCCGCGTGGCCGAGCGGGGCCCCGCGACGGCGCTCCTCGCCCAGGGCGGGATGCTGGCCCGGCTCCAGGGGCTCCAGCGGTCCCTCGACGCGCTCGGCGACGGCGCCTTCGGGACGCGGGAAATCTGAGGGCTCCGTCGACGAGACCGCCTCCTGGCTCTCAGCCAACGGAGGCGAGAGACGCGTGGTCGGTCTGAGCCGTTTGATCCGGCGACTGCGGCGGGGGTCGCGGGTACGATGTCGGCGTGAGCGCGCCCCTCCCCGACGGGCGCGCGACGGTGCCCGATGACGCGAGTCCCTCGGCCGCTCAGCCAGACGCTCCTCGTGCCGCTCATCGCCCTGGTCGTGCTGATCGCGGTCGTGTCCGGGTTCGTGCGGATCGCGGCCGTCGAGCGCGGGTACCACGAGACCATGATCGTGGGCGCCGACCAGCTCTCGCGCGGCCTCAACTCCGCCACCTGGCACGCGATGCTGGCCGACGATCGCCAGGCGGCTTACGACACGATGCAGGTGGTGGCCCGCCAACCCGGCATCAGCCGGATCCGCATCTTCAACAAGGAGGGGCGGATCATGTTCTCGACCGCCCGGGAGGCGGAGCTGTTCGTGGACAAGAAGGCGGAGGCGTGTGTCCTCTGCCACGCGAGCGCCCAGCCGCTCGTGCGGGTCGAGACGCCCTCCCGCGCCCGCGTCTTCACCGACCCGGGTGGCGAGCGCCGCCTCGCCATGATCACCCCGATCTACAACGAGCCCTCGTGCAGTACCGCCGCGTGCCACGCCCACCCGGCCCGGCAGAGCGTGCTCGGGGTCCTCGACGTGGCCCTCGACCTGGGGCCGGCGGATCGCATGATCGCGGACGCCCGCCGTCGGGTGATGGTCACGATCGCGATCGAGGTGGCTCTCATCTCCGCCTTCCTCGTCGCGTTCATCGGCTTCTTCGTGACCCGTCCGATCCGCCGCCTGGTGGAGGCCACCGTCGCCCTCGGCCGCATGGACCTCGAGCACCCGGTCGAGATCACGTCCAGCCGCGAGCTGTGGAGCCTGGCCAGCTCCTTCAACCTCATGCGGGACCGCCTGCGGGAGGCGCTGGGCGAGATCAACCAGGCGGCGCAGCTGCTGGAGGCCAAGGTGGCGGAGCGGACCGCCCAGCTCCAGCAGGCCCAGAGGAGCCTTCTCCAGGCCGACCGCCTGGCCTCGCTGGGCCAGCTCGCCGCCAGCGTCGCCCACGAGATCAACAACCCGCTCTCCGGCGTCCTCAACTTCTCCGCCCTCATGGGACGCATCCTCAGGGACGACGGGGTCCCGAAAGAGCGAGTGCCCGAGTTCCGCGGCTACCTCGAGCGCGTCACCGAGCAGACCGCCCGGGCCGGGCGCATCGTCTCCGATCTGCTCGCCTTCTCTCGACGCTCGAAGCCCCAGCGCGCCGCGTCCGACATCAACGCCATCGTGCGCACGACGGTCGCCCTCGTGTCGCACAAGCTGAAGCTGCTGAGCGTCGAGGCGACGCTGCAGCTCGAGGAGGCGCTGCCAGCTCCTCCTGTGCGATGCCTCACAGATACAGCAGGTCGTTCTCAACCTCGTGATGAACGGGGCGGAAGCCACGCGGCCGCGAGGCTCCGGGCGGGTCTCGGTCCGCACGCGCCTGGCCGACGACGGAGAGAGCGTGGTCCTGGAGGTGGAGGACGACGGGGAGGGCATCCCGAAGGAGACCCTCGACCGGGTCTTCGACCCCTTCTTCACGACCAAGGACGACGGCAAGGGCGTGGGGCTGGGGCTCGCCGTCGTCTACGGCATCGTCGAGTCGCACGGGGGCCACATCGAGGTGCGGACGACCGAAGGCCGGGGGACGACGTTCGATGTCACGCTGCCGCTCGCGCCCGACGCGAGCCACAGCCAGGCAGGGGTTGCCGAGCATGCCGGCCGGGACGCCTGAGCGTGCTGGCCGTCGCGCCTCTCGGCCCCGCTCCTGGCACCGTTCTCTCCGCCATGGAAGAGGCGCTTCGCGAGGCCTTCCGCCTCCCGATTCAGCGCCTGGACGCGATCGAGGAGCCGGCCCACGCGTTCAGCCCCGCGCGGGGCCAGTGGGGCTCGGTCGCGTTTCTCGAGACGCTGCTCTCTCGCGTGCCGCTCGGCGCCTCGCGCTTGCTGGGCGTCACGGAGCGCGACCTCTTCGTGCCGGTGCTCAGCTTCGTCTACGGCCAGGCGCAGCTTCGGGGGAAGGTGGCGGTCGTCTCCCTGGCGCGCCTTCGCCCCGAGTTCCATGGCCTGCCCGCGGCGCCCGCGGTGCTCGCCCGGCGCGCCGCCACCGAGTCCGTCCACGAGGTGGGGCACACGTTCGGGCTCGTGCACTGCCTCGACCGGCGCTGCCCCATGTCGCTCTCCATCGACCTCCCGGACCTCGACGGCAAGACCGAAACCCCCTGCGCGGCCTGCCGCGCGCTCCTCGAAGGGAGTCGTGAGATGCGACGCGCCCGCGCGACGACGGAAGGAGGGCACCCATGAGGGCCCGCTGGCACATCCTGGTCGTGGACGACGAGGAGGCGATGACGGAGTCGCTCGCCGCCTGGCTGCGGGAGGACGGCTACACCGTGGACACCGCTTCCTCCGGGCGGGAGGCGATCGAGAAGGCCCGCGCGCGCGAGTACGCGATCTACTTCGTGGACCTCAAGATGCCCGGCGGCCTCGACGGCATCGAGACCCTGATGGAGATCCGCAAGTTCCAGAAGGAGGCCTCCGTCATCGTCATCACCGCCTACGCCACGGTGGACACCGCGATCGCGGCCATGAAGGAGGGGGCCCAGGAGTACGTGGTCAAGCCCTGCCACCCGCAGGAGATCTCGCTCCTCGTCGAGCGGATCATCCGCGTCAAGAACCTGGAGCGCGAGAACGCGATCCTGCGCCGCAAGCTCACGCGCCAGTACAGCTTCCACGACCTGGTGAGCAAGAACCCGCGGATGGCCGAGATCTTCGACCTCGTGAGAGAGGTCGCGAGCCAGCGCTCGACCGTGCTCGTCCAGGGCGAGAGCGGCACCGGCAAGGAGCTCGTGGCGCGCGCCATCCACTTCTCGGGCGACCGCGGCGAGCGGCCTTTCGTGGCCGTCTCCTGCGCCGCCCTCGCGGAGACGCTGCTGGAGTCGGAGCTCTTCGGACACGAGAAGGGTTCGTTCACCGGAGCGATCGCCCAGAGGAAGGGCAAGTTCGAGCTGGCCGACGGGGGCACCGTCTTCCTCGACGAGATCGGCGACGTCTCGCCCAAGCTGCAGGTGGACCTCCTGCGCGTGCTCCAGGAGCGGCGCTTCTTCCGGGTGGGGGGCACGACGGAGATCGCGGTGGACGTGCGGGTCATCGCCGCCACCCACCGGGATCTCGCCACCGAGGTGCGCGAGGGCCGCTTTCGGGACGACCTCTACTACCGCCTCAACGTGATCAACATCCGCATCCCGCCGCTGCGGGAGCGGATCGAGGACGTGCCTCTCCTCGCGCAGGAGTTCCTCGACCGGCTTTCGCACGAGCTGGGGCGCGAGGTGTCCGGCATCTCGGAGGAGGGCCTGCGCGTCCTCATGGACCACGACTGGCCGGGCAACGTGCGCGAGCTGGAGAACGCGGTCGAGCGGGCCCTGGTGACCTGCAAGACCGGCATCCTCGGCGCCCTCGACTTCGCCTTTCTGGCCCGGCCGGCGGGCGCGCCGGGCGGTGGAGGGTCGCTCCCGCCCGGCCTCACGCTCCAGGACCTGGAGAAGCGAGTACATCGCGGCAACGCTCACGCGCCTGCAGGGCAACGTCAAGGCGGCGGCGGAGGCCCTCGGCATCGACCGCTCGACCCTCTACGAGAAGATCAAGCGCTACGAGATCCCGCGGTAGAGGCTACGGCTCCAGCAGCATCTCGCCCGAGGAGCGCGTCGTAGCGGTCGCGGGGCAGGGCCGCGCCCACGTCCGCCACCAGCTCGCCGCCGTCGGCGAGGGCCGCGCCCAGCTCGCTCGAGCCGAGTGGCCCGCTGCAGCCGCTCCAGCTCCCGCAGCGCCCAGGCACGGGCTTCGGCCCCGGAGAGCAGGTGCCGGAGATCCGGCGTACCGCCGGGGTCGACGCGCAGCGTCGCAGCGGCGCCCTCGCCGCGCACCGCCACGACGGTGCCGTCCACGGGGGAGAGCACCCGCACCTCGTGGCCCCGGGTGGTGATCCGGCCCGCGGGGCCGTTCACCTGGAGCCGGCTGCCGGCCCCGGGCAGCTCCACCCGCTCCGGCGTGCCGACGAGGCGCCGGGCGAGGTCGTCGAGGCCGACGGTGAGGGTGCCGTCGGCCTCGGGCCGCACCCAGGTGTGCCCGCGGTGGTAGAGGCGGTCGAGCGGCAGGTCGAAGCCGAAGTGGTCGGCCGCGTCGAGAGGCGCGTCCGGGCGGCCGAGCTCCTCGAAGTGCGCGTGCCGCGCAGGGTCGGCAGTCGAACCCGTTCTCGCACGCCCGGCCCGGGGCCTTGCCGGTGATCTGGTGGCGGCAGGCCCGGGCAGAGTCCGGCATCTCGTGGAAGTCGCCGTGCCACGCGATCGCGGCCGCTCGACCTTCGCGGGCGTCGCGCCGGGCGCGCCAGGCGGCGACGGCCAGCGTGCCCGCCACCGTGGCGAGGACGGAGTAGAGCGCGCCGAAGAAGGCGACGTGGTAGGCGTCCCAGGCGAACTCGGGCGACCAGGGGAACATGTCAGGCCTCCGGAAGGGCGGCGAGCTCCCGCTCGTGCGGGAAGAGGTTGAGGTAGCGGAAGGAGAGCGAGTAGAGGATGACGCCGTAGGCCACCACCGCGAGGAAGCTCGCCACCTCCTGCCAGCTCGGGGTGTAGGACAAGAAGGAGTCGAAGGCGAGGGTGGGCAGGGCCAGCGTCTGCACGGTCATGACGAAGCGATTCATCGCCACGCCCGCGCAGGCGAGGAAGGCCGCGGGGACGAGGAGCCGCGAGTCACGCCGGGTCCGCGGGAGAGCGAGGACGAGCGCCGGGACGAGACCCAGGAGCACGATCTCGGTGAAGAGGGCCCAGGTCCCGAAGGGAGCGAAGGCGTAGAAGCTCGCGGGGTGGACGCCGAGCTGGAACGAGGTGTGGTTGATCCAGACGAGCGTGTCGACACTCTTCGCGAGGACGTAGACGAGGAGGAGCGACCCGGAGACGCGGGCGAGAAGGTCGAACACCTCGGGCTTCACGAGCTGCCGCCCGGAGACCTTCGACACGATCCAGGTGGTCGCGAGGACGAAGCTCGGCCCCACCGCGGCGGCGGAGAGGATGAAGAGGAAGAAGGTCGAGGGCCACGCGAGGAACGACTCGCGATAGGCGAAGGGGCGCCCCTGGAGAACGCCGTAGAGCCCGCCCAGGGAGCCCTGGTGGAAGAACGACAAGAACGTGCCCACGAGGGCGAAGACGGCCATCACCTTGTGCAGCTCGAACTCGAAGACGAGCATCGAGGGGCGCGTCTTGAGCTGCCGGTTCCGCAGGACGAGGGGCAGGTACTCGATCGCCAGCACGGTGAGGTAGAGCGTGAGACAGAAGGTGACCTCGGTGAGCATCGAGTGGACGTTCGGGTGCCAGAACGTGTACCAGAACCGCAGGGGCTGGCCGACGTCGATCGCGAGGATCGCGACGGCCCCCGAGTAGCAGATGAAGCCGATGACCACCGCGCTGTTGATGACGGCCGCGAGCTCGCGCCTCTTCATCACGTAGAGGAGGAAGCCGGTGAAGAACGCCCCTGCCCCGAGCGCGATGACGGTCAGGTCCAGGTAGATCCACAGGCCGAAGGCGAAGCGGTTGTCCATGTTCGTCTGGTTGAGGCCCACCGCGAGGCAGAGGTACGCGGCGTAGAGCCCGACGCCGAGAAGGGCGGCCCAGGGCACGAGCCAGAGCAGGAAGCGGCCGAAGGGGGCGCGGGCGAGGCCGCGCGCGACGAGTCGCTTATCCATGGGTCCTCCCGTCGCCCGCCGCGGTGCGGCCGTCGGCCTGGCGCCGCACCCAGTCGCGCTCGGTGCGGTAGTAGACCTTCGCCCCGGTTCCCAGCCGCTCCAGGAGGCGGAAGGAGCCCGGCGCTCCTGCGAGGCGGGCGGCCTCGCTCTCCGGGTCGTCCAGGTTGCCGAAGACGATCGCCCCGGCCGGGCAGGCCTCGGCGCAGGCCGGCGTGTACGCGGGGGGCTTCGTCTCGCCGCCCGACGCCGCCTGCGCGTCCTGGGCGGCCTGCAGCCGGTGGCTGCAGAAGGTGCACTTCTCGACGACGCCGCGCGTCCGCGTCGAGACCTCGGGGTTGAGCGTCTCGGTCGAGCCGGCCCGGCCAGTCGGGGTCCCACCAGTTGAAGGACCGCGCGTGGTAGGGGCAGGCGGCCATGCAGTAGCGGCAGCCGAGGCAGCGCACCGGGACCTGGGCGACGATGCCCGAGGCCGGGTCCACCTCCACCGCGTTCTGCGGGCAGACCGACGCGCAGGGCGTCTTGTCGCCGCACTGCTGGCACATCATGGGGACGAAGGCGGCGCGGGCTTCGCCCGGGGCCTCGATCCGGTGGACGCGCAGCCAGGTGATGCCGTTGCGCTCGGTCGCGCGCTCGGCCGCGGGCGGCACGTTGTTCTCGACGGCGCAGGCGACCGCGCACGCGCCGCAGCCGTTGCACTTGTCGAGGTCGATGACCATCCCGTAGCGTGCGCCGTTCGGGGTCTTGGCGGCTTCCATGCTCAAGCCTCCCGGATCCGCACGCGGGTCTCACGCCAGGTGCCGTCGGCCGCGGCCACGGCCAGTGGCCGGGCTCCCCCGGCTCGGGTGCTCGTCCCCGGGTGCAGCGCGCCCGGGTCGGGCCCGGCGGCGAGCGCGATCCGTCCCGGCGGCAGCGCCGGGTCGATCCGCAGCTCGGCGTGGACGACGCCGGCCGCGCTCTCGATCCGGACCGGTTGCCGGTCGGCGAGGCCCCGGCGCTCGGCCTCCTCCCGGCTCACGGCCACGGTCCGGGCCGAGGGCCGCAGGTCCGACTCCTGGTAGAGCTTGGTGAGCAGCGGCGAGACCGGCGTCGTCCCCGCCGTGCCGCGCGCGGCGAAGGCCACGAGGCCCAGGTCGCTCCCCGCGCCTTCCGGCTGGCTCCAGCGCTCGAGCGAGGCCGTCGACGGCAGCGGCGCCCGCACTTCCAGGGGCGTCGCCCTCTGCGGTTCGTCGATCCAGCAGCCGCCGGCCACGAGGGCCTCCCACAGGGCGGCCGCGTCGGCGGCCGTCTCGTCCGCGTACCCGTCGGTCGTGCGGGCGACGAGCCGGCCCCGACGCGCGGCGTGGATCGCCGCGACGCGCTCCCGGAGCCGTTCCTCGTGCGTCGCCTTTCCGACATCCGGCCCGAGGGCGGCGGCCAGGCGCTGCACGAGCGCGACCGTGTCCGTCGCCCCCGGCGACGGCGGCAGGACGGGCGCGGAGACGGAGTAGCTGGCCACCGACGCGTCGGCCGTGGGCAGCACCTCGTCCCAGGCCTCGAGGGGAGCGGGCGCCGGGACGAGGACGTCCGCCTCGCGAGCGAGCGCGCCGTCGAACGGCGACAGGCTCACCACGACGGCGCCCTTCGCGAGCACGCGGCGGAGGAGCGGCCACGGCAGGGCGCGGCCGTCGTCGGCCGCGTCGAGGAGAAGGAGGCCCACCGAGCCGGCGGGCACGTCCTCGAGGGCGGTCCCCGGGGTTCCGACGGCGTCGATGCCGGCCTCGGGCCGCGGGCGACGCGGGATGAATCCGCCTTCACGGCCCACGCTGCCCAGGACCACGTTGAGGAGGGCGATCGCCCGCTCCGTGTCGGGCGAGAGGGGACCGGCTCCCGGGTCGCCGCCGCCGATCGCGACGGTCGGCGCCTGCCGGACGAGAGCGTGCGCGAGCGCCTCGATCCTGTCCGGCTCGACGCCGGTGCGCGGTGCGCTGTCGCGCGGCGAGAAGCCCCCGAGCACCCGCCGCAGGTCGTCGCTGACCGCACTCTTCTGCTCGCGCACGACGACGTGCGCGAGGGCCAGGGCCAGCGGTCCTTCGCCGCCCGGCGAGATCGCAACCCACTCGTCGGCGAGGGCGGCCGAGGGCGAGCGCCAGGCGTCGACCTGCACGACGCGCAGGCCCTGGCGCACGGCGAGCATCCTCCCCGGCCGTCCCCATCCCTCCAGCACCGGCGCGCCGAAGCTCACGAGCGTGCGCGTTCGCTCGAGGTCGACGCCGAGGGCGACGGGCTTTCCCAGCGCTCCCTGCAGGGCGGCCTGCGTCTCCCCTTCTCCGGCGGGCGTCACGTAGAGGCCCTGCGGGCAAGCCGCGAGCAGCCGCTGCCACGCGGCAGAGACGACGCGACCTGGGCGGCGATCGAGGACCATCACCCGCAGGCCGGCCCGCGTGGGCGTTCTCGACCGCCCGCGCGATCCTCTCGACCGCCGCGTCGAGGGTGGCGCTCTCCCGCCGCCCGTTCACGCACACGGCCGGTCCCACGAGCCGCAGCGGATGGCAGGCCAGGTGGTGCAGAGTCAGGCCGAGCGCGCACGCCCCGCCGCCGAGCGGGTGCCGGGCCTCGCCCACCACCGCCACCGGCTGCGTGCCCACGCAGCGCACCCTCAGGGCGCAGCCGGCCGGGCAGAGGGTGCAGGCCGTCGGGCGATACGTCACCGGGCCGCGAGGCGGGACGGGAAGCGCGTGGCGGCGCTGGGTCCAGATGGCCGTGTCGTCGAGGAGCTTCCACGGGAGCGGCGTGACGGCCGCGCCGGCCAGCCCTCCCCCCAGGCTCCAGAGCACGTCGCGTCGGGTGATGGTCATGGCGCCTCTCCTACTTGTGGCAGGCGAGGCAAGCCGTCCTCTCCCGTTGGTGCTCGGCGTGGCAGCTCTCGCAGTCGCTCATCTTCCGGAGGTCGCGACTGTAGCCGGTGATGCGGTTCGTCTCGAGGGACGGCAGGGTGGCGTCTCTCTCGCCGTGCGCGCCGTGGCAGCGCTCGCAGGCGATCCCCGCGCGCTTGACGTGGATCGCGTGGGGGAAGCGGACGTTCTCGGGCTGCCGGGAGTAGACGAGCCAGGGGATCTCCCGCCCGGGCGTGACGTAATCCTCGACGAGTCGCTTCTCTTCCGCCGTCTCGCCCTGGGGCTCGGCGTGGCAGCCCGCGCAATTGTCGATGCGGGGGATCCCCGCGAAGCGTCCGTCCTCGCCGATGGGGTGACAGTCCGCGCAGCCGAAGCCGGTCTTGTCCGAGGCGTGGGTCTTGTGGCTGAAACGCAGGGGCTGCTCGGCCCGGGCGTAGAGGAGGCGCGGGAAGCCCACCCACCCGAGAACGAGGGCGAAAGCGAGGCCGGCGGAGAAGAAGATCGAGGCACGACGGGTCATGGAGCTCTCCGGGTGTCGACGGGCAGGGGGAAGAACGCGGCGAAGAGGCGCAGGACGTCCTCTCGCTCGAGGTGGCGCAGGAAGCCGGGGGCCGGGCGTCCCCCGTCGGCGGGCATCGCCGCTCCGGCCCGCGGGTGCAGCAGGTGCTCGTGGACGACGGTCGAGAGGCGACAGACCTCGGAGGCCATCCACTCGCGCGCGGCCTTCCCGTGGCGCAGGCCGCGGGCGTCCGCGTCCCACCGGGCGGTGAAGAGCCAGCCGAGGCCGTACGGGTCGGCGACGAGGTGGTCGAGCCCGGAGCGCAGGCGCGTGTTGGCGGCGACGAGGTGCAGCGGTCGCGAGAAGACGAGGGTGAGGTCCGCGCCCCCGACCGTGAGCACCACCGCCGGGCGGACGTCGCCCTTGACGGTGAGGAAGGTGAGGCGCTCGACCTCGCCGACGAGCCGGGCGAGGAAGGCGTCGACGCCGAGGTGGCACAGGCCGTCGTCGCCCGCGTCGAGCCACATGTGGTTGTCGGCGTAGAAGAGCCACCCCGGCATCGGCACGCCGTCCACCACCGCCGTCGCGGCCTCGTCGGGATCGGCGGTCGGGAGGGCCGGCCCGCGCGCCGAAGCGGCCGCGAGGAAGAGCTCGCAGAAACGGTGACCGTCGTGCGCGCAGCGCAGGTCCGGCGACTCGCTCCACGGCACGTAGGTCGGGCGGGGCGACGCGGCGCAGAACTGGACGAGCGACTCTTGCAGGAACGGGCAGCGCGCGGCGTCGGGGTGCGCCTCGTGGCTCTCGCGCAAGGCGGGGCAGGACCGGTGGTCGGCGGACGTGCACCGCTCGCCTTCCCCGTTGGCGCTCGAGCGGGCGAGGCTCTTGCGGAAGGGCGCGACCTGGCAGGACTTGACCTGCTCCTCGCGGAGGAACGGGCAGCGCACCGGCGTCGTCCCTGCGATCGCTCAGCGAGCCTTCGGGGGCGCGGGCTTGCGCTCGTCGATGCGCTCGCCGCCGTCGGCCATCGTCACGCCGAGGCCCGGTGTCGCGAAGGCGTGGTCATCCGCCGAGGTCGCCGCGCGTCGCTGCCACCGGAGCAGGAGCTCGCGCGCCACGCCGCCCGCGATCGCGAGCACGCAGGCGAGAGTCACGAGCCCGAGCGCGATGTTCGTGAAGTTCAGCCAGAAGGTGTCCGGCCCGTCCGGTCCGTACATGGCTCACCATCTTCTTCCCGCGGGCCTGCGAAAGACGCCCGCAACGAGAGAGATGGCAACTCCGATGCCGGATTCCCCGGCGAGCGTGGGGAACGGCCACCTCGCGCTGAGCCCGCTCGAGATCGAGCGGGAGCGGTGGCAACGAGCGGGGCCCGCGCGAAGGCTCGGAGTGTGGGAATGGCCGACATCGGTGAGGGGAAAGCCGACGCCTTGAGATACATAGAGGAGCAATGTATATTGCTTCTATGTACCGAGCTCACCCGTCTCCGATCGCCCGGCGCACCGGGCCATGATCGTCGGCAAGGACCTCGTGGCCGCTTCGGCCACCCCGCTCGTCCTGGGCATCATCAGCGAGGGCGAGAGCTACGGCTACGCCATCATCAAGCGCGTGGCGGAGCTGTCGGGCGGCGAGCTCCAGTGGACGGACGGCATGCTGTACCCGGTGCTCCACCGCCTCGAGCGGAACGGGTTCGTGAAGGCCGTCTGGCGGCGGTCGGAGTCGGACCGGCAGCGCAAGTACTACCGGCTCACGGACCGGGGCAAGGAGGAGCTGGCGAGCCAGCGGCGCCAGTGGCAGGTGGTGGACGCCACGCTGCGGCGGACCTTGTTCCGCTCGCTCCAACTCGTACCGCAGGGAGGGTGAGAAGTGCAGGAAACCGATCCGAGGGCGGAGACCGGAGCTTCCCTGGAAGAGGGCATCGCGCAGTGGCGCTCCTACGTCCGGCGACGGCAGGCGATCCACCCCGTGGACGTGGACGAGCTGGAGGACCACCTTCGCAGCCAGGCGAGCGCGCTCGAGGAGGCGGGGCTCACGCCGGACGAGGCCTTCCTGATCGCCGTGAAGCGCATGGGCGACCTCGACGCGCTCTCGCGCGAGTTCGCCCGGGAGCACTCGGAGCGGCTCTGGAAGCGGCTCGTCGTCGCGCCGGGCTCCGCTGAAGGCGGCGCGGGCAGGGGCAGGGAGGCCCTGCTCGCGGTCGCCCTGGCGGTCGCCGCCGCCGTGGCCATCAAGGTCCCGGAGCTGTTCGGCGTGAGGATGGACCCGAACCAGGAGCTCCCGCGGTTCTACATCCGCAACTTCAGCCTCCTGGTGCTGCCGTTCCTGGCGGCGTTCTTCGCCTTGAAGCGATCCCTCGCCCCCGGGGCCCGACTGTGGCTGGCGGCGCCGTTCGCGGTCGGGGCCGTCGCGATGAACCTCATCCCGTTCGCGCCCGGCGGGCACACCGAGATCCTGGCGGCCCTGCACCTGCCGATCGCGCTGTGGCTGGCCGTCGGCTACGCGTACGCCTCCGGGCGCTGGCGCGATCCGGACCAGCGCATGAACTACGTGCGCTTCTCCGGCGAGTGGTTCATCTACTACGCCCTCATCGCCCTCGGCGGCGGCGTGCTGATGGCGCTCACCGCGTTCGTCTTCAGCTCCATCGGCCTGAGGCCCGAGTGGCTCGTGGCCACCTGGATCCTGCCCTGCGGCGTCGCCGGCGCCGTGGTCATCGCCGCGTGGCTCGTGGAGGCCAAGCAGAGCGTCGTCGAGAACATGGCGCCGGTGCTGACGCTCCTCTTCACGCCGCTGTTCACCCTGCTGCTCCTCGCGTTCCTGGCGACCATGGCGTGGACCGGCAGCGGCATCGCCGTCGGGCGGGAGGTGCTCATCGGCTTCGACCTGCTCCTGGCGCTGGTGCTGGGCCTCGTCCTCTACGCCATCTCGGCCCGGGACCCGCTGAAGGCGCCGGGGCTCTTCGACGCCCTGCAGCTCCTCCTCGTCGTCTGCGCCCTGCTCGTCAACGCCCTCGCGCTGTGGGCGATCGCCGCCCGCATCTCCGAGTTCGGCATGAGCCCCAACAAGGTCGCCGCCCTCGGCGAGAACCTCATCCTGCTGGTGAACCTCGGCTGGTCCGCCGTGCTCTACGCCCGGTTCCTCGCCGGGCGGGTGGCGTTCGCCCGGCTCGAGCGCTGGCAGACGGCGTACCTCCCCGTCTACGCGCTGTGGGCGTGGGTGGTGGTCGTGCTCTTCCCGCCGGTGTTCGGGTTCAGGTAGACGGCTCGAACCGCGTCTCTACCGGGGCCCGGAGCCTCCTCGCTCGAGCAGCTCGGCGAGCGCCTGCCCGGACGCCCCGCTCGGGGTCTCGATGCCGAGGAGCGTCGCGAGGGTGGGCGCGAGGTCGTTGAGCACCACCGGCCGGTCGTAGCGCCCCGGACGGATCCCGGGCCCCATCACCAGGAGCGGGATGTGGGTGTCGTAGGAGAACGGCGTGCCGTGGGTCGTCCCCGAGGTCGCCCGACATCCAGTAGGGCTCGTAGAGCACCTCCACGTCGCCGCAGCGCTCGCGGTCGAAGGAGAGGAGAACGCGCCGGCTCCACGGGTCGGGCGGCACGCGGCCCTCGAGGAGCTGGGTCCGGGTGTAGGCGCGCCACACCGGCGCCACCGCCTCGGCCCCGGCCGCCGCCCGCGCTCGACGACGGCGGGATCGAGGCCCCGCTCGGCGATCAGCGCCTGGTTGAGGTAGAGCGCGCTGCCCGCGCGACCCTCGAGCCAGGCGCCCGGGCCGAAGGCCTTCTCGAGCGCCCCGCCGACCGCCGCTCTCGAGGTCCGTCCGCGAGAGCCGGCCGCCGGGCATCTTCCACTCCGTCATCTGCTCGGGCACCGGCGCGACGCCGTGGTCGGCGGTCAGGACGACGACGGTCCTCGCGAGGCCGACCCGGCGGTCGATGGCGGCGAGCAGCCGGTCGAGCGCGAGGTCGGTGCGCATCGTGATGTCGCGGACCTCGGCCGAGTGCGGCCCCTTGTCGTGGCCCACCGCGTCGTTGCAGGAGAAGCTCACCGCCAGGATGTCGGTCGTGTCGCGGCTGCCGAGCTACTCCCCCTCGAGCGCGGCCTCCGCCAGCCGAGACGAGGAGCTCGTTCCCGAACCCGCTGCCGTAGAGGCTGCCGTAGTACGCCGGCCCCGGGGCTTCGGGCATCCGTGCCCAGCAGGGCCCCGCCCTCGCCCGCGGCGCGCCACTCGCTGCCCAGCCACGCGTCCGCGGGCTTGCCCGCGTTGAAGTCCGCGGCCCACTTCGGCAGCTGCGGGGCGTACCAGGTGCTCGAGACGAAGGCGCCCGTCTCGTGTCCCACCACAGGGCGAGGTCGGCCATCCGGCCGGCCATCAGGATCGCGCTGCGGTCCTTGTGCGAGACCCCGATCACGCGCGAGCCGGGGTGCGCCATCTTCAGCTCGTCGCCGACGGTGCTGACCCGGAGGCGGTGCGGCGAGGATCCGGCGGCGTCGCGCCCCCGAGGAGCTTCGTGCCCGGGGTCCTCGACGCTGGTCACGGTCCTCTTGAGGGCGCGGTCGTACCAGTCGTTGCCGACGATGCCGCTGATCGAGGGGCGGGCCCCGGTGAGCATCGCCGAGTGGCCCGACCGCGGTGACCGACGGGTAGTGGTCGAGGTGCGCGTTCGTGAAGACGGCGCCGTCCCGCATGAGCCGGCGGAGGCCGCCCGTGAACCCGGAGGCGAAGCGCGGAAGGTAGTCGTAGCGCATCTGGTCGACGGCCACGAGGAGGACGAGGCGCGGCGCTTCGCCCGGGGCGGCGAGAGCGGGCCTCGGCACGGCCGCGGCCCAGCAGAGGGTGCCGAGCGCCAGCGCGCCCGCGGCGAGGATGGACGTCCTGGTGAGATTCATCGATGCCCCTTTTGTTCTTCCGACCCCGAAGTGTAACCGCCTCGGTGCCGGATGCACACCGCCGCGTCTCGTAGAATGGCCGGGTGTTCATCGAATCGAAAGGAGCCTCATGTCGACCATGACCGTGACCTTCCCCGGCGGCAAGCGCGTGGACGCCGAGTACGGCGGCTTCACCATCAGGACCGACCAGCCGCCGCAGGGAGGCGGGGAGGGCAGCGCTCCCCGCCGTTCGACCTCTTCCTCGCCTCGATCGCGACCTGCGCCGGGATCTACGTCAAGGGCTACTGCGACGCGCGGGGCCTCGCCACCGAGGGCCTGAGGCTGGAGATGCAGATCGAGCGCGAGCCCGAGAAGCACCGGGTGGTCCGCCTGGTCCTGGAGATCAAGCTCCCTGAGGGCTTCCCGGAGAAGCACCGCGAGGGGGTCATCCGCGCGGCGGACCTCTGCGCGGTCAAGAAGCACATCCTGCAACCGCCCGCGTTCGACGTCCGGACGGTCTAGGACCGGATCCCAGGCGGCCCGCGCGACGGGGACCGGTCCCAGCTCCGGCGGCGGCGACGTTCGTCGGCTCCGACAATTCATTCTCCAGCAAGAACATACGGCGGGGGTGCCCGCGGCCAGGAGCGGGCGCGAGAGGCCTTGCTCGTAAATACCTGTGCAAGAGCTGAACAAACGCAAGTCGGCGGCGTAGCGTCGGGGGAAGGCACACCCAAGGAGGCCTCGAAATGAAGACCCTGACCCGTCGTATGGCGATCCTGGCGATCGCCGCTGCCCCTCTCGTCCTCGCCGCCTGACGGCGGCGACGACAACGTCACCAGCCCCAGCACCGGCACCGCCCTGGTACGCGTGGCGCACCTCTCCCCGGACGCCCCGCTGGTGGACGTCTACGTGAACGGGGTCAAAGCGTTGAGTGGCGTCGCGTACAAGGACGTCTCGGGCTACCTGCCGATCCCGGCCGGTAGCGTCAACTTCAAGGTGACGCCGGCCAACGCGGCGACCCCGGTCGTGATCGACGCCACGGTCAACCTCAACAGCGGCGGCAACTACACGGTGGCCGCCACCGGCCTCCTCGCGAGCATCCAGCCCCTCGTGCTCGAGGACGATCGCGGTACGACCGGCCAGGCCAAGGTGCGCTTCGTGCACACCAGCCCCGACGCCCCGGCGGTGGACGTGGCCGTGAAGGGCGGACCGGTGCTCTTCTCGAACGTCTCCTTCCGCCAGTTCTCCGGCTACCCGCAGGTCGCGCCCGGCACGTACGACCTGGAGGTGCGGGTGGCGGGCACGACCACCGTGGCTCTCGCCGTCCCCGGCGTGGCGCTGCGCAGTGGCACCAACTACTCGATCTTCGCGGTGGGTCTGCTCAGCAACAGGTCCCTCGGGCGCTGCCGGCGGTCGACGCGCCGTAGGGCCGTCGGCGCCGGACGTCTTCGGGGGAAGGCCCGGCCGGTCGGCCGGGCCTTCCGTCGTTTCCGCGGCTCGCGCTGGCCGGCGCAAGCCGCCGTCCTGTATGCTGGCTCGGACACCTCATGAAGCTCCTGCTCCGCTACCTCCGCGGCTACTGGAAGCTCGTCCCCCTCGCCCTCGTGCTGGCGACGATCAACCAGGTCTTCTCGCTGCTCGACCCGCTGATCTTCCGGCACGTCATCGACGAGTACGCGACCCGCTTCGAGCAGTACACGACCGGCGCATTCTTCCGCGGGGTGAGCCTGCTGCTCCTGGCCGCGGTCGGCGTGGCCTTCGTCTCGCGCGTGGCCAAGAACTTCCAGGACTACTTCATCAACGTGATCACCCAGCGGCTGGGCGCGCAGATCTACTCCGACGGCATCCGGCCACTCGCTCGAGCTGCCCTACCGCTCTTCGAGGACCAGCGGAGCGGCGAGACGCTCGGCCAGCTGCAGAAGGTGCGCACCGACGTCGAGAAGCTCATCTACGCCGCGATCAACATCCTCTTCACCACCCTGGTCGGCATCGTCTTCGTGATGATCTACGCCTTCAGCGTGCACTGGCTGATCGCGCCGGTCTACTTCGTGACCATCCCGCTGCTGGCCCTCAGCTCCGTGCTGAGCCGGCGGATCAAGACGATCCAGAAGACGATCGTGGCCGAGACGACGGCGCTGGCCGGCTCGACCACCGGAGTCGCTGCGCAACATCGAGCTGGTCAAGAGCCTCGGCCTGGCGCCCAGGAGATCGACGCGCCTCAACGGCACCACCGACAAGATCCTCGAGCTGGAGCTGAAGAAGGTGCGCTACATCCGCGGCCTGAGCTTCATCCAGGGAACGGCCGTCAACGTCCTGCGCACCAGCGATCCTCTTCCTGATGCTCTACCTCATCTTCACGCGGCAGATCACCGTCGGCCAGTTCTTCTCGCTCTTCATCTACTCCTTCTTCATCTTCGGCCCGCTGCAGGAGCTCGGCAACGTCATCAACATCTACCGCGAGACCGAGGTCTCGCTGAAGAACTTCGAGGACATCCTCGACGCGCCCCGGGAGCCGAGGCCGGCCGACCCGGTCGACCTCGGGCGAGCTCGACGCGCCTCGCGTTCGAGCGCGTCGACTTCACCCACCAGTCGCCCGGCGACGCCCGCGGTCCAGGACATCTCCTTCGCGGTCGCGGCGCGGGGAGACGGTCGCCTTCGTCGGTCCCTCCGGTGCCGGCAAGACGACGCTGGTCAAGCTGCTGGTCGGGCTCTACCGGCCGGCACGACGGCCGGATCCTCTACAACGGCTTCCCCCAGACGCGGTCGACCTCGAGCAGCTGCGCGAGCAGATCGGACTCGTGACCCAGGACACGCAGCTCTTCTCCGGCACCATCCGCGAGAACCTGCTCTTCGTGCATCCCGACGGCCACCGACGCCGAGATGCCTGGACGTGCTGCAGCAGGCGGCCTGCCAGAGCCTGCTGGCGCGGGCCGACCAGGGTCTCGACACGCGTGATCGGCGAGGGCGGCGTCAAGGTGTCGGGCGGCGAGAAGCAGCGGCTGTCCATCGCGCGGGCGCTGCTGCGCCAGCCGCGGCTGCTCGTCTTCGACGAGGCGACCTCGTCGCTCGACTCGCTGACCGAGGAGGAGATCAGCCCGCACCATCCGCGAGCTGCGCGCGGCCGGGACCAGATGACGATGCTGATCGCGCACCGGCTCTCGACGGTGATGCACGCCGACCGGATCTACGTGCTCGAGCGCGGCCGGATCGTCGAGTCCGGCGACACGAGGAGCTGCTGGCGCTGAAGGGGCTCTACTACGCCATGTGGCGCCAGCAGG
>CAWFSB010000044.1:0-135613 GCA_963818355.1 uncultured Acidobacteriota bacterium | reverse complement strand
GAACTGCGAGGACGTTCACCCGCGGATCGCCCCCTTCTCCGGGTCGATCCCCCACGAGCGGCGGGAAATGCCGCAGCTGCGGACGATCATCAAGGCGAGCTTCGGGTTCGGCGACGTCAACGCCTGCGTCGTGTATCGAAAGTGGACGGGCGAGCTCTAGCTCGCCCCTGGTCCAGGGAGGACCGCGCATGACGGAAGAGAAGATCCTCGAGAAGGTCGTCGACATCCTCAAGCCCTACGCCAAGGACCCGGCCGCGCTCGCCAGCGTGTCGCTGGAGACGAACATCCTGAGCGGCCTCAAGGTCAACTCCGCCCGCCTGGTGGACGTCGTGCTCGCCTTCGAGGACGCGTTCGGCATCGAGGTCGCGGACGACGACGCCGACAAGGTCGAGACGGTCGGGGACGCGGTGCGCCTGATCCAGGGCAAGCTGGCCTGACCGTGGCGTCCGACACCGCCGGCCTGAAGGCCACGGCAGTGTCGCAAAGCGAGAGCGACCCGGACCCGGCCGCGCGTGGCTGGAGCCGGAGAGCCCTCGAGGCGCAGCGGCTCGCCGGACGCCTGGCGGCACCTCTCTGGCTGCCGCCGGTCGTCCTGCTGATGCGCTTCGTCCTCCGCTGGCGGATCCGCGACGCGGGACGGTGCCGGAGGGAGTACGCGAGGCTCCTCGAGGACCACCGCCCGCTGCTCGTCGTGGCCAACCACCTGACGATGGTCGACTCGGCGGTGATCGGCTGGGGGCTCGGGTCGGGGATCGGCCACCTCGTGCGCCCCCGGGGGCTGCCTTGGAACGTGCCCCTGCAGCGCCGCGTCGAGAGCTCGTGGCTGTGGCGGACGCTCGCCTACGCGATGAAGTGCGTCCCCGTGCCGCGCGGCGGCGACCGCCAGGAGGTGGCGCACGTGCTCGAGCGCCTGGCTCACCTGCTGCGCTCCGGCGAGACGGTGCTGATGTTCCCGGAGAGCGGTCGCAGCCGCTCGGGCCGGGTCGACCCCGAGGTGGTCGCGGACGGGGTGGGCCGCCTGATCAAGGACGTCGAGGGCTGCCGCGTGCTCTGCGTCTACCTGCGGGGCGACGCGCAGCGCACGTGGTCGAACCTGCCGGCGCGGGGCGACACGTTCACGATCGCCACCCGCCTCGTCGAGCCGCGCACCGGCCTGCGCGGCCTGCGCGCCTCGCGCGACCTCGCCACCCAGGTCGTCCACCACCTCGTCGAGATGGAGCGGGAGTACCTCGAGGGCCGGGCCGCCCCTGAGCGTCGGGAACGACGTCGTCGACCTCGACGACCCGGACACCCGGCTCGACGGCCTCCACCCGCGGTGGGACGAGCGGGTCTTCGGCGCCGCCGAGCGCGAGGCGCTCGACGCCAGCCCGTCGCGGCACCTCCTGCACTGGGCGCTCTGGGCCGCGAAGGAGAGCGCCTACAAGGCCCGAAAGAGGCTCGATCCGGAGACGGTGTTCTCGCCGAGGGAGTTCGAGATCGAGCTCTCGGCCCTGCCAGCGACGGGGGACGTTGCCGTGGGGCGGGTCGTCCACCGGGGCGACGTGTTCGAGCTGGAGGTCCGCCTGGACGGCGCGAGCGTTCACGCCGTGGCGACGAGCCAAGGCCAGGCCGGCGCCCGAGTCCTGTGGAGTGTCGAGACGTGCCCTGGGCGATCCCGGCGTCGCCGTCCGTCGACTCGCCGCCACCGCGATCGGCTCGGCCCTGGGCCTCGATCCAGCCGGCCTGCGGATCGTCGGTTGGCCGCCGGTGGCGATGCACGGGGGCCGCCGGCTCGAGGTCGGCCTGTCCTTGTCCCACCACGGCCGCTTCGTCGCCTTCGCCTGCACGCTGCTAGGCGTCAGCTCGGGCCTTCTTGGGGTGTGCCCGGGGTCGGGGTCGAACCGACACGAGCTTTCGCTCACAGCCTTTTAAGGGCCGCGTGTCTGCCAGTTTCACCACCCGGGCGTCGCGCTGACGGACCGATTATCTCGCGGATCGCCGTTCCGTGAAGGAGTTCGGAGAAGACCGGCTACACGAGCGCGGGCTTCTCCTCGCGTAAGGCCTCGACGAGCGCGTCCTGGATGAGGCCGTTCGTGGCGACGCAGCCGTCGGGCCCGAGGCCGAGCGGCGTGCCGTCGAGCCGGGTCGCCTTCCCCCCCGCCTCCTCGACGAGGAGCCGGCCCGCGTGCATGTCCCACGGCTTCAGGATGACCTCCCAGAACCCGTCGGCGCGGCCCGCCGCCACGTAGCAGAGGTCGAGGGCGGCGGCGCCGTCCCGGCGCACGGCGCGCGCGAGCGCCATCACCCGGTTGAACGGGCGCAGGCGCTCGTCGAGCTTCTCGTGCAGGTCGTACGGGAACCCCGTGATGACGAGGCTCTCGATCAGGCTGTTCGCGGCCGTCACCTTGAGTCGCCGCCCGTTGAGGTGCGCGCCGGCGCCCTTCTCCGCCGTGAAGAGCTCGTCCCGCAGGGGATCGAAGACGGCCCCCGCGACGATCTCGCCGTCGATCGCCAGCGCCACCGAGGCGCAGAAGAACGGGTAGGAGTGCGCGAAGTTCACCGTCCCGTCGAGGGGGTCGACGAACCAGACGTGACGGGAGCCCGTGCGCGCGAGGTCGGTCTCCTCGGTCACGATGTCGTGGGTCGGGTAGCGCGAGCGGATGGCCTCGAGGATCGCGAGCTCGCAGGCACGGTCGACCTCGGTGACGAGATCGATCGCACCCTTGTACTCGACCGCGACGCCGCTCGCATAGCGTGCCTTCTGGATACGGCCCGCCCGCAGGACCGCTTCCGTCGCGACCGCCAGGTGCCGCCAGCTCACGCTTCCCCGCCCTCCTCGACGGGGCGATTGTAGCCCGACCCGCGACTGCCATGGGCCGTGGCGGCGGCTGCCGGTCGCCGAGGGCAATGAACTTGTCACCCCGAGGAGCTCCATCCGGGCCGGGTCCAGAGGCGAAGCCCCGAGCCCGGTATCCCCGCCGGGAAGCGAGGGGGGTCCGCCGGCGCGGAGGCTGCGGATTCCTCGGATTCCTCGGGATGACAGGGCCGGGCCCACGCATTAGGATCGGCCTGATGTCGCACAGCCTGCCTCCCCGCGCGACGGCGGTCCTGCTCGCCCTGGTCCTCGCCCTCCTCGCCTTTCGCCTCGGCGCCGTCCCGCTCCTCGGCCCCGACGAGCCCCGCTACACCCGCGTGGCGGTCGAGATGCACCGGGCCGGCGAGTGGGTGAGGCCGACGCTGCAGGGCGTGCCGTGGCTCGAGAAGACGCCTCTGTTCTACTGGCTGGCCGGCGGCGCGTTCTCGGCGTTTGGCGAGACGGAGGCCGCGGCGCGCGTGCCCTCGGTGCTGGCGGCCCTCCTCCTCGTGGGGGCGACCGCCCTCTTCGGCGCCCGCCTCTACGGCTCGGCCGCGGGCCTGCACGCCGGGTTCGTGGCCGGCACGTCGCTGCTTCCCTTCGCCTACGGCCGGGCCGCGTCCATGGACATGCTGCTCGCCGCCACGGTGACGGTGGCGATCGGCCTGCTCGCCCTGCGCGTGCTCGGGATCGCGGGCCGCCTCGCGATCGTGGCCGCGGCGGCCGCCGCCGGCCTCGCGACGCTCGCCAAGGGGCCGCTCGGCCTCCTCCTGCCGATACTCGTCGTCGGAGGGTACGTCGTCGCCACCCGCGAGTGGCGCCGCCTTCGCGAGATCCTCGCTCCGGGGCCGATCGCCGCGTTCGTGGTCGTGGCCGCCCCCTGGTACGTCGCGATCCTGCGCGACCAGGGCCGCCACTTCCTGGAGGTCTTCGTCCTCGACCACAACGTCCAGCGCTTCACGTCGACGGTCCACAACCACCCCGGCCCGGTCTGGTACTACCTCCCGGTCCTCCTCGCCGGGCTCTTCCCCTGGTCGGGGCTGGCGGTGCCCGCCTTCTTCCGCCTCGCGCCGCGGGCGTCACGGAGCGACCTCTTCGTCCTGCTCTGGCTCGGCCTGCCCCTCGCCTTCTTCTCGCTGGCCGGCTCCAAGCTGCCCGGCTACATCCTGCCCTGCGTGCCACCGCTCGCGATCCTGATGGGCCGCGCCGCGGATCGCCTGATCACGGGGCCCGCGACACCCGAGCGCATGCTGGCGGGCCGCATCGCGGCCCTCGTCGGGCTCGTGCTGGCGGCGCTCGTGGCGGCGGCGCCGGCCGCCTTGTTCCGCATCCAGGAGCCGCTGTGGCGCTCGGCCGTCCCGCTCGGGGTGTGGGCGGTGGTGGTCGCCTTCTTCTTCTCCCGGCGCATCGGCGCGGACCCCGCCGGGGCCCTCCGGCTGCTGCGGATCGGGGCCGCCGGCCTGCTGGTCCTGCTCACGCTCGCCGCGCCGGAGATCCTCGCCCGACGGGAGTCGGGTCAGCGGCTCTTCGTGCCCGCGATGGGGCGCGACGTGCTGGCCTGGGGCGCGTGGCGGACCGCGTGGATGGCCGGGTACTTCTACAACGACGGGAAGGTGCGCGCGGTCGAGGACGCGAGCGAGATCCTCGCGGCGATCGACGAGGGGCCGACGCTCGTCCTCGCGGGCCCGTCCGAGAGGCGCCGGCTCGAGGCGATGGGGTCTCTCGAGGTGCACACCCTCGCCCGCGGGCCGAGGGAGAACGCGCTTCTGCGCGTGGAAAAGCGCCCGAGCACGCGAAGCGTGCGAGGGATCTGAGAGAGCGGCTCCCGGGACGGCTCGCAGGGGCTTTCCTGGGGGGACGAAGCGGGGATGCGCCGTGCCGGCGGCCCCTCGTCGCCCGACTGGACCGGAACTCCTCGGGGGACTAGGAAGCGCGCTTCACCATGCGCACCAGGGTGCCGCCCTTCGCGGGGAAGGAGTGGGTCACCTCGTCCATGAACTGCCGCATGAAGAAGATGCCGCGGCCGTAGGCCCGCAGCAGGTTCTCCGGCGCGAGCGGGTCGGCCACCGCGGCCGGGTCGAAGCCCTGGCCCTCGTCGCGCACCTGGATCTCGAGCGCGCGGTCGTGGATCGTGAACTGGATGTGGACGCGCTTCGACTCGTCCTGCTTGTTGCCGTGCTTCATGGCGTTCACGACGGACTCGCGCACCGCCACCGACATGTAGTGGACCGCTTCCTCTTCGAAGCCCACGAGGGCGCAGCACTGGGTGAGGACGGTCTGCACCACGTCGAGCATCTCGAAACGGCTGGCGATGTCGAGGGTGACCGTGCGGTCGTCGGAGGCCTTGGTCATCTGGGGGAAGTGAGTGCCTTCAGATCCTTGGACGGCCGCAATTTGCGAGGCAAAGTAGCATGGGGTCGGGGGAGGGTCAAGGCGTGTCGGGCGGGTCGGCCGCGCGGCCTTGCGCCCCGAGGGCCCACAGCAGGCCGAGGGCCGCGATCGTCCGGCCGGCGCGGGCAGGGCTCATGGCGCATTGTAGGCCCGTGCTACCATCCCGCGCTGCCTTGAAGATCGAGCACGCTGAGCGCTTCCGCGGCCGGTTCACCCTCCCCGGCGACAAGTCCATCTCGCACCGGGCGGCGATCCTGGGCGCGATGGCCGAGGGCCGCACTCGTGTCCGCAACTACTCCTCGGCCGCGGACTGCGCCTCGACCCTCGCCTGCCTGCGAGGCGCTCGGCGTCTCGATCTCGCGGGACGGGACCGAGGTGACGATCGACAGCGGCGGCCTCGACGCCTGGCGCGCGCCCGCCGCCGTCCTCGACGCCGAGAACTCGGGCTCGACGATCCGCATGCTCGCGGGCGCCCTCGCCGGGCGGCCGTTCCGCTCGGTGCTCACCGGCGACGAGTCGCTGCGGCGACGGCCCCTCGAGCGCGTGGCCGCCCCGCTGCGCGCGATGGGCGCCACCGTTCTCACCACCGACGGCAAGCCCCCGATGACCGATCGACGGCGGGCGCCTGCGCGGCATGACGCACGAGCTGCCGGTCGCGAGCGCGCAGGTGAAGACGGCGATCCTCCTCGCCGGCCTGCAGGCCGACGGCTCCACGACCGTCCGCGAGCCGGCCCCCAGCCGCGACCACACCGAGCGGATGCTGCCGGCCTTCGGCGTGAGCGTCGAGCGGGCGGGCCTCGCCGCCACCGTCCGCGGCGGCGCGCGCCTGCGCGGGGCGGACGTCCTCGTGCCCGGCGACGCCTCGAGCGCCGCCTTCCTGGTGGTGGCCGCCCTCGTCCTGCCCGACTCCGAGGTCCGTCTCGAAGGCGTCCTGCTCTCCCCCACCCGCACGGCCTTCGTCGAGGTGCTGCGGGCCATGGGCGGCCAGGTCGAGGCCCGCCTCGAGGCGAGCGACCCCGAGCCGATCGGCTCGATCGTGGCGTCCTCGTCGAGGCTGCACGGGACGACGGTCGACCCGCTCCTCGTGCCCTCGCTCATCGACGAGGTGCCGGCCCTCGCCGTGGCCGCCGCCTGCGCCGCAGGGGCCGTTCACGATCACCGGCGCCGGCGAGCTGCGCGTCAAGGAGAGCGACCGCATCGCGGCGCTGGCCGAGGGCCTCGCGGCGCTCGGGGCGCGCGTGCGGGAGCTGCCCGACGGCCTCGTGGTCGAGGGCGGGGCGGGACTGCGCGGCGCGCGCGTGCGCTCGCACGGCGACCACCGCATCGCGATGTCGCTCTCCGTGGCCGCGCTCGCGGCCGAGGGCACGTCGGAGATCGAGGGCTCCGAGTGCGTGGCCGTCTCCTTCCCGGAGTTCTACGCGCTCCTCGAGCAGGCCACGGGCCGTGGCTGAGCGCCCCACCCGGGTCGTCCTGGTGGGGTTCATGGGGTCGGGCAAGACGTCGGTCGGCCGGGTCCTCGCCCGGCGGCTCGGCTACGGCTTCGAGGACATGGACCGGCGGATCGAGAAGCGGACCGGGCGAAGGGTCGCCGACATCTTCCGCGACGAGGGCGAGGAGGCCTTCCGCGAGATGGAGCGCGAGGAGGCGCAAGCCCTCGCCTCGCTCCCCGGGCGGGTCGTGGCCACCGGGGGCGGCGCCTTCACGCGCCCCGCCACGCGGGCGCTCCTGCAGGGGGGGGCGCTCACCGTCTGGCTGCGGTGCGACCTCGAGCGGATTCTCGCGCGGATCCCGGCCGACGGCTCCCGCCCCCTGGCCGGGAACCGTGACATAATGCCCGCCTTGCTGGCCGAGCGAGAACCCTCCTATCGCATGGCTGACGTGGCGGTGGACGCCTCGGCGGGAACGCCTCGCGAGGTGGCCGACCGGATCGTGGGGCTGCTCGAGGGGCGCAAACGGAAGAGAACGTCCGCGCGGCGATGAGATACCTGATCCTCTCGGACATCCACGCGAACTGCGAGGCCCTTTCCGCCGTCCTCGCCCACGTCCGGCGCAAGCGCTGGGACAAGGCCATCGTGCTCGGCGACCTGGTGGGCTACGGGGCCAACCCCAACCAGGCCGTGGACATGATCCGCGAGCTCAAGCCCCTGGTCGCGATCCGCGGCAACCACGACAAGGTCTGCTCCGGGATCGAGGACGGCGAGATGTTCAACCGGGTCGCGCTGCAGGCGGCGATGTGGACCCGGCGCAAGCTCAACCCACAGAACCTGCGCTGGCTGCAGGCCCTGCCCGAGGGACCGGTGGTGGTGGACGGCGCGTTCGCCGTGAGCCACGGCACGCCGATCGACGAGGACGCCTACATCTTCGGCGAGATCGAGGCCCTCAACGTGTTCCGGCAGACGGCGTTCCCGCTCTGCTTCTTCGGGCACTCGCACTTCCCCGTGGTCTTCGGCCTCTCCCCGGACGCCATCCAGACCGTCCTCACCCGGCCGCCGTCGTTCCACTTCCGGCTGGAGCCGGGCGTGCGGTACCTGGTGAACCCGGGCTCGATCGGCCAGCCGCGGGACGGCAACCCCCTCGCCTCGTTCGCGATGTTCGACAGCGAGACGCGCGCGGTCGCGATCTACCGCGTGCCGTACAAGATCGAGCGGGCGCAGCAGAAGATCCTCGACGCCGGGCTCCCCCGGCCGCTCGCCGACCGCCTCGCCCTCGGGCGCTGAAGCCCCCGAGCGCGCCCCAGACCCCGCGGGCGCGCGAGGGATCTCGAAGGCCCCGGTGAAGGCCGGCTTCGCCCGCGCGGCGGCTCCGCGCTCGGGGGCTACGGCACGCGGTACGCCGCCTCGCGCAGCCGCCGTTTCAGGTCCCCCGGCAGGGCCACGACGCGCGCGCTCGAGACGCCGCTGCCGTACTGCCACGGCAGCGCCGCGCGCAGCTGTGCGAACGCGGCGCCGGCCGCCGGGGTGATGCCCGCCGCGGCCGCGGGCCTGCCGCCGCTCGTCCCGATCACCATCGTGTCGTTGAGGAGCGCCGCCCAGTGCCGGGCGAGAGCGATCAGGGTGGGCGGGGCGCCCCGCCCGGGAAGGCCGGGCGGCGTCTCGTAGGCCGCGGCGTCCTGCGGCGTGACCTGCACGATCAGGTCGGGAGAGCCGGCCAGGGCCACGCCGGGCCCCGGCTCCTCGCGCGCCTCGAAGACCCCGGTCTGGCCGACGCGCGCCCGGTCCACGATGGCGTTGAGCGCGGCGGCGACGCGCAGCGCGCGCTCACCCACCGATCGCGACTCGGCCTTCCCGGACAGCAGCAACACGGGCGCGATCTCGGTTCCCACCGCCGCCTGCCCCGGGGCACCTCCCTCGACCACCGCTCCCGCGAGGAAGCGCGGCACCCAGGTGCCCTCGACGAGCCGCTGGAGCGGGAAGCTGGCGCCCTCCGACGAGGTCTTGCCCCCGGCGTGCACGACCACCGGGGCGAGCGTCTCCGGTTGCGGCCGGATGGGCGGGGGGACGACCACGGCCATCTCGGTGGGGCTCGCGGCCACCACGAGGGCCGGCACGCCGTCGAAGGTCACGACGTTCGCGTCGGCGGCGGCGGCGAATCCGGCCCCGTGGATCCGCACGAGGTCCCCGGCCACCCCGCGGGCGGGATCGAAGGAGACCACGAGCGGCACGCGGCCCAGGTAGAGGGGAAGGGGCTTCGTGCGGCGCGCCCCCATCGACGCCACGACGTCGTGACGGCTGCCGGGCGCCCCGGCGAGCGACGGCATCTCGAAGCGAACGGCGCCGGCTTCGACGGACGCCACGCGCGCGGCGGCGCCGCCCACCGCGACGGTGACGCCCTCCGAGAAGCCGGACCCGGCCAGGGTCACCGGGTCTCCGGGCAGGGCGCCGACCGGGTCGAGCGAGGCGGCCTGGAGCGGCAGGAGCGCGACGAAGGACACGGCGCCCGACCGGCCGGCGCCGGTCTCGACGACGAGGGAAACAGCCCCGCCCCGGTACAGGGGCGGCACCGTCACCTGGAGCGTGCCCCCGGACACCGAGGTCGCAGGCACCGACCGGTCGCCGAACCAGACGACGTTGTCCGCGGCGTCACCGTCGAACCTCTTCCCGGTCACGGTCACCGTCTGCCCGGGCTCCGCCTGTGCGGGCGCGACCGAGTCGACCTGGGGGACCGTGAAGAAGAGTCGCTTCGTGACCCACGCAGCCGCCGGCGAGGAGCACGAGCGCGCCCGCCGCGAGGCCGACGAGGCGCAGGTCCGGCAGGCGCGGGCCCTTGCCGCGGCGACGGGCGGGGCCACGGCCCTTGCCGGCGACGGCCCGGGCCGGGGCCGCCCCGGGGGCGAGGCGCGCGGCCAGCTCCTCGGGGGTCGGCGGAGGAGGAGGTGGCGGCTCGGGCACCGTCCCCTTCGGGATGCGGATCTTCACCTTCGGCGGGGTCGCCTTGCTCCCCGGGCCCACGAACTCGATCACGTCCCCGTCCAGGAGCGACACCGTCTCGACGGGCTCGCCGTTCACCCACGTGCCCTTCCGGCTGCCGTTGTCGATCATCGAGATGCCCATGTCGTCCCAGGCCACCTTGACGTGGGCGAGCTCGATGTCGGGGTGGTCCAGGCGCATCTGGGCGAGGCGTCCCGAGCCGATGATCACCGTCATCCCCGGCGACAGCTTCATCTCGTAGCCGTCGATGGCGCCCCCGTGGACGTTGAGCGTCGGGAACTCGGGAATGTCGTCGGACATCGTGTCCTCCCATCGCGCCGCGCGCGCGACGGCGCGATCATAGCAGGCCCGAGAGCGGTGCCCGCCGGCGCCCGAGGGATATCTGTCCGTGTCCTTCCCACTTTCCGTCCCCCGTTTCCCCGGGAGAGCCCCGAGGAAAGGCGTCGCCTGGTCAGCGAACGGCGAGCGCGAGCAGCGCGAGGAGGAAGGCGAAGCGGCGCAGGCCGGGAGCTCCCGTCGTCTCGAGCGCCGACAGGCCGAGGAGCGCCGTCGCGGCGGCAGCCGCGGCAGCGGGCGTCGCGTAGGTGCCCTGGCCGAGCACGCCGAGGACGGCAAGGCCGATCGCCAGCGCCACCGCGGCCAGGGCCGCCAGCGGAAGCACGAGGGTCACGAGGTGGGAGACCCTGGGCGGGGCGCCCGGCCGGGTCGCGAAGAGCGACCCGGCGAGAACGCCCGCGGCCGCCGCGACCCCGGCCAGAGCCAGGCGAGAGGCGTCGTCCACTTCCCCGGGGACCGCCGCCACCCGGAAAGCCGCGAGCAGGAGGCCGGCTCCCGACAGCAGGACGCCGAGCCCCAGCGCGGCGCGACCCGTCGGCCGGGCCCCCTCGCCCGTGCCCGCCAGTTTCTGCGCGATGAGGAGCAGGCCCCCGCCCAGGGCCGCGACCAGGGCGGCCCCGAGGAGAACGCCCACGCCCGCGAGCGGCACCCGGCGCTCGGCGGCCACGACGCCGAAGCTCCAGGCGAGGACGGCGCCCCGGTCGACCAGGAGCAGGACGAGAACGAGAGCCAGTCCGGCCACGAGGACCGGGGCGTCGGGGTCGTCCTCTTCCGCCGTCGCGGGGGGAAAACGAAGGGAGAGGGCGAGGCCCACGGCCAGGAGCAGCGCGCCGAGGAGCGCGGCGAGGGCGGCCGGCTCGCGGTGCACCGCGATCTCGGCCGTCCGCTCCGGCTCGATCTCGAGCAGCGTGAAAGCCCGGCCGAGCCCTTCGACGCGGTGAACCCCGGGCATCGACTGCAGGACGAAGGCGCGGTAGGTCCGTCCCCCCTTCTCGATCGTGAGCAGGGCCGCCGGGTTGCGCGGCTCGTCGGAGCGCGAGAAGGGCTGCTGCCGCTCGTCGAGCGCGAAGTCGGGGAAGTACTGCTCGAGGGCGATCGTCATGTCGCCCGCGCGGCCCGGGGCGCCGGGGGCCACGTCCGCGACGAGCGTGCCCGCGCCGTCCGAGGCGGCGACGCGCAGCCGCGAGGCGCCGCCGGTGACCGTGGTGCGCGGCCGCGCGAAGCGGGTGCCGCGGAAGGCGACGGCACGCCGGGGCGTCAGCTCGACCGGCGCGACGCCGCCCGAGAAGGCGAGCGCGACGCCGGCGCCGGACACGCGCTCGGCGCCGACGGCGAACCCGAGCGGCCGCAAGCCGAGCGAGCGGCCCTGGGAGTCCGTCTCGTCGAAGTTCCCCACGGACTGCCCGGCGGCGAGGGTCAGCGCGCCGTGGTGGCCGCGCAGTCCGTCGACCCCGAGCGCCCCGACGAGGACGAGAGCCCCGGCCGCCGTCACGACCGCGCCGAGGCGCCGCCCGCCGGCCCCGGCCGCGCGCGCGGCGAGCCCCAGGACGCCGAGCAGGAGGAGTGCGGCCAGGACCGCGGGCTGCCCCGGCAGCCACCGCGCGGCGCCGAGGGCCGGGTGCAGGGCGAGCGCCGCGGCGGCGAGGAGCGCGGCGAAGACGCCGGGACGGGCGAGCGCGCTCATGCCTTCGGGAACCCCAGCTCCAGGCCCGCCTCGCGCACGAGGCGCAGCAGGAGGCGCACCGGCAGCCCGGCCACGTTGGAGGGCGATCCCTCGACCGTCTCGATGAACAGGGCGCCCTTGCCGTCCACGTGATAGCCCCCCGCCTTGTCGAGGGGCTCGCCGGTCGCCGCGTACCAGCGAAGCTCCTCCTCGTTCATCGGGGCGAAGCGCACGACGCTGCGCTCGACGCCGGAGCGGGCGACGCCGTCCTTCACGACGCAGACCCCGGTCACCACCTCGTGGGCGCGTCCCGCGAGGCGGCGGAGCATGATCACGGCGTCCCGCTCGTCCGCGGGCTTGCCCAGGATGTGCCCGTCGCACAGCACCTCGGTGTCCGCGGCGAGCACGGGCAGCGCCTCCGCGCGGGCCACGGCGAGGCCCTTGGCGCGGGCCAGCCGCTCGACCGCCGCCGCGCCGTCCTCGCCGGGGTGAAGCGACTCGTCCTGGTGCGACACCTCGACCCGGAAGCCGACCCCGAGCTCGCGCAGGATGCGGGCGCGGCGGGGTGAGGCGGAGGCGAGGACGAGGCGGGGCTCCAAGCGCGCGGGCTAGCGCCGGAAGACGGTGATGACGCGGGCGACGAGCGCGGCGGCCCCGCCCGACTTGGGGACCACCTCGTCGGCGCCGTGGATCTGGCGGGCCTCCTTCTGGCTCGCGACCGGCTCCCGCGTCCAGAGGATGATGGGGATGTCCACCCACTCCATCGTGGCCTTGACGAAGTTGACGAGGTCCTTGCCTCCCATGTCGCCGCCCGTGCCGAGCTCGAGCACGATGACGTCCGGCTTCTCCTCCGCGATGGCGGAGAGCGCCGCGTTGCCGTCGTCGAACGCGCGGACCGGCACCTCGGCGTGCTGCAGCTCCGCGACGGCCGCCGCGCGCGTCTGGGGGTCGTCGTCCACGAGCACGACCGTCTTGCGGCGCCGGGCGCGGATCGGCGACAGGCCGGGGCCCGCCGTCCTCGCGACGGCCGGGGCGCCGAGCTCGTCAGCCGCCGGCACCGGCGGGGCGACGGCGGCCCTCCGCAGGCCCTCGAGCGCCTCCAGGATGAGGTCCTGTGTCTCGCGGACCGCCCGCACCTCGCTCAGGATCTCCGCGAGCGCGGCACGGGCCTCCTCCTTCGCGTTCGCGTCCGCGTCCGCCCTCGCCTTTCGGCCGGCGGGCCTGGGGGCGGCGTCGGGCGGAGCCGGCTGAGCGGTCGGCGCGGTCTTGAGCCCGGCACGCATCGCCGGCGTCGGCGGGAGCGTGGCCGACGGGGGGTGCGCGGCGAGACTCGGCGCGGGCGGTGGCGGGACGGGAGGAGGCGGGGCGGGCGAGGGCGGTGCGGGCTTGGGGCCGCCTTGCGAGCGCAGGGCCGCCGAGCGGGTCATGAGCCGCGACCCGCACCCGGGGCAGGTGACGATGCTGTCCGGGTCCGAGAGCGGCCCGACGGGCGTCTTGCAGCGGGGGCAGTTCATGTCGCGCAGGTCCGGGCACTCGACCACGAGGCCCGAGACGCGAGTATAACGTAGGAGCAGGAAGCGACATGGCCCTCGATCGGACTCGCAACCCCGACTTCGCCGCGCGGATCTTCGGCACCCGGCCCGAGCACACCCTCGCGCTGCTGCGCGCCGCGTGGCCCGCCGCCGTCGGCGCCGACATCGCCCGGCGCACGGAGGTCGTGGCCCTCGACCGCGGGATCCTGCGCATCAAGGTGCCCGACGCCGGCTGGCAGCGCAGCCTCCTGCGGATGCGCGGGGACATCCTGGCGCGGCTGCGCAGCGTGGCGGGCAGCGCCGCCCCGCGGGGCCTGGGCTTCGTCTCCGGGCCCGTGGACCACGCCCCCGAGCCCGCTCCCCCGCCTCCCGCGGCACCTCCCCCGCTCACGCCGCGGGCCGTGACCGAGGCCGCCGACGCGATCCCCGACCCCGAGATCCGGGCCCGCTTCGTGGCCGCGGCGACGGGCTATCTCGCGCGCTTCGGCGGCGATCAGAAGGGCGCGGGCCCCGGCAGCGGCTCGGGCAGCGGCTCGACCGCGGGCTGAGACGCCTCCGGCGCCGGGGGCCACGGCCTCAGGCGCTGCACCAGGGCGATCTCGCTGCCCAGGAGCGCCACGCGCAGCCACGAGCGGGCGAGCACGAACGCCTGCTGGCCCACGAACATCAGCAGGACGAGAGGGCCGGTTCCCGCGGGGAAGGCGTTGCGGAAGCCGAGGTAGAGGCCGAGGGCCGCGAGCGCCAGCAGCGCGTTGACACCCCACGTCCCGAGCCACTTCAGGGGGTGGCCGAGAACCACGGCGAACCCGGAGCGCAGGTGGGGCAGGACGCGCCGGGCGTCCTCGCGCACGATGCGCACGCGCGCCGCGTCGAGCGCCAGGAGCGCCAGGAGGACCGCGAGCCCGCCGAGCAGCACCGCGCCGACCCAGGTGGCGTTCGCGGCCAGCTCCGAGCCCGACTCCCGCCGCAGCCGGCCGCTCAGCGCGAGGAGCGGTCCCGCCACGAGCACGGCCGCCACGACCGCGACGACGCCCACGAGAAGGCCCGCGCGCACGAAGCGTCCGAAGAAGCGGCCGGCGCCCCGACCGAACCGATGGGCGAAGGGACGCTCGTCGGCGCTGGTCAGCACCTCGAGCGCGCCGCCCGTGGCCGCCGCGCCCAGCAGGAGGCCGAGGAAGGCCACGCCGAGCGCCGAGAACGCGAGGCCTCCGAGGAGCCCCGGCCGCAGCTCGACGAGGTCGATCAGCACGCCGAGGTCGAGGCCGTTGCGCAGCGCGTCGGCCTCGGGCAGCACACCGATGGCCGAGTTGAGGGCGAGCCAGCCCGGCACGCCGGCCGCGAGGGCCAGCGCCAGGTTCAGCAGCCACAGGGTGACGGCCAGCCGGGGCGTCCGGCGGGCGGCGGCGAGGCCTTCGCGCGTGACCGTGGCGATCATGGCCTAGAGCCCCACCATGGCGAGCATCTGCTGCAGCCAGAAGACCCAGCGGACGCCCCAGTGCGCGGCGGCGCGGCCGTCCGGCTCGACGCGCCGGGAGTTGTTCAGCCGGTTGACGTCGATCGCCAGCCGGTTCGCGGGGTCGACGGTGGCCGAGACCAGCCGGCGCTCGCCCGTCAGCTCGATCCGCTTCCAGCGGCCCAGCCAGGGCCGACCGTCCTTGCGGCCGTCCAGAAGCGGCATCGCCTCCGTCTTCCCGCCCATGAAGTCGACCTCCTGGAGCGACATCGCCTGCGACTTCCCGCCCTCGAACTCGAGCTCCAGCGACGTGGGCAGCCTCACCTCGCCGCGCCGCCTCACGAGGATGGTGGAGCGCCAGGGCCGGCCGCCGCCCGCCGCGTCGGCTTCGCGCTCCTTCTTGCGCGCATCCTTCGTGGTGAGAGTCGTCTTCCCCTCGCCTTCGCCGAAGACGCCGCGCGGCTCGCGCACGCGCTCGCTCCGGACCGAGGCCACCTCGTCGTCCAGGATGCCGGGGCGCTCCACGGCCTGCTCGAAGAAGGAGCGCTGGTCCTTTCCCGCCACCTCGGCCACCACCGCGTAGAAGTCGTCGCTCGTGGGGTGCCGGAAGCGCCAGCGCTCGTGGTAGGTCCGCAGCACGCGGGCCATCGTCTCGGCGCCCACCAGCGCCTCGAGCGTCTGCAGGGTCAGGTCCGTCCTCTGGTAGGAGTTGAAGCCGTAGTTGCCGGGCGAGTAGCCCCAGGCCGGCGTCCGGATCGCGTCGAACATCCGGTCGGCGCTGTTCCCCGCCCGGGACATGTCGCCCTCGCCGATCCGCAGGCCGAGGAGCTGCACCGTCCAGGGGCCGTAGGTGCGCGCCATGACCTTGGCCGTCGAGTGGGTGTTGAAGCCCTCGTCGAGCCACGACTCCTCGAACTCGTTCGAGGCCACCATGCTCTGCCAGTACTGGTGGCCGAACTCGTGGACGGTCACTTCCTCCGGGAGAAGGACCCGGTCGAAGGGCCACCGGCCGAGGAGGCTGGACGTCCCGGCGGTGATGAAGGTCGGGTACTCCATCCCTCCCGAGCCCCCGGCCCCGAAGGCGGGGTCCACGACGGTGATCGTGGGGTAGGGGTAGCGGCCGTACCACAGGCCGAACCACTTGATGGCGGCCTTCGCCGCCTTCACGTGCCGCTCCGCCTGGACCGCGTGCTGCGGCTGGAGGAGCACCGTCACCTCGACGTCGGAGAGGCGCACCTCGTCGAGGCTGCGGCCGACGAGCTTCGCCGTCTCGGCGTACTCCTGCGGGGTGACATCCTTCTCCGCGGAGAACGTGTCCTTCACCTCGAGGAAGCGCGGCGAGGCCGTCCACGCGAAGTCGATCACGTCGGCCTGCTCGAAGACGTGGGTGGACGTGCCGTCCGCGTTCTCGCGGCGATCGGTGCGCCGTCCGGTCGCCCCCACCACGAAGCGCTTCGGCAGAGTGATCTCGACCCGGTAGCGACCGAAGTCGGCGTAGAACTCCGAGTTCGCGTGGAACTGGTGGCAGTTCCAGCCGCCCGCGGCGCGCCCGCGCATCCCGGCCGGCTCGTAGACGCCGAGCTTGGGGAACCACTGGCCGACGAGGAAGTAGTCGCGGAAGTACCCGGTGCGCGCGAAGATCCGGGGCAGCTTCGCCCGGAAGGCCACGTCGAGCGCGATCTCGCCGCCGGCCGGCACCGGCTCCGGCAGCGGCACCCGCCACACCGTCCGATCGTCGGCGTTGTCGTCGTCGGGGTGCTCGAAGGTGGCGCCCGGCGCGAGGTCGACCCCGTCGGCGCGGCGAATGGAGCGGACCTCCACCCAGCCCCAGCCGTCCTCGGCCATGCGGTCGCCGCGGAGCTGGCCGCCCGACTCCGTGAAGAAGCTGCTCTTCGAGTTCTTGAACGCGTTCAGGTACAGGTGGAACCACAGCTCGCCGACCGGCTCCGGGGAGGGGTTGCGCCAGACGATGCGCTCGACGCCCTCGAGCGTCTTCGCCTCGGGGTCGAGGCGCACGCGCATGTCGTAGTCGGCCACGTGAGCGGCTCGCGCCGGCAGGGAGTCGGCGCGCGCCGCGGGCACGGCCGCGAGGAGCACAAGGAGGACGGACGCCGGCGGGAGCCAGCGGGCGGCACGGAGCATCGGCTACTCCTCAGTGAAGGGAAGCGATCTCGTCGTCGAGGGCGCGCAGCGCCCTCTCGAGCATCTGGCGGTGGGCGTCGGCGTGCGCCACGCCCAGGCGCCTCTTGATGTCGACCACGGACATCTCGAGGCGGCGCCGCCTCGCGAGCTGGGCCGTGTCGGGAGGCGCGTCCTCGCGCGGGAGCGGGGGCGCCTGAGCGCTCTCCTGCTGGTCCGCGACCGCCTTGCTTTCGAACCCTCGTGCCATCGGTGTCTCCCGAGTTGTCACGCCGGCCCGAGTGTACTCCCGATGCCCCGCCGGGCGGGTCGGGCTCCTAGAGTCGGCGCTCGAAGATCTTGAAGTCGCTCTTCTCGGCCTCGACGATGTCGTCGAGCAGCGCGTAGATGGCGGCGATCTTCCGATCCTTGTGGAACTTGTCGTCGAAGGCGGTGAACTCCACCTCGTCCTTGAAGCGGAAGACCTCCATCAGGTAGTTCGGCCGGCTGCGGTCCTCGTAGATCGCGACGTCGCCGCCCCCGATGGCGTGCAGGAGCGGCTTGAGCTCCCGCATCAGGTCGAAGAACTCCCCTCGACGGCCCTCACGGATGGAGTACGTGATGGCCAGCAGCACGCCGGCCTCCGTGAACTCCGGCACCGCGACGGGCGGACGGGGCGGGGCCGAGATGGACAGGGGCCTCCGCTGGTCGCGCGCGGGCGGCATCGAGCGGGCCGGCACCGTCAGTGCGGCACGGGCGGGCGCGACGTGCCTCGTCGGCAGCGGCGACGGGATCGGAGCTCTCCGCACGGGCACGACGACGGTGCTCGTGTGGGTGGAGCGCGCGGGCGTCGCGGCTCGGGCACGAGTGACGGGGGTCTTGGTCCGGGTCGGCTTGGCTTTCGCACGGCTCTTCTGCGTCGCGGTCGACTTCTTCACGACCGACTTCTTCACGGTCGACTTGCGAGCGGTGGAACGATCCTTGCCCTTGACCTTCCGGTGTGACGCTGCAGCCTTCAACTGCTTCCCCTTGTTTGGATTGTGGCCCCGGCTGAACGCGGGCGACCAGGATGCCGACCTGGCGCCCCCCTACGATCTGTGATTGTAACAGGGCGGGCCAAGCCGTCCAATCCTTTTTTCGCCAGGGCATCCATGAGACTGGATCTCGCCTCTGGGAGACGGTTAACGCGTTGTTCAAGAAAGCCTTCTGCCCAAACCGGATAATTGGATCGGGGTCGGCAATTCTTGCGCGAGCAAACACCCTTGCGAGGGGTTGAGAAAAGGGCGAGCGGCCGGTTCGCGACGAGCAGGCACGCCTGAGCGTCCTCCTTCGGGGACACAATCGCTTTTTCTTCGCTTTTTTCGCCGAATGGACCCCGCAGGGCCGCATTTCGGGCTAGCATCGCTTCGACACGGCGGGACGGCCCGCCCTCTCCCGGAAAGGACGAAGGAAACGAAAATGGCTGACGACAAGCAGGAGCGGGCCAAGGCGATCGACGCCGCCCTCGCGCAGATCGACAAGCAGTTCGGCAAGGGCTCGATCATGCGGCTGGGCAGCCGGGAGAAGGTCGACATCCCCGCCATCCCCACGGGCTCCCTCTCGCTCGACGCCGCGCTCGGCGTGGGCGGGATGCCCCGTGGCCGCGTGGTCGAGATCTACGGCCCGGAGTCCTCGGGCAAGACCACCCTGGCCCTTCACGTGATCGCCGAGGCGCAGAAGCGCGGCGGCATGGCCGCCTTCGTCGACGCCGAGCACGCGCTCGACGCCGTCTACGCGGGCAAGCTCGGAGTGGACATCGACAACCTCCTCGTCTCGCAGCCCGACTCGCGGAGAGCAGGCGCTCGAGATCGCCGAGGTCCTCATCCGCTCCGGCGCGGTGGACGTCCTGGTCGTCGACTCGGTGGCCGCCCTCGTGCCCCGCTCCGAGCTCGAGGGCGAGATGGGCGACGCGCAGATGGGCCTGCAGGCGCGGCTCATGAGCCAGGCGCTGCGCAAGCTCACCGCGATCGTCTCGAAGAGCGGCACCTGCCTCATCTTCATCAACCAGCTGCGCGAGAAGATCGGCGTGATGTTCGGCAACCCCGAGACGACGACCGGCGGCCGCGCCCTCAAGTTCTACTCGTCGGTGCGCCTCGACATCCGCCGCATCGCCTCGCTGAAGGACGGCGACGCGGTGATCGGCAGCCGCGCCAAGGTGAAGGTGGTCAAGAACAAGGTGGCCCCGCCCTTCCGCGAGGCCGAGTTCGACATCCTCTACGGCGAGGGCATCAGCAAGGAAGGCGACCTCCTCGACCTCGGCGTCGACCACCGCATCATCGAGAAGTCGGGCGCGTGGTACGCCTTCAACGGCGAGCGCATGGGCCAGGGCCGCGACAACGCCCGGCAGTTCCTGAAGGACAACCACGACATCCGCCGCGAGGTGGACACCCGCCTGCGCCAGGGCCTCGGCCTGCCCGTCCTCGAGGACGCCGCGGTCGTAGCCGCCGCCCGGGCCGGTGGCGACAAGGTCGCCGTCGTCCCGACGCCGGAGAAGAAGAAGGCCTGAGTCTCCATCCCGTCGGCGCGCCCGGCGCGCCGTCGAGCGCGCCGCGAGGAATCCACCGTTCCGATCGGCGCCGGTCCGTAGGCCGTCAGAGCCCTACCCAGAGCCCATCCTCGCTCCGCTAGGCTCCGTTCGTGGCCCCACGCGTGACGCTGGCCCTCGCCCTCCTCGCTCTCCTCCCTCGGCTGCGGTGGCGGCACGCCGTCCGCTCCGTCTGCGTCGCCCACGCCGCCCCGCGACGTCGAGGCGCTCCTCCGCGACATGACGCTCGACGAGAAGGTCGGCCAGATGGCCCAGGCCGACCGCTCGTACCTGCGCTCGCGAGGCCGACATCCGCGGCTACTTCCTCGGCTCGCTGCTCAGCGGCGGCGGCTCCTCGCCGCCCGACAAGACGGCGCCCGGGCTGGGCCGAGATGTACGACCGCTACCAGTCGATCGCGCTCGAGACGCGGCTGCGCATCCCGCTCCTCTACGGCGTCGACGCCGTCCACGGCCACAACAACGTGGTCGGGGCCGTCATCTTCCCCCACAACATCGGCCTCGGCTGCACGCGCGACGCCGCGCTCGTCGAGCGCGTGGCGCGGGCCACGGCCGAGGAGGTCGCGGCCACCGGCATCGACTGGACCTTCTCGCCCTGCGTCGCGGTCGCGCGCGACGAGCGCTGGGGGCGCACCTACGAGAGCTTCGGCGAGACGCCCGAGCTCGTCTCGGAGATGGCCGCGGCCGCGGTGCGCGGCTACCAGCCCACGCATCCTGGCCTGCGCCAAGCACTACCTCGCCGACGGCGGCACGGCCGGCGGCCGCGACCAGGGCGACGCGCAGATGGACGAGGCGACGCTGCGGGCGCATCCACCTGCCCGGCTACCGCGCGGCGATCGCGGCCGGCGTCGGCTCGGTGATGGCCTCCTTCAGCAGCTGGAACGGCCAGAAGATGCACGGCCACCGCTACCTGCTCACGGACGTGCTGAAGGGCGAGCTCGGCTTCTCCGGCTTCGTCGTCTCCGACTGGGCGGGCATCGACCAGCTCCCCGGCGACTACACCTCCGACGTCGAGACCGCGGTCAACGCCGGCATCGACATGGTGATGGTCCCGGAGCGCTATCCCGAGTTCGTCAGCCACCCTCAAGGGCCTCGTCCAGTCCGGGCGCGTCCCGCTCGTCGCGGATCGACGACGCGGTGCGGCGCATCCTCGCGCAAGAAGGTCGCAGCTCGGGCTCTTCGACAAGCCCAGGGCCGACCGGTCGCTCCTGCCGCAGGTCGGCTCCGACGCCCACCGGCAGGTCGGCCGCGAGGCCGTGCGGAAGTCGCTGGTCCTCCTGAAGAACGACCGGCGGCGTCCTGCCGCTGTCGAAGATGACGCGCCGGATCCACGTGGCGGGCAGGAACGCCGACGACCTCGGCAACCAGTGCGGCGGCTGGACGATCACGTGGCAGGGCGCGAAGCGGCGCGATCACGACGGGCACCACGATCCTGCAGGGCATCCGCGCCGCGGTCCTCGGCGGGGCGTCGGTGACCTACTCGCGCGACGGCTCCGGCGCGGACGGGGCCGACGTCGGCGTCGTGGTGATCGGCGAGACGCCCTACGCGGAAGGCGTCGGCGACCGCAGCGACCTGTCGCTCGCGGCCGAGGACGTGGCGGCGGTGCGCGCCGTTCGAAGCGGCCGGCGTCCCGACGGTCGTGGTCCTGGTCTCGGGCCGCCCGCTGATCCTCGACCCGATCCTCGCCGACGCCGACGCGATCGTCGCCGCCTGGCTCCCCGGCACCGAGGGCGCCGGCGTGGCCGACGTCCTCTTCGGCGACTTCGCGCCGACCGGCAAGCTGTCGCACTCGTGGCCGCGCACGCATGGCCCAGGTCCCGATCAACTGGGGCGACGCCGCCTACGACCCGCTCTTCCCCTACGGCCACGGCCTGACGTACTGAGGCGGCGTCCCCTGTCATCCCGAGGAGCCCGCTCGGTCCGGCGCCGGGCGCACGAGGGATCCGCCGTGCGCACCGCGTCTTGCCCTCTTCCGTCGTCTATGTTTGAATTGGGTTCGCCTGCTGGCCTGGTAGCTCAGCTGGTAGAGCAGCGGACTGAAAATCCGCGTGTCGGCGGTTCAACTCCGTCCCAGGCCACCAACCCTTCAATCGCCCCGGCTCCTACCGCACTTTGCGACTCCAGTTGCTGTGCTGCTTGTAGCGGGTGACCGTCCCGTCCGCGGCCAGGTCGAACACGAACTCCTCGCCCAGCTGCTCCTCGTCGTCTTCGCGCACCCGGCGAAAGACGTGCTCACCCGTCTTCTTCAGCTTGACGAGCGCATCCTTCAGCTCGCGCTTGTCGAGATCCACCGCGGCCAGTCCATCCTCCCAGCGAACGATGGCCGACTGGCCCCAGATCGAGTCGTAGATGCCGGTGTACCGGTCGAGCGCCGGATCGCGCGCCGGCGCCTTCCCCGGCTCCTTGAGGGCCTTCTCGACGGCGGGCCGGATCAGGTCGAACGCCTTCGCGGTGTAGAACTCGACCTCCGAGCCGATGGCGTTGGTCAGCACGATGACCGCGATCTTCGTCCTGGGCTCCAGCCGGACGTGGGTGTAGTAGCCCGGGCAGCCGCCGCTGTGGCCGACGAAGGTGCGGTCCTTCTCGTGCGACACCTCGAAGCCGAGTCCCCAGGTCGTCTTCCAGTCCGGGTCCACCCACTGGACGCGGTGCATCTCCCGCAGCGTCGACGCGCGCAGCACCTCGCTGCCGCCTTCCGACAGCAGGCGGAACTGCCACATGGCGAACCTGGCGAGATCGGGGACGTTGGAGGCGAAGCCGGCGGCGGGGGCGATGCCGCGGGTCTGGAAGGACGGGATCACGTCGCGGGAGCCGTCGCGCTTGCGGGCGCTGTGTCCGATCGCCAGCCGATCGCCGCGCAGGCTCTCCGGCACCTCGGTGAAGGTGTCCTTCATGCCGAGCGGGTCGAGGATGCTGGACGCGGACGTAGTCCCCGAACGGCTGGCCGGACACGGAGGCGGCGATCTCGCCGGCGAGCGTGAGGCCCAGGTTCGAGTACTGGAAGTAGCGCGACGCCGGGTACAGCGTCTGCTGCTGCCGCAGGCGGCCCACGATCTCGTCGTGGGTCGGGAAGGGATAGCCTTCCGCGGTCCAGTACGGGTAGTCCGACTCCCGGGGCAGACCGCTCGAGTGCGTGAGGAGTCCGCGCACGGTGATCGGCTCGTCATCGGGGTGGACGTCCTGGATGCCGACCCAGGGCAGGTACTTCGCGACTGGATCGTCGAGATGCACCTTGCCGGCGTCCCGCTGCTGGAGTACCGCGACGCTCGTGAACAGCTTCGAGATCGAGCAGATGCTGTAGAGCGTGTCGGGCCGCGCCGGGCGCCGGTCTCGGGGTTGGCCAGGCCGAAGGCGTCGGAGTCCAGCAGCTCCTGATCGTGGACCACTCCCACCGACATCCCGGGAACCTCGTTGATCGCAGCCTGGTACTCGACCCACTCCTTCCAGGCCGCGACGGCATCGACGACCCGCGGGTCGCGGGCGAGGCTGAGGGAGCTCTTCTCCTCGGCCACCGCGATTGCGGTGCAGGACGTCACGAGCGACAGCGCGAGCAGCGACGTTGCAGCAGCGGGCTTCATGGGCAGTCACCTCGGGGCTTGTTCGGGTGGCGGAGTCTACCATCGGCACGGCTCCGCGGACGTACTCCCTCTGAGCCGCGGGAGACGACGACCGGCGACGCTTCGCGTCAGCTCCGGAGCTTCTTGAACAGCTCCAGGTTGGCCTTCAGCGACTCGAGCGGCGGCACGCCTTCCTTCTCGTACTCGATGATGTACCACTCGATGCCGCCGACGGTCTCGGCGGCCGTCATGATCCCCGGCCAGTCGAGCTCGTCGGCGCCGAGGTACGCGTTCGGGTCCTTCTTGGAGAACGGCTTGACGTGCATCGAGATCGTACGGCCCGCGTTGCGCCGGATGAGTGACTGCGGCGTGACTCCCTCCATCTCCGATGCGTTGCCGGTGTCGAACTGCAGGATGACGTCCTTCGAGGTCTGGTCGGCGAAGCGGTTCCACCAGTACTCGCCGTCGATGCGGTTGAAGTCCGTCGTGTGGTTGTGGTACCCGACGCGCATCTTGTGCGGCTTCAGCTGCTCCGCGACCGCGTTGACCTCGTCGGCGGTCTCTCTTCAGCAGGTCGGCCGAGGTGTAGACCGCCGGCGGCAGCGAGCGGATGATCAGGTTCCGGTTGCCGATCGCCTGGTTGAACTCCACGGTGGCCGCGAGCTTGTCGCCCTGCAGCTCGGCGAGAGTGTGATGAAAGCCGCAGGCCTTCAGGCCGGCGGCGTCGAGATGGCCCTTCCACTCCGCGCCGGACTTGCCGAACGCGTTCTCGAGCTCGACGGCCTGATAGCCGATTCCGCCGAGCGCTTTCAGCGTGCCGGGAACGTCCTTGGCCAGCTGCAGGCGCACGCACCACAGCTGCGTGCCGATCGGAATCGGCTTCCACGCGGCTGCCGTGGCACGAGTCGCGGGCGCCAGCAGCATCGAGGCGGCGGCCGCACCGCCAAGCTTGAGAGCGTCACGACGGGTCAGCGGGGCATCGCTCATGAAGAAATCCCTCCCTTGACGCCATGCTACGTCGGCCGCCGGGCCCCTGTCACGGAGGGGACCGGCGCGGCGGAATCGGCGACTCTGGTGTAGCGTGAAGGGCGACCGTGCGCCTCCCGACTCCAGCTCGTCGGACGCTCCTGGCCGCGGCCGTCGCTTTGGCGGCACCGATCGCCGGCTTCCTCCTCGTCCGACCGGCGATCGAGCGGGCGGCGCGAACGCGCATCGAGCGCGAGGCCCGGGCTCTGGGACTGTCCGCGACGATCGGTGCCGTCCGCCTGACGCCGTGGTTGTCTCTCGAGCTTCGCGACGTCGTCGTCGAGAACCCCGGCCGCGTGCGTGTCCTGTCGCGCTCCGTGGTGGTGGGGCCCCGTCTCTCGCCCCTCGGCATCGTCGGGCGCGCGGCGCGCGTCGCGACCACGCGGGTCCTCGCCGAGCTGCCTTGGGGGGTCAGCCTCGAGCTCGCACCCGCCGACTGGGCCGTCGAGTCGCGGTGGAGGGACCGGCGCATCGCGCTCCTGAGCCGGGACGAGGTGCTCGAGATCACGGTCGCGCGGGACTCGGGCGCTGTGCGCGTGGAGGCGCGAGCGGCCGGCGCCCGGCTGTCGCAGCGGCTGCGCGTCCTCCTCCACGGCTGCCCGGTGGCGAGCCTGGGCACGGTGGACGGCGGAGCGCAGGTCGAGCGGGGCACCACGGGCGACTTCCGAGTCGCCCTGAACGCACGGGCGCACGGCCTGGCGCTCGTGTCGCTCGAAGCGGTCGAGGGCGGCTGCGCGGGCGCCGGACTCGGGGCGCCGACCGACGCGGAGCTGCAGGCCGAGGCCGTGGCGAGTCCGGCCACGGGCTCCCTGCGGGCCGATCGCATCCGCGTCGCGGCCGGCGGGGCCGAGGCTACTCTGCGCCTGACGGTGGACGGAGGCTTCGACCGGCCGGTCGTCGATCTGCGGCTCGACGTCCCCCGGGTCGACTTCGCGCGCCTCCTCGCCACGGCGGGTCTCGACCTGCCGGCGGACGACCTCGGCTCGGCGACGCTCACCGCACACCTGAGCGGGCCGCTTCTCGAGCCCGCCACGCTGCGGGTCACCCAGAAGCTCGACTTCACTCCCCCGTCGCGCCCGCTGCCCTCCATCGAGCGGCTCAAGGGGCCGTTCGTGCACACGGCCTGGTCGCGGGACGGCCGGGCGCACGAGATCCCCGTGTCCCCCGAGTCCCCCGAGTTCGTCCCCCTCGCCGAGGTGCCGCCGCTCTTCGTGCACGCGCTCCTGGTCGGCGAGGACGCCGGGTTCTACGGGCACCCCGGCATCGACCTCTCGGAGCTGCCGGTCGCCGTCGCCACGAACCTCGCACTCGGCACGTCCGCGAGGGGCGCCTCCACGATCCCGCAGCAGCTCGCCAAGAACCTCTTTCTGTCGCGCCGCAAGACGCTCAGCCGGAAGCTCGAGGAAGCCTCGCTCGCGCTGCTCCTCGACTCGTCGCTCGGCAAGTCGCGCGAGCTCGAGATCTACCTGAACGTGATCGAGTGGGGCCCCGGCGTCTACGGCCTGCGCCCCGCGGCCCGGCACTACTTCGCGCGCGAGCCGATGCAGCTGACGCCGAAGCAGATGGCCTTCCTCGTCTCGCTCGTGCCGGGGCCGGTCAAGTACCAGCGCTCGTTCGAGGGCGGCGTGATGACACCGTTCTTCGAGGGTCTCGTGGCCACGCTCCTCGCGAAGCTGCGCTCCGTCGACGCGCTCACCGAGGAGGAGTACGTGGCGGCGCTCGCCGAGCCGCTCGATCTCCGAGTGGGTCCTGCCGTGACGATGCGTGGCGACCCAGACTAGGCCGGGCGCTTCTTGGCGATGTCCACGAGCAGGCGGAGCGTTTCGCGGATGCGCTCTTCGCTTCTGAAGTGCTCCCAGACCTCGCCGGCTTCCTGCCGCGGGCAACCACTTCCGGCATCGGCGGGTGATCGCCGGGGTGCCAATCGGGTGCGGAGAACAGGTCACGCACCTGCGTCGGCGTGAGCGCTGCCGTGCTGTCCGGCACGTGCCGCAATCGGCCGTCATCCTGCGGCGGACTGAAATCGGGCGGATTGACGACGTAGGCCCGCGCCGGCGGCGCTTCCTGGCCACGCACGGAGGCGCCGGCGAGTGCGACGACCGCCACGACCACCACGCCGAACCTGACGAGCTGTCTCACTCCCCCGCCCCTGCTCGCCTGCCCTTGCCGGCCGAGCCGTGGCGTCACGGCACGAACGTGAAGATCCCGACGCCCAGCGTGAACCAGAGCAGCGCGAAGACGACACCGAAGCCGAAGAAGGTCCGGAAGTCGACGCGCGCGATGCCGGCGAGCAGGACCGGCCAGAAGGGCGACAGGAAGTTGCCCATGTGGTCGCCGATGCCGACCGCGAGCAGGCCCCGCTGTGCCGTGCTTCCGATCGCGACGGCCGCCTTGGCCGTGACGTAGCCCTGCACGACCCACTGGCCGCCGCTCGAGGGCACGAAGACCGCCACGATGGAGCTGCCGATCGCGGTGAAGAGCGGGAAAGTGAGCGGTGTGGAGAGGCTCGCGAACAAGCCGGCGAACTGCGCCCCCACGGTCGTGTACTGCAGCAGCCCCGCGACCCCGCCGTAGAGGTGGTACAGCACGAGGATCGGCCAGCAGACCTGCACGGAGGACTGCATCGCCCTGGAGAAGCCTGCCACGTTTCGGTGGAGCAGGAACGCGCCTGCGAGGAGCATGGTGTTCATCGCGTTCAGGTCGAGACCCAGGCCCTTGACGAAGAAGTGGTGGTAGAGCCAGAAGAGCAGGGCGAGCGCGAGCATCGAGGGCACCGCCGCGCCGCGCTCCACCCACGCGGCGAACCCGGCCGGCTCGAGCTCGGGCTGGCGGGCGTCGGCCGGGTCGGGCGCCGAGGCGACCGCGCTCGCCTCGTGGAAGGCCGACAGGGGTCGCGGCGACCGGGGCATCAGCCGCAAGGTGAGCAGGATCACTCCGATCGGGAACGCCACGCTCATCAGCACCGCCGGCAGCGACCAGATCGTCGAGCGCAGGCTCATGATCCCGACGGTGGTCTCGAGGAAGTGGCCGGGCGTCGCCATCATCAACGCGGCGCTGGAGGACAGGCCGAACTGCCAAACGGCGAGAGACGCCGACACCGCCGCGAGGAGAAACGGGAAGTCGACGGGGATGCCCTTGCGCTCGGCGGCGGCGCTGAAGTGGATCGCGATCAGCGGAGCCAGCGCGAGCCCGAGCCCCCAGTAGGCGTACGAGAACGCGGCGCCGAGGCCGACCGCCAGCGCCACGACCTGCGGGAGGGTTCGCGGGATGTCGGCCAGGCGGACGATCGCCGCCCGGAACAGGGGGGTTGCGCTCACCACCGCGCTCAGCACCAGGATCAGGGTCATCTGCATGGTGAACGGCAACAGCATCCACAGCCCGCGGTAGTAGGCGTCGCCGACCGTCGCCGGCGAGTTGCCGCTCGCCAGCGCCGCCACGACGACGACGGCGAGCAGGATGACCGAGGCGGAGGTGGCGTCGGGTACGAGGTTCCCGAGCCAGTGGGAGAACCGGGCGAGGCGGTCGGTTTCGCGGGCGCTCATCGGTTGTCTCCTTGCGCGATCCGGGACACTACAGCGACGAGCGAAGGGAGCGCAACCGCACCGGTAATCCGCGGGCCGTTATACCCATTCCGTTTCGCGAGTGGCCACTCGTCGGAGTGCCGCGCCGATGCGCGAGATTCTCCTTGAGTCCGCGGGGTTCTCCGTCATAGGCTTTGTCAGCTCTCCCCGACGAATCGCTTCTCCCTCCAGCGAGCGTCACGTGTCGTTCGGATCGCGTGCGGAGGTGCGGGATGACGTTCAAGCTCGAGGCGGACGGGGTGCATTTCTGGTGCTCGTCGCCGGGATTGACGCGCAGGCTCGTGGCGAAAGGGGCCCGGCTCGTGGACGAGGTTCAGGCCGAAGACCTGCGAAGGGTCATCGAGTCCGGGGCGACCGAGGAGGAGCCGGCGCCGGACGAGCCTCAGGGGCCCCGGTAGAGCGCGCCTCAGCGCTTCTTCAGGAACCCCAGCAGCGACCCCTTGGCGGGCGGCGGCGTCTCCGGAGCTTCCAGCCGGGCGAGCTCCCGGAGCGCCTGCCGGTTGTGGGGCTGAAGCTCGAGGACCTTGCGGTAGGCCGCGATCGCTCGGGCCCGGAGGTTCCCGGCACGGTAGATGTCGCCGAGGAGAAGGTGGGCGTCGACGTGCCCTGGGTCCTCGCGCACCAGGTCCTGCAGGTGGCTTTCGGCCCGCTTGAGCCACTTCGGGTTCTTGACGCAGGCGCGAGCCAGGGCGAGGCGCGCGCGGACGCGCAGCTCGCCCCGGGCCTTCGGCAACGTGGGCTCGAGCTGCTGGATGGCGTCCCAGTAGTGCCCGTCCCCGAGGAGCGCCTCCCCCGCCGCGATCGTCTCGGCCAGGCGCTCTTCGAGGCTCGGCAGGGGCGGCTCCGGCCGCGGTGGAGAGACGGGCGCCGACGGGGGCGAGGGTAAAGGGGCTTCCAGGGGCGAGGCGGCCGGCGGCGCGGGTCCCGGGGGCGCGGCTGAAGGAGGACGCACCAACAGCGGACGAGGCGGCGGCCCGGGCTTCCTCCGCCGGTAGTCCCGCTCGTAGACGGTCCGAGCCTCCGGGTCGCGCAGGGTCTCGTAGGCCTGGCAGACGCGGAGGAATACGGCCTCGCGCTGCTCGTTCAGGTCGGCCAGCGCGGGGTCGCGACACGCGTCGGGGTGGAGGGATCGAGCGAGAAGAGCGTAGGCGGCTCGCAGCTCCGCGGCACTCGCCTGCGGCGCGACACCCAGGAGCTCGAAGTGGTCTCGGACGGCCAGGCTCCGGTAGCCCTCCTGAATCAGCCTTCGGACCTCCTGGGCGCCCAGAGCCGGACTGGCGCCGGGAACGGCATCGGGCGAAGCCGCGGCTGATGGGGCAGCCGAGGGCGGTGAAGGTGAGGACGGCGCCGGCGGGGGTCCGGCCGAGGCGGAGGGTGGCGCCGGACTGGCCGCGCGCGTCGGGGGCGCCGGGGCACGCGGCGGCGCGGGGGCACGCCGGGCGATCGGGCGGTCTGGCGCGCCGGCGATGGCGCCCGTGCAGAGGAGGCCCAGGAGGCTGCGCTCGCTCTCCTCGGACGGGAGGGGCATCAGGTCGACGATCTCGCGCGCGCTCGACGTCCCGTCGATGCGCGAGAGCACGAACCCGTCGGTCGGGGTGAGGGCGACCGGGTGCGCTCGCAGCCGCGGATCGGCGGCGAGGACCAGCTTGCGGTCGAGATCCCCCAGGGCCTCGCGCACCACCGCGCGGATCCGTCAGCCGCCGCGCCGCCTCGAGCAGGATCTGGCCGGTGGAGAGCCCGGACGCGGATTCTCCTTCGGGCAGGCCCGCGGAATCGCTCTCCAGCTCCTCGAACGCCACGGTCCCGCCGGGCCGGTCGAGGGCGGCGAAGAGAATCTCCCGGACGTGCCACCCGACCGCTTCCTCGAGGTGCGCCCCGTCGACCAGCGAGAGCCCGGCGAGGACGGCGCCGAGCGGCCGCCGCTGCGCGAGCACCTCCGCGACCGCGCGATCGAGGTCCTCCTGGCTGACGAGCCCGTGGCGGACGAGGACGTCGCCGAGGTGCTCGCCGGCGACGTCGCTCCGGCCCTGGACGATGTGCCCCTCCCGGATCGCCAGCCCGCGCCTTTCCCGGCCGTGGGTCAGGTGGAGGTGGCCCGACCGGCGGGTCACGTAGGCCGTGCGCAGCAGCCCGAGGAGTTGTGCCGCTCCAGACGCACCGCCGGCGCCTTCGAGCGAAGGGTCGCGAACCCCGCCGTCCTTCGTATCCGGCTGAACCATGGAGACTTGGGAGATTCGGTGGCCCCTCGAGCCCCTCGACCTCCCCCGTCTTCATTAGGTATCACGCCGCCGAGCGCGCGACGTGCGTCATGTTGCGCCATCCCGCGCGTGTCGCAAGATGACGCGCCTCTTGCCCGCGCGGTACGGCTCGCTCCCTACTCGGCCCCCGCCTCCGGGCCGAGGTGCACGCGGCGCTGGACCTCGTCGAATCGCTCGAACGCCTCGCGCTCCGGGGTCAGGAGCGACACCAGCATCCCGACGAGGAACGAGAGCGGGATGGTCACGAGACCCGGGTTCTTCAGCGGGAAAGGCGCCGACACCCGCCCCAGGACGCTCACCTGGATCGTCGGGGACAGGAAGATGAGGAGGAGCGCCGAGAAGGTCCCCACGATCATGCTGGCCTGGGCGCCGCGGGTCGTGAAGCGGCGCCAGAAGATCGAGAGCACCAGGGCCGGGAAGTTGGCGCTCGCGGCGATGGCGAAGGCGAGCCCGACCATGTAAGCCACGTTCTCGCCCTTGAAGACGATGCCGAGCCCGACCGAGGCTACCCCGCCCAGGAGCGTCGCGACCCGGGCCACCACGAACTGCTCCCGCTCGGGCGCCTGGCCCCCGCGCACCACGTTGACCCAGATGTCGTGGGACAGCGCGGCGGCGCCGGAGAGGGTCAGCCCCGCCACGACGGCCAGGATGGTGGCGAACGCCACCGCGGCGATGAAGCCGAGGAATCCCGTGCCTCCGACCGCCTCGGCCAGGAGCGGCGCCGCCATGTTGCCGCCCTTGTCGATCGCCTTGATGGCGTCCGGCCCCACGATGACCATCGCGCCGAAGCCCAGGATGAACGTCAGCAGGTAGAAGAACCCGATGAACGCGGTGGCGTAGGTCACGGACGTGCGCGCGGTGCGTGCGTCCTTGACCGTGTAGAAGCGCATCAGGATGTGCGGCAGGCCGGCGGTGCCGAACATGAGGGCGAGGCCGAGCGAGACGGCGTCGAGCGGGTCGGCCACGAGCTGCCCCGGGCCGAGCACCTGGCCGCCGAAGCGGTCCGACGCGGCGGCGAAGAGGGCGAGGGGGTTGCCCCCGAAGCGCGCGAGGACGAGGGCGGCCAGCAGGAAGGCCCCGCTGATGAGCAGCGCCGCCTTGACGATCTGGACCCACGTGGTGGCGAGCATCCCGCCGAAGAGCACGTAGGCCATCATCACGATCCCCACGATGACGATGGCGGTCTCGTAGGGGATGCCGAAGAGCAGCTTGATGAGGTTGCCGGCGCCGACCATCTGCGCGATCAGGTAGAAGGTCACGACCGCCAGCGTCCCGACGGCGGCCGCGATGCGGACCGGCACCTGCCGCAGGCGAAAGGCCACGACGTCGGCGAACGTGTAGCGGCCGAGGTTGCGCAGCGGCTCCGCGATCAGGAACATGACGATCGGCCAGCCGACCAGGAAGCCGATCGAGTAGATGAGGCCGTCGAAGCCGGAGAGCGACACGAGGCCCGCGATGCCCGAGGAAGCTGGCCGCGCTCATGTAGTCGCCGGCGAGGGCGAGGCCGTTCTGCAGGCCGCTCACGCTGCCGCCGGCCGTGTAGAAGTGCTCGGTGCTGCGGGTGCGCCGGGCGGCCCAGAAGGTGATGCCCAGGGTCACCGCCACGAACAGGAAGAACCAGAAGATGGCGGCCGGGTGGGTCCCGCCCAGGCTGGTCGTCATCGGCGCGGCTTTCGCAGCGAGGTGACCGTCGCGTCGTAGTGGCCGTTCGCCCAGCGCACGTAGATCCAGATGAGCCCCCAGGCCGAGACGATGACCGCCGCTCCCAGGAGGATGCCGACGCTCAGGCCGCGGGCGACCTGGGTCGCGAGCAGCGGCTTCGCCCAGGCCACGAGCAGGGTGAAGGTGAAGTAGATCGCCATCATGGCGCCGGTCAGCGCCAGGGCGAGGCGCCACTGCGCCCGGGCCAGGGCCTCCAGGGCCCGCTGCTTCTCGCTCATGCGCACCTTCTTCGGCCGCCGGGCGGTCTGAGTCAGGCCCGGTCGAAGAAGCGGAAGAAGAGCGCCTGCTTCGAGCAGGGGGCCGCCTTCTCGGCGAGCGCCGCCATCTGCGCCTCGCTGAGCGGCGTGAACTCCCGGGCCAGCTTCACGTTCTCCTCGAGCTGGGCCACCGAGTCGCAGCCGATGATCACCGTGCTGACCGGGAGCGAGAGCGTGTAGTACATCGCGTCGCGCATCCCGATCGTGCCCGGGCCGCTCGGCGATCACGACCCCCTCCCACGAGCGCTTCTGCTGCTCGAGGGGCGGCGGGGTCCAGGTCGAGAGGAGCCGCCCGCGGCCCGTGATCTTCATGCCGATGACGCCCATCTGCTTCTCCACGAGCGAGCGGCAGGAGCTCGGTCATGAAGCTGTGGTGGTGGCGGTCGGCCGCGTTCAGCGCGACGAGGGCGGCGTCGAACGGGAAGCGCCGGATCGCGTCCATCAGGGAGTCGGGGCGGTGGTGGCCGGTCAGGCCGAGGAAGCGGACCATCTTCTGCTCGCGCGCCTCGACGAGCGCCTCCATGGCCCCGCCCTTCGCGAACACCTCGTCCACGTCCGTGAGGGTGCCGATGTCGTGGAGCTGCCAGAGGTCCAGGTGGTCGGTGTTCAGGAGCTTCAGCGACTGCTCGAGCATGCGCATCGAGGCGTCGCGGGTGCGCTCCTTCGTCTTGCTGGCCAGGAAGGCCTCGGAGCGCCGGCGCTTCATCACCTGGCCGATGTAGCGCTCGCTCCAGCGCTCGGGGCCGCCGTAGATCGAGGAGGTGTCGATGTAGTTCACGCCGAGGTCGAGGGCCCGCTCGACGATCGGCACCGCCACCGCCTCGTTGCCGCCGCGCTCGATCGCGGACTGGCCGCCGAGGCTGAAGGCGCCGACGCGGAAGCCGGTCCGGCCGAGGTTGCGGGTGGGCATCGCGCCGGCCGTCGCCGGGTTCGACGGGAGGCCGGGCAGCGCCTGGGCGGGCCGCGGCAGCGCGCCCTGGGCGAGGAGCGCGGCGGTGGCCACCCCGCCCGCCTTCATGAACTCGCGGCGATTCTGCACGAACGCCTGCCCGGCTCGTTCCTCTTCATGGCGATCCTCCCGACGGGTCAGGGCGGCCCGCGTGGTCTTCCCGGGAGTGTAGCGGCAAGACGGCCGCGCAGCGAAGCCGGCCGCCGCCTTGTGCCCGGCGGCGAAGCCGGGCGATGATCGCGGTGTGGCACGCCCGGAAGACGCCGACGTCCAGCGCATCCTGAGCCAGTACAAGCGACTCGTCCTGCTCGGGAAGGCGAAGCTCCCCCTCGCCGAGGGGCGCCGCCTGGTCGGGCCCGACACGGCGTTCCACCTGTACTTCCGGCACGCCCCGGTGGCGGTGCCGCGGCAACGGCGGCGCCGGCCCGCGCGGAGCCGACAGTCGTGAGCCGAGCCGCCGGCCTGCTGCTCCTCCTCTCGGGGCTCGCGCCCCTCGCCCGCGCGGAGGAGGCCCGGATGACGCCCGTGCCCGCCCTCGACCTGCAGCGCTACTCCGGCGCCTGGTACGAGATCGCCCGCCTGCCCAACCCGTTCCAGAAGAAGTGCGCCCACTCGGTGGTCGTCCGCTACTCGGTGCGCGACGACGGCCGGTTGGACGTGGTCAACGAGTGCGTGCAGGCGGACGGGCAGACGAGCCGTGCCGCCGGGGTGGCCCGCCTCGCCGACCCCAAGGGACCGCCGTCGCAGCTGAAGGTCCGCTTCGCGCCGGCCTTCCTGTCCTTCCTGCCCGCGGTCTGGGGCGACTACTGGGTGATCGACCTCGCACCGGACTACAGCTACGCGGTGATCGGCGGACCCAAGCGCGAGTACCTCTGGATCCTGGGCCGCGAGCCCCGCATGCCGGAAGCGGTCTACGCCGAGATCCTCGCCCGCGCCGCCCGGTTCTACGACGTCTCGCGGGTCGTGCGGACCGAGCAGCGCCCGCCGGCCGCGCCCTGAGGCCGAGCGATGCCCCACCTCGTCCTCGAGTGCTCGGCCAACGTGCCCGACGAGCCGGACTTCGACCGGGTCCTCGGGAGCCTGCACGAGGCGATGACCACGGTCGGGCCCTTCGACCTCGCGAACGTCAAGAGCCGGGCCGTGCGCCGCGAGCGCTTCCGCGTCGAGGACGGATCGCCCGATCGGGCCTTCGTCCACCTGACGGTGTCGGTGCTGGCCGGCCGCGAGGCCCGGGTCCTGCGCCAGACGGGAGACGCTCTCCTCGCCGTCCTGCGCGAGAGCTTCCCCCGCGCCCGGGCGGAGCGGAGGTGCGACTTCACGGTCGAGCTGCGCGAGATGCGGCCCGAGCTCTACTTCAAGTCGGCCGGCTGACCTGGTCCCGTCCGTTCCTTGACCCCGCCGCGCCCCCGGGCGTAGTGTGCTCGCCGGCTTCGAAGCGAGGTGAGCGACATGAAGGCAGGGATCAACCGCCGGCAGTTCATGCAGAAGAGCCTGGTGGGCGCGGCCGCCGCCCCGCTCGTGACCCACGTGCTGGGCCACGAGGCGGAGGCCTTCACGCAGGCCGTCTCCCCGAACGACCGCATCCAGGTCGGCATCATCGGCGTGGGCGCGCGCGTCCAGTCGGGTGTCCTCGACGCCGCGGTCGCCGTCCCGGGCGTCGAGGTGATCGGCGTCTGCGACGCCTACAAGGGCCGCGTGACGCGCGCCCTCGAGCGCCTCGGCGGCAAGGCGAAGGACTACGGCGACTACCGCGCGCTCCTCGCCGACAAGTCGATCGACGCCGTCATCATCGCGACGCCGGACCACTGGCACCGCCAGCAGACGATCGAGGCCGCTCGCCGCGGGCAAGGACGTCTACCTCGAGAAGCCGATGACCCTGACGATCGACGAGGGCCCCGAGATGTACGGGGCGGCCGAGAAGTCCGGCCGCATCCTCCAGATCGGCAGCAACGGCATGAGCTCGAAGCTGCAGGAGACCGCGAAGGAGATCATCAAGTCCGGCAAGCTCGGGCAGATCACCCTCGTCCGCGCGAGCTTCGACCGCAACTCCGAGTCGGGCGCCTGGCTCTACCCCATCCCGCCCGACGCCGACCCGAAGACGGTGAACTGGGACATGTTCCTCGGCCCCGCGCCGAAGAGGCCGTTCAGCCTCGAGCGCTTCTTCCGCTGGCGCTGCTTCTGGGACTACTCCGGCGGCATCTCGACCGACCTCTTCGTCCACCTGATGACGACCATCCACTACGTGATGGACGCGACCGTCCCCGAGACGGTGATGGCGACCGGCGCCAACTACCGGCACCAGAAGACGCACGAGGTCCCGGACACGCTCAACGCCTCCGTCGTCTACGGCAAGGAGAACTTCAGCGTCTCCCTGAGCGGCACCTTCAACAGCGCCTCCGCCGGCGAGAGCGGCTTCGCCATCCTCGGCAACGAGGGCTCGCTCGTCTTCCGCGGCGACCGCATGATCTTCACCCCCGAGCACGTCGTCGAGGGCAACGGCTGGATCGTCGTCGTCCTGGCCGTCGGACCTCGAGAAGGCGTACTGGGCCGACCCCGAGGTGCAGAAGCGGGAGAAGCCGGACACCTGGCCGTCCCAGATGCAGAGCCAGGGCGAGTCGTGGACCGAGGTCGGGCCCGACTCGACCGATCATCCACATGGCCCGCTTCTTCGACTCGGTGCGCACGCGCAAGCCGTCGGTGCAGGACGGCCGCCGGGGCCACCACGCGGCGGCGGTCGCGCACATGGTGAACGAGTCGGTCAAGCGGAAGGCGCCGGTCAGCTGGGACTTCGAGAAGGACGTCCTGAAGAAGGCATGACGCCCGACCCGCGGAACGCGGGTCGACCGATGACGATGTGGTGCACACGGGCTTCGGGACATAATCGGGGCATGAGCCGTCGATCCTTCCTCGCCACCTCGGCCGCGGCGGCGGCCCACGCCCTCACCGCTGCGCGCCCGGGCCCGGCGGGCCGGCGCCCCCGACGGGCACGATCCAGACCGTCCGCGGGCCCATCGACGCCGGCCAGATGGGCGTCACGCTCGTCCACGAGCACGTGCTCGTGGACTTCGTCGGGGCCGAGAAGGTCTCCCGGTCCCGCTACGACGCCGACGAGGCGTTCCGGACCATCCTCCCGCACCTCCAGGACCTGCGGAAGCGTGGCTGCCGCACGCTCCTCGAGTGCACGCCCGCCTACCTCGGGCGCGACCCGCTCCTGCTGCGCCGCCTGTCGGAGGCGAGCGGCCTGCGACATCGTCACGAACACCGGCTACTACGGCGCCGGCGAACGACATCGCGGTGCCGACGCACGCCTCACGCGAGACCGCCCGGCAGCTCGCCGCACGGTGGACGGCCGAGGTCCGCGGCGGCATCGAGGGCACCGGCAGTCCGCCCGGGGTTCGTCAAGATCGGCGTCGACGCCGGGCCGCTCTCCGACGATCGACCGCAAGCTCGTCGAGGCCGCGGCCCTGTGCCACCTCGACACCGGCCTCACCCTCGCGATCCACACCGGCGACGACCGCGGCCGCCCTCGAGATCCTCGACGTGCTCGGGCGCCTCGGCGTCTCGCCCGTCGGCCTGGGTCTGGGTCCACGCGCAGAACGCGAGGCGACCGCGCGCCTCGCGCGACTGGGTCGCGCGGCAGGGAGCGTGGGTCGAGCTCGACAAGCTCGCCCCCGAGACCCTCGAGGCGCACGTCGAGGCGCGTGCTGGACCTCGCCCGGCGCGACCGCCTCGACCGCGTGCTCGTCTCGCAGGACGCGGGCTGGTACCACGTGGGCGAGCCGAAGGGCGGCGACTACCGGCCCTACACGTTCCTGTTCGACGCCTTCGTGCCGGCACTGCGGTCCCGCGGGCTGAGCGAGGCCGACATCCGGACCCTGCTGGTGGAGAACCCGGCGCGGGCGTTCGCCGTGCGGCGCCGGGCCCTGCCGGGCGCGGCCTGACCGGCCGGTCGTTCAGCGCTGCGGCAGGTCGACGACGACCAGAGACGACGTCCGGCGGCAGCGAGCGGTAGAGCGACGCGGCGTCCTCGGCCTCGAGGGTGACCCGAAGCCGGACTCGCTCCTTCGCGCCGAGGCCGAGGGCGGTGCCCAGGTCGGAGAGGCGGAGGCTCAGCGCGTCCGCGACACGGCGGAGCGCCGAGCGGTTTCGGCCGCCCTCCCCCTGCGAGCGCACCTCGAGCGAAACCCCCTCCGCGAAGACGATCCGGTACGGGGACGGCACCGAGTACGACTCCTCGGCGCTCTTCGGCACGGGGGGGGCGAGGGCGACGCCCCGTCGGCCGGCGCGGCCGCGTCGGCGGCCGGCGACGGCGAAGCGCTCGGCGGCGGCGCCACGACCTCGACCCGGTCCCGCTCGCGCGCCGGCTCGAGACGGCCCTTCGAGAAGGCCGCGGCGTCCCAGTCGGCCCCGGGGTGCCGGTCGACGAAGAGCACCTGCGGCACTCCCCACTCCAGCTGCTTCGCGGCGTAGTCGTCGAGCGCGACCCCCTGCAGCATGAGAGCGAGGCGGTGGCGAGGGGCGTCCACCCGGAGGTAGAAGCCCTTTCCCGAGGCGAGATCGCGCTCGACGCGGAGGCCGCTCGACCTCGCGGCGGACGCGGGAGGTCTCGGCGTCGTTCGCCGGGAGGGACGCGGGCGGCTTGGGCGCGGCGGCGTTCGCCAGGCCGGCGACGGCGAGGGCGGCGGCGACGCAGAGGAGCCGGTGTCGGGCGCGCATCAGTAGATGTACACCGGCGTGCCGACCGGCGCCTGCCGGAAGACCTCGCGCAGCGGCTCCTTGCCGAGGCGGACGCAGCCGTGGCTGACGGGCCGCCCGAGCAGACGCTCGTAGAGCGTCCCGTGGATCATGTAGCCGTTTCCGAAGTAGAGGGCGTACTCGCCGAGCGAGCCGTACTCGAGGCGGTCGCCCGGGTTCTTCGGGATCGGCTCGCCCTCCTCGACGAAGGCCCAGTCGGGCTTGCGCCAGACGGGCTTCTCCAGCTTCGACAGCACCTCGAAGCGGCCGCGCGGCGTGTCGAAGACCCAGACGCGGCCGCCCGAGCCCTCCTTCAGCACCAGCCCCGAGCCCGCCGAGCACGGCGCCTCGAGGACGGTCTCGTCGCCCCGCATCAGGCGCAGGCGGTTGTGGGTCTGGTCGATGACGATCCACGCCCCGCGCGGCACCTTGCGGCGCAGGGCCGTGGCCAGGCGCTCCCGCTCGGCGACGAGGCGCGCGGCCTCGCGCGAGGCGGGTTTCGGGGGCGGGGACACGCTCACCTCGGCGCCCGCGGCGGGCACGGTGCGGAAGTCCCAGCCCGTCCCGGCGAGCGCCAGGACGAGGAGGAGGAGGAACGCCCCGGCCGCGCGAACGCGCTTCCGCCGCGCCAGCGCGCGCAGGCGGTCCGCGAGGCGGGCCCGCCACTCACCGACCGGCGGTCGCGCGAGTCGATCGAGCCCGGCGGGCCGCGTCTTCGTCCCGGCTCGGTGCTCATGGCTTCCCGTTCCCGCGCCCTTCTCCGACCTGCGCGAGCAGGTCGGAGAAGGCGCCGTCGCGGCCGTCGCCGCCGACGATGGTGACGCGGGTGCCGGCGCTCACCCGCGGGTAGAGGTCGTCGAGGTCGCGGTTGGAGAGGGCCACGCAGCCCTCCGTCCAGTTCTGCCCGCGGCCGCCGTCGCCGTGGATCTCGATGAGGCCGCCGATCCGCGCCCCCCGCGGGATCTCCCCGCGCCGCTGCGCCGCGGCGAAGCGCTTGCGATCGGCTTCGTTCGGGTAGTCGAGCAGGAGCGCGCGGTAGTAGCGGCTCTGACCCCGGTCCTTCTTCTTCACGATGCGGTAGCGGCCCTCGGGGGTCGCGCGGTCGCCCTGGCGCTGCTTGACCCCGAGGGCGTTCGAGCCCACCTCGGCGTCGTACGTGCGCACCGGCGTGCCCTTCGAGAGGAGCACGAGAGCGTTCTTCTCCTTCAGGACCAGGATCGCGGGCTGGCCGGTCGAGCGCGACCACGCGCGCGTCTCCTCGATCCAGCGCCGCCAGGTCGCGACCTGCTCGCGCGAAGTGTATCGCTCCGCCGCCTCGAGCGCGGGGCCGAGGGCGTGGCGCAGCTCGGCTTGCGACAGGCTGGCCCGCTCCCGGGCGGCCACGATCTCGCCCTCGCGCAGCAGGGCCTCGGCCTCGAGGAGGAGGAGACGCGCGCGCTGCAGGTGCGCGCGCTGGGCGTGCGGCAGGGCCGTAGCCGCGACGAGCGCCACGGCCTGCGCCTCCACCTCTCGGGCTTCCCTCACGGCTTCCTGCGCGGTCACGCGCGCCGCGGCGCGGCGCTCGGCGCCCAGCGTCTCCGCCTCGCGGGCGAGCGCCTCCGCCCCGGCCAGCTGTCCGGCCACGGGCCGGAAGTCGCGCAGCGGCAGCAGGCGGTTCTCCTGGCGACTCCACGCGACGAGCGCGTCGCGCAGCGCCGAGTCGGCCCCGCGCATGGCGCCCGGGGCCCACGCGGTGGCGGGGCCCCGGCTGGCCGCCTCGAAGGCGGCGACCGCCGAAGCGCGGGCGGCGACGGGCGGCCGCGCCCGGCCGCTCGCCCTCATCTCGACGGCGACCAGGAGGACTCCGAGGAGACAGAGGCCGGCCAGCGCACGCGTCCAGCGGCTGCGCAGCAGGAGCTTCGACAGGGAGAGGGTGGTCAGGAGAGGGTCAGGGCACGGGGCGCGGCCCGGAAGGCCGCGCCCCGTCGAAGCGGGTTGAGGCTACTTGCCCTTCTTCGCGTCGATCGCCGCCTGGACGTCGGCCACGATCTTGTCCAGGGTCGCCTTGGCGGCCTCGGCCTTCACCTTGGCGTCCTTGTACTTGCCGTCGGCGATGGCCGCGTCCATGTCGGGGAGCGCCGCCGCGACGCCCGCGACGTCGGACTTCATGGCCTCGAGGTCGGCCGCGGTGCCCTTGCCCTTGGGCGCCTTCGCGAGGGCGGCGTTCGCCGCCTCCACCGCCGAGCGCACGCCGGCGACGAGGGTGGTGGCCTCGGTCTTCATCTGCTCCTTGCCGGTCACGGCCTCGGCCGCTGCCGCGTCCGCCGCGGCCTTGGCCGCCGTGGCGAGCTCGGCCGCCTTGGTGTAGGAGCGGGTCAGGGAGAACTTCTCCGCCTGCGCCTTCAGCTCGGCCTGCAGAGCGGCCGAAGCGGTCTCGGCCGCGGCCAGGGCGGCCGGAGCGTAGTCGGCGGCCTCGGCGGTCTTCGCCGCGGCGAGGGCAGACGTTGCTGCGTTCAGGGCCTCGGTGGGCTCCTTGGCGCAAGCGACGGAGAGAAGGGCAACGCCGGCGAGAACGGCAAGAACGGAAATCCTCTTCATAGGGTGTGAAAGTATCGGCCTCGCGATCGCGCGGCCGGTCTCCATTGTCCGCGTATGGGATCCCCCGACCACAACCGCGGACGACGGCGGGCCGGAGCCGCAGGACGAACCCTGCGCGAATAGAGATGTTACCAGACGGCGCAAGACCTCCGGCGACGTTTTCTCCCGTGGGTCGGCTATCATTCGGTGGCACAGGGGGTTACATGCCCAGCATCTTCGGCCGATCGTTCGAGAGGGAGCAGCTCCGCCGGCTGGTCGGAGGGATGTCCCAGTTGGCCGGCATCCGGCTCGTGGACCTCGCCGACGGCCGTGTTCGTGGGATGCGGGCGGCCGAGGTGTTCACCGGCTCGGGCTTCCGTTTCCAGGTGCTCCTCGATCGGGGGCTCGACCTCGGGACGGCCGAGCACTCCGGCCGGCCCCTCGCGTGGACGCACCCCGCGCTCGGTTCGCCCGCGCTGCACGAGCCCGGCGGCCTCGGTTGGCTGCGCACCTTCGGCGGCGGGCTCGTCACGACCTGCGGCCTCGACCACTTCGGGCCGCCCGATCCCGAGGGCGAGGGCTACGGCCTGCACGGCCGGGCCTCGCACCTCCCCGCCGAGAACCTGCGCGTGCGTCAGGAGTGGCGCGGCGACGAGTACGTGCTCGAGATCGAAGGCGAGACGCGGCAGGCGCGCCTGTTCGGCGAGAACCTGCGCCTCGAGCGCCGGGTCGTGACGAGGCTCGGCGCCACGAGCCTGGTGCTCGAGGACCGCGTGACGAACGAGGGCTTCCGGCCCGCGCCGCTCGCGGTCCTGTACCACTGCAACTTCGGCTACCCGGTCGTGAGCCCGGACTCGGAGCTGCTCGTCCGCGACAGGGCGGTCCGGCCCCGCGACGAGGTCGCGAGCGCCGGGCTCGCGGACCACCTCCGCTTCGGCCCGCCCACCGCGGGTTTCGCCGAGCAGGTCTTCTTCCACCAGCCGCACGTCAGCCCGAACGGCGAGGCCGCCGCCGCGATCGTCAACCGCCCCCTCGGCTTCGGCGCCTTCGTGCGATGGGGCGCCGCGCAGCTCCCGGTGCTCGCCCACTGGAAGATGACCGGGGAGGGCGAGTACGTGTGCGGCCTCGAGCCCTCGACCCACGCCATGACACCGGCACGCCGCGAGCAGCGCGAGAACGGCTCCCTGCGCGACCTCGCCCCCGGCGAGTCGGTCTCGTTCCGTCTGGAGATCGGCGCCTTGCCCGACCCCGTCGCGATCGCCGCCTTCGAGGAAAGCGTCAGGAGGGCTTGAGGATCACGCCCTCGTTCTTCTTGCCGTTCATGAGCACGAGGATCGGCTGCTCGAGACGGATGTGGCGCACGTGGTCGAGGCTCGAGAGCGCGGGGCGCGACTCCAGCCAGGCCCAGTCGATCTCGCCGTCCCCGCTCTCGGGGTTCACGGTGAAGTAGCCCACGTTGAACGACGTCAGGTTCTGGAAGAAGTGCGTGCCCTGGGAGGGAGTCACCTTGAGGTCGCGCAGCCCGGCCTCGACGATGACCTGCGCCCCCGACACCTCGTCCCAGGTCACGGGGATGCCGAGCCAGGGGTCCCGCGAGCCCCAGCGCCCCACCCCCACGAGGGCGTAGGGAACGCGGTCCGCGAGCAGCAGTCGGTTGAGCCGGCCCACCTCGGCCGCCGCCTCGCGGCTGCGCGCGCGCTCGAAGCGCTGGAAGTCCACCACCACCAGATCGCGGAGGCCCTCGATCCGGCCGTTGCCGAGCACCCGCTGGCTGCGGCAGAGCACGGCGGCGGGGTCCACCTCGCCGATCTCGACGGCTTCGCTCTCGCGCATCAGGGCCAGGGGCCGCATCTGGACGAACCCGAACTCCAGGGGCTTCCCGGGCGGGACCGCGAGGTTCACCGCGAACTCGATCTCCACCGGGGTGCCCATCCCCCGCTCCCCCTCCTCCATGAGGGTCGCCAGCAGGCCGGCCAGCGGGAAGCGCCCGTGCTTCAGGATCGGGGCGAAGGTCACGAGCCTCGGGCCCGGGCGCGAGAGCCCGTCGTAGACGGCGTCGTTCTCGGGCGAGTAGGTCGAGACGACACCGGCCAGCGCCCCGTCCGCCTCGGCCGTCGCGAGGTCGAACGACTCCTCGCGCATCCCGCCGTCCGCGGTCCCGCCCTCGAGGGGAAGCGCCCAGAACTCGCGCTGGGTCGTCTCCAGCATGTCCGCGACCGACGAGAACTGGAGGATGTGGTGCGGGTAGCGCGGGCAGAACCGGATGCACACCCCGCCCTCGACGATCGCGCGGCCCATGCCGAGCGCCACCGCCACGACCCCGTCGGCCGACTCCATGGGCGGCGCGGGGTAGAAGTTGTGCGAGCGGGCCACCCCGGAGAAGTCCGGGTAGAACCGCCCGCCGCGCGGCGCCCCCACGATCCGCTGGAGGATCACCGCCATCTTCTCCTCCTCGAGGCGGTAGGGGGTCGCCCGGAGGTACGCCTTCGCGTGCTGCGAGAAGGTCGAGGCGTAGACGCGCTTGATGGCCAGGATCGCCCGCTCGACCCGCTCGCGGATGCTCCAGGAGTTGTTCGGCAGCATCAGCGTGTCGTAGACGCCGGTGAAGGGCTGGTGCTGCGAGTCCTCGAGCAGGCTCGAGGAGCGCACCGCGAGAGGCCAGGTGGCCCGGCCGAGGAAGGCCGCCACGTCCCGCTCCGCCTCCTCCGGGAACGAGGCGGCGCGGAAGCGGGCCTGGATCTCGGCGTCGTCCTCGCACTCGATCGCGAAGTAGCGGAGGTCGTTGTCGTCGAGGAAGCGGTCGAAGATGTCGGTGCCGAGCACGGCCGAGATCGGCACCGCGATCTCGACGCCGGGAAAGCGGCCGCGCAGGCCCTGCTCGGCCAGCAGCCGCCGCACGAAAGCGAGGCCGCGCGCCTTGCCGCCCAGCGACCCGCCGCCCATCCGGTAGAAGTCGCCCGACAGGTCGAAGTCGCCGCGGTCGAAGTCCGTGACGAGGGTACGGCTCTGCTCCAGGCGGTAGGAGGCGATCGCCCGGATGAGGCTCTCCCGCAGCGCCCGCGGGCTCTCGTAGTCCTCGAGCCGGCGCGGGCGCAGCTCGTGAGCGAGGGCGAACTCGGTCCGCGCCTTGAGCCAGCGGGAGAAGTGGTTCTTGCCGGCGTGGTGGACGATCGACTCCTCCGGAACGCTGGCCAGCTGCTCCTCGAGGCCGCGGAGGTCGGCGGCCCGGCCCACCTCGGTCCCGTCCGGCCGGCGAAAGACGAAGTCGCCGAAGCCGAAGTGCTCGAGCATCACGTCGCGCAGCTCCTGGAGGAGCAGCGGCGACCCCTTCAGCAGGAAGTCGGCCCCGACGCTGTGGGCGAGGGCCTCGTTCTCCGGTCGCGAGGAGTGCAGGACGATCGGCACGTCCGGGTAGGTCGCCCGCACCTGCCGGGCGAAGTCGGCGCCCGCCCGCGGCACCTTCTCCCCCGCGCGCGGGAACTCGACGTCGGAGATGATGCCGAGCACCTCCTCGGCGTAGCGCTCGAAGGCCGCCTCCGCCTCCTCCCAGGTCGTGCAGAGGAGGATCTTCGGCCGCGCCCGCATGCGCAGGATCTTCTGCGAGAGGTTGAGGCCCTCTTCGATGACCCGCTGCGAGTGGTGCAGCAGCTCCGTGTACATCACGGGCAGGAAGGACGAGTAGTACCGGACGTTGTCCTCGACGAGGATGATGACCTGCACCCCCGCCGAGAGGGCGTCGTGCTCGGCGTTGCGCCAGTCCTCCACCGACTTGACGATGCTCACCAGCATCCGCGCGTCGCCCTGCCAGAGGAAGGTCCGCTCGATGGCCGAGGTGTCCTTGCGCGCCTGGAAGTCGGCCAGCTCCCGGGTGTCCCAGGCGAGGAGCACGACCGGCACGTCCAGCCCCTCCGCCTGGATCTGGCGGGCGAGGGCCGCCGCGTCCATGTCGGCGAGGTGGGGGGTCGTGATGATCAGGTTGACCCCCTTCTGCTCCCGGGCGATCCGCAGCGCCTCCGTGCCGGTGGAGATGCCGGTCAGCCCGGGCGAGTAGTGCAGGTCGAGGTTGCGGAACTCGCCGAGCATCCGCTCGGACAGCTCCCCCGACTCCTCGAGGATGAAGGTGTCGTACGCGGTCGAGACCAGGAGGATGTCCATGATGCGGTGGCGCATCAGGTCCTGGTACTCGGTGAAGCGGCGGCGTCCCGGCACGCTCGACGTCATGGAGGGCCCCCGTGCGCCCCGAAGCCTAGCACGCGCCCCCGGGGACCATCCCGGCCCCCCGGGCCCCCTTGCACGAATCCGCCGATCGGGCAGAATAGGAGGAGCTGAGGGGCGCTGCGACCCCCCGGGGGCCAGGCTCAGCGTAGAAAACGGCGCTCGCGAACCAATGGACCGGTTTGGGGCGCCGATCGTGTTTCCGGCGCTCCCCAACGAAAGCGAGGAGTGAGCAATGTCCGCAACTGCCCAGACGAAAGCCGCCGACTTCCACGTGGCCGATCTCAAGCTGGCCGACTGGGGCCGCAAGGAGATCGCGATCGCCGAGACCGAGATGCCCGGCCTCATGGCGATCCGCGAGGAGTACGCGAAGGCGCAGCCCCTGCGCGGGCGCCCGCATCACGGGCTCGCTGCACATGACGATCCAGACCGCGGTCCTGATCGAGACGCTCAAGGCCCTCGGCGCCGACGTGCGCTGGGCCTCGTGCAACATCTTCTCGACCCAGGACCACGCCGCGGCCGCCATCGCGAAGGGCGGCACCGCGGTCTTCGCCTACAAGGGCGAGTCGCTCGAGGAGTACTGGGACTTCACCCACCGCATCTTCGAGTGGCCCGACGGCGGACAGACCAACATGATCCTCGACGACGGCGGCGACGCCACCCTGCTCCTGCACCTCGGCGCGAAGGCGGAGAAGGACGCCTCCGTCCTCGCGAGCCCGGAGAGCGAGGAGGAGCGCGTCCTCTTCGCGGCCATCAAGAAGCGCCTCGGCGAGAAGCCCGGCTGGTACGCGAAGCAGCTCGCGTCGGTCCGCGGCGTGACCGAGGAGACGACGACCGGCGTCCACCGCCTCTACCAGATGCACGCGAAGGGCGACCTGAAGATCCCCGCCATCAACGTCAACGACTCGGTCACCAAGTCGAAGTTCGACAACCTCTACGGCTGCCGCGAGTCGCTCGTCGACGGCATCAAGCGCGCGACCGACGTCATGATCGCCGGCAAGATCGCCCTCGTCTGCGGCTACGGCGACGTGGGCAAGGGCTCGGCGCAGGCCCTGCGCGCCCTCTCCGCCCAGGTCTGGGTGACCGAGATCGACCCCATCTGCGCGCTGCAGGCGGCGATGGAGGGCTACCGCGTCGTGACCATGGACTACGCGGCGGACAAGGCCGACATCTTCGTGACCGCCACCGGCAACTACCACGTGATCCACCACGACCACATGGCGAAGATGAAGGACCAGGCCATCGTCTGCAACATCGGCCACTTCGACAACGAGATCGACGTCGCCTCGATCGAGGGCTACCGCTGGGAGGAGATCAAGCCGCAGGTGGACCACGTGATCTTCCCGGACGGCAAGCGGATCATCCTGCTCGCCAAGGGCCGCCTGGTGAACCTCGGCTGCGGCACCGGCCACCCGTCGTACGTGATGTCCTCGTCCTTCGCGAACCAGACGATCGCCCAGATCGAGCTGTGGAAGGAGAAGGACAGCGGCAAGTACCCGGTGGGCGTCTACACCCTGCCCAAGCACCTCGACGAGAAGGTGGCGCGGCTGCAGCTCAAGAAGCTGAACGCGAAGCTCACCGAGCTGACGGACGCAGCAGGCCGACCTACATCGGCGTCGACAAGCAGGGGCCGTACAAGAACGACCGGTACCGCTACTAGCACCCGCGCTCCGCGCGGGTCTGAGTGAGCCGGTCGTTGGCTTCCGTTCCGCAGAGGCCGGCTCTCAGGAGGGCTTTCGGTTGGCCCTCGTCAGGGCCTTCTTCAGAGCCTTCGGGAAGGCAAGAACAACAACAAATGAAGACACCCCGGCGAGCTTCGCTCGCCGGGGTGCAGGCGACGGCTCAGATCCGACGCGAGCTCCGCTCGCGTCGGTGCGCGCGTCGGTGCTAGACGACGCCCTGGTCCATCATCGCGTTGGCGACCTTCAGGAAGCCCGCGATGTTGGCGCCGTTGACGTAGTTGCCCGGGGTGCCGAACCGCTCGGCGGTCTCGAAGCAGGCCTTGTGGATGCTCTTCATGATGCCGTGGAGGCGCGGTGTCCACCTCCTCGCGGCTCCAGGAGAGGCGCATGCTGTTCTGCGACATCTCGAGGCCCGAGGTCGCGACGCCGCCGGCGTTCGCGGCCTTGCCCGGCCCGTAGAGGATCTTCGCGTCGAGGAACCGGTTGACCGCGTCGATCGTGCTCGGCATGTTGGCGCCCTCGCCGACCACGTAGACGCCGTTCTTGAGCAGGTTCTCCGCGTCCTTGCCGTTGATCTCGTTCTGGGTCGCGCTCGGGAACGCGCACTGGGCCTTGTGGTTCCAGAGCGGGTTGTAGTCGAGCTTGGGGTCGATCGGGGTGTAGACCGCGGTCTTGAACTTGTCGGAGTACTCCTTGATGCGGCCGCGGCGGACGTTCTTGAGGTCCATCACGAACTTCAGCTTCTCGCGGTCGATCCCCGCCTCGTCGTAGACGTACCCGCTCGAGTCGGAGAACGTGACCACCTTGCCGCCGAGGTCGAGGATCTTCTCGACCGTGTACTGCGACACGTTGCCGCTGCCGGAGACGAGGCACGTCTTGCCCTGCAGAGCGTCTCCTTGCGCGTCCCGAGCATCTCCTGCGCGAAGTACACGCAGCCGTAGCCGGTGGCCTCGGGCCGGATGAGCGAGCCGCCCCAGTTGAGGCCCTTGCCGGTGAGGACGCCGGTGAACTCGTTGCGCAGCTTCTTGTACATGCCGAACAGGTAGCCGATCTCGCGGCCGCCCACGCCGATGTCGCCGGCCGGGCACGTCGGTGTCGGGCCCGATGTGGCGGAAGAGCTCGGACATGAAGGCCTGGCAGAAGCGCATGACCTCGTTGTCGCTCTTGCCCTTCGGGTCGAAGTCGGTGCCGCCCTTGCCGCCGCCCATGGGCAGCGTGGTGAGCGAGTTCTTGAAGACCTGCTCGAAGGCCAGGAACTTCAGGATGCCGAGGTTGACCGAGGGGTGGAAGCGCAGCCCGCCCTTGTAGGGGCCGATCGCGCTGTTCATCTCGATGCGGAAGCCGCGGTTCACGCGCACCTGGCCCTGGTCGTCGACCCAGGGGACGCGGAACAGGATGACGCGCTCGGGCTCGATGATGCGCTCGAGGATCTTCGCGTGCTTGTACTCCGGGTGGCGGTCGAGCACGAGGGCGAGCGACTCGGCGACCTCCTGGACGGCCTGGTGAAACTCGGGCTCGGCCGGGTTCTTGGCCTTGACCTCGGCCATCAGCGAGGTGACGTATTCGTTCATTGGTCTCTCCGTGGAATAGGGCGACCCTGACGGGGACGTGGAAGCGGGTCGGCCATCGATTCGGCCATCGGGTCGCCAAGTGGCCGCCGCCGCGTCCGCCCGATCCAGGGGGCGTGGGCGATCGGCAGCCCTGATGCCGTCCATCATCCGGCGCGAGGGGGTGCCCGTGCCATGATCTCTTGGCACTACCGCTCCAGGCGCACCGAATGAGCCGAAAGATCCGGTCCGTGCGGGTCTTTTCTCCGGCGCCCCGGCGTGGCTAGCATGGGAGCATCAGGAGGACTCGGCATCATGGCGATCAAGGGCGTGAATGCATTCGAGATGGCGCAGGCGCAGTTCGACAAGGTGGCGGCGATCCTCGACCTCGACCCGGCCACCCGCGAGCTGCTGCGCTGGCCGCTGCGGGAGTACAGCTTCGCGATCCCCGTCCGCATGGACGACGGGCGGGTCAAGGTCTTCCGCGGCTTCCGCGTGCAGCACAACGACGCCCGCGGCCCCTCGAAGGGCGGCATCCGCTTCCACCCGCAGGAGACGCTCGACACCGTCCGCGCCCTCGCCACCTGGATGACCTGGAAGTGCGCGGTCGTCGACATCCCGCTCGGCGGCGGCAAGGGCGGCGTCATCTGCGACCCCCACCACCTGAGCCAGCGCGAGCAGGAGCAGATCTGCCGCGGCTGGGTGCGCCAGCTCGCGCGGAACGTCGGCCCCGTCGCCGACGTCCCCGCCCCCGACGTCATGACCTCCGGCCAGCACATGCTGTGGATGCTCGACGAGTTCGAGACGATCCACGGCGGCCACTACCCCGGCTTCATCACCGGCAAGCCCGTCGGCATGGGCGGCTCCGAGGGCCGCACCGAGGCCACCGGCTACGGCGTCGTCTTCACGATCCGCGAGGCGCTGCGGGAGATGGGGATCGACGTGCGCCAGACGCGCGCCAGCGTCCAGGGCTTCGGCAACGTCGCGCAGTACGCGATCCGCCTCTACACGCAGATCGGCGGGACGGTCACCTGCGTCGCCTGCTGGGACCAGGCCGACCAGGCGGCGTACTCCTTCCGCCGCGAGTCCGGCGTCGACGCGGACCAGCTCGTCTCGATCTCCGACCGCTTCGGCGGCATCGACAAGGCGAAGGCGAAGGAGCTCGGCTACGAGATCCTGCCCGGCGACGCCTGGCTCGAGCAGCCGGTCGAGATCCTGATCCCCGCCGCCCTCGAGAACCAGATCCGCGCCGACAACGCCCCGAAGATCCACGCCAAGGTGAAGCTCCTCGCGGAGGGCGCCAACGGCCCGACGACGCCGGAAGCCGACACCATCCTCCAGGAGAAGGGCATCTTCGTGATCCCCGACTTCCTCGCCAACGCCGGCGGCGTCACCTGCAGCTACTTCGAGCAGGTCCAGAGCAACATGAACTACTACTGGGAGAAGGACGAGGTCCTGGCCCGCCTCGACACCAAGATGACGGCCGCCTTCCACGCGGTGAGCGAGCTCGCCCGCAAGCGCAAGCTCTTCACGCGCGACGCGGCGTACGTGATCGCCATCAACCGCGTGGCCCAGGCCTGCCGCGACCGCGGGTGGGTGTGACCGTGTGACCGGGCCGGGCGGCGACGTCCCCCGCTTCGAGCGGCGGTTCTTCGACCCCTCGCGAAGGATCAGCGCGGATCGGGGACGGCTCGCCCGGCGGCAAGGCCCGGGGCCTCGTCACCGCCGCCCGGATCCTCGAACGAGCGGCGGGCCGACCTCGAGGTCCCGGGCCTCGTCGCTCGACGTGCCGGCCCTCTGCGTCCTCGCGACGTCGGTCTTCGACGCGTTCCTCGACCGCAACGGCCTGCGGCCGCTGGTCGCCGAGGAGCCCTCGGACGAGGTGATCGCGCTCGCGTTCCAGAAGGCCACGCTGCCGGCCGAGTGGCTGGGCGACCTGCGCTCGCTGGCCGACGACGCGCGCGTGCCGCTCGCCTGCCGCTCCTCGAGCGCGCTCGAGGACGCGCTCGGGCCGGCCCTTCGCCGGCGTCTACGGCACCAAGATGATCCCGGGCAACCAGGCCGACGTGGCCGGCCGCTTCAAGAGCCTGGTCGACGCCGTCAAGTTCGTCTTCGCGACCACGTTCTTCCACGAGGCGCGCGCCTACCGGCGGGCCGCGGGCGAGCTGCCCGAGCCGGAGAAGATGGCGGTCGTCGTGCAGGAGGTGGTCGGCCGCCGCCACGGCGACCGCTTCTATCCCGACCTCTCCGGTGTCGCCCGCTCGTACAACTTCTACCCGGTCGGCCCCGCGCAGCCCGCGGAGGGCGTCGTCGACCTCGCCCTCGGCCTCGGCAAGACGATCGTGGACGGCGGCGCTCTGCTGGTCGTTCTCCCCCGCCCACCCGAAGCTGCCGCCGCCGGTGGGGTCGGTCCGCGACCTCGTCGACGTCACCCAGTCGCGGTTCTGGGCGGTGAACGTCGGCCCGCCGCCGCCGTACGACCCGATGACCGAGACGGAGTACCTCGTCGAGCGCTCCCTCGCCGAGGCCGAGGCGGACGGCACGCTGCGCTACGCCGCCTCGACCTACGACGCCGACTCCGACCGGCTCGTCGCCGGCACCGGGCGCCCCGGGCCGCGCGTCCTCGACTTCGCCCCGATCCTGGCCTGGAACGAGCTGCCCCTCGTCCCGGCGCTGCGCAAGCTGCTGGCCGTGTGCGAGGAGGAGCTCGGCGCCCCCGTCGAGATCGAGTTCGCGGTGTCCCTGCCGCCGGGGCAGCCGGCGCGCTTCGGCTTCCTGCAGGTCCGGCCGCTCCTGGTCTCGCGCGAGGCGGTGGAGGTGTCGGCGGAGGACCTCGCCTCGCCGCTCGCGGTCGTGGCCTCGTCGGCGTCGATGGGCAACGGGCGTCACGAGGTCCGGGACGTCGTCTACGTGGAACCGGAGGCCTTCGAGGCCCGGCTGACGCCCGCCATCGCCAGCGAGATCGAGCCGCTCAACCGGGCGCTCGTCGACGGCCGGCCGCCCCTACCTGCTGGTCGGCTTCGGCCGGTGGGGCTCGACCGACCCCTGGCTCGGCATCCCGGTGCGCTGGGACCAGATCTCGGGGCGCGCGGGATCGTGGAGGCGACGCTGCCGCAGATGAACCCCGAGCCCAGCCAGGGCTCGCACTTCTTCCACAACCTCTCGAGCTTCTCCGTCCTCTACTTCACGGTGCCCTTCGACACCGGGCGGGCGGTAGACTGGGGCTGGCTCGCCGGGCAGGAGGTCGTGGCCCGCACCGAGCACGTCCGGCACGTGCGCACGCGATCGCCCCTCGTCCTGCGCGTGGACGGGCGCTCGCGCGCGGGGTGGCGCCCAGAGGACCTGAGAGCCGAATGAGCCCGAACACCGGCAAGCCGATCGACCGGATCCTCCACGACCTGCAGGAGCGGGCCAAGGAGCTCAACTGCCTCTACCGCGTCGACGAGCTTCTCGGCCGCGTGGAGGCGACCCTCGACGACGTCCTCGGCGAGGTGATCCGCACCATTCCCGCCGGCTGGCAGTTCCCGGACGTGTGCGTCGCGCGGATCGTCCTCGGCAACCGGGTGTACGAGCCGGCCGGCTTCACGCCCACGCCGTTCAAGCTGGCGTCGCTGATCGAGGCGCAGGGCGAGATCGCCGGGCAGGTCGAGGTCTACTACACGGAGGCCATGCCCCGCTCGGTCGAGGGGCCCTTCCTCGCCGAGGAGCGGAAGCTCCTCGACGCGATCGCGGAGCGGCTCGGTCACTTCGTGTCGCGCCGCCGCCTGCAGCGCGTGCTGACGGTCGACGGCGGGCCGGGCCCGGCCGCCCCGGAGTGGTGGGTGGTGCTCGACTTCCTGCGCCAGACCGACCGGGCGCTGCTCGGCGCGCCTGGGCCGCAAGATGATCAACCACCTCTGCTGGAACGGCGTCGAGGAGGCGGAGCGCCTCCTGCGCTCGACCGTCCCGGCACGCGCGCCCGGCGGCGAGGAGGGCGTCGACGACAACCGGCCGCAGCCGCGGACGGCCCGGGCCGCCGACCCCGAGACGACGGAGGCCGCCTTCCGGATCGCCGGGATCCACCTGCGGGAGGACGAGATCCTCAACTGCATCCAGAGCTGGATCAAGGAGGACAAGTCCACCTTCCTCAAGAACGCGCTCGAGCGCATGGACACGCCGCTCGCGGAGCTGGCCGACGCGCTCCAGCGCTTCCGCCACGGCGGGGTCGAGGAGGGGGACCTCTCGTCCGCCACCCAGACGGGCCTGCGCGCGGCGCTCGTGCGGCGCTTCCTCACCGACCAGCTCGAGTTCGTGAACATCGCGAAGGACTACCTCACGGTCGCGGACTTCCACGAGCTCTGCCAGCGCATCGTCTACCCGCCGCGCAGCCACGGGCGCCTCGGGGGCAAGGCGGCCGGCCTCTACCTCGCCTCGAAGATCGTGGCCCGCTCGCCCGAGTACCACGACGTGCTCGGCGACATCCGCATCCCCCGCAGCTGGCACATCCCCTCGGACGGCATCCTCGACTTCATCCACCACAACGACCTCGAGGACGTCTACAACCGCAAGTACACGGACCCGGACCGGGTCCGCCTCGACTACCCCTACATCGTCCAGCTCTTCAAGAACTCCTTCTTCTCCGCGGACATCCTGCGCGGGCTGTCGGACGTGCTCGACGACCTCGACGGACCGGCCGATCATCGTGCGCAGCTCGAGCCTCCTCGAGGACCGGCTCGGCGCCGCCTTCTCGGGCAAGTACAAGAGCCTGTTCCTCGCCAACACCGGCACGAAGCGCGAGCGCCTCGCCGCGCTCACCGACGCGATCGCCGAGGTGTACGCCTCCGTCTTCAGCCCCGACCCCATCGAGTACCGCGCGCTGCGGGGGCTCCTCGACCTGCACGAGGAGATGGGCATCCTCATCCAGGAGGTGGTCGGCACGCGGATCGGGCCCTACTGGATGCCCGCGTTCTCCGGCGTGGGCTTCTCGAACAACGAGTTCCGCTGGTCCTCGCGGATCGCCCGGGAGGACGGCCTGCTGCGCATCGTGCCGGGCCTCGGCACGCGCGCGGTGGACCGCCTCGCCGACGACTACCCGGTGCTGGTGGCCCCCGGCCAGCCGGGCCTGCGCGTCAACCAGACGCCCGAGGAGGCCCTGCGCTACTCGCCGAAGAAGGCGGACGTCATCAACCTGGAGACCGGCGTCTTCGAGACGGTGGACATGCGGGAGCTGCTGGAGCGGCACGGCGAGGAGTTCCCGCTCGTGCGCCAGATGATCTCGATCGCCGACCACGACCACCTGCGGCGGCCGGTGGGGCTCGTGGACTTCTCGGAACCCGGCCTCGTGATGAACTTCGAGGGGCTCATCTCGGACAGCCCCTTCGTGACCCGCATGCGGACGCTGCTGCAGGTGCTGCGCGAGAAGCTCAAGACCCCGGTGGACATCGAGTTCGCCTCGGACGGCCGGCACGTGTACCTGCTGCAGTGCCGGCCGCAGGGCGCCACGGAGGGCACCGCCCCCGTGCCGATCCCGCGCGACCTGCCGCAGGACCGCGTGCTGTTCACCGCGCGCCGCTACGTCTCGAACGGGCAGGTGAGCGACATCAGCCACGTGGTGTACGTGGACCCCGAGGGGTACGCGCGGCTGGAGCTCGACCGGATCCGCGAGGTCGGGCGCGCCGTGGGCCGCCTGAACCGGGTGCTGCCCAAGCGCCAGTTCATCCTGATGGGCCCGGGCCGCTGGGGCTCGCGCGGGGACATCCGGCTCGGCGTGCCCGTCACCTACGCCGACATCAGCAACGCCGCCGTGCTGGTCGAGGTCGCCCGGAAGAAGGGCGGCTACATCCCCGACCTCTCCTTCGGCACCCACTTCTTCCAGGACCTCGTCGAGTCGAACATCCGCTACCTGCCGCTCTACCCCGACGACCCCGACGTGGTGTTCAACGAGGCCTTCTTCCTCCGTGCCCCGAACGCCCTCGCCAGCCTCGCCCCCGAGTTCGAGGGGCTGTCGGACGTCCTGCGGGTGATCGACGTCGCCCAGGCCGCCGAGGGGCGCGTGCTGCGGATCCTCATGAACGGCGACCTGGACGAGGCGGTGGGCGTCCTGGCGCCGCCGACGCTCGGCGGAGAGGCGAGCCTCGAGCCGGAGGCCGCGGCCGGGACGCGCTCCGAGGACCACTGGCGCTGGAGGCTGCGCATGGCCCAGCGCATCGCGGCCCTCATCGACGCCGCCCGCTTCGGCGTGAAGGCCGCCTACGTGTTCGGCTCCACGAAGAACGGCACGGCGGGGCCGGCCAGCGACATCGACCTCCTGCTGCACGTGGAGGCCGACGACGACCGACGGCGCGAGCTCGCGCTCTGGCTCGACGGCTGGAGCCAGTCCCTGGCCGAGGTCAACTACCTGCGCACCGGCTACCGGACGGAGGGGCTGCTCGACGTCCACTACGTGACGGACGCCGACATCGACGGCGGCGGGAACCCCTTCGCGGCGAAGATCGGCGCCGTCACCGACGCCGCCCGACCGCTGGTTCTCGGCGGCGGAGCCGCGACGGTCGCGAGCGCTGAGCGCCGTCATCCCGAGCGCTGAGCGCTGTCATTCCGAGGAGCTTCGTCTTGCCGGGCGACGAGGAATCCGCAGCCCCGCCGGCGCTGAGACTGCGGATTCCTCGGGACCCGTCCTCCTGAAGTCCCTCGGAATGACAGGGCCTACAGCAGTTCCCGGGTGGCCTCCTCCGGCCGGTCCAGGTCGAAGCGGACGAGGGCCAGCTCGGGGCCGTCGTGGGCGGCGGAGAGGCAGACCGTCCGGCCGATGCGGTCCTGCCACGAGCCGGTGAGCCGTGCCGACTCGTGGACGTGGCCGTGCAGCGTCAGCCGAGCGGCTGGCGCGCCTCGATGAAGCGCCGGATCGCGATGCTGCCGACGTGCACGTCGAGCGGGGACGTGGTCCACGGACTGCCCGTCGAGCGCCGCACGGTCGAGGGCCGTCCCGTGGGGCGGCGAGTGGAAGAGGAAGACCGCGCCCGACACGTCGGCCGCGCCGACGAGCGCCTCGAGGTCGCCCGCGATCGTCCCCCACTTCGTCTCGCCCTCCGGGACCGGCACCGAGCGGTACCCCTCCTCCGGCGAGACGCAGCCGGGATCGACGAAGCGCGAGACGTCGTAGCGCTCCCAGTCCTTGAGGGCGAAGGGCGTCGGGGGGACGCAGGCGTAGCCGTAGACCGGGATGCCGGACCGACGGGCGATGCGCCGGCCGTGGGCGTGCTCGAGCGAGCCCGCGCCGCTCCAGCTCCGCGAGCGACTCCTCCTCGGCCCGCGGGTCGTCGTTGCCGAAGACCGCGAGGACCCGCGGGTACTCCGGCCCGAGGCGGGACCGCAGCGCCTCCAGCCGAGGGCCGAGCCACTCGAGGAGGAAGTCGCCCCCCGACGGGGACAGCGCGCCGAGGGGCAGCAGGTCGCCGCCGAGGAAGACCGCCCCGGGGCGCTCCGCCTCGACCGCCGCCAGGAGCTTCTCGTAGCGGTCGGGCCGGCCGTGCAGGTCCGAGACGAACAGGCAGCGCGTCACGCGCACCACCCGGGAGGGGCCTATACCTTCAGCCGCTTCCGGATCTCCTGGAGCGCCTTCTTCGCATCGGCGCCCTTCTTGCCCTCGAGCCGCTCCTGCGCCGCCGCCTCGAGGGCGTCCTCGATCTCCAGGAGCGCCGCCTGCTCCTCGTCCGCGGGCCGGCCGGACGCGAGCACCGCCTCGCGCAGCGCCGGAGCCTCGGCCTCGCGGTCGACCTCGATCCAGGCCGTCACCGCCTCGCCGATGCCGTTCTTCGCCCCCTGCTCGAGCCGCGGCAGGAGCGCGATGCCGCCCCGGTTGACGAGGTAGTTGACCGCCCCGGTGGCCACGATCTCGCGGCGCAGGACGTGGTCCTGGAAGTGCTCGGCGAACCGCTCCCGCACGCAGGCGCGGGAAGTAGCCGTCGAGGAAGGGCCGGCCCGCCGCCCCGTCCGGGAAGTCCGTCTCCAGGAGCAGCTGGAAGGCCGACATCTTGGAGTAGCCGAGCAGCACGCAGAGGAGCGGCCGCGGCAGGCCGCGCTCCCGGTGCGGGCTCGCGAGCAGCTCCTCGCGCGACGGCACCGACTCGTCGGCCCGGTTGAGGAGGCCCGCCCCCGCCATGTCGTCCACGAGCGCCACGAACTCCTCGTAGCGGCTCGCGCTGCGCCGCGCGTCGAGGCTCAGGGCCAGGGCCTGGCCGGCGTTGTCGGCCAGCACGAGCGCCGCCACGTCGTCCGTCATCTCCGCGAGGATGCGGTTCCTCTCCTCGCGCCCCTTCACGAGGCCCTTCTTCACCAGCATGTCGAGCAGGATCTTGATGTTCACCTCGTGGTCGGAGGTGTCCACCCCGCCGGAGTTGTCGACGGCGTCGGTGTTGAGCCGCCCGCCGGCCGCCCAGTACTCGAGCCGGCCCTTCTGGGTGAGCCCGAGGTTGCCGCCCTCGCCGATCACCCGGGCGCGCACCTCGCGGCCGTTCACCCGCACGCGGTCGTTCGTGCGGTCGCCGACCTGCGCCGTGCTCCTCGGACTCCGCCTTGACGTAGGTGCCGATGCCGCCGTTGTAGAGCAGGTCGACGCGGGCGGTGAGGATCTTGCGCATCACCTCCTCGCCGGAGGGCTCGCCGCCCTCGACGTCGAGGAGCTTGCGCGCCTCCGGGGAGAGCGGGATCGCCTTGGCCGAGCGGTCGTAGACGCCGCCGCCCTTGCTGAGGAGCGCGGGGTCGTAGTCGCGCCAGCTCGAGCGGGCCAGGGCGAACACGCGCTCGCGCTCGCGGTAGCTCGTCTCCGGGTCGGGGTCGGGGTCGATGAAGATGTGCCGGTGGTCGAAGACGGCCACCAGCTTGATCGCCCGCGAGAGCAGGACGCCGTTGCCGAAGACGTCGCCCGACATGTCGCCGACCCCGGCCACGGTGAAGGGCTCCTTCTGGATGTCCATCCCCAGGTTGCGGAAGTGGTGCTTCACGCACTCCCAGGCGCCGCGGGCGGTGATGCCCATCTTCTTGTGGTCGTAGCCCGCGCTGCCGCCGGACGCGAAGGCGTCGCCGAGCCAGAAGCCGTACTGGGCGGAGACGCGGTTGGCGGTGTCGGAGAGGTGCGCGGTGCCCTTGTCCGCGGCCACCACGAGGTAGGGGTCGTCCCCGTCCTGCCGCACGACCTCCGGCGGGTGCAGCACCTTGCCGTCCGCGCGGTTGTCGGTCACGTCGAGCAGCCCCGACACGAACTCGCGGTAGCGGTCGATCAGGTACTCGTCGAGCGCCGGGCCGCGGCGGGCACCTCGCCCTTCAGCACGAAGCCGCCCTTCGAGCCCACCGGCACGATCACCGAGTTCTTGACCATCTGGGTCTTCATCAGGCCCAGGATCTCGGTGCGGAAGTCGTCGTGGCGGTCGCACCAGCGGATGCCGCCGCGGGCCACCTTGCCGCCGCGCAGGTGGATGCCCTCGAGGCGCCGCGAGTGGACGTAGATCTCGAACAGCGGCCGCGGGGAGCGGCATGCCCTCGACCTTGCGGCAGTCGACCTTGACCGAGAAGACCGGCCGCTCGGGCCGCTGGTAGGCGTTCGTGCGCAGCGCCGAGCGCAGCAGGTTGTCGAAGGCGCGCAGCACCTCGTCCTCGGCGAGGCTGCGCACCGCCTCCAGCGCGCGGGCGAAGCCGGCGTCGGCCTCGGCCACCGCCGCCGCGCGGTCGCCGGGCGCGGCGGGGTCGAAGCGGGCGGCGAACGACGCGGTGGAGGGCCCCCGCCGCCCAGGCGTTGCGCACGAGGACGCCGTTCACCGTGTCCGCGTTCCAGTGCGGCGCGGATCTGCAGCAGGTGGTTGCGCAGCGTGCGCAGCACCTCGACGTCGCGCCAGGTGAGGCCGGCGGAGAGGATGAGGCCGTTCAGCGGGTCGTCGGTCGCCCGCTCCTCGTCGAGCGCGCGCAGGGCGTCCACGAAGCGCTGCTCCCCCTGCCGCAGCGCGGCGATGCGGTCGGCCGGGGCCTCGACCTCGAACCGGTAGAGGAAGCAGCGCCGGCCCTCGGGCAGGGTGAGCGGGATGCGCAGCTCCTCGGTGACGGTGAGGCCGAGGTTCTGCAGGGTCTTCAGGATGTCGGTGAGGTCGAGCGCGCGCACCGAGGCAGAGCTGGACGGAGGCCGTCTCCGACGTCTTCGGCACGACGCCCGCCTCGAGCCGGCTCTCGAGCGCCTCGAGCTTGCCGCAGGTCGTCCGGCACCTGCTCCGGCGCCGTCACCTCGCGGTAGAGGCCGCTGCGCGACTCCGGCGTGACGTAGCGGCGGAAGAGCCGCCGGCCCTCGCGCTCCCCGAACTCCCGCTCGAGGGCGACGCCGACGCGGTCCTCCCAGTCGGTCACGAGCGGCTCGGTGAGCCGGCGCGCCTCCTCGACGTCCACCGGGTGCTCGAGCTGGTTCGAGTCGAAGTAGAAGATGAGGAGCGTCACCGGGCCCGCAGTCGACCGAGGTGCCGAAGGCCACCGGGCCGAACGCGTCGGCGAAGGCCCGCCGCAGGGCCGCCTCGATCTGGTAGGCGTAGCGCAGCCGCGAGAAGGCCACGTAGAGCGCCTCGTAGCCCGCGCCCTTGCGGCCCTCGACCACGATCTCGTCGTCGCTCGCCACGTGCACGATGCGCTCGATGATCCGCTCGAGGTCGGCGGCGTCGGCGTAGAAGAGGTCGGTCTTCGGGAAGTGGTTGAAGGTGGCCCGGGTCTCGCGCCAGACGTGCGAGCTCGGGATGGCCCCGCAGCGCTCGAGGAGGCGGTCCTCCTTCTCCTTGAGGATCGGGATGCGGTCCGCGCGCTGGGCGAAGGCCCCGCGGGCGAAGCGGCCGAGCAGCAGCGTGAGGCCCGACGAGCTTCCCGTCCTCGCCCCACTCGCGCACGGTGAGGTCCTCGATCGGCTCGAGGTGGTAGATGGCCGAGGCGTTCGCGCAGAAGTCGAGGTCGAGGATCCGGTCGTCGCTCGGCTGCGGGTTGCAGGTGCGCCTCGACGTGCTCGACGACGCCCGGGAAGACGACCGGGAGGAGCGCTGGGGTCGGTGAAGACGCCGTTCGCGGTCTCGTCCACGCGGCTCGAGCGTGCCGTCGGGCGCCACGCGCGTAGCGAGACCGTGCCCATGAAGATGTAGTTGTCGTCGAGGAGCCACTCGAGGAAGGCGCGGGCGGAGGCGAGCTCGGCCGCGTCGCCGCGGCGGCTGCGCAGGCGGGGCACCAGCTCGCGGCAGGCCCGCCCCATGTCCGCGAAGTCGTCGACCGCCAGGAAGACGGCCTTGAGCAGCGAGAACACCTCGTGCTCGATCCGCCGCACGCCGCTCGCGCGACGGCGACGCGCTCGATCTGGAAGAAGCAGTAGCTCTCCTTGCTGCCCTCCTCCTGGACGTCGCCGAGGGCCACGATCCGCTCCCACTGCCGGCGCACCGTGAAGATCGGGTGGATCGCCGAGAAGACCCGCAGGCCCTGCTTCTGCAGGTAGTTCTTGAGGCTGTCGAAGATGAACGGCCGGTCGGGCGTGTGCGTCTCGACGATCGTCGTCTCGAGCGGCAGCCCCGCCCCGCCGCCGAGCGCGCGGGCCTCCTCCTCGCGTGGGGTTGCGGACCGAGACGTGGATGCCGGGCAGGCCCTTGTAGAGCTGGTGCGCCGGGGGCATCTCGCGTCGCCACGAAGCGGAAGTGGCGCAGCGAGCCGGGCGGCCACCACCGCCGCCGGCAGGTCGAGCGCGAGCCGGGCCGGCATGTCCGCGAAGAAGATCGGGGCGAGGCTCAGCAGCAGCTCGAGGTCCTCGGGCGGGGCCTCCCGCTTCAGGATCTCCGTCACCTCCGCGAGCCGTGCCGTACGCTGGTGGGGATCGCCGTGCACCATGTCGAGCCACTCCTGCCGAGCAGTCGAGCCGTGGGCGATCGTACCCGTCGCCCCCCGGCGAAGTCGAGGCGGCGGGGGCTGCTACAATCCCACGTTCCCGACACCCGGGGACGGTGCGCCATGAGGCTCGAGATCTCCTACCGCGGCGGCATGACCCACGAGGTGGAGCTCGCCCGGCAGCGTCTGCGTGCTCGGCCGCGACCCCGGCTGCGACGTCGTCCTCAACGACTCGAAGTGCTCCCGCCGCCACGCGGTCGTGGAGGAGGGCCCGGAGGGCGTCGTCGTCCGCGACGAGGGCAGCGCCAACGGCATCTACGTCAACGGCCGCCGGGTCGAGAAGGCCCCTCTGAGGCCGGGCGACACCCTGCGGCTGGGCGACGTGCAGGTGAAGCTGCTCGCCGAGGTCGGCGAGACCGTGATCGTCGCTCCGGACGACCTCGAGCTGCGCACGGCGGCCGGGGCGCCCCGGCCGCCCGACCCGGACCTCCGGCTGCGCCCGGTCACCGATCCTGTCGGCCACGGCCCGGCCGGCGGCGCCCTCGCGCGAGCGCACGGAGCCGCGGCGGGTCCCGCCGGCCGCGGGCCCGCGCCCGGCCGGCCACGGTCAGCGTCCTCGTGGGCCTCTGGGCCCTCTTCGTGCCCGCCTCCGTCGCCGCGTGCCTCCTCGCGGCGCACCGGCTGGGCGGCGGCGCCGTGGCCTGGACGCTCGGCGCCCTGGCGAGCGTCGTCCTGGCCGGGCTCGGGACCGCCATGGCGGTCGGCCTTCGGGCCCTCGCCCCCTGGGCGCGCCACCTCCAGATCGCGACCGCGGCGATCGGGCTCCTGGCCTGCCCCTTCACGCTCGCCTCGGCCACGGTGCTCCTCTACATGACCCGCCCCGAGGTGAAGGCGGCGTTCGAGGGGACCGGCCGGGCGGCCCCCCGGGCCGGCAGCGGCGCCGACGACGCCACGTTCGCGCTGTCGATCGTGGGCATGCTCGTCCTCGGCCTCGCGCTCGCCGCGGTCGTCGTGCTCGTGCTCTGAGGGGCGTTCTGCCGGGCCGCTGAGCGGCGCCGTTGACGCAACGTCTAATCCACAGTAGAAATGAGGTTTGGCCCGCGAGCGACGCCCCTCGGCCGGGCCCCGGCGGCGCGTGCGGGGCGGAGGAAGCGGACAGAGAATGACCAGAGACGAAGCGCTCGCGCAGTACCGGGCGATGCTCCTCATCCGGCGGTTCGAGGAGCGCTGCGCCCAGATCTACGTGGAGGGCAAGATCGGCGGCTTCCTCCACCTGTACATCGGCCAGGAGGCGGTGGCGGTGGCGGCGATGAGCCTGCTCCGGCCCGACGACTACTTCGTCACCTCCTACCGCGACCACGGCTACGCGCTCGCCCGCGGCACCGACCCGCGGCCGCTGATGGCCGAGCTGTGCGGCAAGGTCGGCGGGATCAGCCGCGGCAAGGGCGGCAGCATGCACTTCTACGACGTCCCCACCGGCAACTTCGGCGGGGACGGCATCGTGGGCGGCCACCTGCCGGTGGCCGCCGGCATGGGCTACGCGATCCGCCTGCGCCAGACCGACCAGGTCGTCCTGTGCTTCTTCGGCGACGGCGCGGTCAACGAGGGCGCCTTCCACGAGGCGCTCAACGTCAGCTCGCTGTGGGGCCTGCCCGTCGTCTACGTCATCGAGAACAACCGCTACGGCATGGGCACCTCGCTCGACCGGGCCTCCTCGGTGAAGGACCTCTACCAGCGCGGCAGCGCCTACGGCATCCCCCGCCGCGACGTGGACGGGATGGACCTCCTGACCGTGAGAGAGGCGCTCGGCGAGGCGATCGACCTCGCGCGCAAGGAGAAGCGGCCCACCCTCCTCGAGGTCGAGACCTACCGCTACCGCGGCCACTCGATGTCCGACCCCGGCAAGTACCGCACGCAAGGAAGAGGTCGAGGAGATGATGCGCCACGACCCGATCCTGCGGTTCGGGAAGGTCGCTGAAGGAGCAGCACGCGGTCGCCGAGGCGGACCTCGAGGCCATGGACAAGGACGTCCAGGCCCAGGTCGCCGAGGCGGTCCGCTTCGCGGACCAGAGCCCCTGGCCGGCGCCCGAGACCCTCTACGAGGACGTCTACGTGCGCTCGCCCTACATCCACCACAAGGCCGCCGACAAGGACCCCGCCTGGCGCGACTCGGTCGCGGAGGACCGCGTCCCCGAGCCGTTCCCGGCCTGGGCCACGCCGGCCGCCCCGGCCAAGGTGGAGGGCTGAGCATGGCGCTCATCACCATGCGCGAGGCCCTGAACCAGGCCATGAAGGAGGAGATGCGGCGCGACCCGTCCGTGTTCCTCCTCGGCGAGGAGGTCGGCCAGTACCAGGGCGCCTACAAGATCACCCAGGGGATGGTCCAGGAGTTCGGCGAGTGGCGCGTGCGCGACACGCCGATCGCCGAGGAGGCGATCGCCGGCATCGCGGTCGGGGCCGCCTTCGTCGGCATGCGGCCGATCGCCGAGATGATGACCTTCAACTTCTCGCTCCTGGCGCTCGACCAGATCGTGAACCACGCGGCCAAGTACCGCTACATGTCGGGCGGCCAGATCCGCTGCCCGATGGTCATGCGCGGCCCCTCCGGCGCCGCGGCCCAGGTGGCGGCCCAGCACTCGCAGGCCTTCGAGAGCTGGTTCGTGCACGTCCCCGGCCTGGTCGTGGTCATGCCCTCGACCCCGAAGGACGCGAAGGGGCTCCTGAAGAGCGCGATCCGGGACGACAACCCGGTGATCTTCATGGAGAACGAGGTGCTCTACAACCTCAAGGGCGAGGTGCCCGAGGAGGAGTTCACCATCCCGCTCGGCCTCGCCGACGTCAAGCGCGCGGGCAAGGACGTGACGATCGTGGCCTGGAGCCGCTCGACCCAGTTCGCGCTGCAGGCGGCGGAGCTCCTCGCCAAGGACGGGATCGAGGCCGAGGTCGTGGACCCGCGCACGCTGCGCCCGCTCGACGAGGACCTCATCTTCGACTCGGTGCGCAAGACGAACCGCTGCGTGGTGGTCGAGGAAGGCTGGCGCTACGCCGGCTTCGGCGCCGAGATCGCCGATCGCGTGCAGCGCGAGTGCTTCGACTCGCTCGACGCCCCGGTCATCCGGGTGACCGCCGCCGACGTGCCCATGCCGTACTCCCGGATGCTGGAGAAGGCGTTCCTGCCGCAGCCCGAGAAGGTGGTCGCGGCCGTGCACGAGGTGCTCTACCGATGATCACGAAGGTCGTCCTCGCCAAGCTCTCCCCGACGATGGAGGAGGGCACCATCGTGAAGTGGAGCAAGAAGGAGGGCGACCCGATCAAGGTCGGCGACGTGCTGGCCGAGATCGAGACGGACAAGGCCAACATGGAGATGGAGGCCCTGGGCGCCGGCGTGCTGCGCAAGGTCCTCGTGCCGGCCGGCGGCAAGGCCCCGGTGGGCGCGCTCATCGGCGTGATCGCCGAGCCGGGCGAGGACATCGCGGCGATGCTGGCCGAGGCCGCGGCGCGCGGCTCCCGCGCCGACCGTCTCCGCCGCTCCGGCCCCGTCGCCCGCCGTTGCCCCGATCGCTGCCGCCGTTCCCGCGGCCCCGCTCGCACCTGTCCCGACGCCCGCCCCCGCGCCGGCCGTGGCGCCCGGCGGCCGGGTCAAGGCGAGCCCCCTCGCCCGGGCGATCGCCGCGCAGAGGAACGTGCCGCTCGCCTCGGTGGCCGGCAGCGGGCCGGCCGGCCGCATCGTCAAGCGCGACGTCGAGGGCTACCTCGCCTCGCCGCCGGCGCCCGCTTCCGCCCGCGCCGGCTCCCCGGCGCCGCCGCCGCGCCCCGCGATCCCCGTTCCGTCGGTCGTGCCCGGCACCACGATCCCGCTCACGAGCATGCGCCGCACGATCGCGAAGCGGCTCTCCGAGAGCGCGTTCACCGCCCCGCACTTCTTCGTGACCGTCGAGATCGACATGGACGCGGCGGTCTCGCTGCGCGAGCAGCTGCAGCGCGCCGAGGACGTGAAGGTCTCGTTCAACGACCTCGTGCTCAAGGCCTGCGCGAAGGCCCTCACCCGCTTCCCCACCGTGAACGCCTCCTGGACGGGCGAGGCCATCCAGACCCACGCCGAGGTCCACGTCGGGGTGGCGGTCTCTCTGGCCGAGGGCCTCATCACCCCCGTCGTGCGCAACGCCGACCGCAAGCACGTCGTGGAGATCTCGCGCGAGGTCAAGGACCTGGCGGCGCGGGCGCGGGAGAAGAAGCTCAAGCCCGAGGAGTTCATGGGCTCGACCTTCACGATCTCGAACCTCGGCATGTTCGACGTCACCGAGTTCACCGCCATCATCAACCCGCCGGAGAGCTGCATCCTCGCGGTGGGCGCGGTGCGCAAGGTGCCGGTCGTGAAGGACGACCAGCTGGCGATCGGCCACCGCATGAAGGTGACGCTCAGCTCCGACCACCGCGTGGTGGACGGCGCCCTCGCCGCGCAGTTCCTGGCCGAGGTGCGGCGCCTGCTGGAGAACCCGGTCGGCCTGCTGCTGTAGCCTGACCCGACGGCGTCGGCGAGCGGCTACTCGCCGGACTGGCGGGCCAGGTAGTCGAAGACGATCTGCTCGATGCGGTTCCGCACGTCGTCGGTGAGGGCGCGGAAGGCCACGCCGAACCCGGGCGGGAGGCTGTGCACCGGGTGCTCCTGCTGGGGGTTCGTCCAGGCCACGACGCCGTCCACCACCACCTCGCGCTCGCTGCCGGGGACGTGGAAGCGGAACTTCAGCGTGCGCCCGAGCGCGGGCATGACCTCGTTCGCCACGTAGGCGCCGAGCACGTTGATGTTCACGATGAAGGAGCTGTCCGACTGGCCGCTCGTGTAGTCGATCTGGCAGCGTCGCACGAACGGCACGCGGATCGCGCCGCCGGCCCGCCGTTTCTCGTCGCTCATGGGTGCCGCCATGTCGCGAGCATTCTACAGATGCACCCGACAAAGGGCCAATAGGCAACTGGCGGCGCGCGCAGGCGGATTCACTCCGCCGGAGCGCGCGGGGGGTCTGGGGGGTGCGACGCAGCACCCCCCAGAATCCTAAAGCACCAGGCGGTCGTTTCCCGCCCGGCGGGTCACCTTCTCCCGGTCCAGGTACTCGAGGAGCGGGATCACGTACTTGCGCGAGAGGCCGGTCAGGTCCTTGAAGGCCCCGACCTCGATCTTCGACCCGGCCGGCCAGCGCTCCCGCACCTGGAGCTTGAGCGCCTCGAGGTGGTCCCGGTGGACGAGGAGGCCCTCCCCCACGCGTCCCAGGACGCGCTCGGTGGCGAGCACGCGGGCCACCCGCTCGAGGAGCTTCGCGTCCCGCTTCGAGCGCTCCGCCAGGGCCGGGAGCTCGACCCCCGACAGCCCCGCCGCCAGGGCGGTCTCCAGGAGCAGCTGGCGCGCCTCCTCCTCGCCGGCGGAGAGGCGCACCTCGTGCCGTGCGGCGGCCACGGCGTCGGGGAAGAGCCGCACGCGCCCGGCGGCGGCGAGGTCGGCCAGCACCCGCTCGAACGCGATCACCGGGGCGTCGTCGAAGGCCCGGCCCCGCAGCTCCTCGCGCGGCATGGCCGCCTTGAGCGGGTTCGTCCGGTGGAAGACCTCGAGGGCGGCCAGCGCTCGCTTCCCCCAGCCGCGCGAGGGCGCCCCGGGAGACGACCACCGCGGGGTCCTGTCCGAGAGCGACCATCGAGCCGCTCGCCGAGGATCTCGGCGGTCAACCGGGCGAGCGGCACGGTCAGGCGCGCCGCGAGCAGCGGCGCGTCGATCCCCGCGGCGCCGGCCTCGGCGACCATCGCCTCCGCCGCGCCGAGGAGGCCCACGGCGTCGCGCAGCCGCTCGACCGCCGGGCGGTCGGCGGTGCGCCGCCGTGGGGGCAGCGGGTCCACGACGAGCGGCGCCGGCGATCGTGTCGGCGGGCGAGTAGGAGCGCAGCACGAGGCGATCCCCGCGCCCGGCGACGGCGGGGCTCTCGAGCCGCAGCTGGGCGAGCGCGCTTCTCCCGGGCTCGAGCGTCTCGGCCCCGAGCAGGCGCACGCGGGCGAGCACCTCGGCGCTCGCCGCGTGGACCCGCACCCGCGCCCCGTCCGCGAGCGGGCGGGCCCCGGGCAGGAGCGACAGCTGCGGCGTCGATCATCGAGGTCGCCCGCAGCGTGCCCGGTCGCGCCAGCACCTCGCCGCGGGCGAGCCCCTCGACCTCGCCGGCCAGGTTCACGGCGGTGCGCGTCCCGGCCGCCGCCCGCTCGACCGTCTCGCCGTGCACCTGCAGGCCGCGCACCCGCGCCCGGCGCCCGGAGGGCAGCGCCTCGACCTCCTCGCCCGTCGCCAGCTCGCCGGCGACGAGCGTCCCCGTGACCACGATGCCGAAGCCCTTCATCGAGAAGACCCGGTCGACGGGCAGCCGCAGCAGCCCCGACGGACGGCCGCGGCGGGGACTCCCGCGCGAGCGCGAGGAGAGCCTCGCGCAGCGCGGGCAGGCCCTCGCCCGTGCGGGCGGAGACGCGGACGAGCGGGGCCGACTCCAGGAAGGACCCGGCCACGAGCTCGCGCGCCTCGAGCTCCGCGATCGCCTGGCTGTCCGCGTCGGCGGCGTCGCACTTCGTGAGGACGACCAGGCCGCGGGGCACGCCGAGGAGCCGGCAGATGTGGAAGTGCTCCCGGGTCTGGGGCATCACCGACTCGTCGGCGGCCACCACCAGCGCCACCGCGTCGATGCCGTGGGCCCCGGCCAGCATGTGGCGGACGAAGCGCTCGTGGCCCGGCACGTCGACGAACGAGGCGACCACCCCCTCCCCCAGCTCGCAGTGGGCGAAGCCGAGGTCGATCGTGATGCCGCGCTCCTTCTCCTCCTTCAGGCGGTCGGGGTCGGTGCCGGTGAGCGCGCGCACGAGCGCGCTCTTCCCGTGGTCGATGTGGCCGGCCGTCCCGACGATGAAGGAGCGCAGGGGCGCGTCAGTCCTCGCGGGTGGTCACTCCGAAGACCGACTCCGCGGTCTTGTGCAGCTTGGCGGCGAGGGCGAGCCGGGCTTCCTTCTCCGCGCGGGCGATGAAGGAGTAGTTCTCGCGGGCGACCTTGATGAGGAAGAGCAGCTCGTCCCGGGTGAGGTTCAGCACGACCCGGCCCCGCTCCTGGTCGAAGGCGGCCTCGACGAGCTTGTCCCGCAGCCGCAGCCGCGCCTGCTGCTCGTCGTCGGTGATGAAGTGGTACTCCTGGCGCGTGACCTTCTGCAGGAACACGAGCTCCTTCGCGGAGAGGTTGAGCGCCACCATGCGGGCTTCGGAACTGCGGGCGGGGGGCTTCGGGGCACCAGTGCTCACGGTCGGCTCCGTCCTTCTGGGAATGCGGCGGTTATCGCGGCGGGTATTCTAGCAGGGTTCAGCGGCGCTTTCGGCCCCGCGAGGGGCCCTTGGCGCCGGGTCGTCCCGGTGCGCGGCCCGGGGCGCGCGAGGTCCGGCCCGCCGGACGTCCGAGTGGACGCACCGCAGGACGCCCCCGGCCGCCGGCGCCGCGCGCCCGCGCCAGCACGTCCACCAGGGCGAAGTCGATCTGCCGCCGGTCGAGGTCCACCCGCGCCACCTGCACCTCGACCCGGTCGCCCAGGCGGTAGGTCTTGTTCGTGTTCTCGCCCTTCAGCAGATGGGCCTTCTCGTCGAAGCGGTAGTAGTCGTCGTTCATCGACGAGACGTGCACGAGCCCCTGCACGTAGACCTCGTCGAGCTCGACGAAGAGGCCGAAGGCCTGCACCCCGGTGGCGTAGCCCTGGAACTTCTCGCCGAGCCGGCCGGCCATGAAGCGGACCTTCTTCCACTCGATGAGCTCGCGCTCCGCCTCCGACGCCTTGCGCTCCCGCTCGGAGAGGTGCAGACCCATCTCGGGCAGCTTCTCCCGCAGCCACGCTTCCCGCGCGGCGTCCTTGCCCTGCCGCAGCGCGCGCAGGGCACGGTGCACCACGAGGTCGGGGTATCGCCTTATGGGGCTCGTGAAGTGGGCGTACATGTCGGTGGCCAGCCCGAAGTGCCCCAGGTTCTCCTCGTGGTAGCGCGCGAGCTTCATCGTGCGCAGCAGGAGGTAGGAGACGAGCTTCTCCTCCGGCTTGCCCTCGATCTGGCGCAGGATGAGCTGGAAGTGCTCGGGCTTGACGTCGTCGAGCTTGCCCGGCACGCGGTACCCGAGGGAGGCCACGAGGTCCACGAACTCCTCGACCCGCCCGGGGTCGGGCTGCTCGTGGACGCGGAAGAGGGCGCCGGCGCCGGCGCGGTGCAGCACCTCCGCCACCGCCTCGTTCGCGGCCAGCATGAACTCCTCGACGAGCCTCATGCTGTCGAGGCGCTCGTGGCGCACGATGCCGGTCATCTCGCCGGAGGCGTCGAGGACGAGCTTGGGCTCCGGCAGGTCGAAGTCGAGCGACCCGCGCTCGTAGCGCCGGCGGCGCATGAGCTTCGCCAGCTCGTCCATGGCCAGGAGCGAGGCGACGAGCGGCGCGAAGCGCTGGCGGGCTTCCGCGTCGCCGTCCACGATCGCCTGGGCCTGCTGGTACGAGAGGCGCGCCGCGCTGCGGATGACGCCGTCGTGAAACGCCGTCTTCTCGACCCGCCCCGCCGCGTCGAGGTCGATCACGACGGACTGGGTGAGGCGGTCCCGGCCCTCCACGAGGCTGCAAACGTCGCTCGAGAGCGCGTGCGGGAGCATGGGCACCACGCGGTCGGGGAAGTACACGGAGGTGCCACGGAGGTAGGCCTCCAGGTCGAGCGCCCCCCCCTCGCGCACGTAGTGCGCCACGTCCGCGATGTGCACCGCGAGGCGGTAACCCCCGTCGCCCCGGCGCTCGATCCCGACCGCGTCGTCGTGGTCGCGGGCCGTCTCGGGGTCGATGGTGACGGTGAGCCAGCCCCGGAAGTCGGTCCGGCCGGCCACCTCGTCCGCCCCCACCGGGCGCGCCACGCGCTGCGCCTCCTCCTCCACCTCCGGCGGGAACGCGTCGGGCAGGCCGTACTTGGAGACGATGACCTTGAGGTCGACACCGGGGTCGGTGAGGTTGCCCAGCACCTCGGTGACCCGCCCCACCGGGTTGCGGGTGGCGGTGGGCGGCCGCGTCATGTCCGCCGCGACCATCTGGCCCGCGACGGCGCCGCCGTCCTCGCCGGCCGGGATGAAGAGCTCGTGCAGCACGCGGCGGTCGAAGGGCACCACGTGGCCGCCGAAGCTCCCGTCGACCTCGTAGCGGCCCACGATGCGCTGGTTGGCGCGCTCGAGGATGCGGATGATGCGGCCCTCGGCCCCCTTGGCGGTGCGGCGCTCGACGCGGGCCACGACGCGGTCGCCGTGGAGGGCCTCGCGGATGTTCGCCGCCGCCACGTAGAGGTCGGTCTGGCCCTCGCGCCGCGCCTCGGGCACGACGAAGCCGAACCCGCCGGGATTGCAGGTGAGGCGACCCACGACGAGGTTCATGCGGTCCGGCAGCCCGACGTGCGCGCCGCGGATCTTGACGAGGACACCGTCGGTGATCAGCTGCCGCAAGACCGGCGTCAGCTCGCGCCTTCCGGCGGAGTCGAGGGAGAGCCGGCGCGCGAGGTCGCGCACCGACACGGGCTTGCCGAGGCTCGACACGAGGTCGAGCACCCGGCGATCGAGACTTGCTGTGTTGTCTATCGGGATTCCGTCATGAGGATGGGTGGTGCCGGAGGTGGGACTTGAACCCACACTAGCCGAAGCCAACACGGCCCTGAACCGTGCGCGTCTGCCAATTCCGCCACTCCGGCAGCGAAACAGTCCTGCATGGTACCAAGGAACGCCGCGGCCTTCAAGGCGGAGGCCCTTGGCCACCGGGCGCCCGCTTGGGGGCGTCTCCTGCCACTGGGCGCCCGCTTTGTGGGCGTCCCGGGTCGTCTCCTCGCTCGCTTACCGGCACGACTGGTTCATGCGCTCGCTTCGGAGCGCCCGGGACGCCTTCCCGGGCGGGCGCACGGCCCGTACCTCCGGCCACCGGGCGCCCGCTTCGTGGGCGTCCCTGCCGGAGGACGCTCGCACTCCAAACAGTACAGAGCCGAAGCGCCGACGCGTCCAGCAACTGACTGAATCCGGACGCCTTAGCTGATCGCTTCGGCGGCATGCCCCTTGCTACAGCCATGGCCGGGAGCGGGTAGCTCCCGGAGGAGACACGCCATGCGGTCCCGAATGCTCGTCGCGGCCGGCCTCGCGGCCGGCCTGGTGACGTCGACGGCGCTCGCCGACGAAGGCTACCGGCACGGCCGGGTCTTCTTCGTCGAGCCCGGCGTGACCCTGCAGCGGGCCACCGAGGTGAGCGCCGAGGAGGCGCTGGCCAACCTGCCGTTCCTCCCCGGCGACCGCGTGTGGACGGACTCGGCCGGGCGGGCCGAGTTCCAGTTCCCCGACGGCACCCTGGTGCGGCTCGACCGCCGCAGCAAGCTCGACTACTCCGGCCACGAGGAAGGCCAGGAGGAGCGCGTGGTGCTCCGGCTCTGGTCGGGCAGCACGTTCCTGCGCGTGCGCACGCGCGGCTCCGCCCGCTTCGAGGTCGAGACGCCGGCCGGCACGGTCCGGGCGCTCGACCGCGGGATGCTCCGCGTCGACGTCGATTCCGGCGAGACCCGCGTGAGCGTCTACGCCGGCGAGGCGGTCCTCGACGACGGCCGGCGGCAGGTGCGCCTCGCCGCGGGCGAGCGCACGTTCGCGCGCTGGGGCGCCGAGGCCGAGGAGCCGCGGCGCTTCGAGCCCGGCGGGGAGAACGACGACTTCTCCCAGTGGGACGGCATGCGCGAGTCCGAGGAGCGCTCGGCCGCCCGCTCCTCCGAGTACCTCCCTGACGAGCTCGACGCCTACGCGGGCGAGTTCGAGCGCAACGGCCAGTGGCAGTACGAGAGCACGGTCGGCTACGTCTGGATCCCGCGCGTCGAGCTCGGCTGGCAGCCCTACTCGAACGGCCAGTGGGCGTGGACTCCCTACGGCTACACGTGGGTCCCCTACGAGCGCTGGGGCTGGGCCCCCTCCCACTACGGGCGCTGGGGCCTCTCGGCGTCCTTCGGCTGGTACTGGACGCCCGGCCGCACGTGGGGCCCGGCCTGGGTGAGTTGGGCGGTGGGCGGCGGCTACGTGGGCTGGTGCCCCCTGGGCTGGCGCGACCAGCCGGTCAGGCCCTGGGGCTGGGGCCACCACAACGGCCATGCGGTGCCGCGCGGCCGCTACGGGCAGGACCCCTGGAACGTCGTGCGTCACGGCGACCTCGGGGGCCGCGACGTGGCCCGGCGACGGGTGGGCTTCGACCGGATCGAGCCGGGCGCCCTCCGCGCGGCGGACTCGGTCGCCCTGCGGCCCACTCGCGACGCGCGCAGCCTGCGGGCCGGAGACGCCGCACCGCGCGCCATCAGCCGGAGGCAGACGCCCGGCGATTTCGTGCGCGAGCTGGGCGTCGACAACAAGACGACGATCCCCGCGCCGTGGACGCACGGCTACGGGCCGTCGCCCGCGGGAGTCGACGGGGCGCGCTACGGCGCGCAGCGCCGATCGGACGGCGAGGAGAGCAAGAACTCCCGGACGAACGCGCCTCGAGGCCGGGTCGGCCGGCCGACCGGAGGGTCGCGCGCCGCGACGGAGCCAGCGCACGACGCCGTGGTACACCCCGCGCTCGACGGAGAGCGCGGCGGGCGAGCAGGGGACGGCGGCACGGCCGGCCCCCTCGGCCGGAGCCGAGAGCCGCCGGCCGGGTTCCATCTGGGGCACGCTGCGCCGCCAGGAATCGAGCGGCCGCGTCGAGCCTGCCGAGCGCACCGAGAGGAGCGAGCCCGCCTCCAGTGGCGCTCGCCGGCGGAGCGGGAGCGAGAGCTCCAGCGGCTATCAGCCACGCCGTGAGGCCGAGGGCGCCGGGGCGTACCGGCCGCGCAACGGGGGCGACGGCTCCAGCAGCTATCGACCGCGCGACGGGAGCGAGAGCTCCAGCGGCTATCGTCGTCGCGACGGTGGCGACAACTCCGGAGGCTCCCAGCCTCGCGCCGAACGCAGCGCGCCGCGCCCTCCCCGGAACGAAGGCGGCGGCTCGCAGGCCCGTCCCTCGGGCGGCGGCTCGAGCGGGTCGCGCTCCGGTGGCCACTCGAGCGCGCGCCCCCGCGGCAACCGGGAGTAGTCCCGCGCCCGGGCTGGCAGCCCGGCGGGCAGCCGGTCATAATCGTCCCCAATGGCGCCCCCCCTGGCTGGGCGGCGAGGGCTTGCCGCGACGAGCCCCCCGGCCCCCCGCACCCTGACCCTGCGCCGTGTCGTGGTGACCGCGCTCTTCGTGGCGGCCATCCTCGCCGGGGCGCTGATCGGCGTCTTCTTCGCCTTCGAGAGCGACCTGCCCCAGGTCACGTCGCTCGAGGACTTCCAGCCGAACATCATCACGCAGGTCTTCGCCTCCGACGGCAGCGTCCTCGGGCGAGTTCGCGATCGAGAAGCGGGTGGTGATCGAGTTCCGGGACATCCCCCCCGTCCTGCGCAACGCCATCGTCGCGGTCGAGGACGAGGACTTCTGGAAGCACATCGGGATCAACCCCTGGCGCATCCCCGGCGCCGCCCTCGCGAACCTGCGCTCGGGCCGGCGCGGGCAGGGCTTCTCGACCCTGACCATGCAGCTCACGCGGCTGCTCTTCCTGACCCCCGAGAAGACCCTCGAGCGCAAGATCAAGGAGATCATCCTCGCCTTCCAGATCGAGAAGAACTTCACGAAGGAGGAGATCTTCACGCTCTACGCCAACCAGATCTACTTCGGCCACGGCAACTACGGCGTGGAGGCGGCCAGCCGCTTCTTCTTCAGCAAGTCCGTGAAGGACCTGACCCTGGCCGAGGCCGCCCTCGTCGCCGGAGTGCCCCAGAACGCTCCCCGCCTCTCCCCGATCCACTACCCCGAGCGGGCGCTCGCCCGGCGCAACCACGTCCTCGAGCGCATGGCGGTCGAGAAGTACGTGAGCCGCGAGGAGGCGGAAGCGGCCAAGCAGGCGCCGCTGGGGCTGCACCTGCGCAAGGACCCGCCCTCGATCGCGCCCCACTTCCTCGAGGAGGTGCGCAAGTACCTCGAGCGGGAGTACGGCAGCCAGCGCATCTACCAGGGCGGCCTGCGGGTCTACACGACCCTCGACCCCGGGATGCAGCAGGCCGGCGTCCGGGCGCTGCGCGACGGGCTGCGCGCGCTCGACCGCCGCGCGCGGGGCTTCGTCCCTTCCGAGACGAGCCTCCTGAAGGACGGGGTGCTGCCCGAGCCGCTGCACCTGGACGAGTGGGACTGGCCCATCGCCGCCGGCGACGTCCGGCGGGGAGTCGTCATCGCCTCGGATCGGATGAGCGCGGTCGTCCAGATCGGCGACTGCCGGGCGCGGCTCTCACCCGCCGACGTGGCCTGGACGCGGCGGACGAACGTGGCCGAGGTGCTGCCGCGCGGGGTGGTGGCGCCGTTCCGGGTGGTCTCGCTCTCCGAGACCGACGGCCGGAAGGAGGCGGTGGTCCGGCTGGAGCAGGAGCCGAAGGTCGAGGGGGCGCTCCTGGCCCTCGACGTGCGCTCGGGGGCCGTCCGGGCCATGGTCGGCGGCTACGACTTCGAGAAGAGCAAGTTCAACCGCGCGACGCAGGCCCTCCGGCAGGTGGGCTCCGCCTTCAAGCCCGTCGTCTACGCGGCGGCGCTGGAGACGCTCGGCTGGACTCCGTCCACGATCCTCGTCGACGCCCCGCTCAGCTTCCCGAACCCGTGGAACAAGACGGTCTGGACGCCGCAGAACTACGACGGGGCGTACCTGGGGCCGATCCCGCTCCGGCGGGCGGTCGAGCAGAGCCGGAACATCCCGGCGGTGAAGACGCTGCAGGCGGTCGGGGTCGAGAAGGGCATCGAGTACGCGCGCAAGCTGGGCCTGTCCGGCGAGCTGCCGCCGTTCCTGCCCATCGCCCTCGGCGCCGGCGAGGCGACCCTGCAGGAGATGGTCGGGGCCTACGCCACCTTCGCGAACCAGGGCCTGAGGATGAAGCCCTTCCTCATCGAGAGGATCACCGACCGCGACGGCAACGTGGTCGAGCAGGCGACGCCGCGGGCGAGCGACGCGCTGCGAGCCGACACCGCCTTCATCCTGACCTCGCTCCTGCGCGGGGTGGCGGAGCGGGGCACCGCGGCGAAGGCGCGGCGCCTCGGGCGGCCCATCGCGGGCAAGACGGGCACCACGAACGACTTCACGGACGCCTGGTTCGTCGGCTACGAGCCCTCGCTCGCCGCCGGCGTCTGGGTCGGCTTCGACGAGAAGAAGGACTCCCTCGGCCGCGGAGAGACGGGGGCCGAGGCGGCGCTGCCCATCTGGATGGACTTCTGGGCCGCGGCCACCGCCGATCGGCCGGTGGAGGAGTACCCGATCCCGGGCAACGTCGTCTTCGTCCCGGTGGACGAGATGGGCCGCCCGGGGGCGCCGGGTGCGACGGGCGTGCGGATGGAGGCCTTCGTGGCCGGGACCGAACCCCGAGCCGTTGAAGGCGCCCCGCCGACCGAGCCCTAGCCGGCCTGGCCGCTCACCGCACCAGGGCCGGTAGTCGGGGGAGCGGGCGGGCCCGGGGCCGAAGGTCACGCGCCAGGCCTGACCGTCCGAGATCCGCTGGCGGTAGACCGCGTACTCGCCCGTGATGTTCGAGGCGAAGGCGAGCTCGGTGCCGTCCGGGGAGTACACGGGGTCGTAGTTGAGGGCCGGCCACGACACGAGCGCCTTCTCCTCCCCCGTGGCGAGGTCGTGCTCCACGAGGCGGCTCGTCGGCCGCATGTGGCCCCGGCTGACGTACACGACCTTCCGCCCGTCGCGGCTGAAGCGGGGCTCGCAGCCGCCGCCGGTGAGGCCGGAGATCCGGCGTTCCTTCCCCGTCGCCACCTCCACGACGTAGATCTGGTGGCCCATCCTCCAGTTGGAGGAGTACGTGATGAAGCGCCCGTCGGGGCTCCAGTGCGGGTTGCCGAAGATGGTGTCGCTCCCGTGCCGGACGAGCTCGCGCACCGCCCCTTTCCCGAGCTCCTGCACGAGGAGGCGCTCGGGGCCGTCGAGGTTGGAGAGGAACGCGAGCTGCTTCCCGTCCGGAGAGAGGTCGGCCTGGTACTCGGTCGCGCCGTTGGAGCGGACGCGCCGGGCGGCTCCCCCCGCGGCGGGCACCTCCCAGATCTGGTAGTTCCCGGTGCGCTTCGAGGTGAAGAGGATCCGCTGGCCGTCGGGGCTCCAGCGCGGGAGGCCGTCCTCCGCCGGGTCGTCGGTGAGGCGCCGCTCGGCGCCTCCGCCGGCGGGAACGACGAACAGGTCGAGGTTTCCCGCGACCTCGCGCTCGAAGACGAGCTCCCAACCCGCCGGCGCCCCGCCGCTGGCGGCCGGAGCGGGCGACGGCGCAGCCCCTCTGCCGTCGCAGGCCGCCGCCGCGGCGAGCAGGACGGCGAGCGGTGCCGATCGGGATCGCACGGCGTCTCCTCCGGCGGCCTACTCCTCGGCCGCGGTCGCCTGGCCGAGCGTGCCCTTCGCCTTGGCCACGAGCGTCGCCTTGACGAAGTCGTCGAGGTCGCCGTCCAGCACCCGGTCCGGGTTGCCGGTCTCGTGCTTGGTCCGGTGGTCCTTGACCATGCGGTAGGGGTGCAGCACGTAGGAGCGGATCTGGCTGCCGAACGCGATGTCCTTCTTGCCCGCCTCCACCACGTCGAGCTTGTCGCGGCGCTTCTGCAGCTCGAGCTCGTACAGGCGCGCCTTGAGGATCTTCATCCCCAGCTCGCGGTTGCGGATCTGGCTGCGCTCGTTCTGGCAGGCGACCGCGATCCCGGTCGGAAGGTGGGTGATGCGCACCGCGGAGTCGGTGACGTTGACGTGCTGGCCGCCCGCCCCGCTGGAGCGGTAGGTGTCGATCCGCAGGTCCTTGTCCAGGACCTCGATCTCGATCGTCTCGTCGATCTCGGGCCAGGCGAAGACGGAAGCGAAGGAGGTCTGGCGCCGCGCGTTCGAGTCGAAGGGGCTGATGCGCACGAGGCGGTGAACCCCGGCCTCCGCCGCCAGGTAGCCGAAGGCGTACTCGCCCTGCACCATCACGGTGGCGCTCTTGATCCCCGCCTCCTCCCCCGCCTGGGTGTCGGTGATGTCGCGCTTGAAGCCGCGGCGGTCGCACCAGCGCAGGTACATGCGCAGCAGCATCTCCGCCCAGTCCTGGCTGTCCGTGCCGCCCGCCCCGGCGTTGATGGTCAGGATCGCGTTGGCGCGATCGTGCTCTCCGCCGAGCATCTTCTGGAACTCGGCGGCCTCGAGGGTGGCCTCCAGCGCGTCCAGGGCGACACCGAAGTCCGCGGCGACGTCCTCGCCCGCCTCGAGCCAGTCCGCGAGGACCTTCGCGTCGTCCTCCTGGCCGCGGAGCCGCTTCAGCAGTTCGAGGTCGGCCTCGATGCGCTTGCGCCTCTGGAGGACCTTCTGGGCCGCCTTCGGGTCGCCCCAGAAGCCGGGGTCGGCCATCTTCGTCTCGAGACCGTCGGCCTCGGAGCGGAGAGGGGCTTCCTCAAAGATAGCCGCGGATGTCCGCGGCCCTCGCTCGCAGCGTTTCGAGACGCTGCCTCAGGTCTGCGCTCACGGGTGTCTCCTCCCCTCCATCTTAGTCGACGGCCGGCGGAACGTCGCGGCCACGAGGGCGAGGGCCATCGCCGCGCAGGCCTGGGCGAAGACGTTGCCGTGGCGGGTGTAGAAGGTGGTCTCCGCGACGAACGGCACCTCGCGCACGAGGACGGTCGTGTCGAAGAGGCGCGTCGGCTCGAGGACCCGGCCCCTCGGGTCGACGACGGCGGTGATCCCGGTGTTCGCGGCACGGACCAGGTAGCGGCGGTTCTCGATCGCCCGGAAGGCCACCATGGCCAGGTGCTGGTGGGGCGCCGACGTCGTCCCGTACCACGCGTCGTTCGTGATGTTGACCAGCAGCTCCGCCCCGCCGGCGGCGAAGCGTCGGACGAGGGACGGGAAGATGGCCTCGTAGCAGATGAAGCCGCCGACCCGATGGCCGTCGACGACACCGGTGACGGCCTCCGTCCCGGGGGTGAAGTCCGAGACCTCCTGGACGAGCTTGGCCGTGAAGCGCCCGCCGAGGGTGAAGAAGCCGCTGCAGGGGCACGTACTCGCCGAAGGGCACCAGCTGCATCTTGTGGTACCGGGCGACGAGCTCTCCCGACGGGTCGAGCAGCTTCGCCCCGACGTAGATGCGGCGCTCGCTCCGAGGAGAGCGGCTCGAGGTCGTCGTTGCCGAAGAAGAGGTAGATCCCCCGCCGCCGCACCGCCTCCCGCAGGAGCCTGGCCAGTCCGGGCTCCTCGTCGAAGAGGAAGGGCACGGCGGACTCCGGCCACACGACGAGCCGGGCGCCCGCGTCGGCGGCCTTCTCGGTGAGCTCCAGGTGCCGCCCGACGTTCGCCGAGGCGTACTCGGGCACCCACTTGTCCTCCTGCCGGATGCCTCCCTGCACGAGCCCGACCGTGACGCGCCCCGTCTCCGCGACCGGCTGCTGCATCTGCCAGCGGCCCCAGCCCCAGGCCCCGCCCACCAGGAGCGTCACCGAGGCGAGCGCCGCGCGCCGCGCCGTCGCGCGCGGCGACACCGCCGCGTACGCCAGCAGGGCCGAGACCGAGCAGACGAGGAACGAGACCCCGTAGACCGCCGTGACCGAGGCGACCTGGGCGAAGGGCAGGAGATCGTGCTGGCTGTAGCCGAGGAGCGTCCAGGGGAACGAGAAGAAGGTGTGGGTGCGGGCGTACTCGAGCCCGGTCCACAGCACCGGGGCGCCGAGGAGTCCGGCCGGTCCGAACGTCGCCGCGAGGCGCGCCGTCCCCCACCCGAACAGGGCATGGAAGACGGAGAACGCGAGGCAGAGCGCCACCATGACGAGGAGGCCGACCGGCAGCGCCAGGCCGCCGTACTGGATGACCACGAGGGCCGTCCAGTACAGCAGGCCGACGGAGGAGACCGCTCCCGTCACGTAGCCCAGCCGCGTCGCGCGCCAGCCCGACGTGCCCGGCAGGGCCATCAGCAACGGCGCGAGCGCCACCCAGGCGACCGCCCCGTGCCCGAACTTCGGGAAGGAGAGGAAGAGGAGCAGGCCCGAGAGCGCGGCCAGGGCCTCCCGGCGCCAGCCGCTCAGCTCGCCCCCCCGCCGCGGTAGACCTCTTCCGCGTTGAAGGACGAGCGCACGAAGACGCCCGAGTACACCTTCGGGAACCCGATGGTCCGGGCCTCGTCCTCGAACGCCCGGAAGGCCGCGGGGGTCACGTAGCGGGCGACCGGCTCGTGCTCACGCGTCGGACGCAGGTACTGGCCGATCGTCACGATGTCGACCCCCACGCCGCGCAGGTCCGCGAGCACGGGGCCGACCTCCTCGTCCGTCTCGCCGAGCCCCACCATGAGGCCGCTCTTCGTGGCCTGCCCCGGGCGCAGCGCCTTCGCGGCGGCGAGGACGTCGAGGCTGAGGCGGTAGCGTCCCTGCGGCCGCAACCGCGGGAAGAGGCGCGGCACCGTCTCGATGTTGTGGTTGAAGACCTCGGGCTCGGCCTCGAGCACCGCGACGAAGCGCCTCGCGGTCGCCCTTGAAGTCCGGCGTCAGCACCTCGATCCCCGCGCCCGGCAGCGCCCGCCGCACCGCGCGCACGGTGGCGGCGAAGTGGGCGGCGCCGCCGTCGGGGAGGTCGTCGCGGTCCACCGACGTCAGCACCACGTAGCGCAGGCCCATCCGGGCCGCGGCCTCCGCCACCCGCTCGGGCTCGGCGGCATCGGGGGGCGCCGGCCGGGCGGTCGAGACGGCGCAGTAGGCGCAGCGGCGGGTGCAGCGGTCGCCGAGCAGCATGAAGGTGGCGGTCCCGCGCGTGAAGCACTCCCCGAGGTTCGGACAGCGCGCTTCCTCGCACACCGTGTGGAGCGACTTCTCCCGCAGGAGCACCCGCACCTCGCGAGCACCACGGGCGAGCGGGCTCGCCTTGCGGGCCCAGGCGGGCAGGCGGGCGGACGACGGCGTCTCGGTCCCGCCGGGAGGTGCGCTCACGCTACTGCTTGATGACGTAGGGCTTGAACTTGTCGTCGCGCAGGCGCTCCTGCACGGCCTCGGCGTCGGCCCGGTCGCGGTACACGCCGACGCGCACGGTGAAGAGCCCCCCGCCTTTCCCCGCCGGGGCCACGACGTACGCGGGCAGGCCGCGGGATTTCAGGCTCCGCACGATGCTGTCGGCGCTCGCGCGGTCCTTGAAAGCCCCCACCTGGATCGCGAAGCCCGCTGCGGAGGAAGCGAGGGCCCTGGGCAGGGGGCCGGAGGCCGGGGCGGCCGGCCGCGTCGCCGCGGGCGGGGGAGGTGTCGGCAGCGGGGGCGTGGGCGTGGCGACCACCGGAGCCGGTGTGGCCGCGGGACGCACGGGGCGGCGCTCGGAGGCGGGGTCGCGGCCGGCGTGGCCGTCGCGCCGGGACGGGAGCGGTCGAGGCCCTCCTCGGGCCGGTCGGACCCGAGCCGCTGCGGGTAGCTGTAGTCCGATGGGGCCGGCGTCGCGGCGCCCGCGGCCGGTGACGCCTCGGCCACGACGCGCTCCTCCGCCACCGGCCGGGTCTCGGCGGCGCTCGCCGTGCCGCCCTCGACCCCTCGCCCCACCATGACGCCGGCGAGGAAGCTCAGGATGAGGCCCGCGGCCCCGGCCATGAAGTAGAACACCAACTGCTTGTTGGTGAGCTGGATCTCGTAGTAGTAGTCGTCCTGGGCCAAGTCTCCCCTTCCCTCCCGAGGCGGCCTACCCGACCCCGAGCTTCCGGTAGGCCTCTTTGATTATGCCCGAGACGACCGCGATCTCCTGCGCGCCGAGCCTCTGGCGCACGCCGAGCTGGATCGAGGCGACGAGCTCGTTGAGGCCGGCCAGGATGAGCCGCCGCCTCTCGTCCGGCGGCAGGTCGGCGACGTTGGCCAGCAGCTGGTCGTAGTCGGCGCGCCCGTACTGCTTGAGGTCCACCCCGTAGAAGAGCAGCTCGTACTGGCCGGCGATCCGCTCGAGGGACTCGTCCATGAAGGCGTTCACCTCGTCGCCCACCCGCCCCTGCAGGAAGGAGTAGACGCGGCTCATCATCTGGTTGAACCGCTCGACGATGCTCTCGAGGTCGAGCTCCTGCTCGTGGCGCGCGATCCCCTCCTCGCGGGCGGCCTTCTCCCCGGGCTGGCCCCGGCGCACCACTCCGAGCACGGTCAGGGCCCAGAGCACGCGGCAGGTCTCGAGGTTGGTGAGATAGGACACCTGGCAGACCTGCTCGATCGTGGCCCGCCCGTTGAGGTGGGCGAGGACCTCCTGCTCCTCCTCGGTCAGCTCGATCCGGAGCAGCGCTTCCGTGTTGCCGGTGGGCATCGGCACCGAGTCGACGTCGCTCCCGATCCCGCGGAAGATCCGGCTCCACGAACGCGTGCGGCGGATCCCCTCGAGGATCAGCATCTCGGTGGAGAGGTTGAGGGCGATGACGTCGTCCTTGCCGGGCTCGGTCATGACCAGCTCGTACTCGCCCGTCGTCCAGGTGAAGACGTCGAGGAGGATCTCCTTGACGTGGTGCTCGATGGCGCCGATGAGGTCCTCGGGCTCGAGCGCCCCCAGCTCGACGAGGATCTTGCCCAGGCGGCGCCCGGGGGCGATGAGGCGACTGGCCTCGAGGTACTGGGGCACGGTGATCTTCCCCCGCAGCAGCAGGTCCTCGCCGAGGCGCTCGTCGGGGTTCGTCGAGCGCGCGTAGACGACGCGGCCCATGTGCAGGTGGACGCTCTTGGTGGCGTCGCCCTTGCGGAAGGTGAGGACCCCGGTCTCGCCGCTGCCGAGGACCGACTTCAGGAGCTCGGGGACGCTCGTCTCCTCGATGCTGCCCCGGAGGGTGAGGCCCTCGTCATCCCCGGGATCCCGGCCGGACTCGACCATCCCTCAGCCCTTCCTCTCGCCCATCAGGGCCTTCATCCAGTCGACGGGCACCGGGAAGATGATCGTCGAGTTCTTCTCGGCGGCGATCTCCACCAGCGTCTGGAGGTAGCGCAGGTGCAGCGAGACCGGCTGCTCGTTGAGCGCGCTCGCCGCCTCGGCCAGCTGCTTGCTCGCCTCGAGCTCGCCCGAGGCGTGGATGATCTTGGCCCGCTTCTCCCGCTCCGACTCGGCCTGCTTCGCCATCGCCCGCTGCATCTCCTGCGGCAGGTCCACCGCCTTCACCGCCACCTGGGTGACCTTGACGCCCCAGGGGCCGGTGTGCTGGTCGATGACATCCTGCAGCCGCAGGGCCAGCCGGTCGCGCTCGGAGAGCAGCTCGTCGAGGTGCGCCTGGCCGAGGATGCTGCGCAGCGTCGTCTGCGCCTCCTGGCTCGTGGCGTAGAGGAAGTTCTCGACGGAGATCACCGCGTTGAGGGGGTCCACCACCCGGAAGTAGACGACGGCGTTGACCTTGACCGTCACGTTGTCCCGGGTGATCACGTCCTGGGGCGGCACGTCGAGGACGACGGTCCGCAGGCTCACCCGCACCATGCGGTCGATGGGCCAGGCCACGACGATGAGCCCGGGGCCCTTCGGCGCCGGCAGCACCTTGCCGAGCCGGAAGATGACGCCGCGCTCGTACTCGTTGAGGACCTTGACCGACAGCATCAGCCAGAACACGACCGCGCCGAGAACGAAGATCACCGGTGACATCACGCCCCCTTTCGGACCCGCAAGCGGAGCCCCTCGACCGACAGAACTTCCACCGTCTCCCCGCTGGCGATCCGCTCGCCCGCCCGGGCCTGCCAGCGCTCGCCCTGGACGATCACCCATCCGTCGGGGTCGAGGTCGGTCGCGGCTTCGCCGCGCTGGGCGACGAGGCCCTCGGCCCCGGTCCGCGGGCGTCGCCTCTGCGCCTGGATCACGAGGCGCACCAGCGCGGTCACGAACGCCGCGAAGGCCAGGATGACCGGGACGAGCTTCCAGAGATCGACGCGCAGCTCGGGCTGGGCCGAATCGACGAGCATCATGGCGCCGAGGATCATGGCCACGAGACCGCCCACGGTCAATAGCCCGTAGGAGTGGACCTTCACCTCGGCCGCGAAGAGGCCGATGGCCAGGGCCACGAGCAGGACCCCGGCCCAGTTCACGGGGATGATCTGGCTCGCGAACAGGAAGAGGATGAGGCAGAGCGCGCCCAGGACGCCCGGGAAGATGAGCCCGGGGTGGCTGATCTCGGCCCCGAGCCCGGCCAGGGCCCCGAGGAGCAGCAGGAACAGGATCTCCGGCCGCGCGATGGCGGAGAGGATGGCCTGCCGCCAGTCCATCCGGACGTCGAAGGTCTCGTGGCCGGCCAGGTGCAGGGTCGCCGTCGTCCCGTCGAAGCGCTTCACCTCGCGGCCTTCCAGCTGGGCCAGGAGATCCGGCACGTCCTTCGCCACGAGGTCGATGAGCTTCAGCTCGAGGGCCTCCTTCTCGGTGAAGGACTTGCTCTCGACCACCGCCTTCTCGGCCATCTCCACGTTGCGCCCGCGGCGCTCGGCCTTGCTGCGGATGTAGGCCGCGGCGTCCGAGGTCACCTTCTTCGACATGACCTCGTCCATCTGGCCGAGGCCGGCCACCGGGTGCGCGGCCCCGACGTTGGTGCCGGGAGCCATGGCCGCGATGTCCGCCGCCTCGAGGATGACGAAGCCGGCGGAGGCCCCTCGGGCCCCCGAAGGCCCCACGAACACCGCCACCGGGGTCCGGCAGCTCAGCATCCGGTCGATGATCTGCCGCATCGAGGTGTCGAGGCCCCCGGGGGTGTCCATCCGGACGACCAGCAGGGGCGCGCCGGCGGCGTCGGCCCGGTCGATCGCCTGGACGACGTGGGCGGCGGTGATGGCGTGAACGACCCCGTCGAGCTCGACCACCGGGATGTCGGCCCGGGCGGCGACGACGGGTCCGAGGAGAAGGGCCGCGAGGGCGGCCGTCAGCCACCTGGCGAGCATGGCACCACTCTAGGTTCCGGCTTCGCGGGTGTCAATGGAACCCGTCAGCGTACCCGTACGCGCTGGGAGGATGCCGGTGGTAAGATCCTCCTGAAGCACATGTTTGGAACACTGGGCGGACCCGAGCTCTTCCTGATCTTCGTCGTGGCGCTGATCGTCTTCGGCCCGCGCAAGCTGCCGGAGATCGGCAAGAGCCTCGGGAAGATGATGGGCGAGTTCCGGCGCGCCTCGAACGAGTTCCGCAGCACGATCGAGAACGAGGTCGAGGCGGAGAAGATCCGCGACTCGATGCGGATCGAGCCCCCGAGGGTCGATCCGGTCTCTCCGCCGGCGGCCGTCACCGGCGAGCCCGCGGTCTCCGACTATCCGGACGGCCCCGGGGCGACGGCGACCGCGGAGCGCACCCGTGGCCGCGGAGCGGTTCCCGAAACGGTGAGCCGCCAGCCCTCCGACACCCCGATCGAGCCGCAGTAGGAACCACCGGCGCTTCATGGCGCGTCCCCACCCCGACAAGATGACGTTCCTCGAGCACCTCGAGGAGCTGCGCCAGCGTCTGGTGCGGGTGGCGATCTACCTCGCCGGTGGGTTCGCCGTGTGCTGGGGCTTCCGCGAGCAGATCTTCCACTTCATGGTGGAGCCGATGCGCAAGGCCGGCTTCACCGGGCAGTTCATCTTCACGAGCCCGGCCGAGGCGCTCCTCCTCTACATGAAGATGGCCTTCTTCGTGGGCATCTTCCTGGCCGCCCCCCTCGTGCTCTGGGAGATCTGGGGGTTCATCTCCCCGGGGCTCTACAAGAACGAGAAGAAGTGGGCGTTCCCCTTCATCGGGATGGGCACGGCCTTCTTCACGGGCGGCGCCCTCTTCGGGCACTACTTCCTGTTCCCGATGACCTTCCAGTTCCTCTACACCTTCGGCGGCAAGGACATGCAGTTCCTGCCGCGGATCGGCGAGTACTGGTCCTTCTACTCGTGGTTCCTGCTGGGGCTCGGGCTCGTCTTCCAGATCCCGGTCGTCATCTTCGTGCTCGCGCGGCTCGGGCTCGTCACGCCGGGCTTCCTGATCCGCGGCTGGAAGTTCGCGATCCTGGGCTCGTTCGTCCTGTCGGCGATCATCACGCCGACGCCCGACGTGGTGACGCAGACCGCCCTCGCCGGGCCGATGATCGGCCTCTACGGGCTCGGGGTGCTCGTCGCCTGGCTGTTCGGGAAGAAGCGCGACAAGGACGAGTGAGTCAGGGCAGGTCGAAGCGGACCGTCGCTCCCAGCACGGCCTTCTCGCGGCGGGCCTGGCCCGCGTTGAGCTCGATCACCCAGGAGGCCTTGCGCATCGGGTTGTAGACCGGGCAAGGCTCGGCCTTGCAGGGCGGCACCGCCTCCGCGACGTGCACGACCCGACGCTCCTCGTCGAGCCACAGGATGTCGATCGGGAACTTGCAGTTCTTCATCCAGATGCCGTGGAAGTCGGCGGTCCCGAACAGGAAGATCATGCCCCGGTCGAGCGGGAGCGACGGCCGGAACATGAGGCCCATGGCGCGGTCCTCGTCGCTGACCATCACCTCGGCCTGGAGCACCTTGCCGGAGGGCAGGGTGAGCGGGACCACGGCAGGCGCCGCGCCGCCCACGGCCGCCAGGGCGAGCGCGAGGACGGCGAGCGGGAGAGAATGGGAGCGAGGGACCTTCATCGTGCCGATCGTACCATCCCGCTCCGCGCGCATACAGGACCTGCTGGGCCGGCTCGCCTCGGGGGGCCCGGCCGAGCGCGACTCCGCCGTCGCGGGGCTGACCCTCCTCGGGGCCCGCGTCGTCGAGCCTCTGCGCGCCATGCTCCCCACCGCGAGCCCGGCGGCCCGGCTGGCCGCGCTCGAGGTGCTGGAGCGTCTCGACGACCGCGCCGCCCTCGCTCCCCTGCTCGACCTCGTCCGGGACGACGACGCGCCGGTGGCCCGGCGGGCGATGGAGGCGGTGGGCGGGCGGCCCGACCCGCGGGCCGCCCGGGCCCTGGCGGCCGTCCTGGCCGGCCCCGCGCCCGCATCCCGCCGCCTGGACGCGGCGCGGGCGCTCGTTCGCCTGCAGGCCGCGGGGCTCGTCGAGGCTCTCGACCCGCTGGCGGCGCGGCTTCTCGACGAGCGGGAGGAGGCCGGCCTGCGCGTGGCCATCCTCGACGCGCTCCGGGCCCAGGAGCCGCCGCTCGCGCCGGCTACGCTGCGGCCCCTGCTGAAGCGGCTGGCCGCCTCCGCCGACCCGCAACTCGCCGCCCGCGCCCACCCCGCCACGGACGCTCACGTCCCCCTGGAGCGGCTCGTGGACGATCTCGTCCTTCCCGGACGCTCCGCCGAGGCCGTGGCGCGGGCGACAGCGGCCCTCGCCGGCCGTGGCGCGCCGGCCATCCCGGCGCTGCAGGAGGCCCTCGAGCGTCTGGGCCCGCTGGGCCGCGGCGGCGCGAACGCCCCCTCGCTCCGGGCGCGCGCCGCGATCCACGAGGCGCTCGCGGCACTCGACAGCCGGGTCGCCCTCTACGATCTGCGGGAGACGATCGAGAGCGGCCCCGGCGCCGTCATGCCCGCGCTCCTTCGGGCCGCCGGCCGCGTCGGGGACGGCTCGCTCGTTCCCGCGCTCGCGCGCGCGGTGGCGAGAGAGAGGGCGTGGCTCGAGCCTGGCGCCGACGCGCTCTCGGCCATCGTCACACGCGAGAAGCTGCGCAAGACGAGCGCCGCGTGCAAGGCCGTGCGGCCGGACGACCGCGACGCCTTCCTTCTCCTCTGGGAAACCGCGAAGGCCTCCCGGCCGCGCTGAGCTCAGCCGGCCCGGCGGAGCGCCCCGTAGGTCAGCGCCCCCAGCGCCACGACGACCGCGAGGAGGCCGCCCCACAGGAGCGACGGGTGGCGCTCGGTCCAGGGACGGTCCTCTTCCTGGGCCGCCACCAGCCGCCGGGGCGCGCCCAGGTGGGCCGCGGGCGTCCGCTTCGCCCCACGCGGCGAGGTCCCCCGCCGTGCGCGCGAGGTCGTAGGATGGCGTCGTCCGGTCGGGCGAGCCGTAGGTGAGCCGGTAGAGGCCGGGCCGCTCCGCCTCGAACAGCAGGCGCTCCACCGGCACGCGCAGCGCGACGGCGCGGAACTGCAGCGGACGGTCGTCCAGGTTGCGCACGCGGACGCGCAAGGCCCGCTCGCGGCCGCGGGCCTCGACGCGAAGGCACTCCCCGCGCCGGTTCTCGTGCTCCAGCCGGTAGAGGGCACCACGGCCGATCTCCTCCCACGCCGGAGCACCCCCGGGGGTCCTCGCGGCTCGTGCCGGGCCTCGACGCGCGCCTCGCGGAAGAAGCGCTCGTCCGCGACGTCGAGCTCGACCGCGTGGAACGGCTGGTGCCGCGCGCCCAGGTCGAGCGTGAGCCACGTCTCGCGGGCCTTCGGGTCCTGCGCCTCGCTCCAGCGCGCGACGAGGCGTTCCTCGCTCGCGCGGCGGCCGGCCGTCTCCGGGCACCCACGCGTCCTCGATCGCCGGCCGGCCCTTCTCGTCCGGCGCCGGGTGCGCCACCACGCGCAGCAGCGGGAAGTCGTTCTCCGGGAGGTCCACCGTCTCGTAGCGGGCCGCCTCCGCTCCCGGGACCGCGAACACCCACGCCTCGTCCACGAGCCGTCACCCAGGCCGCCCCGTCGTCGCTGCCCTCGACGGCCACGCGCCGCCGGAAGTTGTCGCCGGAGAGCCGCAGCTGCAGCCGGCGCTTGTCGAGTCGCCGGCCGAAGTCGAGGACGGCGGTGGCCGCCCCGTCCGCGGTCCAGCCCCGGTTGCGTATTCCCGGGCGCGCCTCCGGAAGGCCGAGCCGCTCGCCGCGATCGATCACGTAGGGGACGTCGCGCCCGCGCTCGTCCAGGACACGCAAGTCGCCGAGGTCCGCGCGAGCCGCCTCGTACACGTCGCGGTCGAGGCGCACCGAGACGCGTCCCGGGGCGACCACCTCGATCGGCCGCTCCCAGGCCGGAGGCGCCGGTGAGGACGCCGCCGCGAGCGCCGGCGCACCGGTCGCGCTCACCACCAGGAGGAGGGCCGCTCGACGCCTCACGGCGACTCCCCCGGCCCCGTCAGCCTCCCGCGGAAGCGCAGGTTCAGCCAGGCCCCGGCCAGCAGGAGGATGCCGAGGGCGAGGAAAGACAGCATGCGGTACAGCGTCGGCAGCGTGGCGAGATCCACGAGCACGACCTTGCCCGCGGTCACCGCGAAGAGCGCGTACGCCGCGTAGAAGAGCGGCCGGCTGCGCACCCCGAGCCCGGCGGCCAGCAGGCCCGTGGCGAACACGGTCCACAGCACCGACACGGCCAGGCCTCCCTGCCGCCCCGCCCGGACCGCGGCCTCGGCATCGCCCGAGAGACCCGCCGCCCGCGAAGCGTGCGAGAACGCCGACCCCGTCTCCACGGTCAGGAGGCCGAAGAGAAGGACGAGGCCCAGTGGGGCGAGCACGAGGCCCGCGGCCCCGTCGAGCCAGGGCACCCCCTCGCCCTGCGGCACGCGCCGGACGAGCGCGTGGGCCGCCGCGAGGGCCACGATCACCGCCAGCCAGGTCCCGAACGAGGGGTTCACGACCGGCGTGAAGTCGGCGGGATGCAGCGGCAGGTGGCGCACGAAGAGGCGGCCGACGGCCAGCAGCAGGACACCGTAGCCGAACGCGCGCGTCAGCGGCGAGCGCTGGCCGACGCCCAGCCACAGGAGCAGCACGCCCTCGACCGCCCAGGCCAGCGTGATGCCGTGCAGGCCGAGCTGCACCGGGATGGCGAGAGTGAGGAAGACGGCGGCCAGGCCCAGCGTCACGCGGGCGCGCAGCACGTCGCCACCCCGGTGGCGGGCCGCCAGACCCAGCGCCAGGTGGACGGCGCCGAGGCCCACGGCCGCGGGGCCGAGCAGGGACGGCTGGCTGGCGCCCAGGACGCGATCCAGGATCGTCCACGCGAGGCCGGCGGCCACGACGTGCGCGACCGCTCCCGGCACGCCCAGCGCACGGCGGGAGGCGAATCCCTCGATCGCCAGGATGAGGACGTAGAGGCCGGCGACGCTCACGCCGAGCGCCAGGGCCTCCGGGCCACGCTCCGGCCGGTAGTAGCGGTCGTACCAGCTGAAGAACGGCCAGGGTGGCGAGCGAGGCTCCGATCGGGGTCGTCCAGGCCCACCGTCTCGCGGTGACCGCGGCCAGGAGGGCCTGGGCGGCGACGAGCGCGAGCAGCGCCGCCGGGCGGTCCGTGCGCGCGGCGAGGCCGACCGACGCGAGGCCGCCCGCCGCGACGGCGAGCCCGGGCATCAGGCCCTCGGGAAGGGCCCCGGTGGGTCCCCCGAGAGCCAGCAGCAGCGCGCCGCCGACCACCCAGGCCGCCGCGAGGCCGAAGCTCTCCACCCGGTAGTGCGTGGCCGCCCAGGCGAGGTAGGGCACGGCCACGGCCGCCACCGCCACCAGCGCGACGGCCTGGCCGAGGGCGCGGGCGGTCCGCAGCGCCGCGAAGGCGAGGCCGAGCGAGAGCACGAGCAGCACCTCCGGCCGGTCGGCGCCGATCGACAGCTGCGACAGGCCGAGGACGGCCACGAGCAGCGTCGCCGCGTGCCAGGCCGGCCGCTTCTTCCGTGCCGTGCCCGCCGCGAAGAGCGCGGCGAGCGCCACGAGGCCGCCCGCCGCCACCTCGAATCGCTCCGGCCGGAAGTGGGCCGCGTACCAGGCGGCGTACAGCAGCAGGGTGCCGGCGAGGGCGATCGGCGTCGTTTCGGGCCAGGGCTTGCGCCGGTCCAGCCAGAGCGCCCCCGCGCCGAGGAGGAGCAGGTAGGCGAAGAGGCTCACCGCCCGGTCGGCGCCGGTCGAGAGCAGCACCGGCGCCAGGTAGCCGCCGACCCAGGCGAGGCCCGCGAGCAGGCGCGCGTCGAGGCGCTCGGCCACGAGGACGGCGCACGCGGTGACCGCGATCATGAATGCCGCCGCCACGCTTCGCGGCACGAGGCCGTAGACGGCGTGCGCGGCGAAGGCCGTGATGTAGAGGCCGGCGAAACCGGTGGCGGCGAGGCCCTGGCCCAGCGGGCGGTAGTCGCGCCCGATGATCCGCAGGCCGAGCGCGAGGAGACCCAGGCTGAAGACGGCGGCGCTGAGCACGCGCCCCGTGGGGCCGACCCAGTCGTTCTCCCAGGCGTAGCGCACGAAGAAGCCGAGGAAGACGACGACCGCGAGGCCTCCGGCGCCGACGAGGATCTTCGGCCCGAGGCTCGTGGCGAAGTCCGCCCCGCCGGCCGGCCGGGGCAGCGCGGCGCCCGGCGGCGCGGTGGCCTTCGCCGGCCTCGGGGCCGCGGCGGTCACCGTCGGCCTCGGGGGCAGCGGCGGCAGCGGTGCCATGGCCGGTGCGGGAGGCCTTGGGGACGGCACCGGCTCCGCAGCCGACGCCATGGGAGGCGCCGCAGCCTCGGGCCGCCCCGGGCGCCTCCATCCGGTTCCGCAGCTGCTCGAGCTCGTGCAGCGCCCGGTTCGCACGCGTGAGCGCGACCAGCGCCACGATCGGCATCGCGATCAGGACACCGGCGACCCCCAGCGCGAAGAGGGCGATCAACGCCTCCATGCGCGTCCTCCCCTGCGGGCAGCCGCCCGCGAGCGTCTCTCCTACTGTCGGACCTTGCCCGTCATCGGCACGAAGCGCACGGGCAGCACCCTCTTCTCCTCGAAGCGGTCCCCGCGGCGCGTGACGACCACCAGCTCCTGCCACTCGTCGCCGACGGGAAGGACGAGGCGCCCGCCGTCCTTGAGCTGCTCTTTGAGTGGCCCGGGGATCCGGGGCGCGGCGGCGGTGACGACGATCGCGTCGAAGGGCGCCGCCTCGGGCCAGCCCAGGTAGCCGTCCCCGGCCCGCACCTCGACGTTCGTGTACCCGAGGCGCTTCAGGAGGGCCGCCGACTCCTCGGCGAGCGGCGCCACGATCTCGATCGTGTGGACGCGCGCGGCGATCTCGGCCAGCACCGCGGCCTGGTAGCCGGAGCCGGTGCCCACCTCGAGGACGCGCTCGCCGCCCGTGAGGCCCAGCGCCTCGGTCATGAAGCCGACGATGTACGGCTGCGAGATCGTCTGGCCGTGGCCGATGGGCAGCGGGTGGTCCTCGTAGGCCTGGGCCACGGCCGACGGCGGGACGAAGAGGTGCCGGGCGACCTTGCGCATCGCGGCGAGCGTCTTCGGGTCGCGCACCCCCCGCGCGGCGATCTGTGTGGCGACCATCTCCTCCCGCGCCCGGGCGAACGCCGGCTCTTCACCTTCGCGGGCCGGGCTGCAGGCAAGAGCGGTCAAAGCGACCAGCCAGGGCATGAGGAGCATGGCCACGCCGAGCCCATTGTAGCGCCGCCCCTCACCGGGCCGGCAGCCCCTCGGGGTCGCGCGGGTAGCTCTGCAGGATTCCCGGCTCCTGCACCACCTTTTCGATGGCGTCGACGTCCATCGGCAGCCACTGGGAGACCACCTCGGCCTTCGTCTCGCCGATGACGATCAGGTCCTCGAGCCGGTAGTACAGCTTCTCTTCCGGCACCCGGAACTGCGGCTCGATGGTGAACACCATGCCGGGCCGAAGCGCGTCGCCCTGCCCCACGTCGTGCGTGGACATGCCGACCTGGTGCCCGAGCCCGCCCCGCTTGGCCGACTCCCGGTACGACTTCACGAACTCCTTCGCCGCCTTCTCGTAGGCCGGCTTCGAGAACCGGGTGGCGGCGGTGATGCGATCCATCTCCGTGGCCGCCTCCTCCATGACCGCCTTCTTCGTCACGCCGGGGCGGATCGCCTTCAGGATGGCCCGGTACGTGGCGAGGTAGAAGCCGTAGAGCTCCTTCTGCTCGGCAGAGAACCGCCCGTCGACCGGCCACATGCGCGTGATGTCGCTCATGTAGTAGCCGACGTCGGGCGCGTGGTCCATCAGCACCATCTCGCCCGCCCTTCATCATCCGCTTGCCGGAGGCGTAGTGCGGGTACCACGCGTTCTCGCCGCTGGCGACGAGCGAGTAGTACGCCTCGCCCTGCGCGCCGTGGCGGTAGTAGACGAAGCGCGAGACGCCGTCGAGCTCGTGCTCGTAGATCCCGGGCCCGGTGGAGCGCATGGCTTCCTGGATCGAGAGGCAGGCGAGGCGCGTCGCTCGCTTGATGAGCGCGATCTCCCGCGGGCTCTTGACGAGGCGCGCGTCGTCGAGCGTGGGCGTGAGGTTGCGGATCTCGACCCAGGGGATAGCGGTCGCGCAGGTTCCGCACGAGGACACCCTCCCGCGAGGGGCGGCCGTCGAAGGGGTCGCTGCCCGTCGCCCCCACCGAGCGCAAGGCGCCGTCGCGGCTCACCGAGAGCCCCTCGGCCGGCTGGAGGGGCACGAAGACGGCTTTCGTCGTCCCCCGCTGCCCGTAGCGGGCGAGGGTCTCGCCGAGCAGGTCCGTCCCCGCCACGGCGTCGATCCCGCTGAGCTTCGCCACGAGCTCCGCGTCCTCCGCCGACAGGACCTTCCCCTCCATCCGCTCGGTCCGCTCGTTGCGGTGCGGGAGGAAGACCGTCGCCCGCCGGCTCGACCCGTCGAGGAGGAGGTACGCGTGCGGCACCTCGACGCCGCACAGGTAGTAGAAGTCGTTGGACTGCCGGAAGCGCAGGAAGCCCTCGGGGGCCGGCGCTCCCTGCACGAGCGCGATGCCCTCCGCCCCGATCGCGTCGTAGACCTTCGCCCGGCGGGTGGCGAACTCCTCGGGCGGAAAGTCCGAGGTGAACAGGGGCGCGTCCTGGGCGAGGGCCAGTGGTGCGGCCACGAGAGCGGCGAGCGCGAGAGACGACGCGACGCGGGAGAGCATTCTTCCTCCTGGCGGGGGGTGTCGACGGCGGATTGGACGCCGGGGACCCCTCCCGCGTCAAGGGGCGAAGACCACCTCGAACACCGTGCCGCCGCCCTCGCGCGGGGAGTAGCGGGGGCTGGCCTTCCTCGGGGCTTTCCTGGACGGACTGGGATGGAACGGAAGGGGACAACGAACAACGGACTACGGAAACGGACGACGGACAACGGACAACGGACAGATATCCCTCGGCGCCTCGGCTCGACCGGTGCGCCGAGGGATTAGTAGGCCTGTGCAAACACAACCTCGCGACCCTTCTGCCCGGTGTAGACGCAGTCGGTCTCGATCGGGTCGCCCATCGGGATGACGCGGATCGTGGCCTTCGTCTCTTCCTTGATCTTCGCCTCGATGGCGGCGTCGCCGTTCCAGCCGGCCACGATGAAGCCGCGCTTTTCGGCCATGACCTGCTTGAACTCGTCGTAGGTCGAGACCCGGGTGGTGTTGGCGGCGACGAACGCCCGCGCCTTCTCGAGGAGGTCCGTCTGCATCGCCGCGTGGATCTCACCCAGGCGGGCGGCGGTGCCGGCGAGCGGCACGAACTCCTTCGTCCGGGTGTCGCGGCGCACGAGGACGCACTGGTCCTTCTCGATGTCCTTCGGGCCGATCTCGAGCCGCACCGGCGCCCCGCGCATCTCCCAGTCGGCGTACTTGTAGCCGGGCTGGACCTGGTCGCGGTCGTCGAGGTGGACGCGCAAGCCCGCCCCCCGCAGCATCGCCGCGACCTCGCGGGCCTTGGGCAGCACCGCCTCGTTGATGTCGCCCTTGCGCGGCGGGATGGGGACGATCACGACCTGGTGGGGCGCGACCTTCGGCGGCAGGATGAGCCCCGAGTCGTCCCCGTGGGTCATGATCAGCCCGCCGATCATGCGGGTCGAGGTCCCCCACGACGTGGACCAGGGCTTCGCGCGCTCCTGGTTCTTGTCGAGGAACTCGATGCCGTAGGCCTCGGAGAAGTGCTGGCCCAGGTTGTGGCTCGTCCCCGCCTGCAGCGCGCGGCCGTCGCCCATCAGCGCCTCGATCGCGTAGGTCCGCAGCGCGCCCGCGAACTTCTCGCTCTCCGTCTTCTGGCCGACGAGCACCGGCATGGCCAGCATCTCCTCGGAGAAGGCGCGGTAGACGTCCAGCATCTTGAGGGTCTCTTCCTGCGCCTCCTCGGCGGTGGCGTGGAGGGTGTGGCCCTCCTGCCAGAGGAACTCGGTCGTGCGCAGGAAGGGCCGGGTGACCTTCTCCCAGCGGACGACGTTCGCCCACTGGTTGATGAGCACCGGCAGGTCGCGCCAGGACTGGACCCACTTCGCGTAGGTCGAGCAGATGATCGCCTCGGAAGTCGGCCGGATGGCGAGGGGCTCGTCGAGCTCGGCCCCGCCGCCGATCGTCACCCACGCGCACTCGGGCGAGAAGCCCTCGACGTGCTCCTTCTCCCGCTCGAGCAGGCTCTTCGGGACGAACAGCGGGAAGTAGGCGTTGACGTGGCCGGTCTCCTTGATGCGCCGGTCCATGTCACGCTGCATGCTCTCCCACACGGCGTAGCCGTAGGGCTTGATGATCATGCAGCCCTTGACCGGGCCGTAGTCGGCCATGTCCGCCTTGAGCACCACGTCCAGGTACCACTGCGAGTAGTCCTTCGCCTTGGGGGTGATCTCCTTGGAGACGCGTTCGGGTTCCATGTCGGTTACGAGCCCTCCTGGGCCTGCTTCGGGAAGAGGAGCGACAGCGCGATCGAGACCGCGATCACGCCGACGATGATGCCGAGGGACCACGTGATCGGGAAATGGCCGTGCCAGAGGCGGTTGAGGACGGTCATCTTCAGCCCGACGAAGATGAGCACGACCCCCAGGCCGTACTTCAGGAAGTGGAACTTGTCGACCGCCCCCGCGAGGAGGAAGTAGAGGTTCCGCAGGCCGAGGATCGCGAAGATGTTGGAGGTGAAGACGACGAACGGCTCGCGGGTGAGGCCGAAGATGGCGGGGACCGAGTCCACCGCGAAGAGGATGTCGGTCATCTCGAGGAAGAGGAGGCAGATGAGGAGCGGGGTCGCGTGGAGGCGCCCGTCCTGCCGGACGAAGAAGCTCTGCCCGTGGAAGCCGCCGGTCACCGGGAAGCGCTTGCGGAACTGCCGGATGACCCAGCGCTCGTGGGGCTCGATCGGGCCGCCCTCCCCGCCCATCATCTTCGCGCCCGTGAAGACGAGGAAGAGGCCGAAGAGCCAGACCACCCACTCGAACTGCAGCAGCGCGGCGCCGAGGACGATGAAGATCCCGCGGAAGACGAGGGCGCCGAGGATGCCGAAGAACAGCACCCGGTGCTGGTAGGCGGCCGGCACCCCGAAGTAGGTCAGGACCACCACGAATACGAAGATGTTGTCGATCGAAAGCGAGTACTCGACCACGTAGCCGGCCAGGAACTCGAGGGCGGTCTCGCGGGCGGCCAGCAGGGGGTCGAAGCCGGGGACGGCCATGAGCCGCGCGTCCAGGGGGAAGTGCCACCGCATGTAGAAGAAGAAGGCCAGGTTGAAGAGGAGCGCGAGGGTCACCCAGACGACGCTCCAGGAGGCGGCCTCCCGGATCGAGACCGCGTGGGCCTTGCGGTGGAAAACGCCGAGGTCCAGGGCGAGCAGGACGAACACGAGCAGCAGGAAGCCCAGGTAGAAGGGCCAGTACTCGCCGAACGGGAAGAGGCTCACCGGTGGATTCATGCTCGCGCTCGAAACAGCGAGTCTACCAGATGGCTCGCCTTTTCCCTTGACGCGCGCGGGCGGCCGCTGCTAGCGTTTCCCCGGCCTCGCGGGCCGCCTTTCCACCCCTCTCCCGGAAAGGCGACGTTCCCATGACCCTCCGCACGATCGTCCTGCCGCTGGGCTTCGGCCTGTCGGCTGTTCTCGGCGTTTCGACCGCGCCCGCCGACGACACCCCCGCCTCCCCAAAGCACCCGTCCGCCCGCGTCTACACGAACGCCGACCTCGACCGCGTCCGGCCGTTCCGCGACGAGACGGGCGTGCGCTCGATCCCCGCCGTGGCATCCCAGCCGCCCGAGTCCTCGACGGGAGAGCGGCCGCGCGAGCGCCCCGGCTCCGCGCTGGTCGACGTTCACGGCCGGGGGGAGGAGTACTGGCGACGGGAGGCCGAGCGCGTCCGCGACCGGGTGCGCGCGATGGAGACCCAGGCCGACGAACTGCGACTGCAGATCGCCGAGCGGGCCGAGGAAGCGGGCCGCCAGCTCACCCGCGGCAAGCGCGGCTCGTCGGGAGCGGGCTCCGCCGCCACCTTGCGGGCCCGGCTCGCGGCCCTCGAGCGCCGCATGCGGCAGATGGAGGTCGACCTGTCCGAGCGTTCCCGCCGCGCGAGGGCGCTCCCGGGCTGGCTGCGGTAGGCGAGGCCGGTGCTATGCTCCGGTGCCATGCTGGAGATCCCGGTCGAGCTCGGGCCGCGCCGCTACACGATCTCGGTGGGCCACGGACTCTCACGTCTTCTGCCCGACCTGCTCGCGGGCCTCCGCGGCAGGAGGATCCTCCTCGTGGCGAGCCGCCGCGTCGCCGCCCTGCACGGCCGCGGTGTGGAGCGCTCGCTGCGCGCCCTCGGCACCGTCCACGTCGTCCTCGTCCCCGACGGTGAGCGATTCAAGAGCCGCTCCACGCTGGAAACGGTCTACGACGCCCTGCTCGAGGCTCGCCTCGGCCGCGACGGGCTCGTCGTCGCCCTCGGGGGCGGGGTCGTGGGCGATCTCGCGGGCTTCGCCGCCGCGACCTGGATGCGCGGTGTGGACTGGGTGGGCATCCCGACCACGCTGCTCTCCATGGTCGACAGCTCGATCGGCGGGAAGGTCGGCCTCAACCACGCCAAGGCCAAGAACATGATCGGGGCCTTCCACCAGCCGCGCGCGGTGGTCGTCGACCCCTCCTTCCTGGCGACCTTGCCGGTGCGCCAGCTCCGCGCGGGCGCCTACGAGGTCCTCAAGTGCGCGATCCTCGGCGACCGCGCGCTCTTCGCCGCGATCCGCGAGGCCCCGGCGGGACTGCGCGGGTGGGAGCGAGTGGCCATGGAGAGCGCCATCGCCACGGCCTGCCGGATAAAGGCCGAGGTGGTGGAGGCAGACGAGCGCGAGGGCGGGCTTCGCCGCGTGCTGAACCTCGGCCACACGATCGGCCACGCGCTCGAGGCGGTGACGCGCTACCGCCGCTTCACGCACGGCGAGGCCGTGGGCTGGGGGATGATCGGCGCCGCCTTCCTCGCGCGCCGGCGGGGCCTGCTGCCGGAGGCGGGCTTCGACGCGATTGCCTCCGCGGTGGACCACCTGGGGCCGCGGCCGCGGGTCTCCGACCTCCCGGCGGCGAAGGTGCTCGAGGCGCTCTCCCGGGACAAGAAGGCGAGGGCCGGGCGCGTGCCCTTCGTCCTGCCCACGGCCATCGGCGAGGTGACGGTCCACGACGACGTCACGCGGGACGAGATCACCCGCGCGCTCCGGGTGATGGCGGGCCGGGAGGCGCTGCTCTCCTAGTCCTCGGAGCGGTCGCCCATGAGGGTCACCAGAACGGCCTTCTGGACGTGGAGGCGGTTCTCGGCCTCGTCGAAGACGACCGACTGCGGCCCGTCGATGACCTCGGCCGCGACCTCCTCGCCGCGGTGGGCGGGCAGGCAATGCATGAAGACCGCCTCCGCCCCCGCCGCCGTCATCATCTTCGGCGTGACCTGGAAGCCGTGGAAGTCGGCGAGCCGCTTCTTCGACTCCGTCTCCTGCCCCATCGAGGTCCACACGTCGGTGTAGACGACGTCGGCCCCCGACACCGCCTCCAGCGGGTCGGAGGTCACCTCGGGCAGGGGCGAGCCCGCCTTCTGCGCCTCGCGCACCGCGCTCTTGTAGACGAGGGGGTTCGGCCCGTACCCGGCGGGGCAGCCGATGCTGAACTGCATCCCGAGCTTCACCGCGCCGTACATCAGCTCGTGGGCCACGTTGTTGCCGTCGCCGACGTAGGCCATCTTCAGGCCGGTGAGCTCGCCGCGCCGCTCGCGCAGCGTGAAGTAGTCGGCCAGCGCCTGGCAGGGGTGCAGGAGGTCGGAGAGCCCGTTGATGACCGGCACCGAGCCGTGCCGGGCGAGGTCGAGGATGTCCTGGTGGGCGAAGACCCGCGCCATGATCCCGTGAACGTAGCGCGAGAGCACCTGGGCGGTGTCCGCGATCGTCTCGCCGCGGTGGAGCTGGATGTCGGAGGCGCCCAGGAAGAGCGCCTGTCCCCCGAGCTGGAACATCCCCGCCTCGAACGACACGCGGGTCCTCGTGGAGGGCTTCTGGAAGATCATCGCGAGCGACTTGCCGGCGAGGGCGGTGGCGTAGCCCTCCGGGTTCGCCTTGATCGCCGCCGCCTCCTCGAAGAGCAGCTCGATCTCCTCGCGGGACCAGTCCTTGAGCGAGAGGAAGTGACTCTGGGCCATGGGGCTCCTTCAGAACCGCGCGAGCACGTCCGCGAGGTCGGGCTTGCCGATCTCCTGCAGCTCGTAGCCCACGCGCAGGGCGGGCTTCTGGATCTCGATGACGCGGCGCAGGTCGATGGGGGTGGCCACCAGCACGACGTCGCACGGCGTCCGGGCGATCGTCGTCTCGAGATCCTTCACCTGCTCCCCGCCGTAGCCCATCGCCGGCAGCAGGGTGCCGATGCCGGGGTAGCTCTCGAACGTCTTCGTGATGGTCCCGACCGTGTAGGGGCGAGGGTCCACGATCTCGGCCGCCCCGTGGCGGATGGCGGCGAGGACGCCGGCGCCGTACTTCATCCCGCCGTGGGTCAGGGTGGGCCCGTCCTCGACCGCGAGGACGCGCTTGCCCCGGATCCGCTCGGCCCCTTCCACGGAGAGAGGCGAGGCGGCGTCCACCACCACCGCCCCCGGGTTGAGCTCCCGGATCGAGCGGCGCACCGCCTCGATGCCCTCGGGGCCGGCGGAGTCGATCTTGTTGATCACGACCACGTGCGCCCGGCGCAGGTTCGTCTCGCCCGGGTGGTAGGTCGTCTCGTGGCCCGGCCGGTGCGGGTCGGCCACCACGATCTCGAGGTCCGAGCGGTAGAACGGCAGGTCGTTGTTGCCGCCGTCCCAGAGGATGACGTCGGCCTCCTCCTGCGCCTGCGCCAGGATGGCGCCGTAGTCCACCCCGGCGTAGATGATGCCGCCCGCCACGATGTGCGGCTCGTACTCCTCGCGCTCTTCGATCGTGCACTGGTGCCGGTCGAGGTCCTCGATCGCCGCGAAGCGCTGCACCTTCTGCTTGACGAGGTCCCCGTAGGGCATGGGGTGGCGGATGGAGACGACCCGCCTCCCCTTCGCGCGCAGGATGCTCGCCACACGGCGCGTCGTCTGGCTCTTGCCGGCGCCCGTGCGCACCGCGCAGACCGACACCACCGGCACCTTCGCCTTCAGCATGCTGGCGTTCGGCCCGATCAGCCGGAAGTCGGCGCCGCAGGCGAGCACGAGCGAGGCCTTGTGCATGACGGTCTCGTGCGAGACGTCGCTGTAGGCGAAGACCACCTGGTCGGCCGCGAGGTCGCGGATGAGCCCCGGGAGGTCCGACTCGGGGTGGATGGGGATGCCCTCGGGGTAGAGCGGGCCCGCCAGCTCCGCCGGGTAGCGGCGGCCGTCGATGTTCGGGATCTGGGTCGCGGTGAAGGCGACGACCCGGCTCGAGGGGTCCTCGCGGAAGACGGTGTTGAAGTTGTGGAAGTCGCGTCCGGCGGCTCCCATGACGACGATCCGGGTGGGCACGAGGGACTCCTTTCGTCCGCCCCGGCATCATACGGGGGCGTTTCGGAGGGCGTCAACGAGCCTCCTGATCCATGCGGCTCATCCGTGGTCCAATGGGCGCGATGCGCGTCGTGGCGATCGTGCTGGCGGCGGGAGAGGGCCGGCGCATGGGGGGCCCCAAGGCGCTGCTGCCCCTCGGCGAATCCACGTTCCTCTCCCACGCCTGCCGCCTCTTCGCGCGGCCGGGGATCGCCTCCGTCGTCGCGGTGCTCGGGGCGGAGGCGGAACGGGTGCGCCGCGCGGCCGGGATTCCGGCGGAGGTGACGGTGGTGGTCAACGACCGCTGGCGCGAGGGCATGCTGACCTCGGTCTGGGCGGGGCTCGACGCCGCCGAGGCGCTCTCTGCCGAGGCCGTCCTCCTCCACCCGGTGGACAACCCCTTCGTGGCGCCCGCCACGATCGAGGCCGTCGTGGCCACGCTGAACCGCGGCGCCGAGATCGCCGTTCCCAGCCACGAGGGCCGCCGGGGACACCCGGCCGGGTTCGCGCGCTCGTGCTGGCCGGCCCTGCGCTCGGCACCTCTCGACGGCGGCGCCCGGACGGTGCTCGCGGCGAAACCGGAGCGCGTCGTTCACGTGTCGGCGGGCCCCGACTGCCTCGTGGACGTCGACACGCCGGGCGACTTCAAAGCCGCCCGAGGGCGATAGCCGCCTCGGCTTGGGATATGATGGTGGGCTCAAATGAACTTCCGAAACGTCGCCATCATCGCCCACGTCGACCACGGTAAGACCACCCTGGTCGACGCCCTCCTCCAGCAGAGCGGGGTGTTCCGCGCCAACCAGGAGCACCGCGAGCGGATCATGGACTCGAACGATCTCGAGCGCGAGCGCGGCATCACCATCCTGGCCAAGAACACCGCGATCCACTACCACGACACCAAGATCAACATCGTGGACACCCCCGGCCACGCGGACTTCGGGGGCGAGGTGGAGCGCGCCCTCAAGATGGTGGACGGCGTGCTGCTGCTCGTGGACGCGTCCGAGGGCCCGCTGCCCCAGACCCGCTACGTGCTGCGCAAGGCGCTCGAGGCGCGGCTGCCCCCGGTGGTGGTGATCAACAAGATCGACCGCGCGGACGCCCGGGCCGGCGAGGTCCTCAACGAGGTGTACGACCTCTTCATCGACCTCGACGCCACCGAGGACCAGCTCGACTTCCCCGTGCTCTACACGAACGCGAAGGCGGGCATCGCGAAGACGTCGGCCGACGGCCCCGGCGAGGACCTGCGGCCGCTCTTCGAGGCCCTGGTCAACCACGTCCCCGCCCCCCCGGGCTCGGCCGACGGGGTGCTCCAGCTGCTCATCGCCAACCTCGACTACAGCGACTACCTTGGCCGTCTCGCGATCGGGCGTCTCTTCTCGGGCCGCGTCCGCGTCGGGGACACCGTGGCGGTGGCGAAGCGTGACGGGCGCCTGGAGACGACCCGGGTCACCAGCCTCCACGTCTTCGACGGCCTCAAGCGCATCGAGGCGGCCGAGGCGGCCTGCGGTGAGATCGTGGCCCTGGCCGGCTTCGACGGCATCCAGATCGGGGAGACGGTGACCTCGGCCCAGGCCCCCGCGCCGCTCCCCGCCCTGCACATCGACGAGCCGACGATCTCGATGGTCTTCTCGGTGAACACCTCGCCCTTCGCGGGCCGCGACGGGCGCTGGGTCACCTCGCGCAACATCAAGGACCGGCTGGAGAAGGAGCTGCTCACCAACGTCTCGATCCGGGTCGAGCCCACCGAGTCTGCGGAGGCGCTGAAGGTCCTCGGCCGCGGCGAGCTGCAGCTCGCCATCCTCATCGAGACCATGCGCCGCGAGGGCTTCGAGCTCGGCATCTCGAACCCCGAGGTCATCACCCACGTCGAGGACGGCGTCCGCAAGGAGCCGCTCGAGCTGTTCAACATCGACCTGCCCGAGACGTACATGGGGGTCGTGCTCGAGAAGATGGCCCTGCGCAAGGGGAAGATGTCGAAGATGGTGAACCACGGCTCGGGGCGCGTGCGCCTGGAGTTCCAGGTCCCCACCCGCGGCCTCATCGGCATCCGCACCGAGCTGCTGACCGACACCCGCGGCACCGCGGTCATGAACAGCCTGCTCGAGGGCTGGGTCGAGTGGCAGGGTGTCATCCCCCGCCGCCAGACCGGCGTCCTCGTGGCCGACCGCAGCGGCGACACCACGGCCTACGCCCTCTCCCACATGGAGGACCGGGGCGAGCTGTTCGTGGGCCCCGGGGTCGCGGTCTACGAGGGGATGCTCGTCGGCGAGAACGCGCGCCCCGACGACATGGACGTGAACGTCACGAAGCAGAAGAAGCTCACCAACATGCGGGCCTCGACCGCGGACGACGCCATCCGCCTCACCCCCTGCCGCCAGCTGAGCCTGGAGCAGGCCCTCGAGTTCATCGAGCAGGACGAGCTGGTGGAGGTCACGCCGACGGCGATCCGGCTGCGCAAGCGGACGCTCGTCGCGAACCAGCGGACGAAGTGGAAGAAGCAGGAGTGATCAGGAGCTGGCGGCTCCCCCCGGCTCCTCGCCCTGGCGCAGGCGGCGGTTCAGCGTCGAGACGCTGACCCCGAGGCTCGCGGCGGCGACGGCGTGGTCGCCTCCCGCCCCGCGCACCGCGAGCGCGATCGCCTCCTCCTCGGCGCGCGCGGAGGCCCTCTTCACCACCTCGGCGAGCGGCCCGGTCAGGTCCAGGACGTCGCCGAGGGCGGGGCCGCCGCGCATCGGCGGGTCGAGCCGCAGGTCCGACGGCTCGATCACCGGCCCGTCGCTGAGGATCGCCGCGCGCTCCAGGCAGTTCTGCAGCTCGCGCACGTTCCCCGGCCAGGAGTGCTCGACGAGGGCGCGCTTGGCCTCCTCCGAGAGGCGCAGGTCCTTTCGCCCCATCTCGCGGGCGAGCCGCTGCAGGAACGCCTCGGCGAGCAGCGGCACGTCGCGCCGGCGCCGGCGCAGCGGCGGGATCTCGATCGGCATCACGGAGAGGCGGAAGAAGAGGTCCTCGCGGAAGAGCTTCTCCGCGACGAGCTCCCGCAGGTCGCGGTTCGTGGCGGCCACCACCCGCACGTCGACGCTCAGCGTCTGCAGCCCCCCCACCCGCTCGAACTGGCTGCTCCTGCACGAGGCGCAGGATCTTGCCCTGCAGCGGCAGCGGCAGGTCGCCGATCTCGTCGAGGAAGAGCGTGCCCTTGTGCGCCAGCTCCGCCTTGCCCACCTTGCGGCCCGTGGCCCCGGTGAAGGCGCCCTTCTCGTGCCCGAAGAGCTCGTTCTCGAGCAGGTTCTCCGGGATGGCCGCGCAGTTGATCGCGACGAAGGGCCCCTTCGCCCGCGCGGAGAGCTGGTGCAGCGCCCGGCTCATGAGCTCCTTGCCGGTGCCGCTCTCCCCGAGGAGGAGCACCGTGGCGTCGGTCGCCGCCGCCCGCTGCAGGGCGAGCATCGCCTCCTTGAGCGCCGGGTCCTCCCCGAGCACGCGCGGCAGCCCGAAGCGCCGCTGGTACTCCTCCTTGAGGAGCACGAGCTCGGTGACCATGCGGCGCTTCTCGACCGCGCGGTCGAGGAGGAGCAGCAGGTGGTCGGTGTCCACCGGCTTCGTGAGGAAGTCGGCGGCCCCTTCCTTCATCGCGCGGACCGCCTCCTCGACCGTCCCGAAGGCCGTCATCACCACGACCGGGGTCTCGGGGTCGGCCTCGCGCGCGGCCTGCAGGACGTCGAAGCCGCTGCCGGCGGGCAGCTTGAGGTCGGTGAGGACGACCAGGTAGCGGAAAGCGGAGAGCCGTCGCCGGGCCTCGTAGGCGTCCGCCGCCTCCTCGACCGCGTAGCCGCGCGACTCGAGGGTCTTCCGCAGCATGGTGCGGAGCGACTCCTTGTCCTCGACGATCAGGATGTCGGCCACGGAGGGCCCGGGCCGGGTCAGTAGACCTCGGCGGAGACGAAGGACGCCGCCCGTCGGAAGTCCTGGAGGCTCTGCGTTCGCGGCGGCGACCGCCTGCCGCGCCGCGAGGAGCTGGGCCTCGGCCTGGCTCAGCTCCGCACGCACCTGGGCCTCCTCGTTCGCGCTGTTGCTGCCCTGGGCGCCGTAGATGAAGGAGCTGCTCATCGGGTTGAGCTTCGCGCTGCAGCTCCTGGATCCGGGCCTCGAGCCGAGGCCAGCTGCTCCTGGGCGCGACCGGATCGCCTCGATGTAGGGCTGCTCCTCGGCGAGGCTGTCGGGCTCCGCGGGCGGCCTCGGCCCGCCACCGCCCGTGGCCTCGGGCGCAGGCGCCGAGGGGGCCGCCGCGGCGGCCGACGCGCCGGGGCCCTTGGCCGCCGGGCGGCCGGCCCACGTCGAGGTCCTCGTTCGTGAAGACCCTGGCCTCCGGCTCTTCCTTGCGCCTGCTTCGCGCGCTTCGCCCGCTCGCGGGCGGCGGTGTCGCCCAGCCCCTGGGCGGCCGCCCCGGCGGGCAGCCGCGAGGGCCAGCAGGCGCGAGAACGGATGGCGATCCGGCGAGCGGTCATGGCTTCCCTCCCAGCGCCTAGAGCCGGGCGGCGCGGTCCGCGATGGCTTTCGCGTCCGGCGCGTTGGGCGCCAGCCGTGCGTACGTGCCCGGTAGGCGGCCGCCGCCTCGGCGGGCCGGCCGGAACGCTCGAGAACGGCTCCCCATCTGGCGCTGCAGCAACGGCGCGGTCGGGCGTCGCCTTGAGGCCTTCCTGCAGCACGGCCAGCGCCTCCGCCTTCTTGCCCTGCTCCAGGAGGTTGTCGGCGAGCAGGCCGCGGGCCAGCACCGCCTGGGGCGCCTGCCTCAGGACCTTCTGGTAGGCGGCGGCGGCCTGGGCACGGTCGCCGGCGCGGTCCAGCGAGTAGGCCAGCTCCTGCTGCGAGCACGGGGTCGTCCGGCCTCTTCTGCACCGCGTTCTGCAGGTGCGACGCGGCCTTCGCGTAGTCCCCGTCCGGAAGAGCAGCCGGCCGAGGTCCTCCTGCACGGTCGTGGCGTCGGGGTTCCTGGCCAGGATCGCCTCGTACTGCGCGGGCCGCCTCGGCGCCCCGGCCGGCCACGTCGAGCGACCGCGCGTACTGCAGCTGGTAGTGCGGGTCGAGGCGGGCCGCCTCGGCGTGGGCGGCGAGCGCCCCCTCGCGGTCGCCGCTGCGCGCGAGCGCGTGGGCGTAGACGTCTCTGGTACTCGGCGTTGCCGGGGTCGGCCGCGACGGCGGCGGCGAGGCGCGCCACGGCCCCGGTCAGGTCGCCGGAGTTCATCTGGCGCCGGCCGGCCTCGTAGTCGGCCGCCCCGGGCCCGGTCGGGGAGCGCCGGGGCGGGCAGCTCGGGCGGCCGGGTCGCGATCGTGAACAGGCTGGGGTCCGGCTGGGCGGGCGGCGGGGCCTGCGACGCGTAGCGCCAGGCCGCAGGCGCCCAGGATCGCCAGAGCCACGACCGCGACGAGGGCGATCGCGGTCGCCGGGAGAGACGAGGCCGCAGGGCCGCGCCTCTTCGGCCGGCGGGGCCGGTCCTCTCCGCCGAAGCCGCACCCTCGAGCGACTCGTTGCAGCGGGCGCAGAACTCCCAGGTCGGGCGGCTCAGGGCCCCGCACTTCGGACAGACGACCGCCTGCTTCGCCTTCATGACCTAAAGGTTACACCCGTCGCAACCTCGAGTGAAGCCTGAAGTGAGATGGGGCAACCTCTCCCGGGGACGCCTCCCCGCCCGAAAGGCCAAGGGGCCCAGCCCCGTGGGCTGGACCCCCTGACCGCCTCGGCGTCGCCGCGCCTACTGGCAGACCGTCGACGCCGTACCGGATCGTCGGCGCCGGCTGTCCCGCCTCGCGCTCTGGAAGACCACGTTCGCGGTGGCCGTGGTCGCCGTGGGCGGCACGCCGGGCGGCGGAGGCGGCTTCGGGACGGTCCTTGATCAGCCCCTCGTCGAGCGTTGAAGCGGCTTCCGCCGCGCGCCCGGGTCGGGGTCGGCCTGCATGGCTGATCGCCGACGATGCCGGCTGTCGCGGAAGATGCGGTAGGCGTCGTCGCCGGTCGGCGTTGAGGTCGTAGGCGGCGTCGCCGGTCTCCGTCGCCGAGCGCGTAGACGATCGAGTCGAACTGCGACCGGCAGGGGTAGGTCCCCTGCGCCGCAGGCGAGCGGCGTGGGCGGGGCGAACTTCGTGTTGGGCAGGCTGAGCCGCGTGCCGCCGAAGAACACCCGGCCGACTGTCGTCGCCGAACCGTGACACCGTCAGGTCCTCGTAGGTGGTCGCCGGCTGCACGGTGCCGCGGAAGACCGCCTCCGTCCGTGTAGCCGCAGTCGGCCTGGGGAGTGCCCGGGTCGAAGGTCCGGGTGTAGAGCGAGACCGCCGGCGGGAAGGAGGTGACCTCGTTGGCGGTGACCGAGGGCCCGGTCGCGGTCGAGACCTTGTCGCCGTCGTCGCGGAAGGCGAAGATCTTGAACGGCCCCTGCGCCCGGGAGTCGTTCCCCGAGGTGACGTGGACGTAGGGAACCGGGTTCGTCTGCCCCGTGGACTCGTTGTACAGCGGGAGGCCGTTGAGCGCCGCCGCCGTTCCGACCGGCTGATCCTGCCCGAGGTCCGCGAAGGGGATGGCCACGTCGGGAGCCGCGGTGAGGAACTTCCACACGCGGCCGTGCGTGTCGGCGATGTAGACGCGCTCCAGGTAGGTCGCGGCGGGGTGCACGGTCTTGAACTTCTGGAAGATCTGGGGCTGGAAGCCGGCGGGGTTCGCCACGAGCGTCGGCTGCGCGACCGCCGGGCTCGAGCGCGTGAGCCCGAATCCTGCGGCCGCCTGCTCGACGTCGACCGAGGCGATCACGTCGCCGGAAAGAGCGTCGAGCGTGAAGAAGGTCCGCCCTTCACAGGGTCCGCCGGGCAGCCACTGGTGTCACCGTATCCGGAGCCCACGAACAGCGGGAAGTCGACCCCCGCGGGCCGGCGGGGCGTGGCGTAGATCGGGTTGCTGGAGTCCACCCAGCCGATCACGGGAACAGACCAGGTCTCGCCCATCTTCTTGTAGCGGTCCGGGACGGCGGCCGTCCCGTTGAGGTTGGTATCGGTGGCGAGGCCGCTCTGGGTGTCCGGGTTGCCCCGGTTCCACAGCGGGTTCGGCCCGCGCGTGTTCATCGCGGCCGTGGTGTAGGCGCCGACCCCCGTGACGTCGAGGGCGGTGAGGTACTTGCCGCCGATGCCCCGCCCGAACCAGATCACCCGCCGCCAGACCCCCCTCATCGAGGGGACGGTGATGCCGCCGATGTTCACGCTGGTCATGGCGCCGGGAACGAAGACGTCGGTGAGGCGCATCCCCCGGGCGAGCATGTAGACGTGGTTGGCGCGCGTCTGCGGCTGGTTCGCCGCCCGAAGGCGAACGGCGTGCAGCATGTCGAAGGGCACGAAGCCCCACAGCTCCTCGCCACCGCTCTCGGAGGCAGAGGCGCCGACGCAGTTCGCGGGAGTGGTGCTCGGGCTGTAGCACGGCCCGGCCCGGAAGGCGTGCAGCATGTCGTTGGCGGGGGCGAAGACCACCGTCATCACCGGCTTGAGCGCCGAGCGAGTGTCGATGGCCAGCGGGCCCGAGCCCGCGGTGTTGTCGTCGTCGGGGGTCCGCAGGCCGAAGCCCTGCTTGAGCTCGAGCCCGGCGGTGTCGGTGTTCTTTCCGGCGGCGTTGCGCGGCCCCTTCGTCAGCAGCTGGTACTCCTCGACGTAGGCCTTGGGCTCGGCCGGCAGGGGCGGCGTGGCGACGGCCACCGTCGCCAGCTCGGAGTCGGCGAGCACCCAGGAGCGCGCCTTGTAGAGGATCTGGTTCAGGGCCGCGCCCGAGGACCCGCGCTTGATGCTGGTCCCGCCCAGGGCCGGCTCCGCGCCCATCATGAACGCCAGCAGGATCTCGCGGGCCTCCCGGCGCGCCGCCTGCATCTTGGTGAGCGCCGATGCGCTGGTGCACCCCGCGGGCAGGTTCGTCCCGAGGCACGCCCTGAAGGCGGTCTGGAGAGCCGTGAAGTCCGCGGCGAGGGTGGTCGAGGTGTCGAGCGGCAGGCCGAACGCCGCGTCCAGGCTGCCCTGGGTGGTGAAGCTGGCCGGCGTCACACCGTTCGCCGGGGGCCACAGGGTCGTCCGCTCCGGCGGCGCCCAGCTGGCGTTCATCAGGTCGGCGGCCGTGTAGGTGTAGACGCCGTTGCGGGTGGTGGTGTAGACGCGCCGCTTGATCGCGGCGGACGACGTGGCGATCGAGGCGTCGGTGGCGCCCGCGTGCAGCAGGGCAAAGGTGCACTCACCGATCGCACCGCCCTGGGCCGCGGTGTTGCAGGCGGCCATGCCGTTCGTCACCAGGGTGCGCAGCTTGTCCCCCGCGCTCCACATGAGCAGCGCGTTCCCGGCGCCGTCGTTCTGGTACGCGCGCAGCTGGCCGTTGAAGCCGGGCAGCGAGAAGCTGGAGGTGAACTGGGTCGGGACGAGGGCCCGGTACCTCAGCTTGACGTTGCGGGCGTCGTACTTGGTGGCGTCCGCCCGGTTCACGTACTCGAAGACCGTGTCGGTCACCGACTGCTGCGCGTTGAAGTCGCCGTCCTGCGCGCCCTGGTTGATGATCCCCTGCAGCTGCGTGCGGAGCGTGGCCGCGTCGGGGGCGATGAACGCGTCGCGGCAGGTCGAGCACTGGTCTCGGAACGCCTTCAGGTTGGTGTTGGTCGTGGTGTTGTTCGCCGTGTCCTGGGCGGGGAAGTCCTTGTTGACACCGCTGCCACCCCACGAGATCCAGTTCAGGCGGTTGACGTCGGCCACGCTGTTGACGCCGTCGCCGTAGCCGATCATGAAGGTCTGCACCGACGAGGCGGGCTCGCTGAAGCCGGAGACGCCGTTGTTGTTGGCGTCCGCGCAGGGCGGAGTCGAGGCCATGCTGTCGCCCGGGTCCTTGCACGAGTTGACCACGGGCAGGTACAGGTTCTTGGCGGCGTTGGCCGCGACGAGCGCCGCGCCGTCGCCGCTGCCCGCACAGGTGTCCGCGCCGTCCGTCACGAACAGGAGGATCGTCTTCTCCTTCGGGTTCGTGTGGCTCGAGATCGCGCTGATCTGGTACGGGGGCGGGCCCGCCATCACGGCTGCGCCCGCCTGGCCGGTGGTCCACAGGTTGGTGAACAGCGTGTCGATGTCCTGGATCGAGGCCGCGATCGGAGTGGAGCCGTAACCCTTGACTCCCCCGGCCATGAACGGCGGGTAGCTGAGCGTATTCCAGGTGCCGTCCTGCGCCTCCGTGTAGCCGGTGGTCGCGGCCTTCGTCAGGAGATTGATCGGCGCCGGGTCGGGCATGCCGGTCGCGTCGAGGGGGAACTCGTTGGCGAGCCAGGGCGCGATCGTGCTCAGCTGGGTCGGCGCCGGCGCCCGGAGGTCGCAGGGGACGAGCTGCACGCGGTTGACCATGCCGTTGCAGTAGGAGCCGCTGCCCTGGTCCACGTAGTACGCGCCGCCCCAGCGGAAGGTCGCGGTCGCGCCCGTGATGTCCGTGCCGCAGCTGGGGTTCACCTGCTGCAGCGTGAACGACGGCGGGTTCGTCCGCTCGGCGGCCGTGGGGAAGGTCATGCCGCAGACCTGGCCGTCGGACTGGACGCGGATGACCTCGCCGTTGAAGAAGCGCTGCGCCCGGGCGGTGTAGATGGTCGTGGCGGTCGAGCCGACGGTCTCGTTGTTCTTGTACGTCACGCCCGTCCAGACGGAGTCGAAGTCCGCGTTGATGCTGGCGGCGGTGTTCGCCCGGTAGAGCAGGGTGTACGGCGTCGTGGACCGGACGGACGTGCCGGCGACGGCCCCGCTCGTGTGCGTACAGGTGACCGTGACCGCATTGAGCGGGGCGGCGATCACCGTCGCCCCGCTGGCGAGGCGAGGGGGGTTCATGGTTATTCTGGTCGCCGTGACGGACGTGACCGGTACCGCCACGGTGTTGATGGTGGCGGGTGAAGCGCCCGTGATGCTGCACGTGTCGCCGACCACGACGCCGTGAGCTGCGGACGTGGTGATCCGCGTGCCCCCGTTGGCGTTCGTCCCCTTCTGGACCGCGGTCAGTGCCGGTGTGGAGGCCGTGGTGAACACGAGAGTGACCGAGCCTCCCGCCACGCTCGCGGTCGCCCAGGTGGCGGTGTCGAGCGAGCCCAGGGCACCGTTGATCTGCTGCGCTCCCGTGCCGAGGCGGAACGTCTTCGGCCCCGCGGCCCAGAACGAGAAGCGGCCACTGGTGCCGTCGTAGGAGACGCTGTACGTGTTGGCCTTGGCCCCGGTGCAGCTCGCGGCGTTCATCGCGAGCTGGAGGTCGTAGGCGAGGTTCGCCGGCGTGCTGGCGGTGGCCGGGGGGGCCGCGTTCCCGCCCCTCGGGTAGAACTTCGGGAGGGTCCCCGGGATCGTGGCCGTGCACGTGGGGCCGCCGTTCTCCTCGAAGTAGAGCTTGCTCCAGGCGGGGTAGATCATCTGCCACGACTGCAGGCCCCGTCCTCCGCTCCCACCCGCGTCGTTCGTGATGGTGAGCTCGGTGGACGTCATGGTCGACGATTCGAGGAGGCCGTTGTTCCGGGGCGCGTTCGCCATCGCGTCGCTCACCGTCTGGGGGCACGCGCCCGTGCAGGAGTAGGTGGAGTACATGAAGCGGTTCGCGTCCTGCGTGGCCGAGGTGCTGGCGGTGCGGTTCTGCATGACGATGTTCGCGTTCGTCTGCTCGTACTGGGCGAAGAGGAAGCTGACCTGGTCCTGGTTGTCCTGGACGATCTGGTTGAGGACGTTGCGCGCCTGCCAGACCTTCGACCGCGGGTGGTCCCCTCCCATCGGCGGGTAGTAGTTGTTGCTCGGGCTGGAAGGTGCCTTGACCCCCCACTTCATCGAGCCCGACGTGTCGAGCACGATCATCACGTTGGGGCGGACCTTCAGCTCGAGGACTTCGAGGGGGTCCTGGCCGTAGACGGGCGCCGGCACCGTCGCCGCCCGGCCGCGGTCTCCCACGAGGGCGAACGCGAGGATGAGGGCGGCCCCCCAGGCTGCCAGCCGAGTCCCGAGCCTGTTGCCGTGGCTGCTCATGACCATCCCTTCCTTCCGATCCGTGGTTTCGCCGTTCCGGTCCTGGCTGCTCATGAGTTCCACCTACCTGACGCCCGTCGAGGTCAGCCCGCCGGTGCCCGCTCCGCCGAAGGCGGGCGCCAGGCTGCCCGTCGCGCCCGCGGTGACGGGCGCGCAGCCGCCGTAGAAGTTCTCACCCATGGGCGACCCGCCCTCCTGGCCCTGGTAGGCTCCGAGACAGGGGTCGCCGACGGCGGCGAGCGACAGCGTGAGGGGGGCCTCGAGGACCCGCACCGCCTGGCGGGCGCGCGTGAACGCGTCGCCCGCGCCGGTGTAGGGCGCGACGCCCTCGGCGACCACGATCAGGGCGTCCTGCCGGGTCCCGTCGTCCGAATACTGCCCGGCGTTGTCCACCACCAGGGCGCGGCGGACCCAGATGGTGAAGGCGCCGTTCAACGCGTGGCCGTCGAACACCGACTGGTTCTCGTACCGGAGGGCTCCCTCGGTGAGCACGCGGCCGTACCCCATGCCGCCCCGCAGGTCGCAGTCGGAGCGGTAGAAGTCCCGGCCGACGACCGGCTCGACCGGGAGGGGCGCGGCGCCCGGAAGCCACGAAGCGGGGCTGGTGCGCACCGCCGGCAGGATGGGGGTCCACTGGTTCGTGACGTCGGCGGTCCGGCTGAGGACGACGCGGGCCGCCTCCAGCCCCGCCTCGGCGTTGTAGAGGGCCTGCTGGCTCCAACGGTAGTTGGTGGCGATCTGGAGCTCGGTGGACGTGGTCGTGGCCATCGTCAACCCCAGGAACGTCAGCAGCATCAGCGAGAGAATGGCGAGAACGAGCGCGAACCCCCGCTCACCCGACCGGCCCTCGAGACTCTGGTTCTCCATGGCTCTCACCCTCATCGGATCTGGCTCCCCATCTGCAGCTCCTGGAACGCGGCGCGCGGCGTGATGACCGTGGAGAGCTGCCCCCTCACGGAGTTCTGCGCCACGCCCGCGGCCCGGCTGGCGCCTTGCAGGTTCGGCGCGTTGGCGCGCGCGGACAGCGTGATGCGCACCCGGCGGACGAGCGAGTTCCAGGCGCCGACGACCGCCACGGGCGGCTGGTTGTCCCAGGCGGCGTCGGCCTGGTACTCGACCTGGAGGTCCTCGATGCCCCGCGCCACGAGCTCCCACGGCGAGCCGGCGAGCGCGAAGCCGGCCGCGTTCGGTTCCGCCACGACGGCGCCGGCCGTCGAGTACCGGCCGGTCTCGCTCCGCCACAGGGCCGGAGAGGTGTCCAGCGGGTCGGCGCTCGGCGCGATCCGGTACCGGACGATGCGCCCCCGATACACGAAGACGACCGGAGCGTTGGGGGGCGGACCGCTCACGAAGGGGGGGTTCTGGATGACGGCCGCCGGGGGCCAGGCCGCGAGACTCGCCGCGAGCGTGAGGTTCCCGTTGCGGGGGTTGCCGCCCGGCGCGCAGTCCGCCGCCGCCCCCGGTCGCCGAGGCCGGCTGGATCACGAACCAGTCGTTGGCGGTGTTGCCGGTGACCGCGGTGAGCAGGGCGAGGCCGGGCAGGGTCATGCACTGCGGAATCGCTTCGCGGGTCACGAAGTTGCCGGCGACGTTGGGGCGGGTGGTCGTCGCGCAGTCCGCCGTGATGCAGCACTGGGTCAGGGGCGGGCACCGCTCGTCGGTCGAGACGATCTCGAGGACGTCCGTCTCCTCGACGTCTCCCGCGCCGCGCGCCCCCGCCGCTGCCGGGCCCATCGTGCCGGCGACGCCGCAGCCGTTGAGCCCGGCGACACAGGCGCCGCCGGCCGGGTCGGTGCGGGTGAACGCCTGGGCGAAGGTCGGCAGCGCGGCCCCCGCGTTGAACACGTCGCGCGACACGAGGTCCATGGCGGTGCGGATGTTCTGCTGCCGGTCGGCGAGCTCGGGCTCGCGCCGGAAGGCATTTCCGCCGGAGGTGAGAAGGCCGTAGATGGCCCCGCTCACGATGAGGGTGACGGTCATGGCGACCATCAGCTCGACGAGGCTGAATCCGCGTTCGTGTCGCATCACGGGGCTCCCGGGCATCCGCCCGTGGTCGGGTCCGAGTTGGTGCAGGAGCGGAACGTCGTGAACTCCGCGCGGGAGCGGGCGCCGGCGAGGGCCCCGGTTCCTTCCGAGCGCACGCGCAGGTGCAGGAGGCGCAGGTCGGCGGTCGGCCGTGATCCACCAGTGCGTGTGGATGACGCCGACACCCTGGACGGTGTCGCTGCAGTGCCACTCGTTGAACGTGAGGAGGGGGTCGTTGCAGTCCCTGCCCCCGTCCGAGGCGTCGAAGGTGGTTCCGCCTGCGGTGAGGTTGGTGAACGTGACGGCCTTCAGAGCGTCCATGGCGCGGGTGGCCGAGGTGACGGCCGCCGTGCCCTGGTTGGCGACGCTGTTCGAGCTCGCGGCGACCAGCATCAGGTTGGTCACCGCCATGAGCCCGAAGACGAGCACGACGACGGCGACGAGGGCCTCGACCAGGGTGAAGCCGGCCTCGCCGCCGCCCCCGCTCCGCTCACGACTCGTGTCGTTCATGTTTCGATTCCTCACGGCTGGGCCAGCACGCGGCCGCCTGGCGCGATGCGCACCGTCCGCTGGAGGTTGGTCGCGGTTTCCTGCAGGCGGATCTCCGTGACCCCAGTGGGGTCTCGCCCGATGTAGAGCCCGTTGTCGGTGGCGGCGTCGACCATCGGGGCTTCGTTCGCCCGCGAGCGGTCGGCCACCGGGACGGGGACCGCGCAGGGCGCCCCCGCGGCGGGGTTGCAGAACCCGCCGAGCCGCAGGAAGCGCAGGGTGGGCCCCCGAACGGCGAGGGCCGAGGGCATGAAGACCACCCCCTGGGGCAGCGTCCGCAGCCCGCTCAGCCGCGTGGTGTCGGCGACCGACAGATCCTCCTGAACGAAGCGGTAGCTGTCCCGGTCGACGACGACGAAGGAGACCCCGTTGTTCGTGTTGGTCATGATGGCCTTGCTGCGAGCCGCCTGCAGCTCGCCGGCCACCTCCTGCGCCGCCCCCTTGATCCGGTAGTTGCGGATGTACCCGACGATGTTCGGGAACGCCACCGCCGCCAGGATCGCGACGATCGCGACGACGACGAGCATCTCGACGAGGCTGAACCCCCGGTCGGGGCGTCTGGGCACGAGCGCGTCGTTTGCCATGTCACCTCCCGTATTAGCAATCCACGTTCCATGCGGAGCGTCTGCCTGTAAATCGATTATTTTCAACAGCATGGATGCGACGGTCTCTCCACGCCCCTTCGCCCCCGCCAGTGTCCGGTGCTACCCTTCGTAACGCCCGGTTCAGAACTCAGGCCCGCCAGAGGGAAGGAGCACGACGACCCTGGCCCCGGAGGGCGCCCGCCCGGCGAGCTCCAGCGAGCCGCCGTGGAGCAGGACGATCTTCCGGGCCAGCGGCAGGCCGAGTCCGAGGCCCCCGGGCCGGGTCGTGTAGAAGGGCCGGATCTCGCCGGGGTGGTCCGCGGCGAGACCGGGGCCGTCGTCGTCGATCCGGACCTCGACCTGCCCGGCGCTCTCCCGTGCCGACACCTCGACGTGCCGGCCGCCGGCCGCCGCGGCCTCGACGGCGTTGCGGACCACGTTCTCGAACGCCCGCTCGAGCAGCTCCTCGTCGGCCCGCACGACGAGCGGGGCGTCGAGGCCGACGAGCCGCGTCCGCACCTCCTCGCGGGCCCGCTGCTCGCGGGCCACGACGCGGGCGAGCAGCCGCGCCAGGTCGGTCTCGCCCAGCTGGAGCCGCTCGAGCTTGACGAAGTCGGTGAACCGGCGCACGACCGTCTCCAGCGTCTCGCACTCCTCCCGGATCGCGCGGGCCGCGGCCGCGGGGTCCTCCGGCAGGGACGCGCGCTCCAGCAGCCGCGCGTAGCCCACGATGGTGCCGAGGCCGTTGCGCACCTCGTGGGCGATGCCCGCGGTCAGCTCGCCGGCGCGGACGAGGGCCTCCTTCTCGCGGATCGCCTCCTCCATCCGGCGCCGCTCCGCCTCGTGGCGGGCGCTCATCTCCTCCCCCTGGTCGCGCAGCTGCTCCATCGCCTGCTCGTAGGCGTGAAGCGCGCCCTCCGGCGGGGCGGGTCGCTCGCCCTCGCGCGGCAGGAGGACGAGGGCCGCCGCGAGGGCCAGCGCCGTCAGCGAGGCCAGGTGGCCCAGGAAGACCTGCTGCCGCTCGCGCAGCTCCTCCTCGAGGTCGGGCGCGGCCGAGGCCAGGCGAAAGGACGCGCCCCGCCCGTCGCCCGGCAGCCCGAGGTAGACGAGCGCCCGCACCTCCGGGCCCTCCTGGACCACGACGCTGAGCAGGCGGCCCGCGGCGAGGCGCTGCCGCTCGTCCGGCCGGAGGTCGTTGGCCACGGGCGCGGTCACGGGGCGCGAGAAGACGACGCGCCCCGCGGGGTCCAGCACGTCGACCTCGTTCGCGAGGCCCAGGGAGAGGGCGAGCGGTCGCGGCGGCGTCCCAGGCCGGCGCGCCGCCGCCCGCGAGCGCGGCGTCGAGCCTCGGCCGGGCGGCCTGGACGCGCTGCTTCGGCATCGTGCGCGACGCGGGCGCGCAGCCGCCGGACCGAGCGAACGCCCTGCAGCAGCGACAGGACCTCGAAGAGGCCGACCACGGCGAGGGCCAGCCCCAGCCCGAGGCGGAGCGACGTGCGCCGCAGGTCAGCCACCGAGGAGCCCGCGGTACCAGGCCAGGATCGCTGTCCCCGAAGAAGACGACGGTGATGCCCGCCGGCCGCCAGGAAGGTCCCGAGCGGCAGGGCGTACCGCATGTCGCGGCCCCGCAGCGCGACCGCGCCGAGCCCCACCACGGTGCCCGCCACCGAGGCGAGCAGCACGGTGAGCAGCATCCCCTGCCAGCCGAGAAACGCCCCGAGCATCGCCGCCATCTTCCAGTCCCCCTGCCCGAGGCCCTCGATCCCGCGCGTGCGCTCGTACGCCTTGGCCACGGCGGCGAACGCCAGCCAGCCGCCCGCGGCCGCGGCGGCGGCGGCGAGCGGCGACACCCGCGAGCCCGGCAGGAAGCTCGCCGCGAGTCCCGCCGCGATCCCCGGCAGCGTGATCGCGTCGGGCAGGATCTGGTGGTCGAGGTCGATCAGGCCCAGGACGAGGAGAGCCGTGACCAGGGCCATCGCCACGAAGGTCTGCGGCCGCGGGCCGCGGAGCGCGGCGAGCGCCAGCCACAGGAGGCCGTTCGCGGCCTCGACCGCGGGGTAGCGCCAGGAGATCGGGGCGCGGCACGCGCGGCAGCGGCCGCGGAGCAGCAGCCAGCCCAGGACCGGCACGTTGTCGCGAGGCCGGATGAGCGTGCCGCAGGCCGGGCAGCGCGAGGGCGGGGAGACGACCGACTCGCGGCGGGGCAGCCGGTGGATGCAGACGTTGGCGAAGCTGCCCACCACCAGCCCGAGCAGGAGGGCGGTCGTCTCGAAGGCCGGCGTCCGCAGCAGGAGCGTCCAGTCGGGGGCGGGCATGCCTCGCGCGCATCTTGGGGCCCGGCCGGGCGCGAGTCAAGGCTGGTCGCGGTCGTCGCGGTCGAAGGACCTGGGCTACTATCGGCCCGTGCGAGCCCTCCTCCTGCTCGGGCCTGGCCGTCGCCTCGGCCTTCCTCGGCCTCCTGCTGTGGACGACGAGCGGCCACTTCGTGGCCCAGGTGAGCGACCTCTACGTCGTCGCGCAGTACGCGAAGGCGATGGCCGAGGGCCACCCCTTCCAGTACAACGCCGGCGAGGCGCCGACGACCGGCGCCACGAGCCTCCTCCACACCGCGATCCTCGCCCTCGCCCACGCCGCCGGCGCGCGGGGCGAGGGGCTCATCGCCTTCGCCGTCCTCCTCGGGGCGGGGCTCTACCTCGCCTCGATCCCGCTCGCGGCGCGCGTGGCGAGGCGCCTCGCGGGTGCGCGCGAGGGGCTCCTCGCCGGCGGCCTCGTCGCCCTGGGTGGTCCCGTCGTCTGGGGCTACCTCTACGGCTCGGACATCGCCCTCTTCCTCTTCCTCGCCCTGCTGCTGCTCGACCGCTGGCTCGCCTGGTGGAGCGGCGGGAGCGCCACCGGCCTCGCCGTGGCGGGGACGCTCGTGGCGCTGGCCCGCCCCGAGGGCCTGCCCATGGCCGTGGTCCTGGGTGCGTCGAGCCTGGGCCGCCCCGCACCCGCCGCGTCGCGCCGCGAGCGGCTGCTGCCCTGGGTTCCCGTGGCCGCGGGGCTCCTCGTCCTGGCCCTCCAGCGCGCGCTCACCGGCTCCTGGCTCCCGACCTCGGTCGGCGAGAAGTCGCTGCTGCCCAACTTCGGCCCGGTGGAGACGGTGGCCGTCGCCTCCAAGTACGGTGTCGACGTGCTGCGCGGGCTGCTCCTCGGCCTCTACCCCTCCGAGATGCCCATCGGCTTCTCGCAGGGGCAGGCGGCCTTCTTCTTCCCGCCGCTCGGCCTCGTCTTCGTCCTGCTCGTGGCGGTCAAGCCGCCGGCCGGGCTGAGCTTTCGCGGTGCGGCTGTGGCTCGCTCTCGTCGCGCTCGTCTTCGCGCTGGTGGGGCCGAACGTCTTCATGGGCGTCCACTTCAATCGCTACCTGATGTGGGCCTTTCCCGGCCTGCTGGCCTTGACCGCCGCCGGTCTCGGGATCGCCACCCGCCTCCTCGCGCGCGAGGACCCGGCCCTCGAGCGGGGGCTCTTCCGCGCGGGAGCGGGGCTCTTCCTGCTGCTGGGGCTCCTCTCGACGGCGCGCTTCGCCGCGGTGTACGCGGAGATGGGCGGCGAGACGTGGCGGCGGGAGATACCGCTTTCGGCCTGGATCCGGGCGAACCTGCCGCCGGGCGTCGCCATCGCGAACGCCGCGACCAGCGTCGAGTACCTCACCGGCCACCGCAACCTGAACCTTCACGGGGTGACGAGCCCGGAGTTCGTGGGCAACCGGACCGCCGAGCGCGAGGCCGGCGTCTTCGAGTCGCTGAAGCGCCTGCCCGCGAGCGCGCGGCCCGGGTTCCTGCTGCTGACCCGCTCCGGGCACGAGGGGTCGGAGCTCCTGGGCGCCCTCGCCGACGGGCCCCCGCTCTTCGAGACGGCGAACCTGGGGGACGACCTGCTGCTCTTCCGCGCGCGCTGGGACCTCCTCGACCGCGGCCGCGAGCCGGTCCTGGCCGAGGCGCGGGGCGCGCTCGGCGCGCTGCAGGAGGTGGACCGGCTGAACGTCTGCGACGGGCGGGACGAGGCGGCCCACGGCTACCGCTGCGAGTCGCGCCTCGGCGAGGTCCTCCTCGCCGGCTCGGTGGGCATCGGCCCCGCGCCCCTGCCCGCGGGCGAGACGACGCTCGCCGACGCCGGACGGCTCATCGTGGGGGGCGAGTCGTTCCGCGTGCGCACCCGCGCGGGGCGCGACCTCGTCGTGGTGCTTCGCTCGCGCACACCGGCCTCGGCGAACGCGATGCGAGCGCAGGGAAGCCTGTCGACGCCGGTCGAGGTGCCCGAGATGGGGATTCTCCTGCGCGCGGGAGGGAGGGAGGTGGCGCGCCTCGCGCTGCCCAACCGGCCCGGCTGGAACGAGCACGTCTTCCGCGTGCCCGCCGAGGCCGTCTCCGACGGGACGACCGAGATCGCGCTCTCGGGCCGCTACGCGGCCTTCCACTACTGGTTCTACCAGTAGCCGAGTCGAGGTGCGGAGGCATTCGGGGAGGCGGCTCGTCTTCGATCCTCGAGAGCGCAAACGGAGGGAAGCCTCTCCTTTGCGATAATGCCGTCGAGTGCTCTTCAATTCGTTCGAGTTCGCCGCCTTCTTCCCCGCCGTCGCGCTCCTCCACTTCCTGCTGCCCTTCCGTGCACGCTGGGTGCTTCTGCTCCTGGCGAGCCTGGGCTTCTACATGGCCTGGCGCGTGGAGTACGTGCTCCTCCTGCTCGCCTCCACCCTCATCGACTACTACGCCGGGCGGGCGATGGGGGGCTGTGCCACGAGACGCGAGCGCAGGAAGTACCTGTTCTGCTCCCTGGCCGGCAACTTCGGGATCCTCTTCACCTTCAAGTACGCGGGCTTCTTCACCCGGTCCTGGAACGGCCTGGGGTACTCCGCGCCACTTCCCGTTCTGGATCTCGTGCTCCCGGTCGGGATTTCCTTCTACACGTTCCAGGCCGTGAGCTACGCCCTCGACGTGTACCGCGGCACTCTGCGCCCGGAGACGAACCCCGCTCGCTTCATCCTGTTCGTGACCTACTTCCCCCAGCTCGTCGCCGGGCCCATCGAGCGCGCGGGCCGCCTCATCCCCCAGCTTCGCGAGCCCACCACGGCCGAGGGAGCCCGGATCGCCGACGGACTGCGGCGCGTGGCCTTCGGCCTGTTCAAGAAGGTGGTGATCGCGGACCGCCTCTCCCGAGCCGTGGACGGCGCGTACTCGGACCCCACCCTGCAGGGCGGCCCCGCCCTCGCCCTGGCCACGGTGTTCTTCGCCTTCCAGATCTACTGCGACTTCTCGGGCTACTCGGACATGGCCGTGGGCGCGTCGCGCGTGTTGGGCATCGAGCTGATGGAGAACTTCCGGTCCCCCTACCTCGCGCGCTCGATTCGCGAGTTCTGGCAGCGCTGGCACATCTCGCTCTCCACATGGTTCCGCGACTACGTCTATCAACCCCTGGGCGGAAGCCGGCAGGGTGAGGCCCGCACCGTCCTCAATCTCGCCGCGGTCTTCCTCTTGAGCGGCCTCTGGCACGGCGCCAACTGGACCTTCGTGCTCTGGGGGACCTTTCACGGCGGCTGCCTGATCGCCTCCCGCCTCACCGCGGCCCTGCGCGGGCGGGCCCTCGCGCGCACAAGGGCGGAGCGCTTCCCCGGACTGCTCGCGGCGGGCCGCACGCTCTGCACCTTCGTCCTCGTGAACGTGGGCTGGGTGCTGTTCAGGGCTGACAGCCTGTCGAGCGCCTTCGCTGTGTACCGGGGCCTCTTTCGAGGCTGGGGTTCTCTCTTCGGCGCGGGTGGGCCGGCGATGCTGGCCGCGTCCTTGGCCATCACCGGGCCGGAACTGGCCCTTTCCGCCTTGTTCGTGCTCCTGCTCATCCTCGTCGAGCGGGGCTCGGGCGAGCTCCACCCCATGTCGCTCCTGGCCCGGCAGAGCTGGGCGGTCCGGTGGCCCTGCTACTACGTGCTCTTGGTGGCCATCCTCGTGTTCGGGATCTTCGATGACTCGCCCTTCATCTACTTCCAGTTCTGAGCCTGGGCCCGGCCTGAAACGGCTCGGCCGGCGGCTGCTGCTCTTCCTGCCCCTGGCGGCCCTCGTGGTGGGAGTCAACGTGCGGGTGGACCCGGGCAACGTCCTGGGCACGAGCGAGCGGGAGCGCCGCCTGGCCGAGGAGCTGCTGGCGGGACGAAACGTCCGCGTGGCCTCTGCCTACGACGAGATGCTGCTGCAGAAGCGCCATGCCGAAGGCCTGCGCCGGGGGGTGGACGTTCTGGCGCTGGGGTCGAGCCGCTCCCTGACCGTGTCCTCGGCCAGCTTCCCCGGCCGCACCTTCTGGAACGGCTGCGTGAGCTCGGCGGCCCTCGACGACGACGTCGCGGTGGAGCAGGTCTTCGAAGACCGGGGCCTTCGCCCCCGCACCGTGCTCATCGGCCTCGACCCCTGGGTGCTGAGCGCATCGCTCCGCAACCCGAGTGTCGCCCTCGACGCCGAGTTGCAGCGCGGCCTGTGGCGCCTCGGGCTCGGTACCGGCGGCGAGCGGGGAGCCCTCCCTCCGGCCCGAAGCGCCCGCGCGCGCTATCTGGAGATCGTCTCCCCCGCCTACTTCCAGGCGTCACTCTCGGTGCTGGCTTCCGGCGGCTGGGCGGCGTTCAATCGGAAGCGAGACGCCGCGAGCGGCGAGCCCCGACTGACGGCGGCGGTGGCCGGCAACCTCATCCATCCCGACGGCTCGGTGGAGTGGAGTCCCCGGGTGGTGGGCCGCACGCCCGAAGAGGTGAGCCAGATCGCCCGGGCCGAGGCCGCGCGGCCATCGGCACACCTCCTGGCCAAGACCCTCTTGCCGGAGCGACAGCGCCTGCTGGAGGCCTTCGTGGCGCGACTCCAGCACGACGGCGTGGCGGTTGCCTTCTGGCTGCCTCCGCTCCACCCCGACACCTATGCGCCGTTGCGCTCGTCCCAGCGAACGCCGGTGCTCGTGGCCTCGGAGGCCTACTTCCGAACCCTGGCCCAGGCCCGAGGTCTGCCCGTCCTCGGCTCCTTCGACCCGGGCCGGGCGGGAGCGCGGCCGGAGGACTTCGTGGACGAGCACCACCCTCGGCGCGAGGCCACGGCGCGGATTCTCGGCGCGAGCCTGCTCGCTATCGGATGGTGCCCCCCGGCCCCTTGATCTCGCCGCGCCAACGCTGCATGGCATCGTAGGGGTCCCCACGGCGCCGCCCCGCGCCGCTTGGGCGGGCGCGGGGCGGCGTGCTAACCTGCCCCACGAATGAGCGAGTCGCGGCTGCAAAGGGAGATCGAGCACCACCGCGAGATCGCGGAGCGGGCCGAGGTCATCTGGAACTGGGACAGCCCGGCCGGGCGCCGGCGAGCGGACCGCCGGGCCCGCATCTTCGTGGAGCGGGGCGGCCTCTCCCCCGGGCGGCTCGCTCTCGAGCTGGGCTGCGGCACCGGCATCTTCCTGGAGAAGGTGGCGCGCTCCGGAGCCCGGATCGTTGGGCTCGACCTCTCGGCTGACCTTCTGGCGAGGGCCCGAACGCGTCTCGCGGGGGCCACGAACGTGGTGCTGCACCGGGGTAACGCGGAGCAGATGCCCTACGCCGCCTCGTCCTTCGACGCTGTATACGGCAGCTCCGTCCTGCACCACCTCGATCTCGACCGGGCCCTCGCCGAGGTGTTCCGGGTTCTCCGCCCCGGCGGCCGGTGCGTGTTCACCGAGCCCAACATCCTGAACCCCCAGGTCGCGGTCATGTTCCGCGTGGGGTTCACGCGGAAGCACTTCGGCGTCTCCCCGGACGAGATGGCCTTCTCTCGCTTCGCGGCGACGCGCGCGCTGAAGTCGGCGGGCTTCGCCGCGGCCGAGGTCGAGCCCTTCGATTTCCTCCACCCGGCGACACCGCCGGCCCTGTGCGACGTCGTCGACCGCGTCGGGCGCGCGCTCGAGCGCGTGCCGCTCCTGGGCGAGATCGCGGGCTCGATGGTGGTCGGGGCGCGCCGGCCCTGAGGGAGTCGAATGAGTGAGTCCCCGGAGCCGCGCCCGCCGGTCGACCGCATCCTGGACGAGGTCCGCCGGTTCTACGAGAATCACCACGAGGGCATCGAGGCCTCTCGCCGGAGCCACCGCTACTACTACGACTACCTGACGCGAGTCCTGCGCGTGCGGGTCCCGGAGGGCCAGCGCGTCCTCGACCTCGGGTGCGGGTCGGGGCACACGCTGGCGGCGCTGCGGCCGTCGCGCGGGGTCGGGATCGACATCTCCGCTCCCGCGATCCGGGACGCGCGAGAGCGCTTCGGGAGCGAGACCCTCCGCTTCGTCGAGGGCGACTGTCGCCGACCGGGACCTGCTGTCGCGGCTGGACGGCCCCTTCGACACGATCCTCCTCGTCAACGTGGTCACGCACCTCACCGACGTGCAGGCCACGCTCGAGGCGCTGCACGCGGTCAGCCACTCCCGCACGCGGGTCCTCGTCTACAGCTACAGCCGCCTCTGGCAGCCGTGGCTGCGGCTCGCCGAGCTCCTGGGGATGAAGTACCGGCAGCCGCCCGAGTCCTGGCTGCCGCCCGAGGAGATCAAGGCGATGCTCTCCCTGGCGGACTTCGAGGTGGTGCGCGACGACGCGCACATCGTCTGCCCGATCGGGGTCCCGCTCCTCGCCGACCTCGCGAACCGCTACGTCGGGCGCCTGCCGCTCCTCGACGCGTTCTCGCTGATGTTCGGGATCATCGCCCGCCCCGCTCCCGGGCGCCAGGCGGCGGCGCGGCCGGCGAGACCGTCGGTCAGCGTGGTCATCCCCTGCCGCAACGAGGCGGGCCACATCCGCCCGCTGGTCGAGAGCCTGCCCGAGCTCCCGGCGGGCTCGGAGTTCCTGTTCGTCGAGGGGAACTCCACCGACGACACCGCGGCGGTGATCCAGCAGGTGATCGCCGAGCGACCGCAGGAGCCCCTCCGCTTCTTCAAGCAGCCGGGGAAGGGCAAGGGCGACGCCGTCCGGTTCGGCTTCGAGCAGGCGAGGGGCGACGTGCTGCTCATCCTCGACTCGGACCTGGGCGTCGCCCCCGGCGACGTGCCGAAGTTCGTGGACGCCCTCGCCCGGGGCAAGTGCGAGATGGTGAACGGCTCGCGCCTCGTCTACCCGATGGAAGGCAAGGCGATGCGCTTCCTGAACCTCCTCGCGAACAAGTCCTTCGCGATCCTCTTCTCGTGGCTGCTCGGCCAGCAGGTGCGTGACACGCTGTGCGGCACGAAGGCCCTCTGGCGCGAGGACTACGAGCGCATCGCGGCGAACCGGGCGTACTTCGGGGACTTCGACCCCTTCGGGGACTTCGACCTGCTCTTCGGCGCCTCGCGCCTCAACCTCCGCATCGTCGACCTCGCGGTGCGCTACCACGAGCGCCAGTACGGCGAGACCAACATCTCGCGCTTCCGCCACGGCTGGCTGCTGCTGCAGATGAGCGGCTTCGCCGCGCGCAAGCTGAAGTGCCTGTGAGGACGCGGCGGCGCCCGGTGAGCCTCGAGCGCCTCCTCGAGCACCGCCGGCTGTGGGGCGCAAAGCCCGTCCTCGCGCGCGTCTACGAGCCGTGGTTCTCGGCCCTCCTCGACGCCGCCCCGCGCGGGGCGAGGGTCCTCGAGGTGGGGGCCGGGCCGGGCTTCCTGGGGGAGGCCGCCCGCGAGCGCCGGCCCGACCTGCGCTGGATCGCTTCGGACCTCCACGCGGCGCCCTGGAACACGCTGGCCGCCGATGCGGGCCGGCTTCCCCTCGCCGCGGCCAGCATCGACGCCGTGGTGGGGCTCGACGTGCTGCACCACCTCGCGCGCGCCCGCCGCCTTCTTCCGCGAGGCGGCGCGCGTGCTTCGCCCCGGAGGGCGGCATCGCCCTCGTCGAGCCCTGGATCACGCCCTTCTCGTGGCCGATCTACCGATTCGTCCACCAGGAGGACTGCCGCCTGTCGGTGGATCCCTGGGATCCCTTCCCGGCGCACGGCAAGGACAGCTTCGACGGCGACGCCGCCGTGCCCTGGAGGATGGTGCGCGACACGCCCGCCGAGCGCTGGAACGAGCTCGGCCTCCGGCCGCCGCGTGTCGCGCGCCTGAACGCCTTCGCCTACCTGCTGAGCCTGGGCTTTCGGCCGGCCTCGCTGCTGCCCGCCGGGACGGCGCCTGCGCTCGTCGCCGCGGACCGCGCGACGCATGCCGCTCGCGCCCTTGACGGCCCTCCGCGCGGTCCTCACCTGGGACAGGGCCTAGGCGGCCCGGGGGTGCGAAGCCCCCTCAGGGCTTGAAGAGCTCTCCCAGGCGGATGGGGTCGACGACTCCCATCGCCAGGTCCTCGATCTTCCCGCCCTCCCCGACACGCAGCGTGAGGGGCGCGCGATTGACGTTCAGCGTGCGCAGGAACTCGCGGCCCGGCGAGCGCAGCACCGGGAAGCTGATCGCCATCGTCGAGAAGAAGGCCGGGGGGGCCTGGTCCGGGTCCATGATGACGCCCACGATCTTCAGGCCCTTGGAGCGACGCTCGTAGGCCCGGTTCCACTCCGGGATCATCTTGTGGCAGCTCGGGCAGCCGCTCAGGAAGAAGAGGAGAACGGTCTTCGAGCCCTTCGGGAAGTCCACCTTCGCGGGCTTGCCGTCCGTCCCGAGCGTCTCGAACACGGGGACGAGGTCGCCCTTCGATGGCGACACGGGCGGCGCGGCCGGGGGCGCCGCCGCCTGCGCCACGGCCTCGGCGACCGCGAGCATGAAGGCGGCGAGTGTCGCCAGCGCTCGTCGGCGGGCGGGGGGCAGTCTCATTCGTCGTTCCTCCATCGGTTCAGTCCGGCCGCCACATCGGCGAGTCGCGGGAGATGAAAACGCGTCCCGACTTTTCATCATACCGAAGGGTGAACCGCCCACGTCGACCAGGGGCCCGTCCCACAGCCCCGCTTCGCGCAGGTCCGCGAGGCGGGCGGGGCGGCGCCCGCGGCGCTTCTCGAACTCGGCCACCCGCTCCGAGAGGCGGTCCGCCGTGTCGAGAGAGTCGAGGATCTGAAGCCGGAGCCTCGCGTTCTCCCGGATGATCCCGGCCTCCCCCTGCTCGTACATCTGCGTCCACATCCGGCGGGACGCGGCCCGGTCGCCCCCCTTCGCCAGGAGATCCGCCGCCATCGTGCGCAGCCAGAACGCCGCCCCCGGGACCTCGGCCGCTTCGAGCAGGATCTCGGCGGCCCGCTGCGAGTCCTTGAGGTAGATGTGGTGGAAGAAACCGAGGTCCTGCCGCAGGCGCCAGGAGGCGGGGAGGTTGCGCACCCCCTCGGCCAGGACGTCGACGCCCTCGCGGGGCCGGCCTGCCCCGAAAGGCGCGGCCTCGCTCAGGAAGATCGCCCCGTAGCGATAGGCGATCTCGAGGCGCGGGTCGAGTGTCGTCGTGATCTCGATGAGGGGCCGCAGCAGGTCGAACCGCTTGCCGGAGGCGAAGACCCGCTGGCCTCCGAAGTACTGGACGGTGCGGAGCCAGTAGAGGTCCGCCGCCAGCGCCTCGAAGCCCGGAAACAGGCGCTTCACCTGCCGCCCCGACCACAGGTAGAGGACCTCCTCCTGTGGCCGGAACGCCCCGGCCCGCTGGTCGATCTGCCGCTGGCTCCAGGGAGCCAGGGGGACGAGCAGGAGCAGGAAGAGCGCGAGCCAGCGCGTCACTGGAAGTCCCGGGCGCGGAAGGACGCGAGGCCCAGCCCGAGGACGACGCCGATCCAGGCCAGGGCATAGACCGTCACCCAGACGAGGACATCGCCCCCCACGGCGTCGCCATAGGCCACGCGGTCCTTGAAGTCGAAGTTGCGGAAGTTGGGCAGCAGGTTGTAGAGGGCTTCGGAGAGCCACGGCGGCGTGCCGGGCGCGACCTCCCTCATGTTGCGCACGACGTCGGTGAAGCGGCCGGCCACCGCCACGCCGACCGTCAGGACCGCCGCCATGGCGGAGGAGGTGAGCGTCGAGAAGAGCATCGCGAAGGCCACGACCAGCAGGAGGCCGAGCAGGATCGGATAGATCGCGGCGAGCAGCCCGGGTCCGGCCGGCGGCCGGTGGCCAGCAGCGTGAGCGAGAGGCCCGCGGTCATGACGGCGAGGTTCACGAGCAGGGTGAACGCGAGCCCCGCGAACTTTCCGAGGAAGAACTCTCCCCGCGTCAGCGGCTTGGCGAGGAGCGGGTAGAGCGAGCGACGCTCGATCTCCTTGCTCACGAGCCCCGTCCCCATGAACACCGCGATGAGCACCCCGAAGAAGTCCATGGCCGCGAGGCCGATGTCCTTGAGGATCTTCTCGTCCTGGCGGATCGAGAGCTGGCCGAGCAGCAAACCCGAGAGCGTCATCAGGATCGCGAAGAAGACGAGGTTGTAGAGGACACGCTCCCGCACCGTCTCGCGGAAGGTGTTGGCGGCGACGGCCAGGAGGCGGCTCATCCTTCCCCCCACGAGGACCCGCCCCCGCCGGCGGCCCCCATCTCGTGGAAGAAGTAGTCCTCGAGCGTCTGCCGCACGGGCTGAACCGACAGGACCCGGCCGCCCGCGGCCTCCACGGCGGCCACGGCCCGGCCGAGCTCGCGCTCCTCCACCTCCAGGCGCAGCCGGTCCCCGACCTGCTCCCGTCGCATCGAGCCGAGCCCGGGAGCGTCCGGTCCCACGCCCGACACGAACATCTCCATGTGCGCAACGTCGATCCGGAGCAGGTCGCCCAGCGCCCCGACCTTGAGGAGGCGGCCGGCTCGCAGGACCGCCACGCGGTCGCACAGCGCCTCGGCGTCGGAGAGGATGTGGGTCGAGAAGAAGACGGTCTTTCCCGCCTTGCGCAGGCCGAGGATGATGTCGCGGACGAGCCGCCGGCCGATCGGGTCGAGGCCCGACATCGGCTCGTCGAGGATGACCAGCTCGGGGTCGTTGACCAGGGCCTGCGCGAGCCCGGCCCGCTGCACCATTCCCTTGGAGAAGCGGCGGAGCGGGAGGTCGGCGGAGCGCTCGAGCCCCACCAGCGCCAGGAGCGACCGGGTTCGCTCGCGGCGCAGCGGGGCGGCCAGGCCGAAGAGGCGGCCCACGTACTCCAGGTACTCGGCCGGCGTCAGGTAATCGTAGAGGTAGGGGTGCTCCGGGAGGTATCCGGTGCGGAAGCGCCACGAGCGCGACGCGAGCGGCTCGCCCAGCACTCGAGCGTCTCCCCGGTCGGGCTTCAAGAGGCCGATCAGCAGCTTGAGGGTCGTGGTCTTGCCGGAGCCGTTCGGCCCGACGTAGCCGAAGATCTCGCCCGTCCCCACCTCGAGATCGAGGTCCTGCAGGGCGGGCCGCCGCCCCTGGATGATGTGGCCGGTCCGGTAGCTCTTGCTCAGCCCCTTCGTCACGATGGCGAGAGGCATGGACATGGTGCGAAGTCTAGCCGCACGCCGCCCCGAAAGAAAACGGCCCGGGGGTCGCCCCCCGGGCCCGTTCCCCAGCGATCGCCGGTAACTACTGCAGCACGATGCAGGTGGCGTTGAAGGTGAGAGCGCCGGCGGCGGCGGTGGGCGCAGCGCCGGTCGGGCTGAAGCACAGAACGCCGCTCGAGTCGCCACCGAACCCGCGGACGCCCGTCTGGCCCTGGTTCACGGGGCTGGCCACGTACGCGTAGCTCGCCACCTGGGTGGGCGACGAGTTCGCGTTGAGCGGAATCGGCGCCGGCCCGGGCTGGAAGCTGCGCGAGTAGCCCGACTTCGGCAGCAGGCTCACGATGGCGCTGTCGAGGAACGTGGGCGCGTTCGTCGGGTAGCTCGGGATGCACCCCACCGACGGGGCGGAAAGACATCTCATGTTCCCGTCGTACCAGCCGCCGTTGGCCGACTGGTAGGCGGCCTGGCCCGAGATCACGGTGCGGACATCGCCGATGGTGGCCGACTCGTTGGCCGACACGCGAGCCCGCAGGAGGCTCGGGATCGCGATCGCGGCGATGATGCCGATGATCGCCACGACGATCAGCAACTCGATCAGGGTGAAGCCCTTCTGCTTCTTCATCTGCTCAACCTTTTCCTTTCGCCATCGTCCAAGCCATGGCGATTTCTCTAGCAGCAAATCCCGTGCCGGTCGATTCACGCACTCAACCCATTCAATCCATTGCAGTTACACATTGGATTCTGGAGTCCCAGGATGACAAATAATGTCACGCGACCCAATTCCTGTCACGCTGTTCGTGCCGGACGCTGCCCTTGAAAGAAGACGGCCCGGGGGTCGCCCCCCGGGCCGTGTCGCCCGAACGATCGGCGGTGACTACTGCAGCACGATGCAGGTGGCGTTGAAGGTGAGAGCGCCGGCGGCGGCGGTGGGCGCGACGCCGGTCGGGCTGAAGCACAGGACGCCGCTCGCGTCGCCACCGAACCCGCGGACGCCCGTCTGGCCCTGGTTCACGGGGCTGGCCACGTACGCGTAGCTCGCCACCTGGGTGGGCGACGAGTTGGCGTTGAGCGGAACCGGTGCCGGCCCGGGCTGGAAGCTGCGCGAGTAGCCCGACTTCGGCAGCAGGCTCACGATGGCGCTGTCGAGGAACGTGGGCGCGTTCGTCGGGTAGCTCGGGATGCACCCCACCGACGGAGCGGACAGGCAGTTCATGTTCCCGTCGTACCAACCGCCGTTGGCCGACTGGTAGGCGGCCTGGCCCGAGATCACGGTGCGAACGTCGCCGATGGTGGCCGACTCGTTGGCCGACACGCGCGCCCGCAGGAGGCTCGGGATCGCGATCGCGGCGATGATGCCGATGATCGCCACGACGATCAGCAGCTCGATCAGGGTGAAACCCTTCTGCTTCTTCATTTCGTTCAACCTTCTTCCTTTTTCGCCACCGGCCGGGCGTGGCTAACCCCAGGACCAGCAAGTCGCGTGCCTTCGGGGCCGGCGACCCCATCTGATCATTCCATTGGAGTTAGTCGAAGGGGCCCCCGAGCCCAGGGCGACAAACAATGTCACTCGGTCAATTCTCGTCAGCCGAGCCGCCGTGCTTCGCCCTCAAAGAAAACGGCCCGGGGGTCGCCCCCCGGGCCCGTTCCCCAGCGATCGCCGGTGACTACTGCAGCACGATGCAGGTGGCGTTGAAGGTGAGAGCGCCGGCGGCGGCGGTGGGCGCAGCGCCGGTCGGGCTGAAGCACAGAACGCCGCTCGAGTCGCCACCGAACCCGCGGACGCCCGTCTGGCCCTGGTTCACGGGGCTGGCCACGTACGCGTAGCTCGCCACCTGGGTGGGCGACGAGTTCGCGTTGAGCGGAATCGGCGCCGGCCCGGGCTGGAAGCTGCGCGAGTAGCCCGACTTCGGCAGCAGGCTCACGATGGCGCTGTCGAGGAACGTGGGCGCGTTCGTCGGGTAGCTCGGGATGCACCCCACCGACGGGGCGGAGAGGCAATTCAGGTTGCCGTCGTACCAACCGCCGTTGGCCGACTGGTAGGCGGCCTGGCCCGAGATCACGGTGCGGACGTCGCCGATGGTGGCCGACTCGTTGGCCGACACGCGAGCCCGCAGGAGGCTCGGGATCGCGATCGCGGCGATGATGCCGATGATCGCCACGACGATCAGCAACTCGATCAGGGTGAAGCCCTTCTGCTTCTTCATCTGCTCAACCTTTCCTTTCGCCATCGTCCGAACATGGCGACTCGTCGAGTGGCAAGACTCATGCCCGCAGGCAAGCAGACATAATCTGTTGATTGGATTATGGTTGAATCGATGACCGCCGGGGTCCCGGTGTGACAAAAATTGTCGCGGGGTCAATTCTTGTCGGCCGTTCCGCCGTGTTTTCCGAGCAGGTAACGCAGGGAACGGGCCGAGACCCCGAGGAGGCGGGCGGCCTCCGCCCGGTCGCCTCGTGCGCGGTCGAGGGCCTCCGTCAGCAGGCGCGCCTCGACGGAGAGCAGGTAGGCGTCGAGCCCGAAGCCGTCACCGATCGCCGGCAGGGGCCCGGAGCGGCTCGGCCGGCGGATCGGGTCGGGAAGCCGCTCCGGCAGCACCGCCTCCGTCGTCTCGAGGGCGATCGCGCGCTCGATCACGTTCTCGAGCTGGCGGACGTTTCCGGGCCACGAGAAGGCCTGCAGGAGCGACATCGCTTCCTCGGAGATCTTCACCACCCGCTTGCCCATCTGCCGCGAGAAGCGCTCCAGGAAGTGATCCGCGAGAAGGGGAATGTCCTCGCGCCGCTCGCGCAGCGGAGGCGTCCTTATCGGGATGACCTGCAGGCGGTAGTACAGGTCTTCGCGAAAGCGCTTCTGCTCGACGAGCGTCTCGAGCGGGGCGTTCGTGGCCGCGATCACCCGGACGTCCACGTCGATCTCGTCGGTGCCCCCCAGGCGCCGCACCCGCCGCTCCTGCAGGGCCCGCAGGAGCTTCACCTGCATCGGGAGGGACGTCTCCCCCACCTCGTCGAGGAACAGGCTGCCCCCGCTCGCCGCCTCGAAGAGCCCCTTCTTGCTCTGCCGCGCGTCGGTGAAGGCCCCCTTCATGTAGCCGAAGAGCTCGCTCTCGAGCAGCGTGTCGGGCAGGGCCCCGCAGTTGATCGTGACGAACGGCCCGTCCGCGCGGCCGGACAGCCCGTGGATGGCCTTCGCGACGAGCTCCTTGCCGGTGCCGCTCTCGCCGGTGACGAGCACCGTGGAGCTGGTCGGCGCGATGGCGCGCACCATCTCGAACAGCGAGGCCATGACCTGCGAGACCCCGATCACGCGGTCGAGGCCGTAGGCCTGGCCGACCTCGCGCTTGAGCCGGACGTTCTCCTCGCGCAGGCTCCGGTTGGCGAGCGCGTCGCGCACGACGATGCGCAGCTCGTCCACGTCGAAGGGCTTGAGGATGTACGCCTCGGCCCCGAGCTTGCGCGCGGCCACGGCCGTCTCCGTGGTCCCGTAGGCGGTCATCACCACCACCGCGGTCTCGGGCGAGGCCGCCTTGACGTGCCTCAGGATCTCGAGGCCGTCCCCGTCCGGGAGCTTTACGTCGGTGAGCACGAGATCGACGGGGCCCCGGCGCAGGGCGTCCGCCGCCTCGCTCCGGCTCCCGGCCGAGCGCACGTCGAGCCCTTCCTTCTTGAGCAGGATCGCGAGCATCTCCCGCATCGACTGCTCGTCGTCGACGATGAGGATGCGTTTCGCCTCGGTCACCAGGCTCTCCCGGCGGCGATGCTACCCCGCGCGCCGGCTCGCTTCAATCGCGCCGTCATGCCGTCGCCGGCACCGAGGCCGACACGAGGGGCAGTCGGACGTCGAACTGGGTCCCCTGGTCCGCCGCGCTGCGGACGGTGATGTCGCCCCCGTGCTGGCGGACGATCTGGAAGACGATGGCCAGGCCGAGACCGCTGCCCAGCCGGTTCGACGCCGGGAGCGGCTCGAACAGGCGGCGCTGCTCGTCGCGTCCCATGCCGCGGCCCTGGTCCCGCACGGTCAGGACGACGTCCCCGGCGACGCGGCGCAGGCTCACGTCCAGCCGCCCGCCGTCCGGCATGGCCTCGAGCGCGTTTCGGGCCAGGTTCCAGAAGACCTGGGCGATCTGGTCGGGGTCGGCGAGGCACAGGTGGGGGCCGTCGTCCGTCTCGAAGCGGACCTCGTGGCCCGGTCCCACCTCGGCACCGTTGCGGAGCAGGGTCACCGCCGACTCCAGCACCGGCCGCAGGTCCACCGGGTCGCGGGGGCGCTCGGGCGCCCGGGCCTGGTAGAGAAAGCGGTTCAGGGTGTCCGACAGGCGCTTCGACTCCCGCGAGATGATGGAGAGCAGCCGCCCCTCCTCCTCGCCGATGGCCGGTTCCGCGATCAGGACCTGGGCCGATCCCCGGATCGAGCCCAGGGGGTTGCGGATCTCGTGGGCGAGTTGCGCCGCCATCTCACCCACCGCCGCCAGCTTCTCCTTGGTGCGAACCTCCTGCTCGAGGCGCCGGATCTCGGTGAGATCCTGGAAGACGACCAGGTAGCCGCTCCGCGAAGCCTCCTGGGTCGCGAGGGGAGTGACCGAGACGCCCAGCTCGAGGACCCGCCCGTCCGGGTGCCGGTAGGACAGCTCCAGGCGGGCCAGCGCCCGGCTGGCGGCGCGAGCGGCGAGCTCGGCCGGGCCGAGCAGGGGAGAGCCCAGCACGGCGCGCACGGCGGAGCCCCGGAGGCCGGCCGGCGAGCGCCCGAGGATCGCCTCGGCGAACTGGTTCACGTACAGGACCCGGCCCTCGGCGTCGGTGGTCATGAGACCGCTCTGGATGCTGTCCACGATCACCTGGTTGAGCTCCCGCAGGTCCGCGACCTCCACCGCCGCCGCCTGCAGCTGCTTGCCCGCGTGCCGCAGGCTCTCGGCGAGGTAGGTCCCGAGGAGCGCCACCGTGGCGCAGGCGACGCCGAGGACGAAGATCGAGTAGAGCAGGGCCCTCGTCGGCAGGTCGACCACGTCCCGCAGCCCGTACGGCGAGAGCACCCCCGAGCGAACGGCCAGCAGGAGCCCTCCGTAGAGCACGGTGGCGAGCCCGGCCACGGTGAGCGCCCCCCGCTTCGGCACGAGCATCGTGGCGGAGAGCACCGCGAGCGGGTACAGCAACAGGAAGCCGGTGCGCACGCCCCCGGAGACGTGGACGAGCGCCGTGATGATCAGGAGGTCCCCGGCCACCTGGGCGTAGACCTGGGGCGTCCGCCGGGGCAGGAAGCGCAGCGCGAGGCCGTACGCCACGGTGAGGGCGTACGTGGCGCCGATCACGAAGTAGAGGGGGTTGACCTCGCGCAGCGTCTCGGAGACCGCCTCGACGTAGGTGGCGATGAACAGCAGGGTGGTCACCATGACCACCCGGAACAGCATCAACCGCCTGAGGCGTGCCTCGAGGTCGAAGTTCATAGGCGCCGCCCGCGCGAAGCGCGGGCGGATCTGAGCCGTGATCCTCGTCTCGGGCGTCCCCGGGGATGCACGCTGCTCCGGTCCTCGCTGCCGCAGAGCCTCGGTGAAGCATGTTCATCGGCGATCCGCCCGGCGCCGTGGCGCCGGGCGGGACATCACGACAGCTTGCTGATGAGGTCGAAGAGCGGCAGGTACATCGCGACGATGATGCCGCCGACCGAGACGCCGAGGAACAGGATCATCACCGGCTCCATCAGGGTCAGGAGGTTGGCCACCGCCTGGTCCACCTCCTCCTCGTAGAAGTCGGCGATCTTGCTCAGCATCGCGTCGAGGGCGCCCGTCTGCTCGCCGACGCCGATCATCTGGACGACCATCGGCGGGAAGACCCCGCTCTCCTTGAGCGGCTGGGCGACGGTGAGCCCGCCTTCGACCCCCTTGCGCACGGCCATGATGGCGTCTTCGACGATCGCGTTGCCCGCGGTCCTCGCCGTGATCTCCAGCCCGTCGAGAATGGGCACGCCCGAGGAGATCAGGGTGGACAGGGTGCGGCAGAAGCGGGCCACCGCGATCTTGCGCATCAGGGTGCCGAAGATCGGGGCCTTGAGCACCGATCCCGTCGACGACGCGGCGGCCGGAGTGGGTGGCGTAGTACCGCCTGAAGGCGACCACCAGCAGGACGCCTCCCACCACGATGAACGGCAGCAGCCGGACCAGCCAGTTGGAGAGCGCGATCACGAACCGGGTGGGGAGCGGCAGCTCGGCGCCCAGGCCCTCGAACATCGCGGCGAAGGTGGGAATGACCTTCCACAGGATGACGGTGATGACGATGCCGGCGATCGAGATGACCGCCACCGGGTACACCATCGCCCCCTTGACCTGGGCCTTGAGCTTGACGTTCTTCTCGATGTAGGTGGCGAGCCGCTTCAGGATGGTGTCGAGGATGCCGCCCGCCTCCCCCGCCGCGATCATGTTCGTGTAGAGGTCGTCGAACGCCTTGGGCTGCTTGCGCATGGCGTCGGCGAGGCTCGCGCCCGCCTCCACGTCCATGCGGGTCTGCTGCAGCACCTTGGCGAAGGTCTTGTTCTCCTGCTGGCTGCCCAGGATCTCGAGGCACTGCACGAGGGGGAGCCCGGCGTCGATCATGACCGAGAACTGGCGGGTGAAGATGGCGAGGTCCTTCGAGGGCACGCCGCCGCCGAACTTCGGCAGGACGAACTCGCGCCCCTTCTCCTTGACCGACGCGACCAGGATCTGGTCGCGCCGCAGGAGCGCCATCACCGCTTCCTTGTTGTCGGCGACCTTCTCGCCGGAGACGACCTTCCCGTCGCGCGTCTTGCCCTTCCAGACGAATGCAGGCACCTTATCCTCCCGGAGCTAGCGGCCGGCCGGCCGCGTGGGCGGACGGCCCCCGGCCTGTGGGGTCGACGAGGCCGGCGCCGCGATTGATCATGTCCTGCAGCTCCTCGGGGTTCGAGCTGATGCCGAGGGCGGTCTGCAGCGAGATCTGCTTGGCGAAGTAGAGGCTGGCCAGGGACTGGTTGAACGTCTGCATCCCGTACTTCTCCTGGCCGGTCTGCATCGACGAGTAGATCTGGTGGATCTTGTCCTCGCGGATCAGGTTGCGGACGGCGGGGTTGGGGACGAGGATCTCCATGGCGAGCGCGCGCCCGGTGCCGCTCGCGCGCGGGAGGAGGGACTGGCACATGATGCCCTCCAGCACGAATGACAGCTGCGCCCGGACCTGCGACTGCTGGTGCGCGGGGAACACGTCGACGATGCGGTTGATGGTCTGGGCGGCCGAGTTCGTGTGCAGGGTGGCGAAGGTGAGGTGGCCCGTCTCGGCGATGCGCAGCGCGGCCTCGATCGTCTCGAGGTCGCGCATCTCGCCGATGAGCACCACGTCGGGGTCCTCGCGCAGGGCGGAGCGGAGCGCGTTCGCGAAGGAGTGGGTGTCGGCGTGCACCTCGCGCTGGTTCACCACGCACTTCTTGTGCTGGTGGAGGTACTCGATCGGGTCCTCGATCGTCAGGATGTGCTCGTGGCGCTCGGAGTTGATCTTGTCGAGCATGGCGGCGAGCGTGGTGGACTTGCCCGGAGCCGGTGGGGCCGGTGACGAGGACGAGCCCGCGCGGCTTGTCGCAGATGGTGGCGATGACCGGGGGCAGCCCGAGGTCCTTGAAGCCGCGGATCTCGTAGGGGATGGTGCGGTAGACGCGCCGCCACCGCGCCGCGCTGCGATGAAGACGTTGGCGCGGAAGCGGGCGAGGCCCTTGATGCCGAAGCAGAAGTCGAGCTCGAGGCTCTCCTCGAACCGGTGCTTCTGCGCGTCGGTGAGCACGCTGTAGGCGAGCTGCTTGGTCTCGACGGCGGAGAGCGGCGGCAGGTCGAGCGGCCGCAGCTTGCCGTCGACGCGGATCTGCGGGGCGGAGTTGGTGGTGACGTGGAGGTCGGTTCCACCCATCTCCGTCATCGTCTTGAGCAGCTGGTGAAGACTGACGGCCACGCCCTACCCCCTTGTCACGGCCGGCGCTAGAGAACGGTCTCGCGCAGGACCTCCTCGACGGTGGTCACGCCGTTCTTGATCTTCTCGAGGCCGCTCATGCGGAGGGTGAGCATCCCCTCCTCGAGCGCCTTCCTCTTGATCTCGACCGCGGTGGCCCCGACCATGATCAGGTCGCGGATCCCGTCGGTGATCTCCATGACCTCGTACAGGCCCACGCGGCCCTTGTAGCCGGTGCCGTTGCAGGTCTGGCAGCCCTTGCCCTTCATGACCTTGAAGGTGCCGATCTGCTCGGGCGTGAAGCCGATGTCGATGAGCGTCTTCGACGGCACGGTGGCGGTCTCGTCGAACTTGCACTTCGAGCAGACGCGGCGCACGAGGCGCTGGGCCTGGATCAGGTTCACCGCGGTGCCCACCAGGAAGGGCTCGATGCCCATGTTCACCAGGCGCGATGACGGTGGAGGGCGCGTCGTTGGTGTGCAGCGTCGAGAGCACGAGGTGCCCGGTGAGGGCCGCCTTGACCGCGATCTCGGCCGTCTCGTAGTCGCGGATCTCGCCGACCAGGATGATGTTCGGGTCCTGCCGCAGGAAGGAGCGCAGCGACCGCGGCGAAGTTGAGGCCGATCTGCTCCTTCATCTGGACCTGGTTGATGCCGGGCAGGTTGAACTCGACCGGGTCCTCCGCGGTCATGATGTTCGTGTCGGGCTTGTTGAGCGCGGCGATCGCCGAGTAGAGCGTGTTCGTCTTGCCCGAGCCGGTGGGCCCCGTGACCAGCACGATCCCGTACGGCTTGTAGATCGCGTTCTTGAACCGCTCGAGCGACTGCGGCTCGAAGCCCAGCTTGGTCATGTCGAGCATGAGCTTCGACTTGTCCAGCAGCCGCATGACGATCTTCTCGCCCCAGAGGGTGGGCAGGACCGACACGCGGAAGTCGAGGTCGCGGCTGCGGTCCTCGACCTTCATCTTGATCTTGATGCGCCCGTCCTGGGGCAGCCGCTTCTCCGCGATGTCGAGCTTCGCCATGATCTTGACGCGGGAGATGAGCGGGTCCCGCAGCTTCATGGGCAGCGCCATCACGTTGTAGAGGATGCCGTCGATGCGGAACCGGACCCGGAACTCCTTCTCGTAGGGCTCGATGTGGATGTCCGAGGCCCCGCGCTTGAGCGAGTCCACGAGCAGGACGTTCGTGAGCTTGATGACGGGCGCGGCGTCGGCGGACTTCGCGAGGTTGCCGAGGTCGATCTCGTCGTCGTCGGTCTTGACCGTCTCGACGTCCGCGTCCGCCTCGCCCATCGAGTCGAGGTCGATCTCGGAGAGACCGCCGATCGCGGCCATGTCGTCGACGCTCAGAGTCGGCCCGTCGAGGACCTCCTTGATGCTCCCCCCCGCCGCCCCGCCGGGGATCCCGTAGCCGCCTCCGGCGGGCGCGCCGCCCGCTCTCGCGGCGCAGCTCCAGCGAGCGGTTCGATCCGTAGTACTTGTCGATCGCGTCCTCGAGGGCCGCCTCGGAGGCCACGACCGGCTCGACGTTGTAGCCGGTCATGAACTTGATGTCGTCCATGGCGAACACGTTCGTCGGGTCGGCCATGGCGATCGTCAGCGTGGCCCCGGTGCGCGAGAGCGGCAGGACCTGGTACTTGCGCGCGATCTCGGCGGGGATGATCTTGATGATGGCGGGGTCGATCTCGAAGTGATCGAGGTTGATCGACGGGACGCCGTACTGGCGCGAGAGCAGGCTCGTGATCTCTTCGTCCTTGACGAACCCCAGGCTGACGAAGGCCTTCCCGATCTTGCCCCCGCTCAGCTTCGCGTGGTTCAGGGCGTCCTGGAGCTGCTGAGGGGAAACCATGTTCTCCTTCAGCAGCAGCTCTCCGAGTCTAACGGGCATTCATCGCTCAACCAAAAAAAGCACGCCCCTACGCCTATTTAGTCACCGGATGCTAACTCCGTGGTCTAGAAGTGTCAAGCCTTGATCGTGCCACGTCGTGTCCGGTTCCCGGTCATTCACCCGCCTGCGGGTCGAGAATAGCACGGCGCATGCCGGCGGCTTGGTGAAATGCGACACACTTGCCGGCCTCACCGCCGGAGCGCCAGCCACAGCACGGCCAGCCCTCCTGTCCCGAACAGGCCCAAGGCGAACGCGCGCCAGGCGGGCTGGTACCGAAGGGTGACCACGGCTTCACCTCCCCGGGTCGGGATGGCCTGGTACCGCCCGAAAGCGACCTGAAGCGGAACGGGGCCCGACTGATCCTCGGCCTTCCAGT